>NZ_OAOF01000092.1 GCF_900205965.1 Lacrimispora amygdalina
ACATTAATCCAGCTCTGGCTTATGACCAGAGAAAAAGTGCACCTATGCTCCGTAAAAATGATGAGCATGATGCGTATTGTGTTGCAACGGTTTTAATTAACCAATTACATACTTTGCCGAATGCAAAGCCAAAAGATAACGAATGGACGTTGTCACAACTGGTAAATCGAAGAGATTTACTGGTGAAAGACGGTATTCGGTTTAAGAACGGACTCCATGAGCAGATATCCATGGCATATCCCAGCTACAGTAAGTTCTTTAGCGAGATAGACGGAAAATGTGCCATGTATTTCTGGAAGAACTACCCATCCCCTGTTCATTTGCAGGGAAAGACGTCAGAAGACCTAACAATCGAATTTAAGGAAATAGCTCGTATTTCCAAGAAAGATAAGGCAGAATTAATTCTGGATTGTGTTCAAAATGATGGAAATACCCTACGGGAATATCAGGAATCCAGAGATTTTATTACAACAAGTCTGGTACGGGACTTGGAGCATCAGAAAGAAGAATTGGCAGGGCTTGATAAAGAAATCGAGAA
>NZ_OAOF01000085.1 GCF_900205965.1 Lacrimispora amygdalina
ACATTAATCCAGCTCTGGCTTATGACCAGAGAAAAAGTGCACCTATGCTCCGTAAAAATGATGAGCATGATGCGTATTGTGTTGCAACGGTTTTAATTAACCAATTACATACTTTGCCGGATGCAAAGCCAAAAGATAACGAATGGACGTTGTCACAACTGGTAAATCGAAGAGATTTACTGGTGAAAGACGGTATTCGGTTTAAGAACGGACTCCATGAGCAGATATCCATGGCGTATCCCAGCTACAGTAAGTTCTTCAGCGAGATAGACGGAAAATGTGCCATGTATTTCTGGAAGACCTACCCATCCCCTGTTCATTTGCAGGCAAAGACAGCAGAAGAACTAACAATCGAATTTAAGGAAATATCCCGTGTTGCCAAGAAAGATAAAGCGGAGTTGATTTTGGATTGCGTTAAGAATGATGGAAATACCTTTCGGGAATATCAGGAATCCAGAGATTTTATTACAACGAGTTTAGTAAGGGACTTGGAACATCAAAAAGAAGAATTAGCAGGGCTTGATCAGGAAATCGAGAAGATCCTGCTTAGTTTTGATTATAAACTGACCAGTATGCCTGGTATAGGGACGTCGGTAGCCAGTAAGCT
>NZ_OAOF01000084.1 GCF_900205965.1 Lacrimispora amygdalina
ATGCAGGTCAATCCCCACATAAAGCAGATTTTCTCTTTTCTGCAATTCTCTCCCTCCAGATCTTGTTTCCAACCAATCAGTTCCCGTACCGGCAACCTCAGATGACAGCGTTAACTCTTTATGAGTCCGCAAGGGGGCGACAGCCTATCTACAACAAACCAATGGATGGTAGGACAAGTTATTTCTTTTATTGGTTGTTGATGTTAACTCTGTATGAAATGGATTGCAAGTCATTTCTGGATTTGTTTTTAGGAGAAGAAACGGCAGAAAAAAGAATAGAAACGGGAGCCACAGAAAGAGTATTTTTTACCCCCTGTAACCCCCGGTAGTACCAGTTTACCATAGAACCAGTTTGATGTAAATTCATGGTTCACCATGAACCATAGGGTAGATGATCTGACTAAGCTTCTGGTGAAATAGAATTAATATACCACTTTTT
The DNA here is from genome assembly GCF_900205965.1 of Lacrimispora amygdalina. Lineage (GTDB taxonomy): Bacteria > Bacillota > Clostridia > Lachnospirales > Lachnospiraceae > Lacrimispora > Lacrimispora amygdalina_A. The sequence continues at coordinate 440 of NZ_OAOF01000084.1, forward strand.
GTTTGCCCTGTATCACAAATAATTGCCCTTGTATGACCTTTAAAACCGATGGTGGAACATATATGCCAATCAGGCGATAAAAAGCCTTGTTGGGCGAATCAGAAAAATATAGTCTTTTCCCGTTGCACCTGATAGCTGTTAGGATTGCAATTACCTCCTGTTCGTCTTCCGGT
>NZ_OAOF01000083.1 GCF_900205965.1 Lacrimispora amygdalina
TTCCCCGTATGTAACATTAATGGTTGGTGCCAGGACCTGAGCCCGATCAGCGGCTGTGATTGATGATTGCACATCAGATACAAGCTGTTCTGCAACATAAGAATCTTTCGGAATTGTGACCTCAACGTCGGAAGTAACATCACGCTGCTGTGTATCAACATCAGAATTAACATCCACCCAGGTATAAGCACCCGTATATTCATTAATGGTATCCCCCAAGGTTCCATAAGAGAGATAAGTTCTTAATTCATCAAGAGAGCCGTAAACAGGAAACGGAATATTGGACATCGTTTCTGCGGTATAATCAGTTCCAGAAATCAACATATAAGAGAAGTTCGGTTTTTCGTAAGGATAATAAGTATAGGTACCGGAATTGTTTGAATAGGTGACCCTGGAAACAGGAGAAACCAGTTTGCCATCGTCATTCATATAGTAAATTTCAAGAGTTCTGGAGCCAGACAAGATGCCTGCCACACGCTTATCCTTTTGAAGTAAGAATATATCAGTATGGCGAATCACAGTGTCGCTTGAATGGTCATAGGAAAAATAGAAATCATCTGCCGACAAAGCAGGGTTAAACTTTGCTAAGTCAACTCCCATATTGTAAGAGTAGGAGTTTTCAAA
>NZ_OAOF01000093.1 GCF_900205965.1 Lacrimispora amygdalina
TCTTTTTGCAAAGACTCTATCTAGATATATTTCAATATGTGGTTTTCAAGGTACATGCGCGATGTTGTTAAAAGCGTACATAATTGATTAATAACTATGCTCTATGCTTAATGTTCAACATCGAATGGAGATGGAGAGATTCGAACTCTTGACCCCCTGCTTGCAAGGCAGGTGCTCTCCCAACTGAGCTACACCCCCAAATATAATCTGGCACCCACCTGCTCTCCCATACCGTCTCCAGTATAGTACCATCGGCCGCTTAGGTCTTAACCATCGTGTTCGGGATGGGAACGGGTGTGTCCCCTAAGCGCATCGGCACCAGAAAAATTTTGTCTCTGATGTTTCTTATTTAATTAAAATCTTTGAAAACCTAAGACTCAACAGTATATAAAACCCCTACTTTTTCTTCCTTAGAAAGGAGGTGATCCAGCCGCACCTTCCGATACGGCTACCTTGTTACGACTTCACCCCAGTTATCAGTCCCGCCTTCGGCAGCTCCCTCCTTGCGGTTGGGTCACTGAC
>NZ_OAOF01000080.1 GCF_900205965.1 Lacrimispora amygdalina
CATTTTTTTCATTTTCTTCAAAACTTTTCTCATCGGTCATCGATGTGTTTTTGGAAGAAGTTTGCCGCCGTTTTCAGCGGCGAGGTATATCATACCAAAGCTTTCGACAAAAGTCAACAGTTTTTATATTTTAAATTTTATTTTTTTCTGAGGTACCGGAAAGTTCATTTTAAACATGGAAAAACCTCGGTTGCCGGCTGGATTCTTCTATATAAACAGTCGTCTATTTTGATTCAGACAATTGTTCTCTTAACGGTTCGTCAATATTAAATACTTCTGAATGGAAATTACTATAATACCGTCCGTCTAATGCTGTAAACTTCAATACACAGTAGTCAGGATCATTAACGCCCTGGGGATAATACATTGTATCTCCATTACGCCATATCATCTGCCTGCTCGCTTCATCTTCCAAAACTTCCATGGTGCCTCTAAGCATTACTCCCCGGAAAAAACGCTTGTCACAGAAATAGATACATGCGTTTTCGTTATCTTTGTATTGACCCACTCTCATTGAAGATGTATTTGTTGTAAAATAAAACGTTTTTATACCCTCTCTCTTTCTGGGTGGAAGCATCGCTTTCGTATTGGGGAACCCCATACAATCAACAGAGCTTATAAATGAAACATTTTGTTTATCAATCAGATTACCAATTGTTTTTTCGGGATTAATCATTTCTTACACCTCCTCGTATAATATTTTTAAGATACATAAATGTACCTTGATAACTTAATTAATTTTGTTCAATAGGCTTAGTTAAGCCCATGATATAATTGTCTTAGTGTCAATCAGGTAATAGTTCT
>NZ_OAOF01000073.1 GCF_900205965.1 Lacrimispora amygdalina
AGTGTATAATGGCTTTGGAATAAAAAATAGCATAGCAAAAGAGCGAAGGTGTGACTTCGCCATGACGTTGTTTATGAGGTTTTTTGTTTTGTTGGTTTGACTGCACTATTTGACTATAAAGGAAGATTTACAGATATGGTTCTATCCATATCCCATGACCTTTCGATATTGTTCAAATAGTGCAGTTTTTTTGTGGTAAACTTCTAAAACCAACATAGAAGAGCCACATTTCTGGCAGCAAAGAGGGTCATATCCAAAAGATAAAAGGATAGAATTACGCCAGTCTAAATATCGTAAGAGAAATTTCTTCTTTTCAGGAGAAAGGCATTTACGAAGTTTTTTCTCTTGCTTGTGATGTTTGGCATAAATGCCATAATAGCGAAGCATTTTAAAATGCTTTTCCGGGATATGGATGATAAGCCTTTTAATAAAATCTAAGGCAGGTATACGTTCGGTGATGGTTTTGTTATCTTCATGCCGTGTGTAATGAAAAGTAACGAAATCGCCATCATAGTGATCAATGCGTGAACTGGCAATAACTGGTCGACCAAGGTAACGGCTGATGTATTTAATTGTGATATCCGGTGTGCACAGGTTTGGCTTTGCACGAACATAAAAGCCGTCTTCATGCTTTTGGTAAATGGAATTTTTGATTTTGTTGAAAGAAGGTCCGAGTTGTTTAGAAAGCTGCTCAAGGAGAACTTTCCGGAAAGCAATGCGAAGAAAGTTATAGTTAAAGTGTTTAACAGGTCTCCATGGAGAGAAGTTACCGGCGCCCCCTTCAGAAATAAGGACATGTATATGAGGATTCCATTTGAGATCCCTGCCAAAGGTATGAAGAACACAGATGAATCCAGGAGTAAAGAGTTCAGACTTATTCATCATAAAAAACATACGAAGAACAACATCACGGACGGAATGAAAGAGGCAGTTTAGAAGAGAACGGTCATTTAAGAAAAAAATACGGAGCTCTTCAGGGATTGTAAAAACGCAGTGACGGTGAACACAAGAAACAAGTTTAGAGGACATATGAAGAGAGCGAAACTGATTGTATTTATTGCCACAGGAAGGGCAGAAACGGCTTTTGCAGCGAAAAGGAACAAACTTTAAGTCACCACAAAGAGGGCAGCCAAACATAGCACCGCCCTTGGAGGGATCCCCACAGTCAATCATACGCCCAACATTTTCAATAACGGAACGTCTGGGGTGAAGTTCGTAAATAATGTGTTCATAATAGTCAGCAAAAATGGTTTGTAAGATATTCATAAAAGAATTTTACAATAAAGTTACACAAAGAAAAACCCCAAACCCCTCATGAGTGAGGGGCAGGGGAGTTGAGAGTGTCGAAGACACTTTTTTAT
>NZ_OAOF01000071.1 GCF_900205965.1 Lacrimispora amygdalina
CACGTATAATCCAATTATCTTAGATGGTAATTGGATTTTTCCTTTCTCCCAGATTCTCTGGGCATTTTAATCCATCTCTGATATATTTTGAAAAGGCACTGTGGATCTGTACCTATATAATTACAGCTTTGACTGTTCCGAGGTGACTCAGACCACAGCTTTTCGTCTATTACTGTTAATCAGTTTGTTAACGCCTGACGTTTCTATTTACGTGATTACACAGCCGGATTCTCTGTGGAAGACAACAGTGCCAATATACATATCAGGAGGTTTCACTCTATGTCCATGTACTTTGTTGGAATTGATATTTCCAAGTACAAACATGATTGCTGCATTATATCTGCTGCTGATCAAAAGATTGTTTCAAAATTTACTGTTAAAAATGATAAGACAGGTTTTGAGCAGCTACTCACTATTTTTAATTCTCTCTCCAATCCACAGGATATAAAAATAGGGTTCGAATCAACAGCCCACTATGCCCTCAATCTCGAACTCTTCCTTGAAAATGCCAATCACAGCTTCATGGAAATTAATCCAGTTCTCATCAAGGAATACAAGAAATCCACATCTCTAAGGCGAACCAAGACCGACTCTATTGACTGCGAATCAATAGCCCGGTGGTTAATGACTGTTGAATACAAACCCCATTCAAAAGGATTTTACCACGCTTATTCCTTAAAGTCATTAACTCGTTTGCGTGATAGGTTAGTTCGGCAGCGTTCTTTTTATCTTATAAAGATTACCAATGTGCTAGATCACACCTTTCCTGAATTCAAGCCTTTCTTTCATGAGCGTTTATCTAAGACCGCTCTGTATCTGCTTGAAAACTACGGTTCCGCTGAAAAGATGGCAAGAATGAATTCAGTATCTTATGACAAACTTCGTTCTATATCAAGAGGCAAGTTTTCTCCTCAGCAGTTCCTGGAGTTGAAGGAACTTGCCACAAATACTGTGGGAGTAAATAATTCTATCTTTGATGTTGAACTGAACAGCTTACTTACTCTTTACAAATCTCTTGTAAAAGAAATAGGTACTCTTGAGAATGAAATCAATAAACTAATTGAAGAGGTCCATCCTCATTACATGTCAGTTCCGGGCATCGGTCCAATATCTGCCGCCGTTATTTACTCTGAATACGGCGATATATCGAACTTTTCAAACCCAGGTCAGATGCTTGCCTTTGCTGGAATAGAACCAGGCATAAATGATTCTGGAACAGAATCACACGGTGGTAGAATGGTGAAGCGTGGATCATCTCAGCTGCGATATGTTCTTATTAATTGTTGCCTTCCATTAATCCGTTTCGATATAACATTTGCAACTTATTATGCCAAGAAACGCGGAGAAGGCAAACCACATCGAGTAGCTATTACTCATGTGGCGAAGAAGCTTGTTAGAGTCATCTATGCATTGGAGAGGCAAGAAGTAGACTATAACATTCAAAAACTTCGCTAAAACATCTTTCTAATAAAATTTTGTATTCATCTGAAATACGGTGTATTCAGATGGCTTATTAAAGTTACTCTTTTTTTATATCAAAAAATTTGTATAAAACCTCTTGACTATTTATAGTTTGTCACCTCTT
>NZ_OAOF01000068.1 GCF_900205965.1 Lacrimispora amygdalina
GCCCTGGGTGCCCTCGTCAAACAATTTGTACGAATCGTACATGCGATAGTACTTCTTGCGTCCGTAAAAAAATGAAGTACCGCATTTTTCCTTGACCCCGTACCAATATTCAACAGAAATAAAAAGGGGATGACCAAGAGAAAAGAGCCCCAGGAAGAATCCCACCGTACCAAAGTTGTTAATCTTACGGTGACGGTATTCGTATTCAATCAGACTGCGGATTTGACGATCTACCAGGCGGTCAAACTGGCTGATCAGTATGATGTTGTATCCATATTTCCGGTGCTGGGTGAAAAAGTTGGCCCATTGCTGGCGGCTCCGGTCATTCCAGGAACGACAGTTAAAGATAAGCTGGCATTCATCAATGACAAGCCAGGTCTGACCCTCAATGATTTTTCCTCTTTTATCCCGACGGTGACACAAACGGGAGAAATCTAAGAGCCAGTCAACCGTTAAATCAAAATTATCCTTGTAAAAAAAGAAGCCTTTTTTCTTTGCAGTTATCAGATCATAATTAATATCAAAATTCGCTATCACATTCTTTCCATGATTTAGCTGGAAGTAAATATCCTTTGCAACATGGTACGACTTTCCGGAGCCGGGAGTACCAGAATAAAAATAAATCATAAAAATCCCTCCACTTTAACGTTATAAGGTTTCATTAAATCACCTCAAATCCTTATCAACAAAATTTTAGTTTAGTTGTGTTCGATTAAAAAATTATCGAGTATAAAATCATTAAGAATGGAATTGAACAATAACAGATATACAGTAATTTATAACCAAATAATTCAAATGTTTCAAATTCAGAAAATAGTATATTATATAATTCATATCCAAAAGTAAAATGAAAGTATAAAAACGTAATTAAAACTAGGATTGAAATTCTATTAATATCAACACGCATAAATTTATTTATTTCATCTACCTTTTTTAGTATTAATTCCATACACAACTCCTTTTCTTTTAATACTTTACTCAATCATCTTTACCCAACGAAGGGCAAGCTGCACCAGATAGAACAGGCCAACCGCCGTAACCCAAAGCTGAGTAACTGCGATAATCTGCGCCACAGGAACAAAATAGTTTAAGTACCCTAAAAAGGGAATCTTATCAATCTCGTTTAAAAATGATTGAAACGGACTGTTCGGAAGAAATACAACACAGGCATTGGCAAGCTTTATTAAGATATACCGAATTTGTTCTAACATAAGATCACCCCTTTACTAGATTTCTGGTAATGACGATCAGACAGATACAGTAACCAATCAGCGTTGTTATTCGAACCAGCATGACCATAGGTTTCCAATCATCAGTAGACAAGTCAATTACAATGGTTTCATGAATATTCAGGCTTTCTATTGTAAATGGCAGCTCCCACCGGGGATCGGTAGAAGTGCTCTCAAAGATACTGATACAGGCAAACAAATCAAAAGGAATACAAAAGGGAAACTTTTTGGTTATATCTGACTGTATCTGCCAGTTGTTCGCCTTTGCATCCTCTTCCCCGGCAAGGGATTTCGCAATGGATTCAGTAATGGAAACAGGAAGGGCCTTAATACCAGCCAGAACATCCGAAATAGAACCCGGGATATCAATGATCCGATCTTTAATATCTGTTAACCCTCTGGATATTGCTTTGACTACATCCGTTATCACACCCAGCGGTCTAGTGATGTCCGGTATCCAGGGATAAGTATCCGTATTTTCTCCTTCATCCGCCTTTTCCCCGTATGTAACATTAATGGTTGGTGCCAGGACCTGAGCCCGATCAGCGGCTGTGATTGATGATTGCACATCAGATACAAGCTGTTCTGCAACATAAGAATC
>NZ_OAOF01000064.1 GCF_900205965.1 Lacrimispora amygdalina
TTAGCAGGGCTTGATCAGGAAATCGAGAAGATCCTGCTTAGTTTTGATTATAAACTGACCAGTATGCCTGGTATAGGGACGTCGGTAGCCAGTAAGCTGATTGCAGAAATCGGAGATATCCGAAGGTTTCCCAGTGCAGACAAGCTGGCAAGATTTGCGGGAGTGGCTCCTGTAAAGTTCAGTTCCGCCGGAAAAGGTAAGGAACAAAGTTCCAGACAGGGAAACCGTCAGTTGCATGGACTGTTTTATTTCCTGGCAGTAACCATGGTGTCTAAACCCAAGAACGGAATACCCAATCACCCGGTATTTTATGACTATTACATGAGAAAAATCGGCGAAGGAAAGACAAAGTCTCAAGCGCTGGTCTGTATCATGCGCCGTTTGGTGAACATAGTGTACGGAATGATGAAAAACAAGACGGAATACCGTGAACCGATTCGAGAAGAAGAACAGTAATTTTTCTATTTAAAAACAGCACAAAGACGTGCTATAATTTTTTAATTGAATTAATATTTTTACCGTTCGTCGCATACCTCAGTACTCCACCTGAGGGGACGGGTAAGGGCTTAAAAAATTCACAATCAACAACTAAGCCGGAACAAGTACATCACTATGCTACTGATAAGAGTAAAACATATACACAATCATTTAAAGATATCACAGATAAATATGAGCTTAATTTAGATGCCGATTGGAATAAGGAATTACTTCCTCATCAAGGAAGACATCCAAATGCTTATCATGATTTTGTATTAGATGAAATGAAGAATATTGATAATGTTGCACAGGGGAATAAGGATATATTTTTAGATTTATATGAAAGCGAAATAAAGAGTATAGTTCGAGAAAATCCTGACATGTTGTATTCAAAATATTGGAAAAATTTAAAGGAGTAAAAGGATGTATTATAAATTAGTATTTGATATGGGTAGAATAGATGATTCTATAAAAGATGGAACAAACACCATTTATGCAGAAACAACTAATTTGGATGAAATAATTTACTTGGATGTCAAAAAAGGATATTTTGATAATATTATCTTATCAGAACGTAATATAGTTGATTGGCCAAATGCTGAATTTTACTATAGTTCAAAAGTATCAAATTTAGAAAGTGATTATTTGTTGAATGTAAAACGATGGCCCATAATTCATGTTAGGGTTATGGAAAAATTTGTGGAAATGGATATTAAGGGACTACAATACTTTCCGATAAAGCTAGTTGATGTAGTTACTAACAATATTAATAATAATTATGTGTTAATGTATATAAATAATTTTATTGATGCCTTTGATATGGAGAAGAGTAAATATAAATATAATGAAAAATATAATTTATATACATTTATTCCTCAGGCAACTTATTTAAATAAAGAAGTATGTAGCCAATATGATATTTTTAGATGTTCAAAAAGTGTAGCTGCCATATATGTTTCTAATAAGATAAAAGAAATAGTTGAAGAAAATAATTGGATTGGCTTTGAATTTTATGAACAACCTTAGGAATATGATAAGAGATAATTGGAATTTAAGTGATATAACGGAAATTATTAGTCGATACTCAGGTGTACCTATAAAGACACCTTTGAATTCCTTGAACGTGGCTGATTCTTAAATAGATACAGCCACCTGATGGGTGACCTTTGTCTTATTGACAGCCACCTAATAAAAAAGAAATGTTTTGACCGAAATCCTTATGCAGTCGGCATTGCCGGCTGCTGTGAATCGGCCGGTGCGCCCCAAGGTGCACCGGCCTTTAACCTGCATCATTTTCGACCCCATGGTTCATCCCTACTTTTGAAGCAAAATAAGGCGAGAATTTACTAGTTAAGGAATTTATAAATGGTTGCGATTGTGCGACTTGAGGGATATGAAAAGCTGATCTATATGCGACATTTTTCTGAAAAAGCAACCGAAAGACGAACAGGAGGCAATAGCAATCCAAACAGTTATCAGGTGCAAAGGTAAAACCTATGTTTTTCAAATTTGCCCAACGAGGTGTTTAATTGCCTGAATGGCATACATGTTCCACCATCGGTTTTAAAGGTCATACAGGGGCAGTATTTTGCGATACAGGGCAAACAAAAAGTGGTATATTAATTCTATTTCACCAGAAGTTTAGTCAGATCATCTACCCTATGGTTCATGGTGAACCATGAATTTACATCAAACTGGTTCTATGGTAAAATGGTGCTGCCGGGGGTTACAGGGGGTAAAAACACTTCTTCTGTAACTCCCTTTTCTGTTCCTTTTTCTGCTGTTCCTTTCTCATGAAACTAAATCCAGAAATGACTTGCAATCCATTCTATACAGAGTTAACATCAACAACCAATAAAAGAAATAACTTGTCCATCCACCCATTGGTTTGTTGTAGATAGGCTGTCGCCCCCTTGCGGACTCGTGAAGAGTTAACGCTGTCATCTGAGGTTGCCGGTACGGGAACTGATTGGTTGGAAACAAGATCTGGAGGGAGAGAATTGCAGAAAAGAGAAAATCTGCTTTATGTGGGGATTGACCTGCAT
>NZ_OAOF01000057.1 GCF_900205965.1 Lacrimispora amygdalina
AAGGGTTCGACAGCCTATCTACAACAAACCAATGGGTGAAAGGACAAGTTATTTCTTTTATTGGTTGTTGATGTTAACTCTGTATCGACTGGATTGCAAGTTATTTCTGGATTTATTTTGAGGAGAAAAAACGGCAGAAAAAAGAACAGAAAAGGGAGCTACAGAAATGGTATTTTTACCCCCTGTAACCCCCGGCAGACCCATTTTACCATAGAACCTTATTCCTGTAAATCCTATGGTTCACCATGAACCATGGGCGTAGGCAGTTATTTTTAAACCAATGAAAAGGCAGAATGGATGTCTCATTCCCTGCTAGCCCTGTATCGCAAAATATCTCCCCTGTATGACCTTTGAAACCGCTACTGGAGCATGTATGCCATTCAGACAATAAAAAGCCTTGTTGGGCAAATATGAAAAAGAAAGAATTTTTCCTTTTTCCTGATAAATGTTTGAATTGCTGTTGCCACCTGTTCTTCTTTCTGCTACTTTAAGAAAAAGTCGCATCTATGGGTGTTTTTTATATGGCTTCAAGTCGAATACTTGCTGCTATTTAAAAATCCGGTTGAGGAATATTTACGCTCATTTCCTGTACTAAAACAGGGGTGAACCATGGGGTCGAAAATGATGCTGGTTAAAGAGCCGGGGTCAAAAACTTCCCCGGTTCAACTTACATCAGCCCGCAATGCGGACTGAAAGGACTTTTTGAACGGGGTCGGATTATTGGCATTGGGGTCGTCACTGGGGTTGTACTTACAGGAAATGCCCCTTAGTGCGGAAAAGTTACGGGGTCATGAACGACTCCATTAAAATCCTAAGCAGTAAATCATATTCAGTAATAGAAAAAAGAGGTGCTGTACAACTATGTTCAGTAATAACAGCACCTCTTTAACTATTTCTTAGTTTAAATTATTTTATTAACCTTTCTACTAATTGAATAGCTTCTAACAAGGCATCACAAATTAATTTTGGGTTACAAACCACTACTTTTTTTAAAACTGGTTTTTCCCAATTATAATTATAGATTACATTTAAAACAAAATTTCCTTTAGAACTACATTCAGGATACCAACCTAGATCAATTAAATAATTATTTGGATATTCTACTTGCAATAGATCTTCTGTAAGAGAATCCTCTTGCTCATCTAATTTCTTATCAAAATCAATATGAAACTCATTATAAACAATACTTCCTACGCCAAAATCAATATTATTTAGCATAATTTCTCCTAATTTTTGTTCAATTTATTATATTCATTCTTACTTATAGGATGACCATGTATTGTATTGGCACTATTTTCTATTCTAATGTATGTGGTTTCCTTTCCTTCGCTAGCACCAATAACACTATCATACGCTTTCGTCTTCCAATTCTTTCCGTTTGTAGTTGGTGTTCCTGTTTTCCATGCATCCCTTTCAAAACTTTCAATATCTATAATATCTGGTGAATATTTTGCAGGTCCGCTTTTTGTTGATTTTACTATATCCTTCCAAGATTTGTTTTTTTCAGGAGTATGTTTATGACCGTGATTTGTCCATTGAACATTATCACCCAAACCCTCAGGTGGGGTACTGAGATATACAGAAAGGGGTGAAAATTCGTATTCGTTTTAAAAAAGTATAGCACATCTTCGTGCTATTTTTAAGAAAGAAATTACTGTTCTTCTTTTAGGATCGGTTCCCGGTATTTTGTCTTATTTTTCATCATCCCGTACACAATGTTCACCAATCGGCGCATGATGCAGACCAGTGCCTGAGACTTTGTCTTTCCTTCTCCGATTTTCCGCATGTAATAATCATAAAATACCGGATGATTGGGCATTCCATTCTTTGGTCTGGACACCATGGTTACTGCCAGGAAATAAAATAGTCCATGTAACTGACGGTTTCCCTGTCTAGAGCTTTGTTCCTTGCCTTTTCCGGCGGAACTGAATTTTACAGGAGCAACTCCTGCAAACCTTGCCAGCTTATCAGCATTGGAAAATCTTCGGATATCTCCGATTTCTGCAATTAACTTGCTTGCGATAGACGTTCCAATTCCGGGCATACTGGTCAGTTTATAATCAAAGCTAAGCAGGATTTTCTCGATTTCTTTATCAAGCCCTGCCAATTCTTCTTTTTGATGTTCCAAGTCACGAACCAGACTTGTTGTAATAAAATCTCTGGATTCCTGATATTCGCGTACAGTATTTCCATCATTCTGAACACATTCCAGAATCAACTCTGCTTTGTCTCTTCTCGCAATGCGTGATATTTCCTTAAATTCGATTGTTAGGTCTTCTGCCGTCTTTCCCTGCAAATGGACAGGGGACGGGTAGGTCTTCCAGAAATACATGGCACATTTCCCGTCTATCTCGCTGAAGAACTTACTGTAGCTGGGATACGCCATGGATATCTGCTCATGGAGTCCGTTCTTAAACCGGATACCATCTTTCACCAGTAAATCTCTCCGATTCACCAGCTGTGCCAACGTCCATTCATTATCTTTTGGTTTTGCATCTGGCAAGGTATGTAACTGGTTAATCAGAACCGTTGCCACACAATAGGCATCATGCTCGTCATTTTTTCGAAGCATGGGTGCGCTTTTTCTCTGGTCATAAGCCAGAGCAGGATTAATGTCTTTTACTATATAACCATTTTCAATCAGCCAGACAGCTAAACTTCTGCCGTAGCCGTATGCATTCTCCAAGCCGTAAATAGGCTCAAGACCAAGATGATTGGATTTTCTGTTTACCTTTTCCGCCAGCTTTTTAAATTCACTGGGCTTGTTTTCTATCACAACTACCTCTAGCTTTTCATTCCAACAGTTCACCATCACTGCGGTGTGAGTTTCCTTATGCAGGTCAATCCCCACATAAAGCAGTTTTTCTCTTCTCTGCAATTCTCTCCCTCCTGATCTTGTTTCCAACCAATTAGTTCCCGTACCGGCAACCTCAGATGACAGCGTTAACTCTTATTGAGTCCGCAAGGGTTCGACAGCCTATCTACAACAAACCAATGGGTGAAAGGACAAGTTATTTCTTTTATTGGTTGTTGATGTTAACTCTGTATCGACTGGATTGCAAGTTATTTCTGGATTT
>NZ_OAOF01000086.1 GCF_900205965.1 Lacrimispora amygdalina
TGGAATGAAAAGTTAGAGGTAGTCGTCATTGAAAACAAGCCCAGTGAATTTAAAAAGCTGGCAGAAAAGGTAAACAGAAAATCCAATCATCTTGGGCTTGAACCCATTTACGGATTGGAGAATGCATACGGTTACGGCAGAAGTTTAGCTGTCTGGCTGATTGAAAAAGGTTACATTGTAAAAGACATTAATCCAGCTCTGGCTTATGATCAGAGAAAAAGTGCACCTATGCTCCGTAAAAATGATGAGCATGATGCGTATTGTGTGGCAACGGTTCTGATTAACCAGTTACATACTTTGCCAAATGCTAAGCCAAAAGATAACGAATGGACACTGGCTCAATTAGTAAATCGGAGAGATTTACTGGTGAAAGACGGTATTCGCTTTAAGAATGGACTCCATGAGCAGATATCCATGGCATATCCCAGCTACAGTAAGTTCTTCAGCGAGATAGACGGGAAATGTGCTATGTATTTCTGGAGGACCTACCCATCCCCTGTTCATTTGCAGGGAAAAACGGCAGAAGACCTAACAGTCGAATTTAAGGAAATAGCTCGTATTTCCAAGAAAGACAAAGCAGAATTAATTCTGGATTGCGTTCAG
>NZ_OAOF01000054.1 GCF_900205965.1 Lacrimispora amygdalina
AAGTTTCTACATAATATTGATACATTTTATTATTCCGTGAAATTTATAAATGACTTTACCGCTGATTCTTTGGATAGCAAAGTCATGCAGTTCCGAAAATACTTTGATGCTATGAACCGGAAGCTCTCAAAAAATGTAAACGTCGACTTTCTTCGTCTTGACTTTGGATCGGGTTTCTCCTTAAACCTTAGACCATTCAGTTTTGCAAAAATGTATAATGTCTGCCTGGAATATCCTGAATGGTTTGATATCTTCTTAGCTCCTGTCGTTCCTAAGTCTTCCGATTCGGCAGTATCAGTCACTTGTGAACTGGTGGTACAGATTAGAAGTTATATGCTTTGGATATACGGGGTTAATGAATCATTCGAACGGTCTTATGAATATGTCCAGGCATTAGCCGAACATTTTGGCTTACAGATTGCCTATGCCCAGGAGAACCGAATTGATTATTGCTGGCACAGCAACTACCTAAGTAATCCAGAACGCTTCTTTTCCCTTGAAAACTTTTACAAAATGCGTGTAGATCGGTTTAATGATGCTGTCACCCATACAGAAAAGAAAGGCAGTCAGGATTATGAGATTGATTATGTTGCCCTGGGAAAACGAACGGATAAAGTCTTTGTACGAATCTATATGAAAAGCAAAGAAGTTGTTGAAATGGGTTATAAGGGCTGGTTTTTTTACTTTTGGTTGTTCAATGGCCTGATTAACCGCTATGACCTGCACGTTTATGAGGAATGTTATAAGCGTAAAAGCTGGCAGTACCTTAATATGGCCCGTGCTTCCTTCTACCTGGAACATGGTTCCGATGAAAGTGCAAAGTCAGTCTGCCGCAGGCTCTTGTCTGGGGAGCAGACTATGGAGGAAGATACCTTACAGAAATTTGTTGATACTCTTACACCAAAAGTAAACCTGATTATGAATGTAGAGTATCAGACACGCCGCCGCCATTCAAAGTCTTATGTACTACTTCCGCTTCGAGATAATAAGTCAAAGTTAACCGCTAAAAGGATTTATGATTACCTGGACAATCGGAAACTGATTATGGATTATTTGACAAACTATGTATTTCGTATGGTAGAACCGGAAGGGGATGTGAATAAATCTCGCCGTGAAATGTGCGGCTTCTGGAAGTCTCTTCGCAGTTGTAAACTGGTTGATGCACACATTCCCCCGAAGCAGCTTAAGCTTGTAAGGGAATATAGCCGCCATCTGAATGCTGATCTGGTTAAACGACGGGCCATCAATAGTATTGTAACGTTAGGATTTTATAATAAGGGTATGAATGAAGATGATATCATGCAGGATGTTGTAGATGCACTTTGTACGTTAAATGATAATGATGTTGAGAAGGCTTTACGGTATAAAACGAAAAAGGCCCAGCAGCTCAACTCCGATGAACTGCCAGGCAACCTTACTTATACTGCAAGGTCTGAACTCACGATCATAGATAAAACGACTGGTGAAGTCTATAGTCATAATAGCATGAGCAAAAATGATTTTCAAGGAGATTTTACGAATGAATGATATTAGTATAAAAACTGCTTATGATTTATTTATTTTTGATCGGCAAACATTTTGCTCTGAAAGTACAATAGTAAATTACCAGAATACGCTTCGTTATTTTATGGATTACTTAGCAGAGTCAAGAGATTGTACTATTGACGATCTGAAGCTTTCAGAACTTTCCAGCGGAGATATAAAACGTTATATTGTATCACTTCGGCAGCGTCAGGCCAATGCAGTTCATCCGCTTAAAAAGGCGAAAGGAAAATTAAGTCAACGTACAATTCGTAATTACACGGTCGACTTGAAAACATTCTTTTCTTATTTGGCTGATGAAGAATACTGTGATAATAAATTTTCTGGTGTACGAATTATTAAAGCAGAGCGAAAAATGATTATTCCATTGTTTTTGGATGAGATCGAAACACTCGATAAGCTTTTTAATCTGAAAACCTCATCAGGCTGTCGTAATTATTGTATGGTACATTTAATGTTGGAAGCTGGTTTGCGTTTTAATGAAGTCCGCTCCCTACGATGTCAGGATGTAAATTTTGCAAATAGATATATACACGTAGTTTATTCAAAGGGAAATAAGGAAAGAACAATACCGATGGCTTCCAGTCTTAAGAAGTCTATATACAGCTATATACATGTATTTCGGTCTATTACTAAATCCGATAATATATTTTTAGATCAGAACGGTGAACCAATATCAGAAAATGCCATGAAGTCACTTTTTGCCCGGTTAAAAAAACGTTCTGGTATAGATCGCTTGCATCCGCATCTGTTAAGACATACGTTTGCAACATCTTACATTATGAGCGGAGGTTCCGTTGAAATGCTTCGTATTTTGTTAGGCCATGAAAGTATTGAGACAACTCAAAAGTATATGCACGTTGCTACAGTGTATAGTTTTAAAGATAATGTTTATACGCTGGACCCCATTTTTTACTCGGGAAAAGTACACAGATAAAAAAATATTGTATCTCAATCCTTATGCTGCAGCCTGGTGCCTGGAAATAATTTGAGTTACAAGTAAAGGTGTATCTCAAAATTACCTTCATTTCGCCCGGAGCTTCTCCGATCAGGAAAAACCATGAGATACAAAACGGCAAATACAAGAACAGCCCCAGGAGAATTCCCTGGGGCTGTGTCCGTTACGTGCGTGAGAAGATTCGAACTCCCGACACCTTGGTCCGTAGCCAAGTGCTCTATCCAGCTGAGCTACACACACATATTCAATTGGCTGCCTTTTCAGGCAATGCCGGCGACCGGAATCGAACCGGTACGGGAGGTAAGTCCCGCAGGATTTTAAGTCCTGTGCGTCTGCCAGTTCCGCCACGCCGGCATTCTCATGATTTCTCATGGAAATGGGACCTATAGGGCTCGAACCTATGACCCTCTGCTTGTAAGGCAGATGCTCTCCCAGCTGAGCTAAGATCCCATAAACGATACAGTAAGCATTATACAACTTACATGCTGGTTTGTAAAGCCTGTATTGGAAAATACAGAACGACCCGGATGGGATTCGAACCCACGACCTCCGCCGTGACAGGGCGGCGCTCTAACCAGCTGAGCCACCGGGCCAGATTATTAACTATTTAGTTCAGTGCTAGTGGACCTTCGGGGACTCGAACCCGGGACCGACCGGTTATGAGCCGGTTGCTCTAACCAACTGAGCTAAAGGTCCTAAACATTATAATCTGATCGATTTAATTAAGTATTGCGAAAGCCGATGATCGGACTCGAACCGATAACCTGCTGATTACAAATCAGCTGCTCTGCCAATTGAGCCACATCGGCATTCAATGACCCCAACGAGATTCGAACTCGTGTTACCGCCGTGAAAGGGCGATGTCTTAACCGCTTGACCATGGGGCCAAAGCTCCCCGAGTAGGACTTGAACCTACGACCCAACGGTTAACAGCCGTTTGCTCTACCGACTGAGCTATCGAGGATTACTGCATTGCTGCAATATCTGAGGCATATACCCTCAAAACCACA
>NZ_OAOF01000053.1 GCF_900205965.1 Lacrimispora amygdalina
TTTGACAAAAAAGCATCCTCGAAATTCTTTGATGTTTAGATAATAAATATGCAGCCTAGGTTATAATCCGGGCTGCTTATGTCTTACTTCTGTAGAGGATAATTCAATATTATCCTCCAAAGGAGAAAATATTCGTGGTAATTCCTGCATATGCTAAACTTAATTTGTTATTAAATGTACAATCAAAATATATAAATGGTTATCATGCACTTGAAAGTATTATAGTTCCTTTAGAGTTATGTGATTATTTACACATAGAGTTAATTGACAATAGTGATGAAATTATTTTAAAAACAAATGTTGATAATGTACCTACGGATGAACATAATATATTACATAAATGTATTCAGCTTTTTAAAACCCATTACAATATTACAAGTGGGTTTAATATTTTTCTTGAAAAAAACATCCCTATTCGTTCTGGTTTAGGCGGTGAAAGTACTGATGCTGCATGCATGATGAATTTTTTAAATCAAGCATTTAATTTGAACATGTTTTATTCAGATATCTTTTATTATGGAAGACTATTAAGTTGGGATGTTCCTATTTGCTACTTTCAAAAATACATATATATTAACGATAAAAAATCCGTATGTGAAGAGATTGATTGTAGTCAAGAATATTATATTTTATTAATTATGCCTAATTATGGCATTTCAACATCTGAGGCTTTTGACATATTAGACACTTCTCCCTATAAAACAGTGGACGGCTCAATTTTATTAGAATCACTTTTGCAAAATTGCGAAGATATAGGAAATTTTGTACATAACAGCTTTATTAAATCAAACCCTGCGCTAAAATCAGATTTTTACAAGTTACAAAGATATTGTAATTCACTGGGTTTTGATGGGATTTCCATGACAGGTACGGGTTCATGCTTTTTTATGGTAACTCATAATGCTGAAATATTAAGGAGTGGGTTTACCGCCCTTTCTACCTGCTATCCCTATGTCTACATGACAAAAACATTAGCCAACTTAAATGTAAATAAATCATTACTATAGAAAAATTAAATTTGAGATAATAATTTGATTGTTCTCCAAGGCTTCAACTTGAGATAATGATGCGATATACCCGTACTTCTTGCAGTCTAATTTAACATTACTTAAATCTTCATTACTTAATATTTCACCATTTAAATATTTACATTGAAGTTGAATGATTTTTACATGGATTTTCCCCCAAGTGTGATGAGTTTGCCTGTAAATCTTCATACATTTTTCTAGTAATTCTAAGGTATATAAGTAATTGCCCTTTTCTAGCTCAATTAAGGCCAATCCTAAATTTGTATGAGCTACCCAAGGTGCAACCCCTAATGCTTGAAAATTATCACAACACTGAGTATAGGTATTCCTTGATTGTACGAACAATTTTAATTTTCTGTATATCTCAGCTTTTGTACACTCAAGATAATTCGCATATCTTTCATAGCCATAATTTTTAGCAATGTTAATTCCTTCCATAAACGCAGCATCAGCTTCTCTCTCTTCCTTTTTTAATAAATAATAGTCTGCGATTTTTCTTAATGCCCTACAATGTAAATCATAGAAACAATGCATTACGGCAATATTTACTACTTGTTCGAGGAAATCCTTAGCTTCATCATAATCACCTCTAATTAACAGCATATTTGCCCGTGTGTATATCAGTTCTGCATATTGACGTGGTTTTTTATCTTTATCAATAAAAGATTCTATACTATCAAGTAAACTTAAAGTATTATCTGTAGATTCATATGTCATCTGGTGCTTTGCCTTTTTAACATACAATTGTAATAACTGCTCATCTTGTGAAATTTGCTTTATATCGTAATCTCCCAGATATGTATCTAACAAATTAACTGCTTCCTTAAAATTTCCATTTAACATAACCATATCAGTATAAATTTCAAATAAATCGGCATTCATGGAATGATTCAAATAGCTGTATACTTTGTTCATAATATCATGTAGATATAGTGATTCTCCTTTGTTTTGGAATTTTTGAAAATATTTATAATAAAGTTCTGTTATCTTTTTCTGGAATAATTGTGGTTCAAGAATATTACTATAATGAAAAATACATTCTTTAATATAGAGTTTCAATTTCTCATATGATATATCACATGATAATTGATCGTTATAGTAATTAATTATTAGATAATTTATCGTTTTATTAAGTTCGCTAGGAATAAGTTCAATTACTTCTTTTCGCATCAACTCATGTATGTGATAATTATCTTCAGTTAATTGATTTATAAAAGAAAACTTATTAAATTCTTCAAATTTTGTTACAGGGTATCCTATAGGTAGTTTGGATAGTAAGTAGCAGAACAATGAAAAATTATAATAACGAGTAACAGACAGTATTTTTATAACTTCGATTTCTTTTTCTTGCAAATACTTAAAAAAACATTCTAAAATTTCTCGCTTAGTTGTTGCGAAGAGTTCTTTAGTTGGTGTAATATGTGAATTTACCATTTCTACATATGTGTCAACTAGTAAATCCAGATAATATGGATGACTGAAACTTACTTTAATCATCTGTTCGCGGATATCGGATTCAAATACGCTGCATCCTTTTAAAAAATTATTTGCATTATCTTCATCCAATTTCTCTAACTGATGCTGTTCTAGAATATTGTTCCAATCAGAGTCAATAACTGACCATTCTATAAATTCACGACCACTAATGACAAAAAGAACTCCGGGCAACTTTGATATCATTTTACGTATTGCTACATCACGAGAAAACTTTGTTATTTCATTTTTTCCATTGCTCCATAGTGCTTCATAGGTATCAAAAAATACAATAATAATTTTATCTTTCTTTGATTCAAGATATTTTTTTATATCGTATGCCCAAAATTCGGGTAATAAATTTTCAATATCAACAACATCCATAAGTTCTAATCTTCTTAGATCCTCTTTTAACTCTTTGCTTAAAACGAACTTATTATATGTAGTTTCGTATAATTTGTTAACCATATTGGGAATTATACCTAAAATACCTAATCCATCAATTAAACTTAAAATATCAGCAACGATTCCCAAATTTTCATCAAAAAGAACCTTTTTGTTGTTATTATAAAGAATATCTTTATTACTTTTTTGAAAGTATAACGCATAAGCAATACTAAAATGAGGCATTTGCATATTTTTATCAGAAAATGACATAGATAATTCCAATAACATTCTTGCTGTAGATTGATTTGGAATGTTTGCTAAATCTACAGATGTATAAATAAAATTTTTATAAATGGAATCAATCTGTTTTTTTAATTCTTTTTGTAAACTGCTTTTTCCAACACCGCCAATTCCGTAATAAGTTAAGACATGGTGCATATCCTTACCTTCAGCATGTTCATTGGTTATCTGGTCAAGTTTTCTTTTAAAGGCTTTTTTAGGTAAATCCCTATCTGTGAATATTTTATTTACACAAAATCTTGTTGTTTCACCTTTTCCTATAGTAAATTCGGAATCAATTGCCATAATTTTTATCCTCTTATTTCTCTGTAATGAATGGAGGATAATATTGAATTATCCT
>NZ_OAOF01000081.1 GCF_900205965.1 Lacrimispora amygdalina
AACCTGCGTCGGCTCTTTTGGAGCGTATACGGGCGGAAAAGGAAGCCCTCATTAAAGCGGGCAAAATCAAGCGGGATAAGCGCGAGAGCGTCATATTCAGACGGGATAATTCTCATTATACAATTCGTGACGGCATGGAGGTCTGTATTGATGATGATTTGCCCTTTGAAATACCAGAATCATGGGCTTGGGTTCATCTTGGAGAGATTTGTACAGTAGCCCGTGGTGGTTCACCGCGTCCCATTCAGGAGTATTTGACAAGTTCAGAAAACGGAATTAATTGGATTAAAATTGGTGATACCGACATTGGCGGCAAATATATTAACAGCACAAAACAAAAAATCAAACCAGAAGGCATTTCAAAAAGTCGTATGGTTCATAGGGGGGATTTCCTGCTTACAAACTCTATGAGTTTTGGCAGACCCTATATCCTAAATGTTGATGGCTGTATACACGATGGTTGGCTGGTTCTCAGCGGTTACCAAGCAACACTTGATACTGATTATTTTTATTACACTTTATCATCACGCTTTGCTTATTATCAGTTTTGTGGGCAAGTGAGCGGAGCTGTCGTCAAAAATCTTAATAGTGACAAGGTTGCAGATTCGATTTTTCCCCTCCCACCATTAGCAGAACAAGTTCGTATAGTTAAACGAATTGATCGGTTGCTTGGTATTATAGAAAAAGTACCGACTGCTTAACTTGATTCTCATTATGAGAAGTTGAACGGAAATGAGCGGTGTATTGACGATGAGATACCCTTTGACATACC
>NZ_OAOF01000052.1 GCF_900205965.1 Lacrimispora amygdalina
ATTGCCAGAGGCTATTTAAACCGTCAGTCCCTGACTGCCCAAAAGTTTGTTGATAACCCGTATGAAGCCGGAGAGAAGATGTACCGGACAGGGGACCTTGCCCGCTGGCTGCCGGATGGAAATGTGGAATATCTAGGAAGAATCGATGACCAGGTAAAGATCCGGGGATTCCGGATCGAGCTGGGGGAGATTGAAGCAAACTTACATAAGCATCCGCTGATCCGTGAGGTAGCAGTGATCGCCAGAGAAGATAAAAAGAAAGAAAAATATCTTTCTGCGTATTATACGGCAGACAGACTGCTTAATGGAGATGAACTGCGGCAACATCTTTTAAAGGAACTGCCGGATTATATGGTGCCGTCTTACTTTACACAGCTGGAGCATATGCCCATGAATCAAAGCGGAAAGATTGATAAAAAGGTCCTTCCTGAGCCAGATACAGGTATGTGTGCTGCAGTGGAGTATGCGGCGCCGAGAAACAAAACAGAAGAGATAATGGCACGGGTATGGGAAAAGGTGCTTGAAATTGAACGGGTGGGAATCAAAGACAATTTCTTCAATCTGGGCGGTGATTCCATTAAAGCCATACAGGTATTATCCAAACTGAACAGTTATCAGTTAAAGCTTGAACTTAAGGATATTTTTGAACACCCGTTCATCGAAGAACTGAGCGCTTATATTAAAACAGCCAAACGTACTGCTGTTCAGGGAATTGTTAAAGGAGAGGTAATTCTTACACCTATCCAGAGCTGGTTTTTTGAACAGTGTTCTGAATATAGAAATCACTTCAACCAGTCAGTGATGCTGTACCGGAAAGAGGGCTTCAACGAAGAGGCGCTGAGAAAAGTACTTGACCGTGTGGCAGAGCACCACGATGCGCTGCGGATTGTAATGAGAGAAAAAGCGGGTCGGATTGTCCTGCTTAACAGGGGGATGGAGGGCAATCTCTATTCGCTGGCTGTGAGAGATCTCACAAGTATGCAGGTTGATGAGAAAGCATTGGAGGAAGAAGCCCGGATTCTACAGTCCTCTATGGACTTAAAGCAGGGGCCTCTGGTAAATGCAGGCTTATTTCAGACGAAAGAGGGAGATTATCTGCTTCTTGCCATCCATCATCTGGTGGTTGACGGGATTTCATGGAGAATTCTCCTTGAGGATATTTCAACAGGATACCGGCAGGCGGTTAACGGAGAAGAAATTAATTTCCCGGAAAAAACAGACTCTTTTAAGGAATGGTCGGAGAAACTTTATGGGTATGCCGACAGTGAAGAGCTTCAAAAGGAGATTCCGTATTGGAGCGCCCTTGAGAAAATCCAGGTGAAACCCCTCCCAAAGGAACATACTGTCACCAACAGAAAATATAAGGACAGTGACCAGGTTTTCATGGAGCTTGATGAGATCCGTACTTCCCGGCTGATCAGGGATGTGAACAAGGCGTATCATACCGAAATTAATGATATTCTTCTGGCAGCGCTGGGAGAGGCGGTTTCAGAATGGACCGGTGAGGAGAATGTGCTCATTAACTTAGAAGGACATGGCCGTGAAGAGATTGCCGGGGATATTGATATCAGCAGAACCGTAGGATGGTTTACCACACAGTATCCCGTGATTTTAGATATGAAAGAGACAGGGTCCATATCTTCCAGAATTAAATCCGTGAAAGAAAGCCTGCGTACCATACCGGGGAAAGGAATGGGCTATGGTATTTTAAAATATCAGACGATTCTTCCAGATGAAGAAATGCTTAAGTTCAATTTAATTCCGGAGATCAGTTTCAACTATCTTGGACAATTTGACCAGGATATTGACAGCGATCTATATACCTTATCGGACATTTCTGCAGGTGAAACCATTTCACCGGAAATGGAGCGGCCATACTGTCTGGATATTTATGGAGGAATTAATAACGGGAAGCTGGGGCTTCATTTTACATATCACAGGGGCGAATATGAAAAGACCACAATAAACCGGATTGCTGAGAATTTTAAACGCAGTCTGATACAAATGATTGAACATTGCGTATCTCAGGATTATACCGAACTGACACCTGGCGATTTAAGCTCCTCAAAGATCACCGCCCAGGAAGTGGAAGCGGTGTACCGCGTGATGGAATCATCAAAACACAATATCAGGGATATTTATTCACTGACACCCATGCAGACCGGAATGCTGTATCATTTCCTCAGGGAAAAAGATTCCAATGCTTATTTTGAGCAGGCAGTGATCACATTAAAGGGCAGTGTTGATAAAGACGCGTTTGAACGCGCGTTTGGGCAGGTGATTTTAAGACACGATATTTTAAGAACGGCTTTTATTTATGAAAAGGTAGATAAGCCGGTTCAGGTGGTCTTAAAAGATAGGACTTCCAAAATGGACTATAAGGATATTTCCCTTTTATCAGAAGGACAAAAAAAATCCTATTTGGAAGAATGCATGGCTGGCGACAGGAAAAAGGGCTTTGACTTAACCTATGAGCCGCTGGTCCGGATCATGCTGATTAAAGTAAGTGAGGAAACTTACCATTTAATCTGGAGCTTCCATCATATCATCATGGATGGCTGGTGTCTGCCTATTGTATTTAAGGAACTTCTGGAATCCTATAAAGCGTTCCGGAAAGGCAGTTCCCCCCAGTTAGGCAGGGTGTATCCATACAGCCAGTATATACAATGGCTGGAAAACAGAGATGACCAGGAAGCATCGGATTACTGGGATCAGTATCTCATGGAATATGAGCAGACCGAACAGCTCTCCAGAATGAAAGTCACAACTGCCGGGCGGGGATATCTTCAGGAGGAATACGATTTTACAATAAATGAAGAAATGAAAGCGAGACTTGAGAAAACGGCAAGAGATAACGCCGCCACTTTAAGTACGGTGATGCAGACGGTATGGGGAATCCTGCTGCAAAGGTACAGCAATACCCGGGATGTGGTATTTGGATCAGTAGTTTCAGGCAGACCGGCCGAGGTAGAGGGGGTTGAACGAATGGTAGGGCTTTTTATTAATACCATTCCAGTCAGAGTCCGGTCAGAAAAAGGGGAAAGCTTTTCCTCTCTTATTGCAAGACAGCAGCGGGCGGCGCTGGAGTCTGAGAAACACAGTTATTATCCGCTGGCAGAAATTCAGTCCAGGATATCCTGCAAAGGGGAACTGGTTCAGAGCCTTATGGCTTTTGAAAATTATCCTATGGAGGATGCCGTTAAGGGAGATGACAACGGCAGGGATAATATAACCGTTCTTTCAGCAAAGGTATCTGAGCAGACGAATTTTGATTTAAATATTATTATAATGCCTGGAAAGGATCTGCGAATCAAATTCCGATACAATAGTCTGGCTTATAACAAAAGCTTTCTCGCCCGGATGGCTGAACAGATGAAAACCATAATCAGTGAAATCGTAAAGCGCCCCGGGATTGCCATTGAAGAGATCGATGTAGTACCGGAAGCAGAAAGGCGGATGCTGCTTCATGATTTTAATCAGACAGTAATGGAATATCCCAAAAATCAGACCATCCACGGTTTGTTTGAGGAGCAGGCAGAACAAAGACCGGATCATACGGCGATTGTTTTCGGAGATAAAAAACTGACTTACAGGGAACTGAACAAGAGAGCGAATAGGCTGGCTCATGCACTGCGGAGGCAGGGAGTGAAACCGGACAGCATTGTTGCTGTCATGACCGAGCGTTCCCTGGATATGGTGACAGGGATATTTGGTACGTTAAAGGCCGGAGGTGCCTACCTGCCCATAGATCCCGGTTACCCGGAGGACAGGATTGAATATATGCTGGAGGACAGCGGCGCAGGCGTTCTGCTCACACAAAAGCATCTAAAAGACAGA
>NZ_OAOF01000048.1 GCF_900205965.1 Lacrimispora amygdalina
CACTTATGAAAATAAGTGCATGGCATAAGTCGAAAGATGATCGGGTTCAGTGGTATGAGCCGTTTGACGGCCTGATCGAAGAATACGACTTAGTTTATATGTCAAAAGTATTCAGCTTCACGCCTGACTACATACAGCCTATTTATTCAAAGGTAATTAAAAGAGGTGGCTCCGGGTATTGTATCGAATTGGCAAACGGCAAAGAAATATATTACAAAGAAAGAGATTATTTGTTGCCAAATGAAGTTGAACATATTTACCCGGATTATTCTCTTTATCCAGAAATGACCAAAGATACAGCTTATGGTTTCTTGACCAGGGGCTGCCCAACGGGTTGTGAGTTTTGCCATGTAGGGTGTAAGGAGGGGAAGAAGAGTTATAAAGTGGCTGATTTGTCAGAGTTTTGGAAAGATCAGAAAAATATTGTCCTCTGTGATCCCAATACACTGGCGTACCCTGGGCACATGGAATTATTACAGCAGCTGGTGGACAGTAAATCAAAAGTGAATTTTAATCAAGGCATAGATATAAGGAGAATTAGTGATAAAAACCTTGAATTGATTAAACAGATCCGACTTGATGGTATACACTTCGCTTACGATCGTTACGAAGATAAGCAGCTCATAGAGCGAAAATTAAAGACATTCAAGGAGTCAACCGGATACGATAAGGACAAAGGTCGAGTGATGGTTTATATCTTAACCAATTTCAATACTACGATTGAGCAGGACATAGAACGAATTCAGTTTTGCAGATCGTTGAGATTTTCACCTTATCCTATGATTTATGACAAAGAGCATTGCAAACCAATATATAAAAAAATCCAACGTTGGTGTAACAATTTTATTTTCTGGAAAACGCCTACATTTGAGGAGTATGTCGGTTAGCGAATTTAGTATTTTCATAAGGAGTGATACCATGAGATTTTACAGCTTGGCAAAAATAAACACAGATTAGTTTGTAAAAGATGGGAAGAAGAATGTACGAATTGCAAAAGCTAAGAGAAAGAATAGTTATGTCATTCTAGAAACGTTAAACTGATATTAAGCAAGGGAGAATTGAGTAAAAATGAAAAAAAACATTAGAAATAAGATAGTATCGTTACTATACAAAATAGCAAAAAATTATATTTTCATAATAACTGTAATGGTTGCCTCCCTAGGTGGAGCGATAATAGGAATGTATATTTGTTTTGGCGCAGAGATAGAAAAAATGGAACCAGATATAATTATGATTTTATTTTCAGATGTTTTTTTCTTTATTTTATCAATGGCTGCAATGATGGCGTTAAGCATAAGGGAATTCAATCTTAATCACGACAAGGAGATTATTTTGATTTGTCTTACTGAAGTTTTAGTTGTGTTTAACATTTTATATGAAGTCACATGGGAAAGTGCAATAGTAGGTATGATAGTATGCGAGGTATTTAGACGAATGTATGAATTTATAAGCAAGAAAAAACGTGATAGGTTTTAAACCTACCACGACGGAATGTAATAAGGTAATATTGCCGGAAGTAACACGCAGATTAATGCCACAATTACTCCAATGATAGGACTAATTTTCCCCCCTGAGTTACTAGAGGTGAGTATTCTTATATTATTTACAATATCATATAGTGGTGATATAGATAAGAATAATAAAGCGCTGATTTGAAGTAATACATAGTAAAGCGCAGGATGATTATTCAGTACTAAATCGTATTTATCTGAAAAATTATTGGTGTTACTAATTTGTGTTAAATAGGCATCAAATGTATATGGTTTAAAATAGTTATAAGAAATTAAAAAGCAACATAAAGCAGTTAAAATAAAATAGATTATTGTTTTTACTATTAAACGTTGAATTTTGGGAGCCAATAACAAATTTAAAATATAAGAAGTAAAAACAAAAATAAAGACTGATGTCAAAATTATATCTCTATTTTCTAAATAGAAACAAAGAACAATAACAGCTGCAATGGACAACAGAATTAAATATACTAAAACGGTACTAATACTCGTATTAGAAGATGAAGTTGAGTTATATGTTTGATTATTATTTATTGTTGTATTACCGCTGTTAGAGTAGTCATTAATTTTATTTGTGGAATAAGCTCCGGCATTAATTTGATTCCCGTAATTATTATTGGAATATGTAACTATTTTGCTTTCGCTCTTTTTTTTAAAGAGAGTAAGTAGAGAAACAATAGCTTGTATTGATGCAGGAAGTAATGCCATAACAGCAGGGTTATGTTTAACAAAATCAAAAAAATTATCCATAGTAAAGCTCCTAACAGTTTATTTGAAATATATTTAATTATAACATATTTAAAATGAAATATAACCCCAATTTATAAATAAAAGTATAATTGATTTTGTGAAAAAATCAAATGATAAGAGCAAGGCAAATACATATCAGTGACTTATAAAGTTAACGAATATTTGAGGAGGAAGAATGAATAGGAAAGAAGTATGTGAAATTAAAAAGCTTTTAACCCCAGCAAATTGCTGCATTAGTCGAATTTGCAGTTGCTATGTAGATTCGGAAAAGAACAAGCGGACAGAGCTTAAGGAAGCCTTTCTATCTCTTCCGGAGGAAGAAGCATTTAAGTACTTTACCATCTTTAAAAATTCATTAAGCGGCAGCATAGGTAAAAATCTGATTAATATGAGGTTTCCAATGCTTACTGAAGCAGAGGGGGGTACACAGGATTTTTTAATGAGACTTCGTGATAGTCAATTAAAGGATGATTCTCTTATCGAGGAGTTTTACAACAGAGTAATTGCAAATTATGAGTATGCAGAGAATTACTACATAATCTTGATACACTGTGCTTACGATATTCCATCAAAATCCACAGATGGAATGGAAATGTATGATGCTTCGGATTTCGTCTATGAATTTATTCAGTGTACGATTTGTCCTGTTAAATTATCCAAAGCGGGGCTTTGCTATAATTCACAAGCTAACGTAATCGAGAACAGAAATCGAGATTGGATCGTGGAGGCACCAGATACAGGCTTTTTATTCCCAGCATTCACAGATAGGTATACTGATACTCATGGATTACTATATTACGCTAAAAATCCGGAGCAGGTACCGGAGCGTTTCATTGACGAACTTTTAGGGTGTGTCATTCCAATGTCTGCAAAGAGCCAGAAGGAGACTTTTCAGGCGATCATAGAAAATACTCTGGGAGAAAAATGTGACTTTGAGACGGTAAAGAATATCCATGACAGTCTCAATGAGATGATAGAGGAGGCAAAGAATGAGCCGGTTCCGTTAACCCTAGATAAATATAAAATAAAGCAGCTTCTGGTTAACAACGGAGCCACACCGGAAAAGCTTGAAGAATATGATCAGTGCTATAAAGAGTGCCAGAAAGTAGAAAACTCTGGTTTTATGGCTTCCAACGTGACCAATACCAAAAGTTTTGAGATTAAGATAACGGATGTAAGTATAAAAGTTGCTCCGGACAAATCGTACCTGGTAAAACGCCAGCTTGTTAATGGTCGTTCCTGCATCGTTATTGAAACGAGTGAACATATTGAAATCAACGGGATAGTAGTGAAGTAAGGCAGCACAAGGCAAAACGGAAGTAGGTGAGAAAATGGCAGAGATACAGGAAATTTTAAAAATAGAGGGCGTAGGTGCTAAAGGAGGAGGAATACTGCCTAAATATGTAATGTTAGATCCAGATCTTACGCTGGAAGCAAAATGTATTTATACCTATTTTGCAAGCCTGGCTGGTATGGGGACAACAGTTTTTCCAGGTCGAGATACAATAATAGAATATCTTGGTATCAATAAGGATACGTTCTATAAACATTTTAAATTGTTAATTGAACAAAATTATGTTACTACAAAACAGGAGAATTCCTCCAATGGTTTTAAGAAAAATGTTTACACACTTGTTTCAAACCCTAAAAAATTTGAATCCCAATCCTCTACAATTGACAAATCCACCTATAGCAGAATACGATTTGGAGGGTTAAAATCAGCAGGATATGGTTGGATGCCATATATGGTTATGACTGATCCTCGGCTAAATATAAAAGCAAAAGGTATTTATGCTTATTTTTGTGTATGGACAGGTAGTGGAAATAGTGCTTTTCCAAGTAAAGACGACATTTTAAGGCACTTAGGTATCAGTCATAATACATATCAGCGCTATTATAAGCAACTCATTGATCTTAATTATATTACTGTGGTCCAAAGGCGAGATAGTGGACGAATGGCTGTTAATGATTATTATTTAAATGATAATCCAGATGTAGATTGTTTACCGGATACCAAAATTTCGGACACGGGGAAGTCACCGGATACCAAAATTTCGGACACGGGAAAATCACCGGATACCAAAATTTCGGACACGGAAAAACTACCGAGTACCAAAATTTCGGACACGCTAAATATTGACAAAAAGAATGGTTCAGCACAATATATAGTGAACACGTCGCCGGGTACCAAAATTTCGGACACGGGAGAGGTATCACCGCATACCAATTTTTCGGATACCGAGATTTCGGACATTAACATAAACAGTACTTTAACCATAAACACTTTATTAACATCCTCTTCATCCTCTAATGTATTTAATATGAGTGCAAATGAATTAGTCGATTATATCAAAAAAGCCGGTGCCTTAGACCAGCTTTTTACAGAGGAGGAAGAAATTAGTAAATTCCTGGAAATCAATAAAATCTTCATGACTACGTTGTGCGAATTGTGCTATATTAATAATATGCAATATAGTGGGTTAAGCATAAGCAGCTTAGAGATCATAGAGAAATTAAAGAATATCATAAGTAAAGATTATTTTGAGGATTTTTGCAGGAGAGTTTTAAGCGATTATTATTCAGCTCAATCAACCAGGCAGATAAAAAATATAATACGATACATGCAAGCTTGTATTTATAATGTCATGCTTCAAGGTGATGGAGTTAAGCAGAAAAAAGGATTGCCAATTAAACAACATGAAAAGAAAAATGATTTTCAGAACTTTCCTCAGAGAGATTATGATTATGATGCTTTGATACTTGCTGGAATAAATAAGGGAAATTAGGTCATAGAAAAGTTCCGTTATTTATAAAAAGCTGGACAATATAGTTATTTTGTCCAGGTTAGTATCCACCTCTAATTTTATACTATTTTTGATAAAATGCAATAGATTTTTTATTTTTAATATAACAAATGTAATTACAACAAATGATCTTGCTGAAGTAGGGATTAAAGTAACGTTTGTATTAAATCAATTATTCAGCAGTGTAAAGGGAAAATTTAGGTATGTGGAAAAAGACAGTAGATGAACTAAAGCTAAGGTATGATGCAATATCAGATTTGTCCAGGGAATTAGAAGAGCCAGTTTTTATAACTACAACGACAGGAGTTGATGATGCGGTTTTTATGAGTATTGAAACTTTTGAAAAGTTTGTCATAAGGATTAAGGCATGTGAAGAAAAAGATAATGAAGAGTATTTGATTTTTATGCGACGATTACTTGGAGGTAACTTAAATTTATATGAAGATGAAATTGTAAAATCGTGGGCAGAGGATAATATTAAATTTTCAGAAATAGTAGAATGTTATGATATTATGATGAAACGCTGTGAGAAAAAATCAATCAAATATATGGACGCTATAATTCAAAACAGACGTAGATAGATGGTCATTGAATTATCCCAATTCTATTTACATTTTTTTGTAATCGTCAACTTCGGTGATTGAGATTTTAATAAATAATAAGACCGCCCCACAGAAAAGGTTCCGTAGAGCGGTACTATAAATTTTAACGTATTAAAGAAATTATATCTCTAGTTCAATTGATTTATCAGCGTAATTGACGAATGCAGATCTAACCCTATTCTTTTCTTCAATTTGCAATCCTTCAAAGAATTTTGATAATCCTTCAGAGTTTTGTTCAGCAATATATTTAAAGTATAGGGCCCTTTGATCTTCCGGAATAATAATAGGCAACATGTTATTGTGAATCAATTCATAATTAATGAGTAATCGACCTGTACGTCCATTACCATCTTCAAAAGGGTGGATTCTTTCGAATTGTATATGATTATATGCTATTTTATCAAAAATAGAGTCATATTCAGTTTTCGTGTAATTATAAATAAAGTACATCATTGCCTGAGGGATCTCTTGTGGAGAGGGAGGAAGATGTTCAGCCCCTTGAATGAGAACAGGGACTTTTCTATAACCATTAATATCAGAGATATTTTTATTAATCATTATACCAATGTCTTTTATCATTTGCTGGTCTAATTGGTTTTCAGAATGTTCTAAAACGTATGAGAGAGCATATTTATGATTAATAGCTTCGTAAATTTCTCTCGGTTTTGCATTTACCGAAAAGCTATTGTCATTAAATAGAATAGCGTACGTCTCAGCAAAGGACAAAGTATTTCCTTCAATCCTATTTGAATGATATGTGCTTCTGGTAATATAATCCTCAAAGTATTTCTGATTATCTAAAATAAATTCTTTTACTCTCATGGATGACACCCCTATCCTTCTGATTGGCATCTTGCAAGTCAGCCACTTACTACTTATGATAACGATCTATCTTGTAACAGCATTATAAGTTATTGCTTAGTGCCTGTCAACAAATAAAATGTTTAAAACTACCTTTGAAACTACCTTTCAGGAAAAGAAACCGGAACTGATGAACGGAACTGAGTTCCGCTCATGGGAAAGCATTTAGGAAGATTCTGGGAGAAGAAGCTGGAACTGATGAACGGAACTAAGTTCCGCTCATGGGAAACATTTAGGGAGATTCCGGGAGAAGAAGCTGGAACTAATGAACGGAACTGAGTTCCGCTCATGGGAAAGCATTTAGGAAGATTCTGGGAGAAGAAGTTGGAACTGATGAACGGAACTGAGTTCCGCTCATAGAAAAGTATTCAGGAAGATTCCAGGAGAAGAGGTTGGAACTGATGAACAGAACTGAGTTCCGCTCATGGGAAAGTATTCAGGAAGATTCCGGGAGGAGAAGCCCCGGAGCTGATGAACGGAACTGAGTTCCGCTCATGGGAAAGCATTTAGAAAGATTCCAGGAGGAGAAGCCCCGTAACTGATGAACGGAACTGAGTTCCGCTCATGGGAAAGCATTTAGAAAGATT
>NZ_OAOF01000075.1 GCF_900205965.1 Lacrimispora amygdalina
CCATGCTTCCACCTCTGCCCTATCTACCTCGTCGTCTTCAAGGGGTCTTACTCTTGCGATGGGATATCTCATCTTGAGGGGGGCTTCACGCTTAGATGCCTTCAGCGTTTATCCCTTCCCGACTTGGCTACTCTGCCATGGTGTTGATCACCAACAGATACACCAGAGGTCAGTCCATCCCGGTCCTCTCGTACTAAGGACAGCTCCTCTCAAATATCCTACGCCCACGCCGGATAGGGACCGAACTGTCTCACGACGTTCTGAACCCAGCTCGCGTACCGCTTTAATGGGCGAACAGCCCAACCCTTGGGACCTACTACAGCCCCAGGATGCGATGAGCCGACATCGAGGTGCCAAACCACTCCGTCGATGTGAACTCTTGGGAGTGATAAGCCTGTTATCCCCAGGGTAGCTTTTATCCGTTGAGCGATGGCAATCCCACTTTATACCACCGGATCACTAAGTCCTAGTTTCCTACCTGCTCCACCCGTCGGTGTCGCAGTCAAGCTCCCTTATGCCTTTGCACTCTTCGAATGGTTTCCGTCCATTCTGAGGGAACCTTTGAGCGCCTCCGATACTCTTTCGGAGGCGACCGCCCCAGTCAAACTCCCCGCCTGACATTGTCCCCCAGCCAGGTCATGGCTGCAGGTTAGAAATCCAATACCGCAAGGGTGGTATCCCAACATCGGCTCCACAGAGACTGGCGTCCCTGTTTCATTGCCTCCCACCTATCCTGTACATGCAGCACCGAATCCCAGTATCAAGCTGGAGTAAAGCTCCATGGGGTCTTTCCGTCCTGGCGCAGGTAACCAGCATCTTCACTGGTATTTCAATTTCACCGGGTGCATTGTCGAGACAGCGCTCAAATCATTACGCCTTTCGTGCGGGTCGGAACTTACCCGACAAGGAATTTCGCTACCTTAGGACCGTTATAGTTACGGCCGCCGTTTACTGGGGCTTAAATTCAGAGCTTCGCGTTGCCGCTAACCCCTCCTCGTAACCTTCCAGCACCGGGCAGGCGTCAGCCCATATACCTCACCTTTCGGTTTTGCATAGACCTGTGTTTTTGCTAAACAGTTGCTTGAGCCTATTCTCTGCGGCCTGATTTCTCAGGCACCCCTTATCCCGAAGTTACGGGGTCATTTTGCCGAGTTCCTTAACAATGCTTCTCCCGCCGGCCTTAGGATTCTCTCCTCATCCACCTGTGTCGGTTTACGGTACGGGCACATATTACACAATAGCGGCTTTTCTTGACAGCCCCTACAGAGACTTCCCTACTTTTGTTCGGTACGCGTCACACCTTCCTGTTGC
>NZ_OAOF01000020.1 GCF_900205965.1 Lacrimispora amygdalina
CTTGGCAGGTAAATGATGTTGCGGCTGGCGAACCTTTCAATGAGTCTTTAGACTCCAGTGCCGGTAACAGGCCCTTATAGGGCCAGAGCAAACCACCGGCTAAGCCGGTGGTTATGATTGCCTGCCATAAGTGGGTTTGGCAATCCTTTATCCGGAATATGCATTTGTGGATATCCTGCAGCCCTGTATCACCTTTACCAAGATTAATACCTTCACTTATTATAAAAATATGACGGACCGCTGATTGAACAAAATACAGAGGAGGGCGTTCTCAGGGAACTTATTAATAGCTTTATATAAAATAAGACAGAGCCGTTGCAAACAGGTGAAAGCCAAAGGCATATATTGTAAATAACCCAATAGTAAATAAGAAAGAAAACCGCCGGCAATTAAGCCGGCGGCCAAATGATTTATACATTGAAACGGAATAAAATTACATCTCCGTCTTTTACTACATATTCTTTACCTTCTAATCGTACCAGGCCTTTTTCCTTAGCAGCGTTGTAAGTCTTGCAGTCCAGCAGATCCTGATAATGTACGACCTCCGCACGGATAAAGCCACGTTCAAAATCTGTGTGGATCTTTCCTGCTGCCCCCGGTGCTTTTGTTCCTTCTTTTATGGTCCATGCTCTGGTTTCCGTTGGTCCGGCTGTTAAGTAACTGATCAGACCAAGTAAGTGGTAACTGGCAGCGATCAGTTTCTCAAGACCGGATTCGGTAAGTCCTAAGTCTTCCAGAAACATCTTTTTCTCGTCTTCTTCCAGCTCCGCTATTTCCTGCTCAATCTGGGCACAGATAACAAAAACTTCACTGTTATTTTCTTTTGCAAAGGAACGGACCTTTTCTACATAAGCATTGGAAGCTCCATCATCGGCAAGGTCGTCCTCACAGACGTTAGCAGCAAAGATAACCGGTTTATAAGTAAGGAGATTAAGAGTGGACAAAAATGCGGTCTCATCTTCATCGTCTGTTTCCATACTTCTGGCAAGTTTACCATCTTCTAAATGTGCTTTGATTTTCTTTAAAATGGTTAATTCCTTTGCAAGGGACTTATCATTCATGGCACCTTTGGCTGTTTTAGAAATTCTGCGGTCCAGGATCTCTAAATCAGAAAAGATGAGTTCCAGATCAATGGTCTCAATATCCCGCAGCGGATCTACGCTTCCATCTACGTGAATGACATTGGGGTCTTCAAAGCAGCGTACCACATGGACGATGGCATCTACCTCGCGGATATTGGAAAGAAACTGGTTTCCCAGACCTTCTCCCTTGGAGGCTCCTTTAACAAGACCTGCGATGTCTACGAATTCTATGACAGCAGGTGTAATTTTGGCGGAATCATACAATGCAGCCAGCTGTCCTAAACGTACATCCGGAACAGGAACAACTCCTACATTTGGATCAATGGTACAGAAAGGATAGTTGGCAGATTCTGCCCCGGCCTTTGTGAGTGAATTAAACAGAGTGCTTTTTCCGACGTTCGGCAAGCCGACAATACCTAATTTCATATCAAATACCTTCCTAATATTGTTTATATTCATGGTTGATTTTTATCTACAACTAATATAGAATATCATATTATCCACAAAAATAAAAGAGAAAAACAAAAAGAACGAAGCCCTTGTCGAAATATAGTTGAATATGTCGGGCGAATATGTTTGATTTTTGTGTTTTAGCGGGGTAAAATAAAGAAAACATCGAAAGGAGAAGACGAATGGCAAATACGGCAGATATTAGTTTTGTGCATTTGGGAATTACCATTGACCATTTGCAAAACAGTATCTCGATATTTGGATTCCGCATTGCATTTTACGGTATTATCATTGGAATTGGAATCTTAACAGGTCTTTGGGTTGCTGCAGGCGACGCAAAGCGCAGAGGGCAGGACCCGGATATTTATCTGGATTTTGCACTGTATGCAATCATTTTTTCTATTATGGGGGCCCGGATCTATTATGTAATTTTTGACTGGGCCAATTATAAGGATGATCTGCTTCAGATATTCAATACCAGAGCAGGGGGGCTGGCAATCTACGGTGGCGTCATTGGAGCTGTCATTACCCTTACGGTTTACACCAGAGTGAAGAAACTTTCCTTCTTTTCTTTGGCGGATACTGGTTGCTTAGGTCTGATAACCGGGCAAATTATAGGAAGATGGGGAAACTTCTTTAATTGCGAGGCGTTTGGCGGATATACAGACGGCCTGTTTGCTATGAGAATCAGAAGGGCGCTTGTTAATGAGAATATGATATCTAAGGAGCTGTTAAACCATTTGATTGTAAAAGACGGTGTGGAGTTTATTCAGGTACACCCCACGTTTCTTTATGAATCGGTCTGGAATTTATGCGTTCTGATATTTATGCTTTGGTATCGGAAACGAAAAAAATTCGATGGAGAGATGCTTCTGATCTACCTGCTGGGCTATGGATTGGGACGAGTATGGATCGAAGGACTCCGTACGGATCAGCTGATCTTTTTTAGTACTGGCATACCGGTGTCTCAGGCGCTGTCATTGATTTTGGTAGTGATATCTACTCTTGTGCTCTTCTGCAAACACAGACAGATACGAATAAAGAGCAAAGGAGAATCATGATATGATAATGTCAAAAGAAGAGTTAATACAAAATATCGAAGTAGCAAGGGAAAGATTAAATAAAAGCATTGACCACGAAGACGGAGAAGTGATTTATCTTAGAAGTGTGGAGTTGGATAAATTAATTGAACAATATATTGAAGCAGGGTATTAAAAAATGAAACGAAAGCAATTGTTTTAAACCGAGTGTTTTTGGAGAACAGAATGTGTAGAGATACATATCCTGTTCTTTTTTGGCTTATAGCTTTTAATTCACTCCAATATGTTCGATTCCGGCAGCGAAGTTACTCTTAGATCATACTGTTACTATCAGACGGTGGAATGCCCACTGGCAGTCATGAAAAAAGTTACGTCAAAAAGTAGTAAAAATCAGTATAAATATTGTTTGTAATTAAAAAAAGGTAATTGTATAAACACTGCAAAACAGCAGTGTTTGGTGCAATTACCTTTTTTGTCAGTTTATGGAATTTTATGGAAAAACCTCTGCAACCCCAGTAAATAAGCCAAATTAAAATAAAAATTATTCTAAATTATCCTTGCCTTTTTGAAGTAAATGTACTAGAATTAGAGTACAAGTGGTGGAAAGTGGTACGAAGTGGTAGAAAATGGTGGGAAAGTGGTCTGATTTCCCCATGCCGAAGTACAAGCAGGTGATTAGTATGTTCATGGGCGAATACAATCATACGGTCGATGCGAAGGGACGTCTTATTGTCCCATCCAAATTCAGAGAACAGCTGGGAGAAGAATTCGTCGTGACGAAGGGATTGGACGGCTGTTTATTTGTGTATGACAATGATGAGTGGAGAGCCCTGGAGGAAAAACTAAAAAGTCTGCCGTTAACAAACACCAATGCCAGAAAGTTTTCCAGATTTTTTCTGGCAGGAGCAAGTTCCTGTGAAGTGGACAAGCAGGGAAGGATTCTGCTTCCGGCAGTTTTAAGAGAACATGCCGGAATTGAGAAAGAGGCAGTATTAGTAGGAGTTGGAAGCAGGATTGAAATCTGGAGCAGGGATGCATGGACAGCAGCCAATACCTATGATGATATGGAAGAAATCGCGGAAGCTATGGAAGGACTAGGTATATGATGTTTGAACACAAATCAGTGCTGCTATATGAAACCATTGACAGCCTGAATATGAAACCAGATGGAATTTATGTGGATGGTACCTTAGGAGGAGGCGGACATGCTTTGGAAGTCTGTACACGCCTTGGGGAGCACGGAAGATTAATCGGGATTGACCAGGACTCGGATGCCATTGCTGCTGCAACACAGCGGCTGAAGGAATACAAAGATAAGGTAACTATAGTCAGGAGCAATTACGAAAATATACATGGAGTTTTAAACGAACTGGGAATTGAAAAGGTGGATGGAATTTATCTGGATCTGGGAGTGTCCTCTTATCAGCTGGATGTACCGGAGAGAGGGTTTACCTATCGGGAAGAGGATGCTCCTCTGGATATGAGAATGGACCAGAGAAATCCCCAGACTGCTGCCGATATTGTAAATCAATACAGTGAATTTGATTTATACCGGATTATAAGGGATTACGGAGAAGACAAATTTGCAAAGAACATTGCAAAACATATTGTGAAAGCCAGAGAGATCAAGCCCATTGAAACCACGGGAGAGCTTAATGAGATCATTAAAGGAGCAATTCCTGCTAAGATAAGAGCAGTTGGGGGCCACCCGTCAAAGAGGACCTACCAGGCTATCAGAATTGAACTGAACCATGAGCTGGATGTATTGAAAAATTCTCTTGATACCATGATCAGTCTGTTAAATCCGGGAGGAAGGCTTTCCGTCATCACATTTCATTCTCTGGAAGACCGTATTGTAAAAACAAGATTCAGAGACAATGAAAATCCCTGTATCTGCCCGCCTGGCTTTCCGGTCTGCGTATGTGGAAGAAAAAGCATGGGGAAGGTTATAACAAGAAAGCCTGTGGTACCCACAGAAGAAGAAATATCTGAAAACAAACGCGCAAAGAGTTCCAAACTCCGTGTGTTTGAACGAATTTAAAAGGGAGGAAATAAGAGTGGCTGCAAAAAGAACTGTGCATTCCTATGGGAACTCTGCCTATGTGCAGGGGAATACTGTCCGAAAAACCATGCCGGTAAGAAGGCCGGTTTCTACGCCGGATGAAATTCGCCGTCCCGTGCCTCACCAGGTAAGACGGAATCGTGAGAAAGCATTACAGATGGATCTGCCGTATGTAATAGTGCTGACAATTGCTGCAGTCATTACCCTTTGTTTGTGTGTCAATTACCTGCATTTGCAGTCCTCTATTACGACCAGTATTCATGGAATTGAAACTCGGGAAGCACAGTTGGAAAAGTTAAAAACAGAAAATGATGCACTGGAAATGAACATTAAAACTTCCGTTGATCTTGATCATGTGTATAAGGTTGCTACTGAGGAACTTGGGATGGTCTATGCGAATAAGGATCAGATCCTTCACTATGATAAAACGGAAAGTGAGTATGTAAGGCAGAATGAGGATATTCCGAAACAATAATAAAATCAGGAACAAAAGAAATAAAGTATTTCCTCGTTATATGCAGGAAAAGCTGGCGATTACGGTTTTGGTAATTACGCTGGCTTTGTTTGCATTGGTCATGGTTCTGTATAACTTAATGACAAAAAAGAAAGAAGATTTTAATCAGATTGTGCTGTCCCAGCAGGAATATGACAGCAGAGTTATTCCTTTTAAAAGGGGGGATGTGCTGGATAGAAACGGCACCTATCTGGCAACCAGTGAAAAGGTGTATAACTTAATCCTTGATCCCAGACAGATTATGAGTGATCCGGATTTATTTCTGGAACCCACCATTAATGCTCTGACGGAATGCTTTGGATACGACCGGACTGAAATCACGAATCTCATTCAGGAAAAAAAGGATAAGCAGTATATCCGCTATGCAAAACAGCTGACCTACGATGATAAAGATAAATTTGAAAAATACAAAAAAGAGAAATCAGAAGAGCTGAAAAAAGAAAGAAAATCCATAAAAGGGATCTGGTTTGAAGACGAATACAAGAGAGTATACCCATACAATTCTCTGGGAAGTAAGATGATCGGATTTGCCAATGGAGACGGTATGGCTGGAACCGGAGGGATTGAACAGTTTTATAATTCGACTCTGATGGGGGTTAACGGCAGAGAATACGGCTACTTAAATGATGATTCCAATTTAGAACGAGTCATCAAACCGGCTTCCAACGGCAATACCGTTGTTTCCACCATTGATGTAAACATACAGAAGATTGTGGAAAAATACATTGCAGAGTGGGAACAGCAGACAGGAAGCAAGACGGTAGGCGTGGTTGTAATGGATCCCAATAATGGGGAAGTCCTTGCCATGGCTGATGACAAGAACTTTGACTTGAATAATCCCCGTGAGCTGCGTCCCGAATATACGGCAGATGTTTTAAGACAGCTGGGCATAAAGGAAGCTATAGATGATTATAAAAGGAAGAATAAGGATGCCGAGCCTCTGACTCCCGAGACGGTTTCAAAGCATTATACCGATGACGAAATCATATCCTTAGGCACCCAGGTAGCGTGGAATCAGACCTGGCGTAACTTTTGTATCAGTGACGGCTATGAACCTGGCTCCACAGAAAAGATATTTACTGTCTCTGCTGCGTTGGAAGAAGGGGCCATTACAGGCAAAGAGACGTATGAGTGTAATAAATTCCTGGAAGTAGGCGGGTATAAAATCAATTGTGTCAGCAGATACGGTCATGGACTCATTACCGTAGAAGAAGGACTTATGAAGTCCTGTAACGTGGTCATGATGCGGATTGCCCAGCAGATGGGGAAAGAGAAATTCTATAAATACCAGAAGATATTTGGATTCGGATCCAAGACCGGTATTGATCTGGCGGGAGAAGCAGATAACAAAACACTGGTGTATACTGCTGATAAAGCAGGACCAACGGACCTGGCGACCAACTCCTTTGGACAAAACTTTAAGTGTACCATGATTCAGATGGCTGCAGCTTACAGCTCCGTTATAAACGGCGGCTCCTATTATGAGCCCCATGTAGTGAAGCAGATTTTAAATGAACGGGGTTCTGTTATGAAAAAGGTGGACCCGGTTCTGGTGAGAGAGACAGTTTCTGAATCAACCACAAAGTTTATTAATGAAGCACTGTTTAAAACGGTCAATGCACCAGGAGGAACAGGGGGCGCTGCCAGGATAACCGGATATAAGGTGGCCGGTAAAACTGGAACTGCGGAGAAGATTCCCCGTGATAAAACAAATTATGTAGTATCCTTCTGCGGCTATGCTCCTTCGGATAATCCTCAGGTTCTGGTTTATGTGGTTGTGGATGAACCTCATGTTGAGGACCAGCCTCACAGTACCTACGCCAGCCAGATTTTCCAGAAAATCATGACAGAGATTCTTCCTTATATAAATGTATTTCCGGATACAGATGAGGCAGGAACGCTTTCTTCGGAGGATGCAGCAACGCTTCCGCAGCAGGAAGGCATTACCAGTGAAACCCAGGAAACATCTGGGGGTGAAGAGCCTGCAAATGAAACATCAGCGCAAGAGCCTGAAAAGGTGGTTCCTACCATGGAAAATGGAGAACCGGTACCAGAAGAATACTTAAATCCGGATGAAGAATATGTGAACCGTCAGGAGGACAGCGAAGGTAAGGATCTGCCGGAAGCACTTCCGGGCAATGAAGGTGATACTTCCGAAGATACTGAGAGTGCAGAGGAAACACAGACTTCAGAATGAACTTTAACGGAAAGAGATTCATAAAAAAAAGCGGATTTCATATACTGTAACAATGATGACGATGGAGCAGCTTATGAATTCGAATAAAACACATCACAGAGAGAAAATAGCCCTCCTGTTTTTCCTGTTGTTTCTTGCCATGACAGGATTGATGGGACGGCTTATTTTTCTAATGATCTTTCGCTCGGAGCACTACAGCGCCATGGCTTCTGATCTTCATGAGCGGGAGAGGACCATTAAAGCTGCAAGAGGAAATATTATCGATGCGAAAGGAACTGTCATTGCCACAAACCGTACTGTCTGCACCATATCGGTCATCCACAATCAGGTGAAACAGGCAGATGAAGTGGTTGCGGTTCTTTCAAAGGAATTAGGACTCAAGGAAGAAGATATCCGCAAGAAAGTGGAAAAGTACAGTTCCAGGGAAATTATTAAGACAAATGTAGACAAGGCTTTGGGAGACCAGATCCGCGCATATCATCTTGCAGGGGTTAAGGTGGATGAAGATTATAAACGGTATTACCCTTACGATACCCTCGCTTCCACAGTACTTGGTTTTACAGGAGGAGATAACCAGGGAATTATCGGCCTGGAGGTAAAGTACGAGCAGTATTTAAAAGGTTTAAATGGTAAGATTTTAACCATGTCGGATGCAGCTGGCATTGAGATTCAAAATGCAGCAGAAGACCGGATTGAACCGATTGCAGGCCAGGATTTGTATATCAGTCTGGATGTAAATATTCAGCGTTACTGTGAACAGGCGGCCTATCAGGTAATGGAGAAAAAGGGTGCAAAACGTGTATCAATTATTATCATGAATCCCCAAAATGGGGAAATTATGGCAATGGTCAATGCACCTGAATTTAATTTGAATGATCCGTTTACACTGAACAGTGAAACGGTCATTCCTGCAAATGAAAAAGAGAAGCAGGATCTGTTAAATAAAATGTGGAGAAATCCGTGTATCAATGATACGTATGAGCCGGGGTCAACCTTTAAGATTGTAACTGCCGCTGCAGGTCTGGAGGCCGGCGTTGTAAAACTCACCGATCAGTTTTCCTGCCCCGGGTTTAGGGTGGTGGAAGACAGAAAAATCAGATGCCATAAAGTGGGAGGGCACGGATCAGAAACATTCTTGCAGG
The DNA here is from genome assembly GCF_900205965.1 of Lacrimispora amygdalina. Lineage (GTDB taxonomy): Bacteria > Bacillota > Clostridia > Lachnospirales > Lachnospiraceae > Lacrimispora > Lacrimispora amygdalina_A. The sequence goes on from NZ_OAOF01000020.1 coordinate 8,488, forward strand.
GTATGATGAATTCCTGTAATCCTGTTCTCATTGATGTGGGGCAGCGTCTTGGAGTGGATAACTACTACAAATATTTTGTACAGTTTGGTTTAAAGGGTAAGACCGGAATTGATCTGCCCGGGGAAGCCTCTACCATTATGCATAAGAAAGAGGATATGGGACTGGTGGAGCTGGCAACCGTATCATTTGGCCAGTCGTTTCAGATTACACCCATGCAGCTGATTACCACGGCTTCTTCTCTTATTAACGGAGGAAACCGCATCACACCACATTTCGGAGTGAAAGCTGTCAGCTCTGACGGAAAAGCAGTACACACATTTACCTATCCGGTAAAAGAAGGAATTGTATCAAAGGAGACCAGTGAAACCATGCGTTATATTCTGGAACAGGTTGTTTCTGAGGGAAGCGGAAAAAGAGCGAAGATTGAAGGTTACCGGATCGGAGGGAAAACAGCCACCTCTGAGAAGCTGCCAAGAAGCTTAAAAAAGTATATTTCATCTTTTGTGGGATTTGCCCCGGCTGATAATCCGCAGGTAATTGCCCTTATTACCATTGATGAACCACAGGGCATCTACTATGGCGGAACCATTGCTGCACCAGTAATTGCCGATATATTCAAGAACATTTTTCCTTATCTGGGAATTGAGCCAACAGAGGAAAAAACTGTTTCTGCGTTTCGAATCAGTGGTTGATTATTCAGGCAAAAAGACGTATACTACTAATTGTGTACTTTTGATATACAAATACATAAACGATCGAGGTGTGACATGATTAACGAAACGATTTTGGCAATCATCATAGCTTTCGCCATCAGCGCAATGCTGTGTCCCATAGTAATACCGTTTCTCCACAGATTAAAATTTGGCCAGGAAATCCGCAGGGAAGGACCGGAGAGCCATTTAAAAAAACAGGGGACCCCTACCATGGGAGGCCTGATTATATTAACCAGTATTATTGTTACATCTTTGTTTTACGTAAAGGATTATCCAAAGATTATACCGGTTTTGTTTGTGACGGTGGGATTTGGTATTGTTGGCTTTCTTGATGATTATATTAAAATCGTGATGAAGAGGTCGGAAGGGCTGACTCCTGCACAGAAGATGGCGGGCCAGCTGATCATAACAGGGATTTTTGCATTTTATTTAATTCATTCCAAAGATGTGGGAACCTCCATGCTGGTTCCGTTTACAGGAGGATTTAAAAGCGGAATCTATTTGAATTTTGGCTTTTTATTTGTACCGGCAGTATTTTTTATCGTTATCGGAACAGACAATGGAGTGAACTTTACCGATGGTCTTGATGGCCTGTGTACCAGCGTCACCATACTGGTAGCCACATTCTTAACGGTAGTAGCCATAGGAGAAAGAACCGGCATCAGCCCCATAACAGGTGCAGTAGTAGGCAGCCTGTTAGGGTTTCTTCTCTTTAATGTTTACCCAGCCCGGGTGTTTATGGGAGATACCGGTTCGCTGGGGCTGGGAGGCTTTGTTGCCTCCAGTGCCTTTATGATGCAGATGCCGATATTTATAGCAATTATAGGGTTTATCTATCTGCTTGAGGTGTTATCTGTGATTATCCAGGTAACATACTTTAAACGAACAGGCGGGAAGCGGTTTTTTAAAATGGCTCCCATTCACCACCATTTTGAGCTTTGCGGGTGGTCTGAAACCAGGGTGGTGGCTGTATTTGCAATTGTTACTGCGGTTCTTTGCCTGCTCGCATATCTTGGATTATAGGAGAGAAACCATATGAGTCAGAAAATTTTAGTTGCAGGAAGTGGAAAAAGTGGGATCGCCGCCTCCAGGATGATATTAAAGACTGGTGATGAAGCTGTTTTATATGACAGCAATGATGCTTTAAAAGAGGATGAGCTGTTAGGCAAGTTTGAAGAAAAGGATAAAATCTCCGTGATTCTCGGAGAATTGAAAAAAGAGGACTTAAAGGATATCTCCTTTTGTGTAATCAGCCCGGGCATCGGACTTGATGCACCTTTTGTATCGGTTTTAAAGGAGGAGAATATTCCTATATGGAGTGAAATACAGCTGGCATACCATCATGCAAAAGGAAAGCTCGCTGCCATTACGGGAACCAATGGAAAGACAACCACTACCGCATTAACCGGAGCGATCTTAAAGGCGTATTACGAGCATGTTTACATTGTGGGCAACATAGGAATACCATATACACAGGAAGCATTAAATACGACAGAGGATTCGGTGACAGTAGCCGAAGTCAGCAGCTTTCAGCTGGAGACCATTACCGACTTCCGGCCTGAAGTCAGTGCGATATTAAATATCACGCCTGATCATTTAAATCGTCATAAAACTATGGAATGCTACATAAAAGTGAAAGAAAGCATCACCGCGAACCAGACGGAACAGGATTGCTGTGTTTTAAACTATGATGATCCGGTGCTTCGCCAGTTGGGGGAATCGGTGAAACCCCGTACTGTTTATTTCAGCAGCAGAACCTCTTTAAAAGAGGGGTACTGTATGGATGGAGATATGATTATCCGCAATCAGAACGGCATTCGGGAAGAGATTGTTAATATCCATGAATTAAAGCTTCTTGGCCGCCATAACCATGAGAATGTGATGGCTGCAATTGCCATTGCGGCTGAGTTAAAGGTTCCCATGGAAGTGATTAAAAAGGCTGTCTGTGAGTTTCAGGCAGTAGAGCACAGAATTGAGTTTGTTGCTGAAAAAGCAGGAGTAAAGTATTACAATGATTCAAAGGGAACCAATCCGGATGCGGCAATCCAGGCAGTGAAGGCGATGCCGGGGGCCACAATCCTGATTGCAGGAGGATACGATAAAAATTCCGAATATGATGAATGGATTGAATCCTTTGACGGGAAAGTGAAATACATGGTGCTTCTTGGCCAGACCAGGGAAAAAATAGCGGAATGCGCAGCAAAGCATGGGTTTACCAATGTAATGTATGCGGAAGATATGCAGGAAGCCGTAAGTGTCTGTGCCTCCTATGCCAACAGAGGAGATTATGTGCTGCTTTCTCCGGCATGTGCAAGCTGGGGTATGTTCCGGTGCTATGAAGAGCGTGGGGAGATTTTTAAAGAATGTGTCCGCAGCCTTTAGTATGATCGGGCATTGTAATTTGGATGGCGAGGAGGAATGGTATGGCGGAAAAAAGGCCAGTAGTGAAAAAAAACAGGCCGCGCCGTTTTTATGACTACAGTCTGCTGTTCACTGTTATATTTCTATCTGTCTTTGGTCTTGTTATGATTTACAGCTCCAGTTCTTACGCTGCCCAGTTGAAGTTCGGCAATGCGTCCTTCTTTATGATAAAGCAGGCCAAGATTGCTCTGGGCGGGTTTGTGGTGATGATTGTGATTTCGAAGATGGATTACCATTGGTATGGGAAATTCGCAGTGTTAGCCTATGTACTATCTTATATTCTGATGATTGCTGTTTCCCTGTTCGGTAAGAAACTGAATGGTAAACGAAGATGGCTGGGCGTGGGAAGTCTGACGTTTCAGCCAACAGAGTTTGTAAAGATCGCTCTCATAGTTATGCTGGCGGTTATGATAGTGCAGATGGGCAGAAATATCAATACAAAAAACGGAGCAGGGCTTATCATTGTCACCACTCTCCCCATTGCCGGGATTGTTGCTGCTAACAACTTAAGCTCTGGTATTATCATCGTTGGAATTGCATTTGTCATGCTGTTTGTGGCATGTAAAAAGAAGTGGCCGTTTTTTGCCTGTGGTTTTGCAGGCGTAGGGTTACTAGCGTTTGCCGGTCCCATCGCCACGGTGCTTGAGAAGTTAAATATACTTCATGATTACCAGCTGGGAAGAATTCTTGTCTGGCTGGAACCGGAGGCATTCCCTTCTACAGGTGGTTATCAGGTATTGCAGGGACTGTATGCCATTGGCTCCGGAGGACTGGTAGGAAGAGGTCTGGGTGAGAGCATACAGAAGATGGGGTTCGTGCCGGAGGCACAGAATGATATGATATTTTCCATTATCTGTGAAGAACTGGGACTTTTTGGTGCGGTATCAGTGATTCTTATTTTCCTCTTCATGATATACCGTTTTATGCTGATAGCAGATAATGCACCGGATCTGTTCGGCGCGCTTTTGGTGGTAGGGGTTATGGGACATATTGCCATTCAGGTAATTTTAAACATTGCCGTAGTAACCAATACCATACCGAATACAGGAATTACCCTGCCCTTTATCAGTTACGGGGGGACGTCAGTTTTGTTTCTCATGGTTGAGATGGGCATGGTTTTAAGTGTTTCCAACCAGATTAAACTGGAAAAATAGCTGGATATGAAACCATTCTCTCACTTATAACATAGGATAGTATATAAGAAACCATGGGAGGTACCGGTTTGTCAGTCATACAGGTCCAGGGGTTACGATCCTTAAGAGGTGAGATAAAAATTCAGGGTTCCAAAAATGCTGTTCTGCCAATTATGGCAGCGGCGGTTCTCCATAAAGGTACTACAGTGATTCACAATGTCCCCAGGATACAGGATGTGTTCTGTATGCTGGGGATACTTGAGCGTATCGGGTGTAACTACATTCTTGACGGACATATGCTGACCATTGATGCTTCTGATATCAACTGCGCAGAGATTCCGGAAGAGTATATAAAAAGCATGCGTTCCTCTATTATCCTGTCAGGTCCCCTTCTTGGAAGGCTGGGTTACGCTGTTACCAGTTTTCCGGGAGGCTGTTCCATTGGACTAAGACCCATCGATATTCATCTGGCAGCGTTCCGTACGCTTGGTGCCGTGATCGAGGAGAAAGAAGAGAAGCTGTGCGCCTCTGCCAAAAACCTTGTGGGCGCAGATATTTATTTCCCGTTTCCCAGTGTGGGAGCGACGGAAAATGCTCTGATGGCGGCTGTTTACGCAAAAGGAATTACTGTGATACATGGAGCGGCAAAAGAACCGGAGATCATTTCGCTATGTGAATTCTTAAACAATATGGGGGCGAGAATTCATGGTATTGGAACTTCCAGACTTGCCGTGACAGGAGTTACAGGTTTACATGATTCTGAATTTATTGTGTCAGGAGACCGGATTGTAGCAGGTACTTATTTAACAGCAGTTATGGCAGCCGAAGGGGATGTGCTTTTAAAAGGAATCCAGCCGGATCATCTTACTTCTGCTCTTTTACTGGCAGAAAAAATGGGAGCAGAGTTAAAACGGTATACAAACCAGCTGGAGGTTTCCATGAAAGGACGCCCTGACTGTGTCAATGTTACAACCGAACCATATCCGGGATTTCCAACGGACCTTCAGTCCCAGGTGATGGCAGTGATGGCATCAGGAGTGGGCTGGGGAAGAGTGGAGGAGACAATTTTTGAAGGCAGGTTCGGTGCAGCCGTAGAACTTAAGAAGCTGGGAGCAGATATTGTCATAGAAGGAAAAAGGGCGATTGTACACGGGCTGTATCCGCTAAAAGGGAATTGCGTAACTGCACCTGATTTAAGAGGCGGAGCTGCACTTGTTGTAGCAGGGCTTGCAGGTGAAGGTGTTACTGAGATTTTGGATTGCCACCACATTGACCGGGGGTATGAGGATATCTGCCGCGATTTAAGCAGTGTTGGAGCTGTAATCAGAGGTAAGGAATGAAAAATTTCAAAAAGAGCAGAAGAAAGTTGACAGTTGCAATCATAGCAGTATTCCTTCTGGCTGGGGCGGCGGTATTTTTGTCGCTTCAGATCAGAAATATTACTGTAACCGGCAACAAAAAATATACATCCGATCAGATCATAGACTTATTATTTAAGGATGGCTGGGACCGGAATGCGATTTTCTGTATTTACAAGGACCACTTTCAGAAACACGAACAGATTCCTTTCGTGGAAGATTATAAAATCGTATTCCAGAGCCCTGTAAGCGTTGAAGTGATTGTTTATGAAAAATCCGTGGTCGGTTATGTTTCCTATATGGGCAGCTATATGTATTTTGATAAAGACGGAATTATTGTGGAGAGTTCCAGCCAAAAACTGACAGGAATTCCATGGATTACGGGGCTTTCGTATGGGCATATTGCTCTGCACCGGCCCCTTCCCGTGGAGGATCCCAAAGTCTTTGACCGTATTCTGACACTGACCCAGCTTTTGTCCACCCACCAGATCCCGGTGGATGAGATCCAATACGATTCCCAGGGGAATGCAACGCTTGTGATGGGAACCATCCGTGTGTATCTTGGAAGCAATGACCAGATGAGCGGAAAGATCTCAGAACTGAGTGATCAGCTGCCTGTTCTGGGCGGATTATCCGGCACTCTTTATCTGGATACATATGACGAAGCGGAAACTGTCACATCTTACCGTTTTATGAAAGATAAGTGAATTTACATATTTTACATGGAATTTTGTTAAAAAAATGGTTGATATTTTTTACAAAATAAAATATTATATTAAATAGGTTTATACAGTAAGCTGTATATGGTTAAAGGAGGATATAATCTTGTTAGAGATTAAGATAAATGAGGCGGATAATGCTGCAAGAATTCTGGTAATCGGTGTAGGCGGTGCCGGAAACAATGCGGTGAACCGCATGATTGATGAGAATATAGCTGGTGTGGAATTTCTTGGAATTAACACGGACAAGCAGGCATTGCAGTTTTGCAAGGCTCCTACTGCCATGCAGATCGGTGAAAAACTGACTAAGGGCCTTGGGGCAGGTGCTAAGCCTGAGATTGGCGAAAAGGCAGCGGAAGAGAATGCGGACGAGCTGGCTCAGGTCATGAAGGGTGCAGATATGGTTTTCGTTACATGTGGTATGGGAGGCGGAACCGGAACCGGGGCAGCTCCTGTAGTGGCTAAGATTGCGAAGGATATGGGAATCTTAACTGTAGGTGTTGTAACAAAGCCCTTCCGTTTTGAAGCTAAGACACGTATGACCAATGCAACTTCAGGTATTGAACGTTTAAAGGAAAGTGTGGACACACTGATTGTGATCCCCAATGACCGTCTTCTTGAAATTGTGGACAGACGCACGACGATGCCTGATGCTTTGAAGAAAGCGGATGAAGTACTTCAGCAGGCAGTACAGGGAATTACAGACCTGATTAATGTACCAGGGCTGATTAATCTGGATTTTGCAGATGTTCAGACGGTTATGACAGATAAAGGCATCGCACATATCGGTATTGGCCGTGCAAAGGGTGATGAAAAGGCAATAGAGGCAGTGAAACAGGCTGTATCCAGTCCGCTTCTTGAGACTACCATCGAAGGTGCAACTCATGTAATTATTAATATCTCCGGAGACATCAGCCTGATTGAGGCCAATGAAGCAGCCAGCTATGTTCAGGAGATGGCAGGAGATGATGCAAATATTATTTTCGGTGCCATGTATGATGAGAATGCCCAGGATGAAGCAAGCATAACGGTTATTGCAACAGGACTTGATATGCAGCATGAAACACCGGTTTCCAAGGTTATGACTAATTTCTCCAATCCAAACTATAAGCAGCCAAAGGCAGCGCCTCAGCCGGGAAGCCAGGAAGCAGCAGCAACCGCAGCAAATCCAGGATATAATCAAAACTTTAACCAGAACTATGGCAATGCCAATAATTATTCCGGACAGGCTTATCCTAACAACCAGAACAGTGGAAATTACAGCGGCCAGAACTACAGCAATCCCAATTATAATAAACAGCCAAATTACGGACAGGGTACTCCTCAGAACGCACCTCAGGGAAACGGACAGCCTTACCGTCCGACTGTGAACAAGGAAGTACAGATTAATATTCCTGACTTTTTAAGAAATAAAAGATAATAGATAATAGATACATAGCAGGCAGGTTCCCGTGAACCTGCCTGTTTTTGAAAGGAGTGCTACGATGATAAAGGATGAAAAGGACTGGGAGCTTTCAGAGGATTATTATTCAGGGCAGGGAGAGGAAAAGAAACTTTCTCTGGAAGATTTTATAACGGATCAGGATTTAGATGGAAATTCACTTAATTATTCCACGGAGTCTGACGAACTTTTAAATAAGACCATAGAAGATGTTCATAAGGTACTGACTCTTGCCAGAGAAGGAAAGAGCATTGAAGCAATTGCCGGTTTAACAGGTCTGAACGAAAAATATATATATGATATTCAGGTATGTGCACAGGGCTTTCGGGAGGATGATGAGATTGCAGTAGCTCATTTGGTCCTGGGCTGAAGGAGGGGGAACAAAAGATGATGAAAAAGATTTGCCCGGTCTGCGATCTTCCGGTGAATGAGGTGAATTACTGCCCCAGGTGCAGGCGTGTTATCAGAAAGCCTGTGTACTGGGAAGTTAACTATTTATTAAATGAGAAAAGAAGCGGGGTGGACCCGGTTGTAGTACAGCCTGAAAGTCAGCAGGCGGGAATGAGACCCGTCATGAACCAGCCAGGGGGAGATAAGAGAAAGTCTTATTTATTGCCGGTTATACTGGCCGTGTTTTTTGTAACTATCTCAGCAGCAGGCGCTCTTGTCAGTTACACTGTGGCAGCTGTAACCTATTCTCATGAAACTGAAGTTAGAGATGAAGACTCCGGATATCGGGATTTAGAGGAAGCAGATGTAATTGCTGCAGGAGAAGCATGCAGCGGCTATAATCATTTTGAGGCAGACGGAAGAGCCATTGCAGATTCTATGAGCAGTTTTATGAAAGAAGGAGACTATGGCTGGCAGATCAGTTCTGAAGAGACTAACTCATACAATTATGAGATTGATCAGGACAGTGGCCCTGTCACATATTTTGAGACAGTGAAAAGTGTTTATTTCATAACCGATGCAACCGATGGTGAGGAACAGGATGAAGCGTCGTATGAGTATGTTGATATCAATTACGATACGGCGACAGGGGAACTGCATCAGTACGTGTCTTACTTAAAGGACACAGAAGCATCGATGGCTTACTTAGAGCAGTTTTTAAGGCTGACTGAGGAGTCTTACGGAATTACGCCGGAACAAAGCAGCATCCCTTCCATTATGGAACAGGCAAAGTCAAGGCTCAGCTATGAGGATGGAGCTTATATACTGGAGGGAATCTTTGATATTAACTTATATGTCGACGAAGACTGGGTACAGATTTATGTGACATTTAACAATCCTGAAACTGTTAAAAATCAGGAAACTTAGCGGGAAGACCCCACTATTGACAGACAATGATGGATCTGGTATAATAATACCAATCACAAAAGGGAGTAGCTTCCACCGTAAGGATGGATAAGCGTGCGTCACAACGATAAAGAGATTTATCCGCATTCTTATGAAATGTCAAGACTTTTACTGGTACCGTCAGGTATTGGCAAAGGTCTTTTTTTATACTTCTTTTGTGATAAGAAAAGAAAGAGAGGATTTGAATTATGGAAACAGTTAACCCGAAAAGAACGGAACAGCTTAAAAAATTCCAGAAGCTGTTTAAGAAGTCCGGATTTGGACTTTTAATCGCTGTAGCGGTCCTGGTGATAGCATTAGGATCCGTTTACAATGTACAGGAGCAGGAACAGGCAGTGGTGACAACCCTTGGCATTCCCAGAACTGTTGCAGAGCCGGGCCTTCATTTTAAAATCCCTTTTGTACAGAATGTGCAAAAAGTGAATACCACAATCCAGGGCTTTGCCATAGGCTATGATCCCAGTGACAATGAAAGCAGGGAAGAAGACTCCCTTATGATAACCAGGGATTATAATTTTGTAAACGTGGATTTCTTTGTGGAATACAAAGTCTCTGATCCGATAAAAGCAATCTACGCTTCTGAGAAACCGCTGACTATTCTTAAGAATGTAACGAGAAGCAGCATACGGACCGTTATTGGCAGCTACGATGTAGATTCCGTTCTCACCAATGGAAAAAATGAGATTCAGTCCAAGGTAAAGGAAATGATTGCCACGAAGCTGGCGGAGCATAACGTAGGGCTTGCCGTTATTAATGTTACGATACAGGATTCCGAACCGCCGACAAAAGAGGTAATGGAAGCGTTTAAAGCTGTGGAGACAGCCAAACAGGGGAAAGAAACAGCTATCAACAATGCAAACAAATACCGCAATGAAAAACTTCCGGAGGCAACGGCCCAGACGGATCAAATCCTCCAGGAAGCAGAATCCACCAAAGCAAAACGTATTAATGAGGCCAATGCAGAGGTTGCTAAATTTAATGCCATGTATCAGGAATATATTAAAAATCCGGAAGTGACAAAAAAACGAATGTTTTATGAAACCATGGAAGATGTTCTTCCCAACATGAAGGTGATTATTGACGGTACGGACCAGACCAGTACCATCCTGCCTCTTGACAGCTTTACAGGAGGAGAAACCAGTGAGAAGAAGGAGAATAAGGAATGAAAAAGATAAAAACAGCCATAGGAATATTGATTACAGCAGCGGTCCTCATTGTACTGACAGGGTCGGTTGTGGTTACCAATGAAAATGAATATAAGCTGATCCGCCAGTTCGGAAGAGTGGAACGTGTTATCAGCACACCTGGAATTTCTTTTAAGATTCCGCTGGTCCAGACCGCATATACTCTGCCAAAACAGATTCTGCTTTACGATCTTGCTGCGTCGGATGTGATTACAATGGATAAAAAGACAATGCTCAGCGATAGTTATGTTCTCTGGCGGATCGAAGACCCGTTAAAATTTGCCCAGTCGTTAAATTCATCGGTTATAAGCGCTGAGAGCAGAATTGATACGGTGGTTTATAATTCTGTGAAGAATGTGATCAGCAGTATGGCCCAGAATGAAGTAATCAGCGGCCGGGATGGAGAACTGTCACAGGCAATTATGGAGAATGCAGGGGACAATATGGTGCAGTACGGCGTACGCCTTCTGGCAGTGGAAACGAAACGGCTGGATCTTCCCGCAGATAATAAGACAGCTGTCTATGAGCGAATGATTTCGGAACGTGATAAGATCGCGGCTACATTTACGGCAGAAGGCCAGGCGGAGGCAAAAAAGATACAAAATACAACCGACCGTGAGATCGCCATCAGCATATCCGATGCCCAGGCAAAGGCTGCATCAATCACAGCTGAAGGAGAAGGGGAATATATGAGAATTATGGCGGAAGCTTATCATGATCCTCAAAGAACAGATTTTTATTCTTTTGTTCGGTCTTTGGAAGCTGCAAGGACTTCTCTTGCCGGAAATGAGAATACGTTAATTCTTCCAGAAAGCTCTCCGCTTGCCAGGATATTTACAGGACAGTAAAATTAGGAATACTGCCTGTTGCGGGAAATAGTTTTTTATGGTAAAGTGTTAAAATAAAAGAAGCAGAGGATAGGAGATTGACAGAATGAAGATTACCGATATATTGAGCCAGGGAAAGCCCACCTTATCTTTTGAAGTGTTTCCGCCTAAAACAGAGGATAAGTATGATTCTGTTGAGAAAGCTGCTGCTGAGATAGCAAAACTGAAACCTGCCTTTATGAGTGTAACCTACGGCGCAGGCGGAGGAACCAGTAAGTATACCGTAGATATCGCTTCTGCGCTTCATCATGATTACCATGTTACGGCTCTGGCCCATTTAACCTGTGTTTCTTCTACCAAAGAAAAGGTACGCCAGGTTCTTAGAGAGTTAAAGGAAGCAGGGATTGAGAATGTGCTGGCATTAAGAGGAGACATTCCTGCCGATGCACCGGTGAAACGGGAATACAGCTACGCATCAGAGCTGATCAGGGAGATAAAGGAGACCGGTGATTTCTGCATCGGTGCCGCCTGTTATCCGGAGGGCCATGTGGAATCCGCAAATAAGACCATTGATATGGATTATTTAAAGCAGAAGGTGGAAGCGGGCTGTGATTTTGTAACCACCCAGATGTTTTTCGATAATAATATTTTATATAATTACTTATACCGGATACGGGAGAAGGGAATTACGGTGCCGGTCGTTGCAGGTATTATGCCTGTAACCAATGTAAAGCAGATCATACGCAGCTGCCAGCTTTCCGGGACCTATCTGCCCTCCCGCTTCAAGGCTATTGTTGACCGGTTCGGGGATAATCCTGCAGCTATGAAGCAGGCAGGAATCGCGTATGCAACGGAGCAGATCATTGATCTGATTGCAAATGGTGTCAATGCCATCCATGTTTATTCTATGAATAAGCCGGATGTTGCATTAAAGATCAAGGAAAATCTTTCGGAGATACTGTAATCCGTCAGGCAGCAGGTCCGTTTCTGTTAAAGATCCGGACCTGTTTTATCAGGAATGATGGGAGGAATATGGATGGAGATCAGCCGGAAAGAGATTCTGAGATATTTAGGATATGGGAACAGGGAAGGCGATGAACAGGTAAATGCTTTGATTGAAGACGTTTTAAAAGAACTTCTGGCTGCTGCGTCACCGAAAAGCATTTTCCGGTCATATCCCTTAAGGCTGCTTCCTGATTATGAAATAGATTTCACAGTTTTCCGTACGAAGAGCCGGAATCTAAGCAAGAATCTGGCGGATTGTGAAGAAGTACTGTTGTTTGCAGCAACACTGGGAACCGGAGTGGATGTGCTGCTTCACAAATACACCAGACTTCAGATGAGCAGGGCAGTCATCATGCAGGCAGCTGCAGCTGCAGTGATTGAAGAATACTGCGATGAAGAAAACCGCAGGCTGAAACAGGAATATGAGGCGAAAGGCTATTACTTAAGACCAAGATTCAGCCCGGGGTACGGTGATTTTTCACTGGAATGCCAAAGAGAGATTACCGCCGTTTTGGAAACGCCGAAACGGATCGGCATCATGCTCACGGAAAGCCTGCTTATGACACCCTCAAAATCCGTAACGGCGGTTATGGGAGTCAGTAAAAAGCCTTACCGGTGTGAGATAAAAGGGTGTGAATCCTGCAAAAAAACGGACTGTGCATACCGGAGATAGGGAAAGAATCCGGATGCAGATGGAGGAATGTATGACAGCGATTTTAGAGGAAATGAAAAAGAGAATCCTTTTTTTTGACGGCGGAATGGGCAGCCTTTTACAGGCCGGCGGCTTAAAGCCCGGTGAGCTTCCGGAGACCTGGAATATAACTCATTCCGATTTAATTGTGAAGATTCACAGAGATTATCTGGAATCAGGTGCGGATCTGATTAAAACCAATACTTTCGGGGCAAATGGTTTAAAATTTAATCAGCATAAGGAATTTGACTTAGAACACATTGTGACGGCTGCAATGAGGAATGCGAGGCAGGCAGTGGATACGGCTGTTTATCCTAAAGGGAGAAAAAAGGGAGCGGTTGCTCTTGATATTGGTCCCACCGGCAAGCTGCTAAAGCCTTTGGGTGACCTTGATTTTGAAGAAGCCTATGAATTGTTTTCCCAGGTCGTAAGAATCGGTGTCCGGGAAGGCGCGGATCTGATACTCATTGAAACCATGAGCGACAGCTATGAGGCAAAGGCGGCAGTTCTTGCTGCAAAAGACAATAGCAGTCTTCCAGTGTTTGTAACGATGATTTTTGATGATAAGGGGAAGCTGTTAACCGGAGGAAATGTGGAGTCAACAGTGGCTCTTTTAGAAGGCCTGGGTGTGGATGCACTGGGAATTAACTGCGGACTTGGACCTGTTCAGATGAAGGGGATTTTAGAGGATATCATGAAGGTGGTCTCTGTTCCTGTCATTGTCAATCCCAATGCAGGTCTGCCGAGAAGTGAAGGCGGGAAGACGGTCTATGATATTGATGAGGATGAATTTGCTGAAGCGATGAAGGAAATTGCCCAGTCTGGTGCCTGCATCATCGGAGGCTGCTGCGGAACCACACCGGAGCATATTAAAAAGATGGTGGCTTTGTGTAAGGATTATCCGGTCAGAATTCCTGAGAAAAAACACCGTACGGTCATTTCCTCTTATGCACAGGCTGTTGTGATAGACAGGAATCCTGTTATCATTGGAGAACGGATCAATCCTACCGGTAAATCCAAATTTAAGCAGGCATTAAAGGATCACAATCTGGAGTATATCTTAAAAGAAGGAGTGCTTCAGCAGGATAATGGGGCTCATGTTCTGGATGTGAACGTAGGACTTCCTGAAATTGATGAACCATCAATGATGGAAGAAGTGGTGAAAGAACTGCAAAGCATCATTGATCTTCCGTTACAGATTGATACTTCCAATATGTCCGCCATGGAACGGGCCATGAGAATCTATAACGGCAAGCCGCTGATCAATTCTGTCAATGGTAAAAAAGAGGTTATGCACGCCATTTTTCCGCTTGTTAAGCGGTATGGGGGTGTTGTGGTAGCACTGGCTCTCGATGAGGATGGGATCCCGGAAACTGTGGAAGGAAGAATTGCTGTTTCAAAAAAAATCTATGATACGGCAGCTGGATACGGTATTGGGAAAGAGGATATCATCATAGATGCTTTATGCATGACAGTCAGCTCAGACAGCAAAGGAGCTCTTACAACTCTTGAGACGGTGAGACGTGTCAGGGATGAACTGGGAGGGAAGACCATTCTTGGAGTATCCAATATATCCTTTGGACTGCCCCAGAGAGAAATTGTCAATGCTGCATTCTTTACAATGGCTTTGCAGAACGGGTTAAACGCCGCCATAATCAATCCCAATTCAGAGGCTATGATGCGTTCGTATTACAGCTACTGTGTTCTTGCAGACTTGGATCCCCAGTGCAGCACTTATATCAGTACCTACAGTGGTAATGTGACTGTTCTTGGTGAAACAAAAAGACAGGGAGGAGATTTAAAGGCAGGAGGGGACAAAAGAAATGATCTCTCCTTACAGGAAAGTATTAAAAAAGGATTGAAAGACCGAGCATTTACAGCAGTCTCTGAGCTTCTTAAAAACAGTGAACCTCTTACGGTCATTCAGGAAGAGATGATTCCTGCTCTCAATGAGGTTGGAAAAGGGTTTGAAAAGGGAACGGTATTCCTCCCACAGCTTCTGATGAGTGCGGAGGCGGCAAAAGCCGCTTTTGGTGTAATTAAGGAACGGCTTGCCCTAAGCGGTGCTAAGGAGAAGAAAAAGGGAACGGTGATACTGGCTACGGTAAAAGGAGATATCCACGATATTGGAAAAAATATCGTAAAGGTGCTTTTGGAAAATTACAGCTATGAGGTGATTGATCTGGGAAAGGACGTTGCTCCTGAAACCATTGTTAAGACTGCTGTAGAACGGAATGTGAAACTGGTGGGGTTAAGCGCCCTCATGACAACCACGGTTCCCAGTATGGAAGAGACCATCCGGCAGCTTCGTAAAGAGGCGCCTTTTGTGAAAGTGATGGTGGGAGGTGCGGTCCTTACGAAGGAATATGCCATTACAATCGGTGCGGACCGGTATTGCAGGGATGCCATGGCATCCGTCAATTATGCCGAGGATATATTTGAAGTAAAATAAGGTGCCTCATTGACAAATATCGAATGAATGGTACAATAAAACTTGATAATATATCTGGAGGTACAAAATGGGAAAGATTATTTTAACGGGGGACAGACCCACCGGAAAGCTTCACATCGGACATTATGTGGGTTCGCTGAGGCGCAGGGTGGAACTGCAGAATTCCGGCGAATTTGACGAGATTTTTATTATGATTGCGGATGCCCAGGCATTGACGGACAATGCAGACAATCCGGAAAAAGTCCGTCAGAACATTATCGAGGTGGCGCTGGATTATCTTGCATGCGGACTGGATCCCAGTAAGAGTACGTTGTTCATCCAGTCTCAGATACCACAGCTTACAGAGCTTAGCTTCTATTATATGAATCTGGTAACTGTTTCAAGGCTTCAGCGCAATCCTACTGTAAAATCAGAGATTGCCATGAGAAACTTTGAAACCAGCATCCCTGTGGGCTTCTTTACGTATCCCATCAGCCAGGCAGCCGATATTACAGCTTTTAAGGCAACGACTGTTCCGGTTGGAGAAGATCAGGAGCCTATGATCGAGCAGACGAGGGAGATTGTGCGTAAATTCAACTCTGTTTACGGAGAGGCGCTGGTAGAACCTGACATCCTTCTTCCGGATAATCAGGCATGCTTACGGCTTCCTGGAACAGATGGCAAGGCAAAGATGAGCAAATCACTTGGAAACTGTATTTACTTATCCGATTCAGAGGAAGAGGTTAAGAAAAAAGTGATGAGCATGTACACCGACCCTAACCACCTTATGGTTTCTGATCCTGGTAAAGTGGAAGGCAATACGGTATTTACCTATCTGGACGCATTCAGCAGGGAAGAAGATTTTAAAGAATATTTACCGGATTACAAGAATCTTGATGAGCTGAAAGAGCACTATCAAAGAGGCGGACTTGGGGATGTGAAGGTAAAGAGATTTTTAAACAGCGTACTTCAGGCCGAGTTAGAACCCATCAGAAAAAGAAGAAAAGAATACGAAGCGGATATTCCTTACGTATATCAGATCTTAAAAGAGGGAAGCCAGAAAGCGGAAGCGGTGGCTGCTGATACCTTAAAAGACGTGAAGGAAGCCATGAAGATCAACTATTTTGATGATATGGAACTGATCGGTGAACAGGCAAAGCGGTTTCAGGAGAAGGAATAGAGACAGTCATGAAGATTGTATCAATCAGTGAAATACTGGAATGCAACCAGCTTTTAAAAGACAGCGGGCTAAAATTTAAGATTCATTTAAGAGATGCCTGTGGGAAACAATCCTGCTCCATTGAATCACTCAGTGATAGCAATGGCTCAGAGCAGTATCAGGTGCTTTACCAGACACTGGAAGCATATTTTGGAAACTTGCGTTTCCGGTTAGAGTACAGTGCGGATAATAAGAACTTCTGGATGAGTTAGCTCCGGAAACTGGAATGCCGGAGTGGCTGCAAAGAGAATATTCTTTTGGCTTCTCCGGCTTTTTGTACTTTAAAAATAAAATAATAATTATTATCAATATTGTTTATTGAATTTTCTGGAAATCTATGCTATGATTGTATTATGAATTAGGAACGACTAACTCATAAATTTAATTGAAATAAGCCATATTAATCGGGTATAGCCAACAGGAAAGGAGATAGATTGTATGTCATTCATTGGAAAAGAGATTAGTGATTTTAAAGTACAGAGTTTTATAAATGGAGAATTTAAGGAAGTAATAAAAAAGGACGTTTTGGGAAAGTGGTCCGTATTCTTTTTCTATCCGGCAGATTTTACATTTGTCTGCCCAACGGAACTGGAAGATCTTGCAGATAAATATGAGGATTTTAAAAAGGCGGGCTGTGAAATCTACAGCGTATCCTGTGATACCCATTTTGTACACAAAGCATGGCATGATGCTTCAAAGACCATCAAAAAGATTAAGTATCCCATGCTAGCAGATCCGACAGGAGCGCTGGCAAGAAGCTTTGATGTACTGATTGAGGATTCAGGAATGGCGGAACGAGCAACTTTTGTTGTGAATCCGGAAGGTGTAATCGTAGCCTATGAGGTGATTGCCGGCAATGTGGGACGTAACGCAGAGGAACTGTTCCGCAGAGTGGAGGCTTCCCAGTTCGTTGCAAAGCACGGAGATGAAGTTTGTCCTGCAAAATGGAAACCAGGGGAGAAAACCTTAAAGCCCAGCCTGGATTTAGTTGGGCTTTTGTAAAGGTGGTATCCTATGGCTGAACTTTATGACGTAATCATTGTAGGCGCAGGTCCTGCAGGCCTCTCAGCAGCCATATATGCAGCAAGGGCCAGATTTAAGGTTCTGGTTCTTGAAAAGGAAAAAATCGGCGGTCAGATTACCATCACATCGGAAATCGTGAATTATCCTGGCATCGAAAAAACAGACGGAACAGAGCTGACAGAAAAGATGCGTGAACAGGCACAAAGCTTTGGCGCTGAATTTCAAATGGCCAGAGTGACAGATTTCGATTTTTCCGGGGATATCCGGCTTGTAAGGACCGATAAAGGTGATTTCCAGACACTTGGAATTGTACTTGCTCTCGGTGCAAACCCCAGAATGCTGGGGTTTGCAGGGGAGAAAGAATATAAGGGCAGAGGAGTGGCGTATTGCGCGACCTGCGACGGTGAATTTTTTACCGGAATGGATGTTTTTGTAATTGGTGGTGGGTTTGCAGCAGCGGAAGAAGCGGTATTTCTTACCAAATATGCAAAAAAGGTTATCATCATTGTAAGGGAAGAGGATTTCACCTGTGCTGCCACTGTAGCTGATAAGGCCAGGAATCATGAAAAAATCGAGGTACATTATCAGACTGAGATTGTTAAAGCAGAAGGCGACCGGTTATTGCGATCTGCCCGTTTTCTGGATAATAAAACCGGAAAAGAATGGAATTATGAGGCAGCTGAGGGTGAATCCTTTGGCATATTCGTATTTGCGGGCTATGTACCGGATACAGAGCTGGTAAAAGGGAAGCTGGAGCTTGACAGCCATGGATATCTCATCACCGACCAGAATCAGATGACTAAAATCCCTGGAGTGTATGGTGCCGGTGATGTATGTGTTAAAAATCTAAGACAGGTAGTTACAGCTGTTTCCGATGGTGCAGTTGCTGCTACCTCCTTAGAAAAATATGTGGCTGAGGTTTATGAAAAACTGAATTTGTCCCCACGGGAGCCGGCATCGGAGGAAATACACAGCAGTGAGGACACAAAACGTCTGGAAGAAACGGAAGGAGAGCTGTTTATCAGTTCCGGGATGAGACATCAGCTTAAGGATCTGTTTCAAAAATTTCAGAACAAAATTGTTGTTAAGGCTCTTCTGGATCAAAGCCAGCTGGCAGCTGAGATGGAATCCTTTCTGGAGGAACTGACGGGGATATCCGATCATGTGAAGGGGATTACTAAACAGGTATCGGATAAGACGGAGCCGGATGAAACACTTCCTGCCCTGTGTGTTTTAAGAGAAGATGGAACGGAAACAGGAATTCGTTTTTTTGGGATTCCCGGAGGCCATGAATTTAATTCTTTTGTAATTGGGCTTTATAATGCGGCAGGACCGGGGCAGTCTCTTTCTCCGGAAGATACGGACCGGATACAACGGATTAACAAACAGTTTAATATCCGGATCGCGGTTTCGTTATCCTGTACCATGTGCCCCACCACAGTTATGTCGGCAGGAAGAATTGCGGCAGGCAACAGGAATGTTAAGGTCTGGACTTATGATCTGGCTTATTACCCGGAATTAAAGAAGCGGTATCAGATTATGAGTGTTCCCTGCATGATTATCAATGATGAGATCGTAGAATTTGGGAAGAAATCCGTAGAGGAGGTTCTGACCATTCTGGAAAGCATATAAAAGAAAAGGAGAAATCATGATGAATTATCTGGAAATTGAAAAGGTCATTGGAAGAGAAATTATTGACTCAAGAGGGAATCCTACTGTAGAGGCAGAGGTACATTTAGCAGATGGTACCATTGCTATGGGAGCCGCACCCAGCGGAGCGTCTACCGGCGAATTCGAGGCGCTGGAGTTAAGAGACGCAGATAAGACCCGTTATGGCGGAAAAGGTGTTTTAAATGCGGTTCACAACATTAATACTGTGATTCATTATGCTCTGGTTGGCATGGATGCATCTGATATCTATGGTATTGACCAGGCGATGATTACAGCGGATGGAACGCCGGACAAATCAAGACTGGGAGCCAATGCCATTCTTGCAGTATCCATTGCATGTGCAAGAGCAGCAGCAGTCAGCATGGGAATTCCACTTTACCGGTTTTTAGGCGGTATTACAGGAAACCGACTTCCTGTTCCCATGATGAACATCTTAAATGGCGGTGCTCATGCAGCCAATACCGTAGATGTTCAGGAATTTATGATTATGCCGGCAGGCGCGCCAAGCTTTAAGGAAGGTTTGCGCTGGTGTACAGAGGTCTTCCACTGTCTTGCATCTATTTTAAAGGCGAAGGGACTTGCAACCTCCGTTGGAGACGAAGGCGGATTTGCTCCGGACTTAGAAAGTGACGAAGCTGCCATCGAGCTGATTCTGGAAGCGGTGAGAAAAGCGGGATATGAACCGGGACGGGATTTTGTACTTGCCATGGATGCTGCATCAAGCGAATGGAAAGGAGATGGGAAAGGTCAGTATGTCCTGCCGAAATCAGGTAAGCACTATACCTCAGAGGAACTGATTGAACACTGGAAACAGCTTAGTGACAAATATCCCATTTATTCCATTGAAGATGCACTGGATGAAGAGGACTGGGAAGGCTGGAAGTTACTGACAAAAGAGCTGGGAAGCAAGATCCAGCTGGTAGGAGATGATTTATTTGTAACTAATACGGAGCGTCTGAAAAAGGGAATTACAGAGGGATGCGGAAATTCCATTCTCATTAAACTCAATCAGATTGGATCGGTATCAGAGACTCTGGAAGCCATTAAGATGGCTCACCGTGCAGGCTATACCGCCATTGCCTCCCACCGTTCCGGTGAGACGGAGGATACCACGATTGCGGATCTGGCAGTGGCTTTAAATACCTGTCAGATTAAAACCGGAGCTCCAAGCAGAAGTGAGCGTGTTGCAAAATACAACCAGCTGATTCGGATTGAAGAAGAACTGGGAGAAAGTGCAGTTTATCCGGGAATGGATGCATTTCATATCCGCCGATCATAAATAAAAAGATAGAGAAGACCTGCCTGGCAAAAAAGTCCGGCAGGTCATTTTTTCGTATTTTGATGAAAATGTTTGATGTATGGGAAAATAAATGGTATGCTAATGAAACTGGTGGAATATCAGACGTCCTTTTCCAATAGAATAAACAGTGATACCCGCGATTAGCGCGGAGCAGGTGGGAGAAGGATAGATGGCGGAGATAAAAAGAATCAGATGCGGAAGCGAGAACTGCTATCTGATAGAAAAAAAAGGCAGAGCCATTCTGATCGATACCGGAAGAAAGGGCTTTGAAGAAAAGATTCTTAATCAGTGTAAAAAAAACAGGGTGGAGCTGATCATTCTGACTCATGGCCATATAGAACAGGTACAGAATGCAGCATTTCTTTCAAAAGAGCTGAAAGCCCCTCTGGCTATCCATAAAAGTGATGTGGGTATTCTGAAAGATAATTTTAAGGATCCGGTTTCCTATCAGGGACTTTTGGGCATGATGGTTGCCGAAGTTGCTGTAAAGAATTTTAAGGATTCGGTGATTTTAGATTTTACGCCTGATATCTTTTTAAAAGAAGGTGACAGGCTTGATGAATATGGCATAGACGGAACGGTTCTGGAACTTCCCGGTCATACCAGAGGCTCTGTGGGGGTGGAACTGGAGAAACGGGCCGTATTTGTGGGAGACGCTCTTATGAACTTATTTTACCCCGGTCTTCCCATGATTTACTGTGACCGGGAAGCTATGATAGAAAGTGCGGAAAGAATCAGCGCTCTTGGTGGAAGAAGGATATATTTCTGTCACGGAAACCCGGCGGAAAACAGAACCTGGATCCGGACAGATAATTGAACAGGGGAATTTGCGTATGATTAACATTTATCTGAAAGAATTTGAACTAACGGCGGGAGAAAACAGGCATGAAAAAGAGCATCTGGTGGGCGAGATGCTCCTGCGGGAGGGATTAAAGAAGGAATACGGAATCGTTTACGGGGAAGATATTCCCCTTCCCGTTGTTAAAGGAGAGAGAGGAAAGCCCCAACTGAAGGAGTATCCTCACATTTACCATAATATCAGCCATACGGATGGACTGGCTGTATGTGCGCTTGGTGATGAACCTGTGGGGATTGATACAGAGCTTATCCGTCCTTTTTCTGAAAAGATCATACGAAAAGTGATGTCAGCAAAGGAACAGGAGCTGTTTGAGAAGCTGAAGGGAAAAGAGCGGACTGCCTACTTTTTTAAGATCTGGACGCTGAAGGAAAGTTATGTAAAAGCAAAAGGATGGGGGATTACCATACCCCTTACGGATTTTTCTTTTTATTTGGAAGATGGGACTGTTACATGCTCGGTTCCAGGTGTTCATGTGGTTTTGCGATGCCTGAAGGAGAAATATATGTTATCGTTGTGTACCTTACAAGAGACTAAAATCTGTTGGAAACGGCAAGAATCTATTTAAGTGTCTATCACTGGAATGGAGGAAGCCAATGAAACTTGTATCGGATCAATCGATAATTACGTACTTACAGAAATTTAACCAGTATCCGTTTGAAGTAAGACTTCACGGAACATCATATCTGATCGGTGGGGGACATCCTGTGTTTACCGTTAGCATGAAAGAGGATATCAATACCAGGGATTTAATGACCAGCACGTCTCTGGCTCTGGGCGAGGCTTATATGAAGGGAACACTGGATATCGAAGGAGATTTATTTCAGGCACTGGATCATTTTATGGGGCAGATGGCAGCATTTACAGCAGATCAGAAAAAACTAAAAGGTCTTATTTTTACTTCTCTTTCCAAAAAGAACCAGGAAAAAGAAGTTGCCTCTCATTATGACATTGGTAACGACTTCTACAGCCTTTGGCTTGACGATACCATGAGCTATTCCTGCGGATATTTTAAAACGGACCAGGATACTCTTTATGAAGCTCAGTGCAACAAAGTGGAACGTATTCTGAAAAAGCTGTACTTAAAAGAGGGAATGACACTTTTGGATATCGGCTGCGGCTGGGGATATCTGCTGATTCGTGCAGCAACGGAATATGGAGTTAAAAGTGTGGGAATCACACTGAGCATGGAACAGAAAAAGGAATTTGAAAATCGGATTGAGATTTTAGGGCTGACCGACCGTATTAAGGTGGAACTGATGGATTACCGGGATCTTCCCCAGTACGGCAAAACTTTTGACAGGGTAGTCAGTGTTGGTATGGTGGAGCACGTAGGGAGAGAGAATTACGATTTATTTATCAAAAGTGCAGAGTCTGTGCTGGTGCCGGGGGGGCTTTTTCTTCTGCATTTTATCAGTGCATTAAAAGAGTATCCGGGAGATCCGTGGATGAAAAAATATATATTTCCCGGAGGAATGGTTCCCAGTCTGAGAGAAATGATAAATCTGCTGAGTGATCATCAGTTTTATACGTTGGATGTGGAAAGCCTCCGGCGGCATTATTATAAAACACTGCGTCACTGGGATCAGAATTTTAATAAAAACAGGGATCAGATTGAAAAAAAGATGGGTACGGAATTTGTGAGAATGTGGGACTTATATCTGAATGCCTGCGCTGCAACCTTTCACAACGGAATCATTGATCTGCATCAGATTCTTTTGTCAAAGGGTATTCATAATGATCTGCCCCTGACCAGGTGGTATTAAATTAAAAGAGTAACGAAAGAGGAATAAGGCAATGAAGATGACGGAGAAACAGCACCTTAAACGGGGAAGCATTCTGACGATATCAGGTGGAATTTTATGGGGAATATCAGGAACCTGCGGGCAGTATCTTTTGCAGGTAAAGGGACTGGATTCCGACTGGCTGGTTCCGGTACGCCTCCTTTGTGCAGGAATTTTACTGCTGTTTCTCTGTTATATAAAACAGGGAAAGCAGATCTTTGCTCCATGGAAAAGCAAAAAAGACGGGGCTGACTTATTGATTTTTGGCATGGTGGGTATGTCCATGTGCCAGTATACATATTTTACGGCAATCGGATATTCTAATGCAGGAACGGCAACTGTACTTCAGTACATAGGACCGGTTCTCATTATGCTTTATGTATCCGCACGCGCAGGGAAAATACCAGGCAGATACGAGCTTCTGGCGGCGGTACTCGCCATGGCAGGTACTTTTTTACTGGCAACTCATGGGAAACCGGGAAATCTTGTGATTTCAGACAAGGCTCTTTTCTGGGGTCTCTGCTCTGCAGCAGCGCTTGCGGTTTATACTACCCAGCCAGGCAGGCTTCTTAAAAAGTATGGTTCCATGGTGATAGCAGGCTGGGGGATGCTCATTGGCGGAATCCTGCTCAGTCTGATTTTCCGCCCATGGGAGAAGCACCTCTTTTTAGATACCCAAGCGGTTTTTGGTATGCTGGATCTGCTTGGATTTGCATGTATTATTTCGACTATTTTTCTGCTGACATCAGGCAAAGAATAGCCAGGCTTTACTTTTTATTTCATATCATATATAATGATGAAATAATATTACATGAATTAGAGGTAACGATATATGCAGGAAAGTATAAGTGTGTCCGGTGTTCTCTGCTCTTCCTATGATTCTTTTTTTGAGGCAGAGAAGAAAATTGCGGATTTTATTCTCTCAAATAAAAGTGAAATCATTGACATGACAGTGGCGGAACTGGCTCTGGCAAGCGGGACGAGCGATGCGACGGTTTCCAGATTCTGCAGGCGATGCGGGTTTAATGGGTTTCACCATTTAAAGATTAATCTGGCAAAAGAGGTGGCTGAGGAACGGGGCAACTCTATCGAGATTTCCAATGATATCAGCCGGGACAATATCGGCCAGTCTCTTCAGAATATTCTGGCGAACAAGGTTACGGAGCTTACCCAGACCATTTCCATGATGGATCCGGATGAACTTGATAAAATCTTATCCGTGGTGGAACAGGCAAGAACCGTACAGCTGGTGGCTGTTGGCAATACTATTCCTGTCGCACTTGATGGTGCCTTTAAGTTCAATCAACTGGGAATTGCCACTGTATCCGGGACGATATGGGAAACTCAGATGGCATATACCTGCAACATGGGTCCGGAGGATGCGGTCATTATCATATCCAACTCCGGTTTTTCCAAACGGCTTATGACTCTTGTGGCAGTAGCCAAGGAAAACCATGTGCCAACCATTGCAATTACAAATAATATTTCCTCTCCGCTGGGGCAGGCCTGTGACCATCACATCACAACTGCGACCAGGGAAAAGCTGCTTTTAGGAGAGTTTTGTTTTTCCAGAGTATCTGCAACAACTGTGATAGAGATCTTATATCTCTTTCTGTCTGTCAGCAGACCGGATTCACACGATCATATACGGCGTCATGAAATTGCAATCTCTGACGATAAAAAATAGGAGAACCGGGAGGTTCTCTTTTTTTTGATGTAATGGGTGAATGACTGGGATTTCTTTGGGGAATAATGGAATATGGGGAAATAGTACAAAAAACGGTCGGGAAAATACGATTAATTTATGACTAATTGTGCAAAGCGACGAAATGATACGAGAAATATTATTTCTCATATAAACGTATTGACGAAATAAAACAATCGTATTATAGTATAGACGAGGGGATGAAATAAAATTTTATATATAGAAGGAGCAGTGATATATGATTTACACGGTAACATTTAATCCGGCTCTCGATTATGTGGTTCAGGTAGATCACTTCACACTGGGAACAGTCAACAGAACGGAGCAGGAAAGCATTTTCTGCGGAGGAAAAGGGCTGAATGTATCAACTGTTCTGGCAGCTCTTGGATATGGTAATACTGCACTTGGTTTTGTCGCAGGTTTTACCGGAGACGAGATAGAACGCAGAGTGGGAACCCTGGGATTTCGAAGTGATTTCATCCATGTTGAACATGGAATGTCAAGAATTAATGTAAAACTTAAATCCGGGGAAGAAACGGAGATCAACGGAATTGGACCTGAGATAACAAAAAAAGATGTGGATCAGCTTTATGAAAAGCTTGACTGTCTTACAAAAGGAGATATCTTAATTCTGTCTGGAAGTATTCCCAGATCGATCGATGACGATATTTACGAGAGAATCATGGAGTATTTAGACAATAAGGGAATCCGCATTGTGGTGGATGCAACCCGTGATCTGCTTTCAAATGTGCTTGCTTATCATCCGTTTCTGATAAAGCCGAACAATCATGAATTAGGGGAGATGTTCGGAGTGACCCTGGAGACGATAGAGGAAATAATTCATTACGGAAAGCTCCTTCAGGAGAAAGGTGCAGAAAATGTGCTGATTTCCATGGCAGGAGACGGTGCGGTGTTAATTACAAAAAAAGGGGAGGTATTCCAGATGGGAGTACCCTCCGGAATTGTGAAAAATTCTGTTGGAGCCGGAGATTCCATGGTTGCAGGCTTTGTGGCAGGTTACCTGGAAAACGGCAGTTATGAACACGCTTTGCGCCTTGGAAGCGCTGCAGGAAGTGCGACCGCATTTTCGCAAGGTCTTGCAGCAAAGGAAGATATTATGAAGCTTTATGAAGAATTATTAAAGGAGGGGTATTGATGAAGATTACGGACTTACTGAAAAAGGAAAGTGTGGAGCTTGGGGTGAAGGTTTCCAGTAAGGAAGCAGCCATCGATAAGCTGGTGGAACTGATGAATTCTGCCGGCAGACTGAAAGACAAAGCAGCCTACAAAGAGGGGATTCTTGCAAGAGAGGCTCTCGGCAGCACGGCGGTGGGAGATGGAATTGCCATTCCACATGCAAAGGTAGCAGCAGTAAAGGAGCCTGGTCTGGCGGCTATTGTGGTGCCGGATGGAGTGGATTATGAAGCTTATGATGGTTCTTTATCCAAAATTATTTTTATGATTGCAGCACCGGATGGTGAGGCGGATGTCCATCTGGAGGCATTATCCAAATTATCCACTCTGCTGATGGATCCTGATTTTAAGGAGTCCTTGATTCATGCAGGATCAAAGGAAGAATTTTTACGCCTGATTGATGAGAAGGAAGCTGGTAAAAAGTCAAAACAAAAGGAAACAAAGAGCGGCTACCGTGTATTGGCAGTAACAGCCTGCCCAACAGGGATTGCCCATACCTTTATGGCGGCTGAAAACTTAGAGCAGAAAGGCAAAAAGCTGGGAATTTCCCTTAAGGCAGAAACAAACGGCGCGGAAGGCGTTGGAAATGCTCTGACAAAAGCGGAAATCGACGCAGCAGACGGCATCATCATTGCAGCGGATAAAAATGTAGATATGTCCCGTTTTGATGGAAAGCGGGTTGTTGTGGCAACTGTAAGCGAAGGAATTCAAAAGGGGGAGGAACTCATTAAACGTGCAGTGAGCAGCGAGACACCGGTCTATCATTATGATGGTTCTTCCTCTTCTGAGGATGACTCCAGACAGGAGGGGCTGGGACGTTCGGTTTACAAACATTTGATGAACGGCGTTTCTCATATGCTTCCATTCGTTATCGGCGGCGGTATTTTAATTGCACTTGCATTCCTTTTTGATGATTATTCCATTGATCCTTCAAATTTTGGTAAAAATACGCCTCTTGCAGCTTATATAAAAACAATTGGTGAGCAGGCCTTTGGCATGATGCTTCCGGTACTGGCAGGTTATATTGCCATGAGTATTGCTGACCGTCCTGGTCTGGCAGTGGGCTTTGTCGGTGGTCTGATTGCAAAGATGGGCGCCACATTTGCAAATCCTGCAGGCGGAAGCGTAAACTCCGGATTTTTAGGAGCACTGCTCGCTGGTTTTATCGGCGGTTATATTGTACTGTTTTTAAAGAATGCATTTAAAAAGCTTCCGAAGTCTTTAGAGGGAATTAAGCCGGTTCTTCTTTATCCGCTTCTTGGTATATTTCTTGTTGCTGTTGTGACCACATTTATTAATCCGTTTGTGGGTGCCATCAACGATGGAATCACCAGTCTGTTAAACGGAATGGGCGGTACCAGCAAAATTATACTGGGTGTAGTTGTCGGCGGCATGATGTCTGTGGATATGGGCGGTCCGGTTAACAAGGCGGCTTATGTATTTGGTACGGCTCAGCTGGCAGAAGGTAATTTTGATATTATGGCTGCAGTTATGGCAGGCGGTATGGTTCCTCCCATTGCAATTGCGCTGTGTACTACATTCTTTAAGAAGAAATTTACAGAAAAAGAGCGTCAGTCAGGTCTGGTAAACTATATTATGGGACTGTCCTTTATCTCTGAGGGCGCAATTCCCTTTGCAGCAGCGGATCCTCTTCGTGTGATTCCTTCCTGTATGATCGGCTCTGCAGTAGCAGGCGGACTTTCCATGGCACTGGGATGTACATTACGTGCACCTCACGGCGGAATCTTTGTGCTTCCCACTATTGGCAATCCATTCGGGTATCTGATTGCAATTATTGCCGGTTCCGTCGCAGGCTGTTTTGTACTTGCTGCTTTAAAGAAAAATTTAAAATCCGGATCATAAAAGAGTAAAAAATGCCCCTGTCAATTATGACAGGGGTGTTTGATTCTCTGCCAGCACGTTGTCTAAATTCCTGTTGACTTCAACAGAGGGGAGACTTTGCGGGGCTGCTTTTTTGATTTTGTACCAGTTTGCGGCTGTAAATACGGCAATCAGCAGGATCGCAAATCCTAAAATCATTCCGATTGCCCAGTATCTCATATGATTATTCATAAAATGCTCCTGTCTTATTATCCGGGATATGAAAAGTATGAACGGATGCAGACAGGTTATACCAAATATGCGGAAAAGTATTGCTAAAAACCGGGGCAGATAGTACAATTTTTACAGGAAGAGCAGATAAGGAGGCAGAATATGTATAAAAGCTGTATATTTGATTTAGACGGAACCATCATTGATACCATACAGTCCATGACTCACAGCATCAGCCTTACTATGGGCCGCTTTGGATATGCTCCGGTGGATGAAGACCATACCAAGCTGTTTGTAGGCGATGGTTACCGCAAGCTGGTAGAAAGGGCACTCCTTTATTCCGGGGATAAAGATCTGGTCCACTATGAGGAAGCACTTCAGATATATGAAAAGACGTTCCGTGAAAACTGCCTTTATAAGGTGAAGGCATATGAAGGCATGTCTGAATTTTTGGATTTTCTGAAAGATAAAGGAATAAAGATCGGCGTCCTGACCAATAAAGGTCATGAACGGGCGGTAGAATGCGTGGAGTCTGTCTACGGAAAGAATTATTTTGACCAGATCATCGGAGAAGGGAATGGAATTAAAGTGAAACCTGACCCTGCAGGAGCTTTTTTAATGGCGAACCGCTTTAAGCTGCAGCCTTCCCAGTGCCTCTATTTTGGAGATACCAATACAGATATGAAGACCGGTACGAATGCAGGTATGGATACGGTAGGTGTTACATGGGGATTCAGGGACCGGCAGGAGCTGGAAGCATTTCACCCCAGATATATCATTTCCCACCCGGATGAGATTCGTCATGTTTTTGAATAAAAATCCGATTTCATGGAAAATTTAAGGAGAGATACGTAAATGAATCTCTTCTTTTTTTCTTGAAGAGGATGGAGGAAACATGGCAAAATCAAATTTATTAAAGTGGGGACTTGTAATCATAGCTTCTGTCTGGGCTTCCTTAATCGGATCAATGATAGGGTATGCATGGAATATGGCGCATTTGCCGAAACAAATGCCCAAAATCGAAAAACCGGAAGTGAAAATGCCTGAAATCCAAAATACAAACATCAGCATAGAAACCCAGGAAAAAATGGAGGGATACTGGACGGTGGCTGTATTTGGCGTGGATTCCAGAAATGGAACATTGGGAAAAGGGACCAGATCCGATATGCAGATGCTGTTTAATATAAATCTGGGAACAGGAGAAATAAGGGCAGTTTCGGTTTACCGGGATACTTATTTAAGGGTGAATGATATGGGACGCTATGATAAGATTAATGAGGCGTATTTTAACGGTGGTCCTGCACAGGCACTGAAGGCTTTAACGGACAACCTGGATATTGCCATTGATGATTATGCTTCTTTCACCTGGAAAGCGGTTGCAGATGCAATTAATATACTTGGAGGAATCGATGTAGATATCAGCCATGACGAATTCC
This sequence comes from Lacrimispora amygdalina, assembly GCF_900205965.1. Lineage (GTDB taxonomy): Bacteria > Bacillota > Clostridia > Lachnospirales > Lachnospiraceae > Lacrimispora > Lacrimispora amygdalina_A. The sequence goes on from NZ_OAOF01000020.1 coordinate 38,007, forward strand.
GTGTAATTAATGGATTTATCACAGAGACAGTAGAATCAACCGGTGTGGGGTCCCATCATTTAAAAAAGGAGGGACCTAATCATCTGGACGGAGTTCAGGCGGTTGCCTATGCCAGACTCAGAAAGATGGATACGGATTTCAAGCGTACGGAAAGACAGAGAACAGTAGCCAATCTGGCGCTGAAAAAAGCGAGAGAGGCGGATCTGCCGACTTTAAACCGGCTGGCGAATGCCATACTTCACCAGATATCCACCAGCGTGGGTATGAAGGATATGCTTCCTATTTTAAAAAATATAAAAAGATTCCATCTTACTGAGACAGAAGGATTTCCTTCAAAGCTTGCAGATGCCAGAATTAACAAGAGGGATTGTGTCATACCCGTGAATCTGGAGGAGAATGTAAAGCGTCTTCATCAGTTCTTGTTTGATGAAGAACAGTATGAACCGTCGGAGCTTGTAAAAAAAACAAGCAGGCAGATTCAGATTAATGTGAAAAACAGGAGATAATTTTACCTATAAGATGTTAAAATCAAACCTTTTCCTTCAGAAAAAAATGTGCTATACTATGCTGATGGAATTAGCCGTAAGAAAGGGAAGGGCAACAGCACTATCATGGATAAAAAACGAAACAAACGTTTTAAGTGGAATGTGAGCCAGACTCAGTATCTGGCTTATGGTTTCTTAGTTATTATTTTGGCAGGAACACTTCTTTTGATGCTTCCTTTCTCCAGCAAGGATGGGCAGTCGGAGAATTTTCTTAATTGCCTGTTTACTGCAACAAGCGCTTCCTGCGTTACAGGTCTCGTCGTTCGGGATACATGGACGCAGTGGTCACTGTTCGGACAGATTGTAATCATGGCGATGATACAGATCGGCGGACTTGGTTTTGTCACGGTTGGAGTATTTATTTCCATCGTTCTAAGGCGTAAAATCGGTCTAAGGGAAAGAGGTCTTTTACAGGAAAGCGTGAATACTCTTCAGATTGGAGGAGTGGTAAGGCTGGCAAAAAGAATATTAAAAGGAACTTTTATTTTTGAAAGCGCAGGGGCAGTTTTACTAGCCATTCGATTTATTCCGCAGTATGGATTTTTAAGAGGCGTATTTTATGGTATTTTTCATTCTGTATCAGCTTTTTGTAATGCGGGATTTGACTTAATGGGAAACATAGAACCTTATAATTCTTTCGTTTCTTATTATGATGACTGGCTGGTTAATCTGGTTATTATGACCCTGATTATTATTGGAGGTATTGGTTTTATTGTATGGGACGATATCTATAAAAATAAATTTCATTTAAAAAAATACCTGCTCCATACGAAGATTGTACTGGTTACTACGTCCATTCTTTTGTTTGGAGGAGCAATGCTTTTCTATTTGCTGGAAAGAAATAACCTTTTGGTGGGCATGAATACAAGCGGTCAGATACTTACCTCTCTATTCAGTTCCGTGACAGCCAGAACGGCGGGATTTAATACGACTGATACACATGCTTTAACAGATGGCAGCAAGCTTCTTACTATCATATTGATGTTTATCGGCGGAAGTCCCGGCTCTACTGCCGGAGGTATTAAGACGACTACCGTGTTTGTACTTCTTATGTGTGTTCACTCTAATATTAAGCAGTCTTATGGGGTGAATGTATTTGGCAGACGTCTGCAGGATGAGGCCATAAAACGGGCGGGAACAATATTGACCATTAATCTTTTCCTTGCGCTTTTTGCTGCTCTTGTTATTATGGCAAATCAGTCTCTGGGCTTTTCAGATATATTATTTGAGGCATTTTCTGCTATTGGTACTGTAGGAATGACAACCGGAATTACCAGAGAGTTAAACACATTTTCCAGAGTGATTATTATACTGCTTATGTATTGCGGAAGGATTGGCAGTTTATCGTTTGCACTGGCTTTTGTACAAAATCACAGAATCGCTCATGTGGAACAGCCCGCAGAAGCAATTAACGTAGGATAAAGGAAAGGGGTATATTCATGAAATCAATTTTAATTATCGGTCTTGGCCGGTTTGGACATCATCTTTGTATTAATATGGCCAGTCTTGGAAATGATATTATGATCGTGGATCAGAAGGAGGAGTGTTTGGAAGATCTGCTCCCCTATGTGAAAAGTGCGAAGATTGGCGATTGCACCAATGAAGCCGTATTAAGGAGCCTTGGCATTTCTAATTTTGATATCTGCTTTGTCTGCATCGGCACGAATTTTCAAAGCAGCCTTGAAATCACCAGCCTGGTAAAGGAGCTGGGAGGCAGAAGGGTTATCAGCAAGGCAAACAGGGATATTCACGCGAAGTTTCTTTTAAGAAACGGAGCAGATGAAGTAATCTATCCGGACCGTGATATTGCAGAAAAGACTGCCGTCAGATACAGCACAGACCATGTCTTTGATTACATTGAACTGACTCCTGAATATTCCATCTATGAGATTCCACCTCTTCCGGAATGGGTGCATAAAAGCATTCGGGAAGTTGATATCAGAAACCGCTATCATATCAGCGTACTGGGAATTAAACGGGATGGCAGGGCGCAGCTTATGCCGCCTGCAGATTATCAGATCCAGGCACAGGAGCATTTAATGGTAATTGGCAGGAGAGAACATATTGATAATATATTGAAAGATTTGAAGTAGAATTTTGGAGGTATTATGTCAGTTTGGCTGGTGAAAAACTGGGCGACAATTATAATATTAGTGATACTTCTGGTTCTGGTATTTTTTGCAGTCCGCAGTGTTTTAAGGAACAGAGGCGGATGCGGATCCGGCGGCTGCGAAAACTGTGCGGGATGCGGTACGGGAAGGAAAAGCCGCAGGAAAAACAAGGATTAAGAAGGAATCTTAAAAGGGAACCGGCAGTTAAATGCCAGTTCCCTTTTGTGGTTCTTACTTTAAATCCAGCTTTAAGTCACCAAATTGAATCCAGCCTGCTTTTCGAAGCAATTCTCCGGCTGCCAGCGAAATAATGGCGGGCAGGACAAAGCAGACAAACAAAATGCCAAGCCACATGGTTTTACCTCCGCCCATGGCTGTATAAACGCCGATTGGTCCCACAAGCCCGCAGGTTCCCATTCCGGAACCGGCTGGAATGTTTTTTAACTGGAACACCATGGTTGCTATGGGACCGGTAATCATAGAGGCAAGGGTAGGAGGGATCCAGATTTTCGGATTTTTCACGATATTTCCCATTTGCAGCATGCTGGTACCAAGACCCTGTGACATGAGACCGCCGACTCCGTTCTCCCGGAATGAAAGGACGGCAAATCCCACCATCTGGGCACAGCACCCGGCAGTTGCCGCACCGCCGGCCAGTCCATCGAGAGATAAAGCGATGCAGATGGCTGCGCTGCTGATTGGCAGCGTCAATGCGATACCGATGAGAGCAGAGACCAGTATTCCCATATAAAAGGGCTGCAGCTCTGTGGCGGTCTTTACAAGGCTTCCGAACCAGTTCATAAATCCTGCCACCCCGGGGCCCACAAACTGTGCAATCAGAACACCGGAAATAATGGTGACTCCCGGCGTTACCAGAATATCCAGTCTGGTTTCCTTTGATACCATTTTTCCAAGTTCTGCGGCAATTACTGTTGCGGCCAGTGCGCCCACGGGACCGCCCAGTGCATTGCCTGCAATACCAACAGTGGCTGCAGAAAATAGTACCAGTGCAGGAGCGTGAAGGGCATAGGCAATTGCGACTCCAAGAGCTGCGCCTGTGGCACTTTTAGCAAAATCTGCAATTACATTGAATAGTTCCAGATGAAACTGCTGGCCCAGAGTGCCGAAGATGGTTCCGATCAATAAAGACGCAAAAAGGCCAAATGCCATAGCACCCAATGCGTCAATAAGATAGGTCTGGACCGTGATTGTGACGTTCTTCCTCTTGAGGAATTCTTTTACGCCGCGTTTCTCCATGGTTAAAACTCTCCTTTTTGTTTGGTGCACACATTTGACCTTTCGTCAAAGCAGTTGCAAGTATTTTATCATAGTATGCCCAAAAATCAAGTTTTTTTTCCAATTGAGGAGAAAATTGATAAAACGTTAACAATATGCGGAGAAAAACCATGGGACCTCTGCTTGACTTTGTCCTCTGTTTGTGACACAATAAGTAGTTGTAATGTTAAACTCTGGAAAGAAAAGAGGTATGGAATCGTATGACAAAGATAGATATTATATCCGGATTTCTTGGAGCCGGTAAAACAACTTTTATTAAGAAACTTCTGCAGGAAGCCATTGCCGGTGAGCAGGTTGTCCTGATTGAGAATGAATTTGGAGAGATAGGAATTGACGGCGGCTTTTTAAAGGATGCCGGCGTTGAAATCAGGGAAATGAATTCTGGCTGCATCTGCTGTTCTCTGGTTGGTGATTTCGGACAATCCTTAAAAGAAGTGCTTACTAATTATCATCCGGACCGAATTATCATTGAGCCATCCGGCGTAGGCAAATTATCCGATGTAATGAAAGCTGTTAAAGATGTGGCAGCTGAAATACAGGTAACGTTAAACAGTGCAGTTACTATTGTAGATGCTCAGAAATGTAAAATGTACCGGAAGAATTTTGGAGAGTTTTTCAACAATCAGATTGAGAATGCCGGCACAGTTGTATTAAGCCGTACAGATATTGCTGCCGCTGATAAATTGGATCTTGCAGTTGATATAATCCGGGAATTGAACCCGGAAGCAGTGGTTGTTACAACACCCTGTGACGAATTAAGCGGAAAGCAGCTTCTGGAAATCATTGAAAAGCCGGATACTATGGCAGAAGATCTGTTAAAGGAAGTGAAAGAACACCACGATCACGATCATGAAGAATGCGGCTGCGGCTGCGGCTGTGGAGGCCATCACCACGACCACGACCATGATCATGACCACGAAGAGGGAAGCTGCGGCTGTGGAGGCCATCACCATGACCACGACCATGATCATGACCACGAAGAGGGAAGCTGCGGCTGTGGAGGCCATCACCACGACCACGACCATGATCACGATCATGAAGGTGGATGCAGCTGCGGTCATGACCACGATCATCATCATGCAGATGAAGTATTTAACAGCTGGGGACTTGAGAATGTGCCTGCAATGAGTAAGGAGACACTGGACCGGATCCTTGACGAGCTTGCATACGGAGATGGCTTTGGTGATGTACTTCGTGCTAAGGGTATGATTCCAGGTCTGGAAAAAGGAACATGGCTTTATTTTGATCTGGTACCGGAGCAGTATGAAATTCGGGACGGTAAACCGGAATACACTGGAAAGGTTTGCGTAATCGGAGCGAATCTGAAAGAAGAAGCGTTAAAACAGGCCTTTGGAAAATAGAAGTATTGGAGGAAATGATGAGTAATATCGACGAAATGGAAGATGATTTTATGCCGGTTTTCCTGATTGATGGATTTTTGGAGTCAGGAAAGACCCAGTTTCTTCAATTCACTATGGAACAGGATTATTTTAAGGCTGAAGGGAAGACGCTTCTGATTGTCTGCGAGGAGGGAGAAACGGAATACAGTGACGAACTGCTGAAACGGACAAAGACGGCTGCCATTTATATTGACAGTCTGGAAGAATTAAACCAGGAAAAGCTACTGGAGCTGGAACTGCTGTATAATCCGGAGAGAGTGCTGATTGAATGGAATGGCATGTGGAATTTAGATGATTTAAAGCTTCCTGATGACTGGAAAGTTTATCAGCAGATCACATTGATTGATATGTCTACCTTTGATCTGTATGCCGCCAATATGAAATCCCTCCTTTATTCCATGGTGCGCAATTCCGAGATGATTATCTGCAACCGCTGCGATGGAATCGAGGATTTATCCGGTTACCGTCGTACATTAAAGGCGATGTGTCCCAGAGGAGAAATCGTATTTGAGGACTCCGAAGGAGAAGTTAATGAGATAGCAGAAGAAGACTTACCTTATGATATCAGTGCAGATCTGGTGGAGATTTCACCGGAGGCATATGGTATCTGGTATCTGGACTGTATGGAGCGCCGGGACCGTTATGAAGGGAAAACTGTGGAATTTACTGCCATGGTATTAAAGACCCCTGAATTCCCAAAGAATTATTTTGTTCCTGGTCGTATGGCCATGACCTGCTGTGAAGACGATATGACATTTCTGGGCTTTATTACAAAATCAAAAGATGCCAGGAGTCTTGAGACAAAACAGTGGGTTCGTGTCAAAGCCAGAATCGCGTATGAATACTGGAAGGATTATGAGGGAGAGGGACCGGTTTTATATGCAGAGTCTGTGATACCAGCCAATCCAGTGAAAGGATTCGTACAATTTTAACCAAACGGATTTTTTATCCTCAATAATTGCAGTTGGAAGAACGTTTTTTATTATTCCAACTGCTTTTTTGGTTCATGGGAGTGATGAAGTTGAAAATATTAAAAAGAGGGCGTCTGAGAGGGGTTGCAGCAGGCTTGTGTTTTCTGATACTTCTGCTGGCAATGAATTTCTGGATTTTTAAGAGTTACCGGGAACATCTGATCGGTATGACTCAGGATAATCTTATGGTGACTGCAAAATCTACTGCCAACAGCCTAAGCATATTTTATAAGGAAAAGCTGGAGGAATTTTCTCTTTTTATTCCAATTGCGGCGGAAAAATCAGATGAACTATATCTAAAGTCATACATTGAATTAAACAGGGATTATATTTCGTCCATTGCATTGCTGGGAGAAGATAAAAAAGTTCTCTCGTTCAGTGGTATCAACTACAAATCGGAAGAAGAAGATGCGGTTAACAGGGCACTTTTGGAATCGGATTTCAGAGAGGGAAAGGCTGTATTACTGGAACCTGTTTTGACAGGAACCGGTCACTTTACACAATTTATGGTTTCCAGGGTGAAGAGAAGGAAACAGAACCGGATTTTCTACGCGGTAGCAGCGATCAATACAGGGGAAGTTTATAAAAAGATCGTTCAGCCAATTAAAGTCGGGAACAATGGATATTCCATGGTGAAAGATTTGTCGGGAATTATTTTAATGCATCCTACGGAGGATCAGATTGGGTTAAATGCGGTAGAGGGGCGTCAGGAAAAATATAAAGACTATAACCTGGATCTGACAGGTCTGAAAGAACTGCTAAAACGGCAGCAGGAGAATGAGGAAGGAAGGGAACTCCTTGACAGCTATTGGTGGAGTAAGCTGACAAAGGCAAGAAAAGTACTTGTTTATACCAGAACTCAAGTTGGGAAACAACAATGGATTGTAAACGTCACCTTAAATTATAAGGAAATTGAAAAGCCTCTGAATCAGGCAGCCCGTTTAAATCTGCTGGCTGCAGCAATCATACTGATCTTGTTCTGGGCATTCCTGTATTATTACATGAAACAAGAGAATCAGACCCGATCCATGGAAATTGAAGTGAAGTATCTGCGGGAGTTAAACAGCACACTAGAGGAGCTGCAGCAAAAGGAGGAGCAGGTCAGGCATGGAAGCAGGCTATGGGAAATAGGGGCTTTATCTGGAATGATCAACCATGAATTTAATAATTATCTCACCCCTATCCTGATCTATGGAGAGTTAATTCTTGGAGATCCGTCGGTGGATACAGCAACCAGGGAAAATGTAGCTGAAATGGTCCAGTCGGCAAAACGGGCGGCGGAAATGACAAAGGAGCTGGCTTCTTATACCAGAAAGGATTCCACCGGGGAAAAACTGGTAGCGGTTAATGTGAAAGAACAGCTGGAACGAAGCCTCAGAATGGTGAAAAAACTAGTGCCAGCCAGTATCCGTCTGGAAAAAGATATCTCCCCGGAAGAATGTTATATTAAAAGCGGTGAGACAATGATTTCCCAGATTATATTAAATCTAAGCACCAATGCGGTCCATGCCATGAAAGGGAAACAGGGCCGTATCACTGTGTCTGCAAAGCACATGATAAAAAAAGAAAGAGAAGTGTATGAGATTACCTTTGAAGATACAGGAATGGGTATGTCTGATGAGGTGAAAGCCCACATTTTTGATCCTTTTTTTACAACGAAGGAAGACGGTGCAGGAACAGGACTTGGTCTCAGTGTTATCAAAGAGCTGATTGAGGCGGCAGGTGGAACCATCTCCGTGCAGTCACAAGCTGAAAAAGGAACGGTATTCCACATTGACCTGCCTCTTTGTCAAAAGGAAGAGGCAACGCTTCGGCGTAGCCGGAATAAAAGAAAGAACGACTTTCAGCGTATCCTGGTGGTAGAAGATGAAGAGGGAGTGGGGAAGGCACTGGTTAAGGGACTGGAAAAAAGAAAATATAAGGTTCAGTTCTGTAAAAACCCGGTAGAAGCTCTTGGGATTTTAAGAAAAGACGCAAAAGATATTGATGTGATACTTACAGACTATTCCATGCCGGAGATGGATGGGATTGAGTTTGCAGGATTGGTACGCTGTATGGGGATTGATGCTAAAATACTTCTCCTCACCGCAGCTTCCAATTATGAAGAACTGTGCAAAAAAGCGGGAAAGAATGTGAATGGAATCTTAGAAAAACCGATTGCTATGATACAGATTGAAGAGGCGCTGGAATCTCTTTTTAGTTCTTAACAGTTATTAAGAAATCAGTCAAAAAATAGTAAGAACCTGTCCGTATATTTAAAATATAAAAATAAAAGGAGAGGTTTCTTATGTTTGTAGCAACAATTGGTTTTATCATGGTAATTGCCATCGTAGCTCTGCTGTTAAAAGGGAAAATGTCACCGATTGTGGTCCTGATTATGATTCCCACCATTGCAGCACTGATTATGGGTTACGGAATTGGAGAAGTGGGCGGTTTTATTAAAGAAGGTGTAAGCAAAACAACCAGTAACGCCATTTTATTTATTTTTTCTGTTGTATTCTTTGGAGTCATGTCAGATGTAGGCGTCTTTGACATTATTGTTAACTTTCTGGTCAAAAAAGCCGGCGCCAATGTAGTGTCCATAACGGTTGCAACTGCAGTAATTGCGATTATTGCGCATCTGGATGGTTCTACAGCCACCACCGTACTGATCAGTATTCCTTCTATGTGGCCGATTTATAAGCGGATGAAAATTCGTCCCCAGGTGCTTCTTTGCATTGTAGCATCTGCCATGGGAGTTATGAATCTGCTTCCATGGGGCGGTCCGACTGCCCGTACTGCTACCGTACTCGGAATGGATGCCACCGTATTGTGGCATATGCTGATCCCTATCCAGATTCTAGGATGCGTTGTTACCATTCTTTTAGCTGCAGTGCTGGGCACTCTGGAAAAGAGAAGAGGAGCGGGTCTTACTGGAGAAGCGTCAGATACCGGCATCCTTGAAGCTGCCGCATCCGATGATCAAAAAGGTCAGGAACTCAAAAGGCCCAAGCTTCTCTGGATTAATATTCTTCTGACAGTAGGGCTGATAGCCGCCCTGATGTTAAATATCACAACCTCTTATGTGCTGTTTATGTTATTTTTATCGGCTGCACTGATTATTAACTTCCCATCTTTAAAGGAGCAGGACAAACGGATTAAAGCTCACGCCCCTACAGCACTGATCATTTCTGCCACAATGCTGGCTTCAGGTGCCATGGTAGGAATCATGAACGGAACAAATATGCTGGATGCCATGGCGAATGCCATCATCAGCATTCTTCCTGAAGCCCTGGGACGCTATATCCATATTGTGTTTGGAATATTAGGTATGCCTCTTGGTATGGTAGTGGGCACCGATGCGTATTTCTATGGAATTATGCCTCTGATTATCGAGGTGGGAACTAAATTTGGAGTATCTGGTTTAAATACAGCGATTGCCATGATGATTGGAAAGAATGTGGTGCTGATGATCAGTCCGCTGGTACCTGCAACTTACCTGGCCATCGGGCTGGTAGATATGGAATTAAAGGATCACATCCGTTTCTGCTTTAAATGGCTGTTCGCAGTGACGATGGTTATGCTTGCAGGTGGTCTGTTAATGGGGGTTGTACAACTGTAGAATCAATCGTATCTGATGATTTGCTTGTTTGCTTTTTTTTCTGGTTTGCTTTATACTGGAGCAGGTACATGCAATAATCGGGGAGTGATAGGAATGACAGACAGAATTTTAGTAATTGATGATGACAGTTCCGTTCGTTTATCGTTAAAACAGGTTTTTGAAAGAGAAAATAAAGCTGTGACTCTGGCAGACAGCGGAACTGCAGCCATTCAGCTGCTGGAACAATATGTTTATGATCTAATTATTCTTGATGTAATCATGGATGATATGGATGGATTTTATGTGGTAAATCTGATCAGGAAGAAAGGGATCTATACTCCTGTTTTGTTCCTGAGCGGACAGATGGAAGAACAGAGCAAGATTCTTGCCATCACTCTGGGAGGAGATGATTACATAACCAAGCCGTTCAGTCTGGAATTGCTGACCACAAAAGCCAATGCGCTGGTCCGCAGAAACAGGGATTATAATCTGGAAGCGAAAAAAGAACTGGTATGCGGAGAATTACGGCTGTCCTTAAGTGATTTCACCTTGAGAAAGGGTGGAAAGCAGATCCTCCTGACGTCAAAAGAACTGGCTTTAATTAAGTTTCTCATGGAAAACCAGAATCAGGTATTCACAAAAGAGCAGCTATACGTGAATGTGTGGCAAAACTCCATTGTGGATGACAATACTATCATGGTGTATATAAAAAGGATACGGGATAAAATAGAAGATAATTCAAAGCATCCCAGATATTTAAAGACAGCCTGGGGGCTTGGATACATATTCAAAGATGAGGTAAAATAAAAAGGACGAATCTCAATTCGTCCTTTCTTTTTATGTTCGGTTTTACAGATCACTTCTCAAGACCAGAGCTGATTTTTACATCGGAGGAACGGGTTTAGGTCTTGCCGGATCGAAAATATCGTTGACATTAAATAAGTCCGACAGGCTGTCCGGATAATAAAACATCCGATAACCGTCTAAATTTCTGCGGGCCTGTCTGAAGTAGTCTGGACCAAGCTGCATCCAGGCAGGCTTACTTGCATCAACGTTACAAAAGTAGCGGAAACCTTTGGATTTTAAATATGTAAACCGTTCATTGCTGTCTGTATAGGGTGTCCAGCTTCCAATATCGCTTCCAAACGGGAAAAGTATGATATCAGTTGGACCAATCAGAGACTCTACATTGCGCTCCCATTTATCAGTATCGGTTTTAAAGTGATTCATGGAAATGGAACCCATGTTCCGGTGTCCCCAGCTATGGGAAGAAAGCTCCCAGCCGTGATCTTTAAGCGCCTGTGCCACCTTCGCGGCTGTCTGGCGGTCTGCTTCGTAATTGGGGTTGGTATCTTTATAGGCTTCGTCTGTCCGGTAGCCGAGGATTCCGTTGTACCCGGTAAAGGCCAGAATTCCTCTTGCTCCCTTGTAGGAAAACCCAGGGTGTGTTTTAATAAAGTTTTCAAGGATCGGAACTAAATCATAATCTCCCACGGAAACACTGCCGTCGTCCATCTTCATCTCACAGGTAGGATAACCGTCTTCTCCAATAATCATGCGGGTGGCAAAGCCGTCTCCCTCCATATATTCATAATAGCATAAATCGTCCTGGGACAGAACAAATGCCTTTTTCCCTGCCGGCAGCATAATATCGCCATACACAAACTTTGGATTACCGTTATCATCCTTCGTTTCGTATGCCAGATCATGGATTTTTACAAGAACATAACCTTTGTCATACATGGACTGCATCATTTTTATAAATTCATCTTTGGTGGTCATCATCTGGTTGTAGCCGTCCTGCTTGGAATCACCGTCAAAAGCCTTTGCTGTATCCATAATCAGTGAATGGAAGAATACATGGGTGACATCAAGAGGATTAATCCGGACAAGTGCAGACTTAGAAGTCTCGTAGCTGTTAACGGCTGAAATGACTTCATCCTTTGCTGCAAACCTGGAATCAGATTTTAAAAGGTTTATGGCTCCATCGTAATCGTATTGGGAAGCAAGCTGTTCGGCATTTGATAAAAGCGCTGTCAGTTCGTCTGCTTTTGAAGTGTCCGCTAAGGAAGGTTCCTCAGAAGAGGGCTGTGATTCGCTCTCGGAAGAAACGGCTGCAGCAGAGGAATCAGAAGGCAGAATCTTGTTCTGCATATTCTTACTGATAATAATCCCGCAGAGTATCACAACCAATATAAGCAGCAGTCCCACAAGGATGACCGCCAGAAGATTTTTTGAGTGTTTTGGCCCTTTTCCAACATTCCATTTACGGAAATCATTTTGATTCATAATGAAACCTCATAATTCTATTATATTTTGGATGAAACAATTACTACAATAATATTCCCTGTCCAAGTATAGCATACTTTGTAGAAAGATGAAATGAAAATGAAGTAAATTTTTTTGGGAAAAGTGGCATATGAACGGGAAGCAGTCCCATACAATGGTATAAAGCGATTGACCAGAGGAACGTGTATAACATGAAAAGAGTTACAGCATTTTTATTAAGCTTTTTTCTGCTATTTTCCTGCTTATGCCAGACTGTGGCCGCGCAGGAACCGGATATAGCGGTTGCCTCGGACATGATTGTAAAAGCGGAAGAGGCCCAGGCGGTTAATACAGAAGGCGGACCCACCCTGCAGTCTCCAAGCGCGGTTTTGATGGAAGCATCTACCGGGCAGGTCATATACGAGAAGGATGCGGACGAAAAAAGAAGCCCTGCCAGCATCACAAAGATTATGACGTTGATTTTGATTTTCGATGCTCTGGATTCAGGGAAAATCAAACTGACTGATGAGGTTGTGACCAGTGCTCATGCAAAATCTATGGGCGGATCACAGGTGTTTCTGGAAGAGGGAGAAGTACAGACCGTTGAAACCCTGATTAAATGTATCGTTGTGGCTTCTGGCAACGATGCTTCCGTTGCCATGGCAGAATACATAGCGGGAACTGAAGATGAATTTGTAAAGATGATGAATGAGCGGGCTGCCGGTCTGGGAATGACAAATACCCATTTTGAGGACTGCTGTGGTCTTACGGAATCTCCCACACATCTTACCACCGCCAGAGACATTGCTATTATGTCAAGGGAACTGATTAACAAGTACCCGCAGATTCATAATTACTCTACAATCTGGATGGAGAACATTACCCATGTGACAAAACAGGGAACAAAGGAATTTGGCCTGTCCAATACCAATAAACTGTTAAAAATGGCAACAAACTTTCAGGTAACCGGCTTAAAGACCGGATCTACCTCCATTGCAAAGTACTGTCTCTCTGCGACTGCGCAAAAGGATGGTGTCCGTCTGATTGCCTCTATTATGGCTGCACCGGATTATAAAGTGAGATTCGCAGATGCCCAGACGCTGTTAAATTATGGCTATGCAAACTGCAAACTATATGAAGATAAAGAGATGCTTCCCCTTCCGGATATGATTGTAGATAACGGGGTAGACGAGATAGTTCCCTTAAAATACGGCGGTTCTTTTTCCTATCTAAGCCTGAAGGGGGAAGACTTCACTGCAATTGAAAAGAAACTGGAGCTGGTTCCTTCTGTGACTGCACCCATAGAAGAGGGTCAGCCTGCAGGAAATCTGGTATACACTCTTGGCGGAAAAAAGATTGGTGAGGTGCCGGTTCTGACAGCAGGAGCTGTGCGGGAGGCGAAGTTTGGAGATTATTTAAAACGTCTGCTGCATGTGTTTGGTTTGTAGAAAAAAAGAATTATGCAGATGTCTGCACGTCTGGTTTTGGATTATAGCAGCAGGTATCCTTTTGATTTCTTACAGAGGATACCTGCTGTTATTTATGCTTTTTGTGAAGTGATAAGACCATACGGTTAGTTTAAATAAAGACTGTACAAAGATATATTAAATCTATAACAGAGTTGAAAGATATAATTGCTGTAAAGCTTAAAGCTAATATTTATTTAATTCGTATCCAATATTTTAAATTTTTTCTTTGCATATAAGTATGTAAATATTAGGAAAACATTACAAATTATCATTTAATATTTAATTATTTATTGAAAATTTAGTAAAATTATTAAATCCATTGATTTGGAAAAAAATGTCTGTTATATTAAAGACGTAACTATAAGTTCGAGTAAAATTATTAAATAAAAAAACAATCTGGAAAAGGTACTACTACATTTAAGTAATTAAAAGATAAAGGAGCAGAATTGTTCTGCTCCTTTCTTAATATGAAAGGTACAGTTATTATGAAAATTAAATTTTTATTTTTATTATTATTTATTTCATTATTTATATCAGGGTGTAAAAGTGAGCAAAGTAACAAATATGAAAAAAATGCTGAGGTTGAAGGTATATCATTAGATAATAAGCTAAATGAATATACAGCTCATTATACTGATGCTGAATACAAATATGGTGAAGAGATCTATGGTCAGTCAGTTCGGATAGATTTAAAAAAAGACGATTTTGCTAATATTTCCAATTCCGACTTCGCAGACTTTGTAAGAATAAGCAGTAAAATGAATGATAATATTGTCATTGCATTTGAAGACAATACGGCAATTATTTTTACTAATACTTATGAATATGGCAAATATGGGAAGTGGGATACAAATCTTGGAATAACAGAATTAATTGGAGAATATAGTTTAGATGAAAATAATCATTATTTATATAATGAATTAACTAAACAATAACATGGGGCATAAAAATACTATGCCATATAATGATTTTATATCAGCCCTGCGAGAGCAGGGCATAGGTAACAGACGATGCTGAGTTAGAAGATATAACCACCAATAGAAGTACAACAGAGGTGCTTGTGTGCCGAAGGTATTCATTTATTTTTTCGATATTCTCCGGGAGTCATATGAAAAGTTTCTTTAAAAATCCGGTTAAAGTGCTCCGGATTTGTATAACCAATTATTTCGCAGATGGAAGAGACGCTTAAATTTGTAGTCTTAAGTGCCCGGCAGGCTTTTTCCAGACGTATATTCCGGATAAGCTTAACGAAGGTCTGGCCTGTATGTTCCTTGACCAGCTTGCTGAAATGGGGGACCGAAAAGCCGAAATATTCTGCAGCAGAGGAAAGCGTAATATCCATAAAGTGTGTCTGAAAGTAATTCAGGATATCAGGCAGGGCAAGGTTTTTATGGGTGGTATTTAAAAAGCTTTCCAGATGCTTTTCATGCCGGCGCAGCAGGATCGCCCAGAATGTGAGAAGATAACTGTCAAGTAAGGGATCAGAGTACTTTTCGTGTCCGTAGAATTCAATATAAATGTCTTCGATTAGATTGCAGATTACCTCATCTGACCGGGTATGAAACAGCAGGTAATTATTTTCCGTTTTTTTATACAAGGTATAGGCAAAAAAGTGGGACAGGGCATTGTTGTTGGCAAACAGCTCAAAAAAGGTTGAATGGAAGGCATTGGTTTTAATCATGATATTAATCACGACACTGTCATCAAATACGGCAATGCTGTGCCTTGTTTTAGGAGGAATAATGCATAAATCTCCGGTTTTGCACACTCTTTTTTTCCCCTGAATGGTATTGGAGCAGGCGCCGGAATACACGTAAAAGCATTCATAAAATTCATGCTCATGAATAAATTCCGGAGTATAGCGGTTATGTTTATTAATGTAAATATTCTGTGAGGAGGATTTAAAGAATGCGTTTTCAGAGATATATGGATGCCAGATTGGGTGCAGGCAGGGAACATATAGCTGGCGCCGTTCAATATATTCCTGGTCCAATGAATCCACATAGGAGGGAAAAGTCTGGGGAGAGCGCTGTTCCGCCTCAAAAAGACGGCGGTAAAATTCTTCATCTTCATCATATGAAACGATAAATTCTTTAAATTTCTTCTTGTTTATTTTCATGACAGCTTCCTCCGGGCGTAATCTTTTCATAAGTGTACCATGTTAAAAAATATCAAGTCAATAACATAAATTAGTCATTAGTCAAAACCTTTGCATGATGATAGTATACAACTATCAATAAATAAGGAGAGACTGAGAAGATGGATACGTTTGAAAAAGAGATTAAAAAAAGCAAGTGGAGGCAGCGAATTGGTTATGGCTCTTCTGATTTTGCCTGTAATCTGATCTGGCAGGTGATTTCATTATACTTATTATACTTTTATACAGATGTGATGCATTTAAATGCAGCGGCAGTAAGCGTCATGTTTCTGGTAACTAAAATTTTTGATGGATTTACAGATCTGGCAGTGGGGATTCTTATAGACAGAACCAATACGAAATGGGGGAAATCCAGACCATGGATTTTTGCTGGTGCGGTGCCATTTGCAGTGACTGCATTTCTGGCATTCAGCGTACCGGATATTTCACAGAAGGGGATGCTCATTTATGCATATGTAACCTATATGCTATTATCTCTTGCCTATACCATTGTAAATATTCCTATGGCCTCCATACTGCCGTCTCTGACTGCTGATCCGCAGGAGAGAACCAACCTGGCTGCCAGCCGTGTGTTTTTCTCTTATATGGGTTCTACTGTAGTATCTGCCTTTGCTCTCAGGATGGTAGACCGTTTTGGCAACGGAAATGAAGCTGTAGGATTTCGAATCGTTATGATGATTTTTGGTATTGCAGGCTGCCTGGTATTCTTCTTCTGTTTTTATAACACAAAAGAGAGAGTGCGTATCAATGAAGAAAAGGTAAGCCTGAAGGCCAGTATTTACTGTCTGATTCACAATAAGCCATGGTTATTGTTTGCCGCCAATATTATCTGGTTTTTCGGCGGTTTTATAATTCAGGCAGGGGCCATCATATATTACTTTACTTATAACCTCAACAATAAAGAACTATCAAGCGTGGCTGCGACCATTACAACTTTAATACCTGTTGCTACAAATCTCAGTGTTCCGTTTTTGGCTCGTATGACTTCAAAAAGAAATCTGATGATAACAGGCTCTGTATTTCACGGAGCCGGACTTCTCATTGTTTTTGCAGGAGGAACCTCAGTTCCTGTTGTAATTGCAGGCGTGACAGTTGCAGCCCTGGGATATGGACTGAAGGGAAGTATGCATTTTGCCATTCAGCCTGATCCGGTGGATTATGGTGAATGGAAATCAGGAGTTAACATTGCAGGAACCATGTCGGCAGTAAACGGATTTATAGGCAAGGTGGGAATGGCGGTCGCAAGTTCTGTGGCAGCAGCACTTTTGGCATCAAGCGGTTATGTGGCAAACGCACAGGTTCAGACAGGCTCTGCTTTAAATGCCATCAGTGCCATGTATATATGGATCCCGCTTGCAGCCAATATATTGACTATCATTACTTTTCTTATGTATGATCTGGATAAAAAGCTTCCGCAGATTAACAGAGAGTTAGAGGAAAGAAGAGTGGCAAAACGTTAAGAAAGGAATAATTATGGCGGCAGTCAGTATTGATTTAAAAATGAAAAGAGTTACCAATAAGGCGTTTGTAGAGAAAGCAAAAAAGCTGGAGGGCAGGTTGATAGAAAATATTGTAAAACCGGTTGGGATTGTAACTGTGGATGAAAAAGGGGAAATCCATCCAGGAGCAAAGCTTAAAGATTTATCCGGTATTTTACTGAAAAAAGGAGATTCTATTGTTCTGGATTTTGGAGATCATCAGGTAGGCTATGTCAGTTTAAAGTTAAAATCAGCCGGAAGTCCTCAGGACGCACCTGCTTACTTAAGGCTGAAATTCGGTGAAATTGCCAGAGAAATGATAGAAAATTCCGAGGAATACAATGGCTGGATCAGCAGGGGTTGGATTCAGGAAGAGTATATACATATTGATGTACTTCCCGCATGTCTGGAGCTGCCGAGAAGGTATGCGTTCCGCTATCTGGAGATTTATGTGGTGGATACTTCTTTAAAATATCAGGTGGCAGTGGAGGAAATTATATGCAGGGCCGTTTCGGCAGTTAGTATGGAAGGGGTGGCATGCGTTGCTGATCCGCTAATGAGACAGCTGGACAGAGTAAGCTTACGGACTCTTCAAAACTGTATGCAGTCTGTGTTTGAGGATGGTCCCAAACGTGACAGACGCCTTTGGCTGGGGGATTTAAGGCTGCAGGCACTTGTTAATTACGAAACCTTCAAAAATTATGATATGGTCAAAAGATGCCTCTATCTGTTCGGCGGACTTACCAGAGATGATGGAGCCATCGGCGCCTGTGTTTTTACAGAGCCGGAGTATCTTGTAGATGATACTTTTTTGTTTGATTATTCTCTGTTTTTTGTATCTACTCTGAAGGACTACTATGAGGCTTCAAAGGATCTGGAGACATTAAAGGAACTTTGGCAGCCGGCTTACCGGCAGATTGAACTGGCAAGAGAGCGTTTCAATAATAACTATATAATTGAAGGCAGCGATAAGTTCTGGTGCTTTGTTGACTGGAAAGAAGGACTTGACAAACAGGCAAGTGCTCAGGCAATCTATATCTATACCTTAAATGCAGCAATTGAACTTGCTAAGATCCTGGGAAAAAAAGAGATTGCAAAGCAATTACAGGAGGAAAAGGGGTATTGCAGCAGTGCGGCTTTGAAGTATTTATGGGATGAAAAGCTTAATGTGTTTATCAGCGGGGCTAACCGTCAGGTTTCTTATGCAAGCCAGGTATGGATGATACTGGCAGGTGTCATAAAAGGTGAAGAGGCAGGTGCGCTCATAAAACGAATTACTGAGATCAATCCCACTATGGGGATGGTGACGCCCTACATGAATCATCATTATGTGGAGGCACTGATTCTGTGCGGGGAAAAGAAAATGGCGGTGGATTATATGAAATATTACTGGGGAGGAATGCTTTCTCAGGGGGCAGATACATTCTGGGAATTGTATAATCCGGATAATCCGGAAGAATCTCCCTATGGTTCATCGGCTGTAAACAGCTATTGCCATGCATGGAGCTGTACTCCGGCCTACTTGCTGCGAAAACTGGAGATGGAGGATAAGGATGGAATATCTGGTAATTGATGCAGGCGGTACGTTTATTAAGTATGCACTTATGAATGAAGGCGGGGAATTTATTGAAAAAGGCAAAGTTAAGACAAAGGTTTATAAAAGAGATGAACTGGAGGATTATCTGGAAACCCTGCATTCCATTTTCAAAAAGTATAAAGACAGGGCAAAAGGCATCGCCATGAGTGCTCCCGGAATATTAGACAGTGAAACAGGATACTTCTATACAGGCGGGACGCTAAGCTGTGTTTCAGGTCATAATATGGTTGAACTGCTTCAGGAAAGATGCAAAGTGCCGGTTACAATTGAAAATGACGGAAAATGTGCGGCTCTGGCAGAAAAATGGATGGGGAATCTGAAAAATATAAATAACGGGATTGTGCTTGTGCTGGGAACCGCTGTCGGAGGAGGTCTGATCATCGATGGAAAGATTTATAAGGGAACGCATTTTTCTGCAGGAGAATTCAGCTACATGGCAGTAGCTGATGAAAATCTGGATCAGATGACCGGTTATTGGGGAACAACTGGAGGAACTCCGGCACTGATAAAAGCGGTGTCAGAAGAAACAGGAATTCCAAAGGAAGAGCTTGATGGAATCCGGATCTTTGAGATGGCAGAACAGGGAAATCCGGAAGTATTAAAGGGGTTAGAACGCTATACGAGACAGCTTGCGGTTCGGATTTATAATTTACAGGTACTTTTTGATGCGGAGCTTGTGGCAATCGGTGGCGGTATCAGCAAGCAGCCTCTTCTGATTGAGTATATCAGAAACCATGTGGAGAAATTTTGCAATGAGAATCCTCTTCGGAAACTATCTCCCTTTTTACCCAAACCGGAGGTCACTGCCTGCCGCTTTTTCAATGATTCCAATCTCATTGGTGCCCTGTATCACTACATAAAGAAGAACAATATCGATTACAGCTCACACTGATGGGTAAGACTGGCTACTATTTGACACCTTTTACGCTTTTTTGCATAAAGGTGTCTTTTTGAGTTTTGAAACAATTTAACCAGCAGTCTGCGCCCAGTCTTACTGGCTGCATATTTTTTAAATAGGTGTTGACAACTAATATTATATGACATATAATAACATCATGTTATACAACGTATAATATAAAGACATAAATAATATTATAGATGAAAAAATTAAGTCAGAGGAAAGGTGGTCTATCGTGGGATCGAAACGTTTGTACCGTTCAGTGAAGAACAAGGTTTTATGTGGAGTTTGCGGAGGAATTGGTGAGTATCTGGTTGTGGATCCGGTTATGATAAGGCTGATATGGATTCTGCTTATGGTGTTTCAGACATGGAGACATCTGTTTCACCTGTTTACAGGAGCTTCCTTAATCGGTGGAAGCATTGCTATTTATATACTTGCAGCAGTGATCATACCCAAAAATCCTGATGTAAACAGAGATTAAAGGATTATGCAGACAGGAAAGATAGGAGTGGACGTATGGTTTTTAACACAGGAGCAGCATTATTGGACGCCATTGTTCTGGCAGTTGTAACAAAAGACCAGGAAGGAACTTACGGCTACAAGATCACCCAGGATGTAAGAAATGTTATTGAGATTTCAGAATCAACGCTTTATCCTGTGCTACGCAGACTTCAGAAGGAAGAATGTCTGGAAGTATATGATCTTGCATACGATGGAAGAAACCGCAGGTATTATCGGATTACGGAAAAAGGGCGGATACAGTTAAATCTCTATAAGAGCGAATGGGCGGGCTATTCGCAGAAGATATCCCGTATTTTTGAGGAGGCACATATATGAGCAGGGATGAGTTTATGAGAGAGCTGGAATATCTGCTGGCGGATATTCCGGATGAAGAAAAAGAAGATGCGATTGAATACTACAGGGATTATCTGGAAGAGGCGGGAGCAGACAATGAGGAATCGGTGATCCGGGAATTTGGAAGTCCGGAGCGTATTGCGGCCATGATCCGGGCAGATATGAATGGTCATTTAAAGGATGGCGGCGAATTTACAGAGAGCGGTTTTCAGGATGAACGTTTTAGGGATCCCAATTACCAGATGGCAAAGCGGTATGATCTTCCGGAGGTTACCAGACAGCCGTCTGAGGACAGCAGTTATGAACAATCCAGCCGGGAAGAGGGCAGAAGAAGACGAAGGAAGGACAGACGCCCGGTCAGGATTATTTTGTGGATTATACTGATCATTTCAGCATCACCTATGCTTTTGGGGATAGGCGGAGGGATTCTCGGCATTCTGGCAGGAATTGTAGGGGCGCTGTTTGGGGCAGTAGTGGCCCTGGGAGCAGTTACGTTTGCATTCCTTGCAGCAGGATTTGCCCTGGCTGTTGCTGGATTTACTGCCATGATTCTGCACCCGTTAAACGGAATACTGCTATTGGGGCTGGGCATACTTATCCTTGGTCTTGGCATTGTTTTTCTGGCAGTGTGCGGTTTGTTTTATGGAAAGTTTCTTCCGTATTTATTCCGAAGCATTATCGATATATGTAACAGATTTCTGCATGGAAGGAGGACCCGGACATGAACAAATTTGTGAAAAGATGTCTGATTACAGGGTTAATCATGATGGTGGCAGGCGGGGCCATGGCTGTTACCGCAGTATCTTATGGAGCCAGCATCTGGGATCTTACTCCCAATGGAGCGATCCGTTGGAGGAACACACTGGATGATTTCTCATTTGACAATATGGACTATAAATATGAATCAGGACCGACGGACGATTTCTCTTATTTAGATTTTGAGGAACCTGCCGAAAAGGGAAGTCAGATTTATACCACTGGTATGGCGGACAGTCTGTCTGCAGAGATCAGGACCGGCAGGCTCATTATAAAAGAAGATCCGGACGTGAGTGAAATAACTATATACAGCAATAAACAGAAAAACAGCTGGCATATAGAAGAAGACAATGGAACCTTGAAGTTGAAAACAGACAGCGGGCTTTCACTAGATGACGATGATCTTGTGATGACGGTCAGTGTACCAAAGGGTTTTCAATTTTCTGATGTATACCTGGAAGTTTCCAGAAGAAAAGGTCTTGGTAAGAAAAATGGGGTCACTCCCGCTGCAATCTGCCGCTCGTTATCAGCAGATGATATGAGACTGGAAGCAAATGCAGGAGCGATCTCTGTAAATAAGGGCAATGTCAATGATTTAAATATTGAATGTAATGTGGGCGCAGTGGAATATACCGGAACAACGACTGGAGATATTAATGGAGAGTGCAGAGTGGGAGCAGTAAAGCTTTCGCTTTCAGGAAAAAAGGAAGATTATAATTACAAGTTCCAGTCAAGTCTGGGAGCCATAAAAATTGCAGATGATCAAATGGCTTTCATTGCAAGCGGAGATAAATGGGATTATTCCGCAGATAAAGACATGAGTCTGGATTGCAGTACAGGTGCTATTGAAGTGAATTTCTATTAATTATATCAGCTTGGTGAAAACGAGAGAGGAGATTAAACATGGAGAAAAAATTATACCGTTCTGATACGGACAAAATGCTGTGCGGCGTATGTGGCGGAATCGCAGAATACTTTGATGTAGACCCAACAATAATACGTCTTTTATGGGCGATTCTTGCCTGTACCGGTTCTGGAATTCTGGCATATATCATAGCAGCGGTGATCATACCCAGGAGATAATCAGCGAGAAAAGAGAGAAGCGATTTTTGCTTCTTTCTTTTTGTTTTGTTTAAATGGAGTTTATTTCCATTTGAAACGGGCATACTCTTTTTAGATTCATGAAAGGAGAACGACAGTATGCCAAAAGGAAAGAAAAATGAACCCTTCGATCCACGCAATTTAAAACCGGAGGAGATACTTAAATTTGAAATAGCAACAGAGCTTGGTCTGGATGAGAAAGTGATAAAGGGCGGCTGGCGCTGTTTAAGTGCTAAGGAAAGCGGCCGGATCGGCGGTCTGATTACCAAAAGAAAACGGGAAATGAAAAACGACGCATTGGAGAAAAAAGAGGAAGTATAGGTGAAAAGCAGGAATTATCTTGCACCCTGGTCAAAAATCTTTTATAATATTCCTCAAAGAGGAAGCAAATGATGGAAAAAAAAGAATTACGATGCGGATTTACCACTGGCACCTGTGCGGCGGTTGCTGCTAAGGCGGCAGCAGCAATGCTGCTTTTGGATAGCCGGTTACAACATATGAAACTAATGACGCCAAAAGGGACGGAAGCCGATCTGCCCCTTTTTCATGTTGTCATGGGACCGGACAAGGTATCATGCGCAGTTGAAAAAGATGCAGGTGATGACCCGGATGTTACCAACAAGGCTTTGATCTTTGCATCTGTGGAATTTCTAACTGGAGACGAATCTTTAGCTGGTAATTCCTATGTGAGAGAAACGGCCGGAGAATCTGGAACGCTGGTTTTAACAGCGACAGAAGGAATCGGCCGGGTGACCAAACCCGGCCTTTCCTGCCCGGTTGGATATCCGGCTATTAATCCGGTGCCAAGGAGCATGATTTTTGATGAAGTGGATGAGATAAGAAGAACTGCCGGTTATAAAGGTTCCCTGCTGATCTCCGTCTGGATTCCAAAGGGCAGGGAGCTTGCAGAAAAAACGTTTAATTCCAGGCTTGGAATTGTAGACGGGCTGTCGATTCTTGGAACAACTGGAATTGTAAAGCCCATGAGCGAGGAGGCTCTGACTGCCACCATCAGGCTGGAGCTTCATATGAAAGCGGCTGCTGGTCAAAAACAGGTGATTTTAACTCCTGGTAATTATGGAGAGACATTTATAAAGGAAACGTTAAACCTCCCGGCAGGGGAAGGGGTTACCATCAGCAATTTTATCCGAAAATCCTGTACAATGGTGAAGGAAGAAGGATTTGAGCAGGTTCTTTTTGCAGGGCATATTGGAAAACTGATAAAGGTCGCGGGAGGTGTGGAAAATACCCATTCCAGGTATGGTGACCGTCGTATGGAGGTACTCTGGGACTGTGCCCGGACGTTTTTGGATATTGAAGCAAAGGAGACCCTGCTCCAGTCCAATACTATGGAAACGGCTGCCGGAATATTAAAAGAGCTGGGAATCTTAAAGCCGGTTATGTCCGAGGTGGTAAAACGGATAAAGGCATACATGATGGATTGGACAGGTGGGATTCCAGTGGAAGTGGTAACGTTTTCAAACACTCTGGGACTTCTTTCCATGACACCAGGTGTACCGGAGATGATAAAACAATATTCTGCGTCAGATACATAGAATAAACAACAGATAAGTAAAGTTCAGGAGGATAATAAATGGCTGGGATCATGTATGGCATTGGAGTAGGTCCGGGAGATCCGGAATTGATGACTTTAAAGGCAGTCCGCAGAATCCGGGAAGTGGATGTGATTGCCATCCCTCACACCGATAAAAGTATTTGTACTGCATATCAGATTGCAAAAGCGGCAGTTCCGGAAATAGAGGAAAAGGAATGTCTGTATCTGCCTATGCCCATGACAAAAGATAAGAAGATTCTAAAAGAGAGCCATGACCTGGCTGCGAAAGCAGTGATGGAACGGCTGGACAGAGGGGAAAATGTAGGATTTATTACACTTGGCGATGTTGCTATTTATTCCACCTGCAGCTATCTGTTAAACAGACTTTGGGAGGAAGGCTATGCAACCCGGCTGGACAGCGGGGTTCCCTCATTTTGCGCCGCAGCTGCCAGGCTTGGTATTCCTCTTGTCACCGGAGCGCAGGAACTTCACATTATTCCGGCCTCTTATCAGATTAAAGATGCGCTGAAGCTTTCCGGTGTAAAGGTTCTTATGAAAGCAGGGAGACAGATGAAGGCGGTTAAGGAAGAGTTAAGGACCAGTGGTTTAGAGGCTGTTATGGTGGAGAACTGCGGCATGCCAGAGGAACGGGTCTGTCATTCTCTTTCAGAGATTCCAGACGAAGCAGGTTATTATTCATTGATTATAGTGAGGTAGTGATGGTACATATAGTTGGAGCAGGTCCGGGATCACCGGATTTAATAACAGTAAGAGGGAAAGAGCTTTTAGAAAATGCAGATGTAATTATTTATGCAGGTTCTCTGGTTAATCCGGCTCTTTTGAATTACAAAAAGACAGATTGTGCTGTTTATGACAGTGCGAAGATGACACTGGAAGAGGTAATAGAAGTGATGGTGCAGGCGGAGGCAGGAGGAGAGACGACGGTCCGTCTTCATACCGGTGATCCCTGTATATACGGAGCAATCAGAGAACAGATGGATGAGCTTTTAAAAAGGGGGATTTCTTATGAAGTCTGTCCGGGAGTCAGTTCGTTTTGCGGAGCTGCGTCTGCCCTAAAGATGGAATATACCCTTCCGGATGTAACACAGAGCGTGGTGATTACCAGGATGGCGGGGCGTACACCGGTACCGGAACGGGAATCTATCGCTTCTTTTGCCGCCCATGGTGCGACTATGGTGATTTTTTTAAGTACAGGGATGCTTAAAGAACTTTCAGAAGAACTTGTCAGGGGCGGATATTCACCGAAGACGCCGGCAGCAATCTGCTATAAGGCAACCTGGCCGGAAGAAAAGACGGTGGTTTGTACGGTAGAGACCCTGCAGGAATGTGCTAAAAGGGAGCAGATACGAAAAACAGCACTGATTCTGGTAGGAGATGCTGTGTCTCAAAGCGACTACAAACGCTCCCTTCTTTATGATCCTTCCTTCACAACGGAGTACCGGAAGGGAACCGGGGAGACGGTATGAAACTTGCTGTCATATGCTTTACCCAGGCAGGAGCCCGGACTGCATGCAGGCTGATGGAAGGCTTGTTAAAAGAAGGAGATTTGATAGAAGGTTATGGAAAAGGGCAGGGACTTAAGCCTGTCACAACGTCTTTGGGAGAGTGGACAAAGAAACAGTTTCTTGAAAAAGACGGAATCGTGTTTATCGGTGCCATGGGTATTGCGGTCCGATCCATTGCCCCGTATTTAAAAGGGAAAGCAGTCGATCCTGCAGTGGTGGTGCTGGACGATGAAGGAAAATTTTGCATTTCTGTACTTTCCGGGCATCTGGGGGGAGCCAATGAACTGGCTGGACGTGCTGCTGCGGTTACCGGGGGCCAGGCAGTAATTACAACGGCTACCGATGTACATGGAAAATTTGCGGCTGATTTATTTGCAAAAAGGATGGGGCTTGCCATTACAGACCTTAAGAAGGTAAAAATGGTGTCTGCTGCTGTTTTAAGGGAAGAGACGGTTGGCTTTTACAGTGACTTCCCAATTGAAGGTACGCTGCCGGAGGAATTATGCCTGGAGGCAGAGGCAGATACCGGTCTTTTTATTACAATAAAAGATCTGCCGGAGAAGGGGAAAACAGATCATTTGCTCAGGCTTATCCCCAAAATTGTGATTCTGGGGATCGGATGCAGGAAAGGAACGTCTGTAACAGCAATTCGGGATGGGGTATCACGGGTTATAAATAAATATCATTTATCCCCGCTTGCCATCGCAGGGTGTGCAAGTATTGATTTAAAGAAAGAGGAAGAAGGAATCTGTGCATTTGCTGCAGAGACAGGAATTCCTTTCTATACATATCCGGCAGAAATCCTTGCTGAAACAGAGGGGGAATTTACTCCCTCTCCATTTGTAAAGCAGATCACAGGTGTGGACAATGTGTGTGAACGGGCGGCACTTTGCTGTGTAAAGGAACTGGGGGGCGGAAAACTGATTGTCAAAAAAGAAGTGGCTGCCGGCGTGACAGTTGCGGCTGCCGTCAGGGATTGGAAGGTAAAGTTATGAAAACAACAGGTAAATTATATGTGGTAGGGATCGGTCCGGGTTCGTACGAGGATATGACTGTCAGGGCAGTCAATGCGATAAAAGATAGTGAGATAATTGTTGGATATACCGTGTATGTAGATCTTTTACGGGAACATTTTCCGGAGAAGGAGATGCTCACTACCCCCATGCGGCAGGAGCAGGAACGGTGCCAGATGGCAATTTCAGAAGCAAAGAAAGGAAAACGGGTTGCCATGGTCTGCAGCGGGGATTCTGGTGTATACGGAATGAGCGGACTTATTCTTCAGCTGGCAGAAGATGCACAGGATCTGGACATAGAAATGATTCCCGGTGTCACAGCAGCACTCAGCGGAGGTGCGGTGCTTGGTGCACCTCTGGGGCATGATTTCGCCGTAATCAGCTTAAGCGATCTTCTTACGCCGATGGAACTGATTGAAGACAGACTTAAGAATTCTGCCCTTTGCGATATGGTCATCTGTCTTTACAACCCGTCCAGTAAAAAACGGGCGGATTATCTGAAACATGCCTGTGAAATCGTGCTGCAGTACCAGAAACCGGAGACGGTATGCGGACTTGTCAGAAACATTGGCAGAGACGGAGAAGAGATGGAGGTTTTATCTCTTTTACAGCTGAAAGATACCAGGGTGGATATGTTTACTACCGTTTACATAGGAAATTCCATGACCAGTGAGATAAACGGACGAATGGTCACACCGAGAGGATATAAAAATGTGTAAAATCTTGATTTTCGGAGGTACGACAGAAGGGCGGCTTCTGGCTGAATTCTGTCATGAAAACCAGGTCGGGGCATGGGTCAGCGTTGCCACCGGATATGGGAAGAGGATGCTTTTGGAAAGCCCGTTTCTCCGTATTCACGATACCCCCATGGATGCGAAAGAAATGGAAGTCTTTATCAGGGAAAATGAAATTTCTCTGGTACTGGATGCCACGCATCCGTATGCTGCAGAAGTAAGCCGGAATATTCTTCATGCATGCACTGCTTCAGGGACGAAACGATTAAGGATACTCAGGGAGTCACTAAAAGGCAGCAGCGGTGGAGAACATGTGGTATGGGTGGATTCCATGAAGGAGGCCATCCGCTTTTTAAATCAGAATACAGGCAATGTGCTGGCTACGACAGGAAGCAAGGAGCTTGAATGCTATACAACCATGGAAGGCTGGGAAGAACGGGTATATGCCAGGGTTCTTCCGGCAGTATCCGTACTGACTGCCTGTGAGCAGATGGGATTTAAGGGAAACAGAATTATTGGTATGCAGGGACCATTTTCCGAAGAGCTTAACCGGGCGATGATCCGGCAGTATGATATTCGTTTTCTCGTTACAAAGGAAGCCGGCCATGCGGGAGGTTTTTTAGAAAAACTGCAGGCTGCTGCTTCCTGTGAAATAACAACGGTTGTAATAGGACGCCCTATTAACGAAGAGGGTGTGGGCTTAGAGGAAGCAAAGGAGATTTTAATCAGCAGGAAACCGGCAAAGACATCTTCTTGCAAAGGAGCTATTTATTTAATAGGAACCGGAATGGGCGGACTGGAGCAGATGACGGTAAAAGCCTTAAAGACTTTGCAAAACTGCCAGGTGGTATTCGGGGCTGAACGAATTCTTCATGATATGGGAGACTTAAGCCCGGATGTATTAAAGCTGCCTTATTATTTAAGTAAGGATATCCTTCCCTGGCTAAATGAACACGGGGATTATAAGAGGATTGCAGTTCTTTTCTCCGGTGATGCCGGTTTTTACAGCGGTGCGGAAAAAATGGCTGCTGCTCTTTTAGAGGAACCGTATTGTGAACTGTATGAAACGGAGATTCTTCCAGGGATCTCTTCCGTATCCTATTTATGCGCCAGACTTAAGACCGGCTGGGAGAATGTCCGGCTGATCAGCCTTCATGGCAGAGAATGGGATCTTCTGAAAGAATTGAAAAGTAATCAAAGAATTTTCGCCCTGCTGGATAAACGTAATTCCGTAAGTGCGCTGTGCAGTCTTTTAGAGGAGAATGGGTATGAAGATGCCCGGCTGTCTGTAGGAGAACGGTTATCCTACGAAGACGAACGGATCACCAGAGGAACGCCCGGGACGCTTAAGAATCAGAGGTTTGATATCCTGTCTGTGGTATTGATTGAGAGGTAATAAATGAGAGATGAATTGTTTATCCGGGGCGATGTTCCCATGACGAAAAGTGAGGT
The DNA here is from genome assembly GCF_900205965.1 of Lacrimispora amygdalina. GTDB lineage: Bacteria > Bacillota > Clostridia > Lachnospirales > Lachnospiraceae > Lacrimispora > Lacrimispora amygdalina_A. The sequence goes on from NZ_OAOF01000020.1 coordinate 66,773, forward strand.
CCGGGCCGTCTGTATATCCAAACTGGAACTGGACCCGGATTCCATTCTTTATGATATCGGAGCGGGAACGGGTTCGGTATCTGTTGAGGCATCCGTGTACTTGACTAACGGAAAAGTTTTTGCTGTGGAAAAGAAGCCGGAAGCCCAGGAACTGATAGAAGCCAATAGAAAGAAGTTTAACGCGGATTGTATCACCGTGGTAAAAGGAACAGCTCCAGATGCCTTGTCCGGTCTTGAAACAGCCACTCACGTATTCCTGGGAGGGACTTCCGGAAATCTGGAAGAAGTTTTAGATCTGGTATTAAGGGAGAATCCGAATGTCAGGGTTGTTGCTAATTTCATTGCCCTGGAATCTTTAACTGATATGCTTCTGTGGCTGAAAAAGCATTCTATAGAAGCAGAGATTGTTCAGATGCAGGTTTCAAGAGCAAAAACAGCAGGCAGTTATCATATGATGATGGGCCAGAATCCGGTCTATATCATTTCCTTCGGAGGGGAAGGAGGAATATCTTTTGAGACAGGGGAATAAGCGGATCATGCTTGCTGCGCCGAAAAGCGGCAGCGGAAAAACCATGATTACCTGCGGGCTTTTGCAGGCATTTTTATTAAGAGACATTACCTGCCGCTCCTTTAAATGCGGACCAGATTATATTGATCCCATGTTCCATAAGGCTGTTCTTGGCATAGACGGAGGAAATCTGGATACATTTTTTCTGGATACAAAATCGGTGAGAGAACTTTTAATAAGGGAGTCGGAGGAGACAGAGATCTCTGTCATAGAGGGAGTTATGGGTTACTATGATGGAATGGGGGGAGACAGTACCTGGGCAAGTTCCTATGAAGTGGCCTGCGCAGTGGAAGCGCCGGTGGTGCTTATCCTTGACTGCAGAGGCTCCAGTCTGTCTCTTGCCGCTGTTTTAAAAGGTTTTCTGGAGTACAGAAAAGACAGCCGTATTGAGGGAGTGATTTTAAACAGAATATCACCGGTAATGGCAGAGCGGTTAACTCCTCAGATTAAAGCCCTGGGAATCCGTGTTTTCGGATATCTTCCCCAATGCGATGAGGCAGATTTTTCCAGCCGCCATTTAGGGCTTAAACTTCCTGGTGAAGTGGAAGGGCTGAAGGACAAATTAAAAAAACTGGCTTATAAAATGGAAGAGACAGTTGACATAGACGGACTCCTTGAATTATCAGAAACTGCCCCTGTACTTTCTTTTGAATCTGAAAGTAACAGGAAAGAAAATTTAACAGTTACCAGTGAGAAAGTACCGGTGGGAATCGCCGTTGATGAGGCTTTCTGTTTTTATTATCAGGAAAACAGAAAGCTGTTAGAAGAGATGGGGGCAGAACTGATCCCGTTCAGTCCGCTCAGAGACAGCCGTCTGCCGTATGGAATCTGTGGGCTTATACTGGGTGGAGGATACCCGGAACTTTATTTAAAACAGCTGTCTGAGAATCAGGATATGCTGCGGGAAATCAGGGCTGCCAACAGGAACAAGATCCCCATTCTGGCTGAATGCGGTGGTTTTCTCTATCTTCATGAGGAGCTGGAATCAGAGGAACATGAAGTTTACCAGATGGCAGGTGTCATTCAGGGAAGGGGCTTTCCAGCAGGGAAATTAAAACGGTTTGGATACATAGAAGCAACAGCGAAGGTAGATTCGCCGTTTCTTAAAAAGGGAGAGTCTGTCAGAGGGCATGAATTTCATTACTGGGACAGTACAAATAACGGCGAACAGATGGAGGCACGTAAACCTGGCCGGAATATGAAATGGGATTGTGTACTGGCGCAAGGCAATGTAATGGCAGGTTTTCCCCATTTTTATTACCCCTCAAATCCAGGTATTCCGGAAAGATATTTAGAAGCATGCAGACAGGTTATGAAACAGAAGAGGAAAAACCTATGAAGGAATTTGAAATACTGCAGGGGAATCCAGAGGATATTGAGCAGATTACAGACCTTTATAATGCAGTGAATGATTATTTGGAAAGTCATATCAATTATCCGGGATGGATAAAAGGAGTTTACCCTGTTAAAGAGAATGCACAGGATGGTGTGGAAAAGGGAACTCTTTACGTGCTTTGGGCGGATGGTAAAGCAGCAGGATCCGTGATTATCAACCAGTCTCAGGAAAAAGGATATGAAACGATAGCATGGAAACAGGAAGCGAAACCAGAGGAAGTAGCAGTAATCCATACATTTTTAGTGCATCCTGATTTCCTTGGAAGAGGGTTTGGAAAAAAAATGCTGGAGTTTGCGGAGGAGAAAGCCAGGGAACAGAAAAGAGCTGTAATCCGTCTTGATGTAAATGAAAAGAATACGCCTGCTATCAAGCTTTACAAAAAGCTTGGCTACTGTTTTGCAGGAAAGGCAGATTTAGGCTACGGTGAATATGGAATTCCCTGGTTTGAACTTTATGAAAAGGATTTAACTGGAAAGGCATAGAAAATGAATGAGGAACTGAAGGAGTATCTGTCAGGGATACAGCCGCCTGATAAAACGGCAATGGATACAGCACGCCTGCGCTGGGCTCATGTAGCGAAGCCCTTAAACAGCCTGGGGGTTTTGGAAGAAGATATCATAAAAATAGCAGGAATCAGGGGGAGTTCTCTCGTATCCTTACAAAAACTAGGGCTTCTGATTCTTTGTGCAGATAACGGAATCGTAGAAGAGGGCGTCACTCAGACCGGAATGGAAGTCACTGCAGTAGTTGCTGAAAATATGACAAGAGGCAACAGCAGCGTGTGTATTATGGCAAGACGGGCCGGTGTGGATGTGTTTCCGGTTGATATGGGAGTTGCAAGAGATCTGGTCTCCGGCTCCTGCCATCCTCTGATCAATAGAAAGATCGCGTATGGAACAAAGAATTTCCGAAAAATGAAAGCAATGACAAGAGATGAAGCTGTCCGGGCAGTCTTAGCTGGAATAGAACTTATGGGTGAACTCTCAGAAAATGGGTATGATCTGGCAGCAACCGGAGAGATGGGAATTGGAAATACAACTACCAGCAGTGCAGTTGCAGCACTTTTGTTAAAGCAGGACGCTATACGGCTGACCGGAAGGGGTGCCGGGTTAAATGATGCAGGTCTGAAACAGAAGCTGAAGGTGATTCAGGACGCAGTGGCTGAATACGGCCCCAATTGCCGGGATGAAATTGATATACTGTCAGCAGTGGGCGGTTTTGATCTGGCTGGTATGACGGGAGTATTTTTAGGGGGAGCCATTTACCGGATTCCTGTGCTGTTAGACGGCTTTATATCAGCAGTTGCAGCTCTTCTGGCAGAACGGATCTATCCGGGGTGCAGGGATTTTATGATTGCTTCCCATGTGTCTGCAGAACCGGCAGGACATATTCTTCTTGAAGAGCTGGGGCTTCCTCCTCTCATACAGGCCGGCATGTGTCTGGGTGAAGGAACGGGAGCGATTGCAGCAGTTCCGCTGCTTCAAATGGCGGCGGATGTATATGGAACCATGAGCTCCTTTGAGGATATCGAGATCGAGGCTTATAAGCCTATGGAGGATCAGTCATGACTGTCCTTATAATCGGTGGAAGCGGCAGCGGAAAATCCGAATATGCGGAAAATCTTTCGATTTCTTTGGGAGTAGACAGGCGGGTTTACATTGCCACTATGAAACCATGGGATGAGGAGTGCAGAAACAGAATTATAAAACACAGGAAAATGCGGGAGAAAAAACAGTTTGAGACTGTGGAATGCTACCGCAGTTTAAAAAAACTGGAACTGGGAAACAGACCTTCGGTTGTTCTTCTGGAATGCATGTCCAATCTGGTTTCCAACGAACTGTTTGGTTTGTGGGAGGCTGGGGACGCACCGGCTCTTAATAAAGAAACTGCTGTGGAAGAAATTATAAAAGGAATCTTAAACTTAGAGAACCAGAGTGAGCATCTGGTTATCGTAACCAATGAGGTATTTTCTGATGGAGATCATTACAGTCCCCAAACCAATGATTATCGTCAGGTTTTGGGAAGCATCAATCAGCTTGCAGCCAAAAGGGCTCATATGGTGGTGGAAGTAGTGGCAGGGATCCCCATCAAAGTAAAAGAAGGAATTAATTGAAAAAAATCCTCATGTATGTTATATTTATAACATAGTAGCATCCTGATACCAAAAACCAGTTTTGAGGTAGAAGGTTCGGCATTTGAGGAATTGTATGTTTGCCGCGCCTTTTTGGGCGCGGCTTTCCTATTTTCAAAGATAAAGGGAAAGAGGGGAAGAAGCATGGAAACAAGAATTGCTGTGATCGGTATTGTAGTGGAAGAAGAAGATTCTGTGGAAATTTTAAATGATATTCTTCATGAATACCGGCATTTCATCATCGGACGTATGGGTATTCCATATCCCAAAAAGGGAGTGAGTGTCATCAGTATTGCGGTGGATGCTCCTCAAAACACTATTTCCGCTCTGACTGGAAAGATTGGAAAGTTAAGCGGGATCAGTTCCAAAACAGCCTATCAGAATGTGAATGCTTAGAAGCACAAATAATCACTGACGGGAAAGCAGCAGCTGACCCAAAAGAAAGGATGAATTACTATGTATGATCCAAAATCGCTGAAAGCGGAAGAATTCATTTCTCATGAAGAAATTCTAGAAACTCTTGATTATGCGGAACAAAACAAAGATAATGTGGAGCTGATTGATCAGATTATTGCAAAAGCCAGAGAATTAAAGGGGCTTACCCACAGGGAAGCTTCCGTTCTTTTGGCCTGTGATATACCGGAGAAGATCCAGGAACTTTATAACCTGGCAGAGCAGATCAAAAAGAAGTTCTACGGAAGCCGTATCGTGATGTTTGCGCCGCTCTATCTGTCCAATTACTGTGTAAATGGCTGTACCTATTGTCCCTATCATTTAAAAAATAAACATATTGCAAGAAAGAAACTGACTCAGGAAGAAGTGGCCAGAGAAGTGATTGCCCTTCAGGATATGGGGCATAAACGTCTTGCTCTTGAAGCAGGAGAAGATCCGGTCAATAACCCGATTGAGTATATACTGGAATGCATTGACACCATCTATTCCATCAAGCACAAGAACGGTGCCATCCGCAGAGTGAATGTCAACATCGCTGCAACAACAGTGGAAAATTACAGGAAACTGAAGGATGCTGGAATCGGAACCTATATTTTATTCCAGGAAACCTATCATAAGGAAAGCTATGAAAGTCTTCATCCAACTGGCCCCAAACACGATTATGCTTACCATACCGAAGCGATGGACCGGGCTATGCAGGGCGGTATCGATGATGTAGGAATCGGAGTGCTCTTCGGACTGGAACGTTACAAATATGAGTTTGCCGGTCTGCTCATGCATGCGGAGCATTTAGAGGCAGTTCATGGAGTAGGTCCCCATACCATCAGCGTTCCCCGTATTAAGAGTGCTGATGATATTGATCCCAATGCTTTTTCCAATGGCATCGACGACGAGATATTTGCCAAGCTGTGTGCACTGATCCGCGTCTGCGTTCCATACACGGGCATGATCGTATCCACAAGAGAAAGCCAGAGCGTTAGGGAGAAGGTGATCCGACTCGGTGTATCCCAGATCAGCGGCGGCTCCAGAACCAGTGTGGGCGGTTATGAGGAAGAGGTGCGCCCTACGGAAACTGAGCAGTTTGACGTATCAGACCAGAGAACCCTTGATGAAGTGGTTCACTGGCTGATGGACTTAGGCTATATCCCCTCCTTCTGTACGGCTTGCTATAGGGAAGGCAGGACCGGCGACCGTTTCATGAGTCTTTGCAAAAGCGGTCAGATCCAGAACTGCTGCCAGCCCAATGCGCTTATGACATTAAAGGAATATTTAATGGATTATGCTTCCGAGGATACAAAGAAAGTGGGAGAGGCGTTAATTGCAGCGGAATTAAACAATATACCGAAAGAAAAGGTACGTTTGATCTGTGAAGATCATCTGGAGAAAATTGAAGCTGGAATCCGGGATTTCCGGTTCTGATATACTATTGACGACTGAAAAGAGGAGAACAATATGGGATTAAATGAGACGCCGTCATCTGAAAGAATTCACATTGGCTTTTTTGGCCGCCGCAATGCAGGAAAATCAAGTGTTGTCAATGCAGTAACAGGGCAGGAACTGTCTGTAGTATCGGATATTAAGGGAACCACAACAGATCCCGTTCATAAATCCATGGAACTTCTTCCCATGGGACCGGTAGTAATTATCGATACACCGGGATTTGATGATGAAGGTGCACTGGGAGAGATGCGGGTGCGTAAGACAAAGCAGATCTTAAACCGGGTGGACTGTGCAGTACTGGTTGTGGATGGTACCGCTGGAAAAACGCAAGTGGATGAGCAGCTGATCGGCTTATTTACAGAAAAGAAAATTCCTTACGTAGTTGCTTACAATAAGTCTGATCTTGCAGGAGACGGAGAATATGCAGACGGCTTATCCGTAAGCGCCCAGAACGGGTATCACATTCATGAACTGAAGGAGCGGATCGGAAGTCTGGTCAACACCGGAGATATGAAGATGCGGATTGTAGGGGACTTACTAAAACCCTGTGATCTTGTTATTCTGGTTATTCCCATTGATTCTGCAGCTCCAAAGGGGAGAATCATTCTGCCCCAGCAGCAGACCATGAGAGATATCTTAGAGGCTGGCGCTGTTGCTATCTCTGTCCGAGATACGGAATTAAAACACACCATTGAAAAGCTGGGAACGAAGCCTTATCTTGTTATAACAGACAGCCAGGCGTTTGAACAGGTGAATAAGGACACGCCGGATGATATTCTTCTGACTTCATTCTCCATTCTGATGGCAAGATATAAAGGCTTTTTGGAGGATGCAATCAAAGGGGTGGCAGCAATCAGTAAGTTAAAGGATGGAGACAGAGTTCTCATATCAGAAGGCTGCACCCACCACAGACAGTGTGATGACATCGGTACTGTAAAGCTTCCCCGGTGGCTGAAAGAGTTTACGGGAAAAGAGCTGGTGATTGAGACTTCTTCCGGCAGGGAATTTCCGGAGGAACTTTCCGGCTATCAGCTGATTATTCACTGCGGCAGCTGTATGTTAAACGAGAGGGAGATGGAATACCGCAGAAAGACAGCAGCGGATGCAGGAGTGCCATTTACCAACTATGGAACTGCCATTGCTTATATGAAGGGAATATTAAAGAGAAGCTTAGAAGTGCTTCCGGATCTGGAAAAACTGATCTAGGCAGATGGATTAATAAGGCTGCCGCATCGAAGGACATTGTGTCTGGGGATGCGGCAGCCTGTGTGTATTAAGAGGTTTTTATATGAGAGGATAAAAGCTGTCTGAATGCGCGCTTTTTCTGACAGGTCATAGTGGAATGCACGGCGTGTGCGTCAAACGTGATTTTATCGTATTCAAACAGCAGTTTATAAGGATGACGAAGTTGTTCATATTCCTTTTTCTCCAGCCATCTGCATACTCATCTTTGGTATAAGTTTATCATAAAAAAAGAAAAAGGAAAAGAATAACAATTTATCAGTATTTATGATATTATAAATTTTGATAAGATTTATGACCGAGGAGTATACTGAATGAGAATTGAGACAGAACGTTTGATTATACGGTATTTCATTGTGACTATTGGGGGAAAGGCTATGCGTTTGAAAGCACTTCTGCACTTATTTCACATGCGTACTCCAGACTGGGAGCAAGGCGTATCGTATCCATGTGTAATCCTGAGAATCAGGCGTCATGGAAGCTTTTGGAACGTTTGGGATTTCGAAGAGAGGGGACTCTTTTGAAAAATATTTATTTTTTTACAGATGAGAATGATAATCCAATCTGGCAGGATACCTTTGAATACGGGTTGTTGAAAGAAGAATGGAAATTTTAATTAGAAGGGGGCTGGATCATGAATCTTTTAGGCAGTATGATGATTGCATTCTCCATGTATTCCCGGATCCCTGTGCCCCAGGTTTCATGGACGAAGGAACGGATGAAGTATACCATGTGCTTTTTTCCGTTGATTGGAGCGGTGATCGGTTTATTTGAGTATGGTGCTATTTATCTGTTTCGTGTTCTGGGATTTTCTTTTTTAGAACAAATCCTCCCTGTTGTGATCCCTGTGCTGGTTACAGGGGGAATTCATATGGATGGATTGTTAGATGTAATTGATGCAAAATCCTCCCATGGTGAGACAGAAAAAAAGCTGGAGATATTAAAAGATCCACATACCGGAGCATTTGCAATTATTGGATGCGGGATGTATTTCCTTCTATATCTGGCTTTTTTTATGGAATTAAAGCCTGATATGATTCCGGCATATTGCATGATATTTGTGATAACCAGAGCCTTAAGCGGTCTGTCTGTTGTCACCTTTCCCATGGCGAAAAAAAGCGGGCTGGCAGCAGCTTTTTCTGATGCAGCTCAAAAAAAAGTGGTTGGTATTGTTATGGTTCTTTATCTTTTCATTTCCCTGTCTGGAGTCTGGCTTTCAGCGGGAGGTGAGACTGCTTTCCTGATATTTGCCATATCAACTACGGTGTTTTTTTATTATTACCGGATGTCAAAACGGGAATTTGGAGGAATTACAGGAGATCTGGCAGGTTACTTTCTCCAGATCCTGGAATTGACGCTTGTAATGGGGCTGGCAGTACTATCTCATATAAATATATAGAAAGTTTCAGGAAGGAATTAAGATGAGGTTAATTATCGGTGGAGCGTGGCAGGGAAAGCTTTCCTTTGCCCTGCAGCTTACTAAGACACAAGTGGATGACAAGGCATCTGTGGCAGAAGGGGCGACTGATCCGTATCAGGCAGCGTTTGAGTGCAGGATCATACATAATTTCCATGAATATGTCAGAAGACTTTTGAAGGATCATATAGATCCGGATGAATTTATTTCTGATATACGGGAGAAGAATCCCGAAGTACTGATTACCATCAATGAGCTTGGCTGTGGGATCGTGCCCCAAGATCCGTTTGACAGAACGTGGCGGGAGAGTGCCGGCAGAGCGGCAGTGAAACTGGCAAAATACAGCGGCGAAGTATACCGCATGGTATGTGGTATACCGGACCGGATTAAATAGAACAGGAAAAAGGACTGACATATGTTTAAATATCATATAACTGCAGTGTTGGTCGGCTGTTTTCTGGATGCGTGTTTTGGGGACCCCTTATTTTTGTGGCATCCTGTTTGCGCAATCGGGAACATGATAAGCTGGCTGGAGAAAAAGATGCGACCCCGGTTCCCGGCAAATGTATCAGGGGAAAGACTGGCTGGTGTATGGCTTGTGGTACTGGTACTTCTAGCTGCAGGCGGACTTTCTTTTGGGTTACTTTCCGTTTCTTACGGAATTTCCCCCATAGCCGGACTGGCAGTGGAAAGCATCATGTGTTACCAGATGATGGCATGGCATTCCTTAAGAAAAGAGAGCATGAAAGTATATCATGCATTTTTAAAAAAGGATACGGAACAGGCAAGGCAGGCAGTTTCCATGATTGTAGGCCGGGATACTAAGAGTCTTTCTGATATCGGTATCACCAAGGCAGCGGTGGAAACAGTGGCGGAGAATACTTCCGATGGAGTGATTGCGCCGTTGATTTTTATGACCCTCTTTGGCGGAACCGGTGTATTTCTTTATAAGGCAGTCAACACCATGGATTCCATGGTAGGCTATAAAAACGACCGGTATCTCTGGTTTGGACGATGTGCCGCCGGGCTTGATGATGTGATGAACTTTATTCCTGCCCGTATCTCGGCATTGCTTATGGTGGCGGCTGGTTTTTTGTGCCAGCTGTTTTCCAGGGGAAGCTTCTATTGTGGGAAAAATGGATATCGGATCTGGAAACGTGACCGTTTTAATCATAAGAGCCCCAATTCCGCCCAGACCGAATCAGCCTGTGCGGGGATACTTCAGATTGAGCTGGCCGGGAATGCATGGTACTTCGGAACCTTATATGAAAAGCCTGTCATAGGAGATTCTTTGAGAGAAGTGGAATATGAAGATATAGCAAGGGCGAATGTGCTGATGACAGTTACCTACATACTGGCGCTGATTCCGGTTGTCATTCTGCTTGTGATCAGCCTTTAGAAGATACTACTGAAATGGAGAAATAAAGATGGAATATCAGCATGGCGGAGACATTTATACCAATCAGGTTACCATGGATTACTCTGCAAATATCAATCCTCTGGGTCTTCCTGCCGGCGTCAGGAAGGCACTTTTGCAGGCGGTTGAATCCTGCTTTTGTTATCCTGACAGCCGGTGCGGGAAATTGAGGAAAGAGCTTTCCTTGTTTCATGAGGTTTCTGAAAAACACATTATTTGCGGAAATGGGGCGGCGGATCTGATCTTTCAGATTGTACAGGTGATAAGACCCGGACGGGCACTTTTAATTGCCCCCTCGTTTCTGGAATATGAGCAGGCACTTGAAACTGTATCAGCAGATATATTGTGGTATGATTTAAAAGAAGAGGACGGATTTTCTTTATCCGTTCATCAGTTAATTGAATGGTTGAAATCCGAAGATCACCGGGTAGAGATGCTGTTTTTGTGCAATCCCAACAATCCCACCGGATATACGCTTGGAAAAGAGGAAATGAAGACACTTCTGGATTTCTGTAAAACCATGGGGATATACTGCGTAATAGATGAATGTTTCAATGAATTCCTTGATGATCCGAATGACTATTCTGTACTGGAACTTATATCACAAGGCGGTTATGAACAAGTTTTTATTCTGAAAGCATTTACAAAGATTTACGCCATGGCTGGGCTGCGTCTTGGGTATGGGATTACAACCGGAGAAGAAACGCTGGAAAAGATGAACTGCATACGACAGCCGTGGAGTGTTTCTTCCCTTGCGCAGGCGGCAGGAGAGGCGGCGCTTAAGGAAACGGAATATGTGAATGAGACAAGGAAGCTGATTGCAGCGGAACGGGAATATCTAAAGAAAAACTTAACAGAGCTAGGATTTAAAGTCTATGATTCTAAGGCAAACTACCTGTTTTTTAAGGATTTAAGGGAGAGTGCCCTTTCTGGGGAAACGCTTTTATATAAAGAACTTCTGGACCAACAGGTATTAATCCGGTCCTGTTCCAATTACAGAGGGCTTAACGGCACGCATTACCGGATCTGCGTAAAGCAGAGACAGGAAAATGATGCATTTCTTGCTGTATTAAAATCCATACTGATAGAAGGAGAATGAGAGCATGGCAAAGACAATCATGATTCAGGGCACCATGTCCAATGCAGGCAAAAGCCTGATTGTGGCAGGGCTGTGCCGGATATTAAAGCAGGATGGATACCGGGTTTCCCCCTTTAAATCCCAGAATATGGCACTGAATTCCTTTATAACAGAGGAAGGACTGGAGATGGGCAGAGCACAGGTGGTTCAGGCTGAGGCAGCAGGCGTAAAGCCGGTGGCTTCCATGAACCCGGTGCTGCTTAAACCTACTAACGATACGGGCTCCCAGGTGATTGTCAACGGTGTGTCCATTGGCAATATGCCTGCAAAGGATTATTTTGTATATAAAAAGAAATTAATACCGGAGATAAAAAAAGCATTTGATACGTTGGCAAAAGAGTATGATATTATCGTTATCGAGGGTGCTGGAAGTCCGGCGGAGATCAATTTAAAGCAGGAAGATATCGTCAATATGGGAATGGCTAAGATGGCGGATGCGCCGGTACTGCTGGTGGGCGATATTGACCGCGGTGGTGTATTTGCCCAGCTTTACGGCACAGTTATGCTTTTAGAACCGGAAGAGAGGGCCAGAATCGGAGGTTTGATTGTTAATAAATTCCGCGGGGATAAATCCATTTTAGAACCGGGACTTGACATGATAAAAGAGCGGCTTCAGATACCCGTAGCCGGGGTGGTTCCTTATATGAATGTGGATATAGAAGATGAAGACAGCCTGGGAAATCATCTGGCAGGAACTGCAAAAACAGAGTGGACGGATGTGGAAATCGCAGTCATCCGTTTCCCCAGAATCTCAAATTTCACTGATTTTTCCGTATTCTCTGCAATTCCTTGTGCGGCCCTGCGTTATGTGGATTCGGTATCGAATCTTGGAAAACCGGATCTTGTGATACTGCCTGGAAGTAAGAATACCATAGAGGATCTTCTCTGGATGCGCCAGAATGGACTGGAGGCAGCGGTAGTGAAGCTGGAAGCTTCAGGAGTTCCTGTGTTCGGAATATGCGGCGGATTTCAGATGCTTGGGGAACAGTTAATGGATCCGCAGGCAGTGGAATCTTTAGCCGGCCTTTCAGCTGTACGGGGGATGGGACTGCTTCCTGTACGGACTGTATTCGGAGCAGAAAAAACCAGGACAAGAGTGACTGGTGCGTGCACTGCAGTTGATGGTATTTTTGAGGATTTGTCAGGGATGAACATCGAAGGCTATGAGATTCACATGGGACAGACGGAGCGTGCGCTTCCGCCCTTATCCTATGTAATGGAAAGTCAGACAGGCTCCCATCTGGCTAAAATGGATGGCTGCCAGAGAAGAAACGTCTATGGTACCTATATTCACGGTTTCTTTGACAGTGAAGGTGTTGCGGATACCATTATAACAGCGCTGAGAAAGAAAAAAGGGCTGACGGACCAGCCAGGTAAAACTATCAGCTATCAGGAATACAAGGAAAAGCAATATGACCGGCTGGCGGACCTTTTGCGGGAAAGCCTGGATATGGACCGGATTTATCGCCTGATGGGCTTAACCAATGACGACGGAGGAACAAATGTTTAGTAAACTGGAACGGGTGAGACCCGAGGAAATTGAAAAAAGAAGCTTTGAAATCATCACCCATGAGCTGGGAGATAAGATACTGGACCCGGAACAGGAACTGGTGATCAAACGTGTAATTCATACAACTGCAGATTTTGATTATGCAGATAATCTGGTATTTTCACCTCATGCGGTAACACTGGGGATGGAGGCATTGAAAGCAGGCATTCCGGTGATAACCGATACCAATATGGGAAAAGCGGGAATTAATAAAAAGGCACTTGAACGCGTGGGAAGCAGTGTCCACTGTTTTATGGCTGATGAAGATGTGGCAGAGGATGCGAAAAAAAGGCAGACGACTCGTGCTCATGCCAGTATGGATAAGGCTGCCGGGCTTTTGGGCGACTGCATTTTTGCCATAGGCAATGCTCCCACAGCCCTTGTGCACCTTTATGAGCTTATACAGGAAGGAAAGATAAACCCCAGACTGATCATCGGCGTTCCGGTGGGCTTTGTTAATGTGACTGCGTCCAAGGAGCTGATTCTGTCTCTTCCTGACGTACCTTATATCGTGGCAAGAGGAAGAAAAGGGGGAAGCAATGTGGCGGCAGCAATCGTAAATGCCATGCTTTATCAGATTTCATAACATCATTGTTTCTTAGAGGGGAAAACACCATGGACCTATACAGTATTATTTTAGTAGATGACGAAGAGGAAGTACGAAAAAGCATTATCAAGAAAATTGAATGGCAGTCAGCCGGTTTTAAATTAGTGGGTGATGCGGAAAACGGAGAGGATGCCATTGAAAAGATCGAAGTTTTAGAGCCGGATGTGGTCCTGACGGATATCCGTATGCCATATATGGATGGACTCGTGCTTGCTGAAAAGATACGCCAGCGCTACCCTTCCATGAAGGTTGTGATTTTTTCCGGATATGATGATTTTGAATATGCCCAGAAAGCAATCAAACTCAATGTGACCGAGTACATTTTAAAGCCTGTAAATGTGGAAGAGCTGACTTCTATTTTAAAGAGAATCAAAGGCAATCTTGACCGTGAGATTGAAGAAAAACGGAATATAAGCAGGCTGAGAGAGAATTACAGAAAGAGTCTTCCGATCTTCAGGGAACAGTTTTTTAATGATCTGGTGCACAAGAATCTGTCCAATGAGATTGCGGAGCAGAAGCTGAGAGAATACGATATTCCCATTGCAGGTGCATGGAAATGGATTATAGCTGCTGTGGCTGTGGAGCGGGGGGAAGTGGGTGATACCCTGACACTTCACAGGGAAGAAGAACTGATTCCTGTTTCCGTCATGCAGATCATCCGGGATAAACTGGAAGGGTATTGCAGATTTGCACTGTTTCAGTCGGTTTTAGAAGCAGAGATGGTTGTGGTAGTGGCTCTTGATGAAGATTCTATTACCGGACTCATCGATGTATTCGGAGATATCTGCAAGGAAACAAAAAGAATACTGGAGGTGCCGGTTACCATAGGAATTGGTCACAGCTGCGGCGAATTATCAAATATCCCATTTGCATATCAGTCAGCGATTGATGCTCTCGGCTATAAGGCAATTGCAGGAAAAGGAAATACTATTTACATCAATGATATGGAGCCGGTAGGAAGCGGCAAGCTGGAATTCGACAGTGTTTTAGAAGCGGATCTTATATCTGCCATAAAGTTTGGTCCGTCTGAGAAAATCGAAGCGTCTGTGACACAGGTTATTCAGAAGATGGAATCTGCAAAAGTACATTTCAGGCAGCAGCAGGTTTACATGTTCAGAGTTTTAAACAGTGTGATACAGATGGTTCAGCAGCATGATCTGGATTTAGAGGAAATCATGGACGGGGGTTTTGAGTCTATGGCTGTTTTTGACAAGATTCAAAAGGGAGAATTCGGGTCCTGGCTTTTTAAGGTAGCTGAGAAAATCAACCAGGCAATTAATCAGGAGCGGGATTTTACCACAAGACAGGTAATTCACGAAGCAAAACAGTATATTATGGATCATTATCAGAATCCGGATTTATCCGTGGAAATGATCTGCCGCCATCTTCACATGAGCCCTGCTTACTTTTCCACTCTTTTTAAAAAGGAAACAGGACAGGCCTATATCGCCTATCTTACGGACCTGCGCTTAAACAAGGCAGTGGAACTGTTAAATAAAACGGAGGACAAAACCTATGTCATTGCGGCAAAGGTTGGGTATCAGGAACAGAACTATTTCAGTTATGTTTTTAAAAAGAAATTTGGGGTATCACCAACCAAATTCCGCGGAGTGAGGTAATGGAAAAAAAGAATAACAGCATCCGTTATACTATATTTGTATATTTTACCATAACAGCGCTTGCCGCAGGTCTTTTGATTACCCTGTCTTTATACCAGCGCCTTTCTTCTCAGGTCGCAGAGGTGGTTCAGGAGGAGAATCAGAGTCTGATCAACCAGGTGGCAAGATCTGTGGAATCCTATTTAAGGACAGTTATGAAGCTTTCCGATTCTCTTTATTATGGAGCTGTGAAGAATGCAGACCTTTCTTCTCAGTCCATTAATAATGAGATTACCCTTTTGTATGATAACAATAAGGATAATGTGGATAACATAGCCCTTTTTGCCCAGGACGGCGCGATGGTGGAAGCCGTACCTGCAGCAAGACTGAAAAGAAGCCTTCACATAACTGGAGAGAAATGGTTTATCAATGCTCTGGAAAAAACGGAAAACCAGCATTTTTCTGATCCTCATGTCCAGTATATATTTGAAAACAATGAAAACCAGTACCGGTGGGTGATATCCTTATCAAGAGCGGTGGAACTTACAGAAGGAACATCAACCACTCAGGGAGTTTTGCTGGTGGATTTAAGCTATTCCAGCTTAGAGCATCTGTTTGACGGAGTTACCACAGGAAAGGGCGGTTATGTCTATTTAATTGCAAACGACGGGGAGATTCTTTATCACCCCAGGATTCAGCTCATTGATTCGGGACGAATGAAGGAAAATAACCAGATGGCCTCCAGCTATAAGGACGGGATTCACCGTGAGGTTTTTGAAGGGGAGAGCAGAATCATAACGGTAAAATCCGTTGGCTATACAGGCTGGAAGATCGTCGGTGTTACGCCTAAAAGTGTGGTTTCTTTAAATACCATCAAAACAAGGCTTTTTATTGTATTTTTAATTACTCTTATTTTATTTGTACTTGTACTGATCAACTCCTATATCTCATCTCGTATAACAAATCCTATCAAGGAGTTGGAAAAATCCGTAGGAATCCTGGAAGAAGGGGATTTAGAAACTGCAGTTTCCATCGGAGGCTCTTATGAAATCCAGCATTTGTGTAATTCCATTAAAAATATGGCAATTCAGATCCGTGTACTCATGGACGATATCGTAACGGAGCATGAAGCCAAACGGAAACAGGAATTTGATACCCTGCAATCACAGATTAATCCCCACTTTTTATATAATACGCTGGACATTATTGTCTGGATGATTGAAAATGAACAGAAGAACGAAGCGGTTAAGGCGGTAACTGCACTTGCCAGATTTTTCAGGATCAGCTTAAGCAAAGGGAAAAGCATCATTACAGTCCGGGATGAGCTGGAGCACGTGAGAAGTTATCTCATGATCCAGCACATGCGTTTCAAAAATAAATTTTCCTATCACATTGAGGCAGAGGAAGAATGTATGGAATTAACCAGTTTAAAACTGATCCTTCAGCCCCTGGTGGAAAACGCCATTTATCATGGCATGGAATTTATGGATGGGGACGGAGAGATTCATTTGTCGGTAGAGCGCAGAGGAGAAGATCTTGTGATCCGGGTATCCGACAACGGCCTGGGCATGACGGAGAAACAGGTTCAGAGCCTTTTTTTCGATGAGGTGCGTGTTACTTCAACAAAGGGGTCCGGAATCGGGGTGAAGAACGTAAATGAAAGAATCAAACTTTACTTTGGAGAGCGGTATGGTCTGACTATTGATTCTGAGCCAGATGAGGGAACCACCATTACCATTCTTCTGCCGGCGGTTCCTTATGATTCTTTTTTAGAAAGGGAAAAAAGAACATGACAAAACAGGAAAAAATTTTATGGGTTCTTCTGCCGGCAGTGCTGGTGATCCTGTTTCTCCTGTCTTCTACAGATTTAATTATTAAGGAAAAAAAGACGGAGATTTATCCGGTTTCGGTAATTATCAGCGATACCTCCGATGATTATTTTGCAAATTTCAGAAAAGGTGTGGATAAAGCGGCAGAAGAATACAACGTTGATGTCAGCTTTATCACACTTTATGAAAAGGGTGACCAGGACCAGCAGCTGGAACTGGTAAAACGAGAAATTAACGACGGGGCTCTGGCAGTGGTTTTAGTACCGGTAAAGCCGGAAGAATGTGCCCGGAAGATGGATGACATGGTCTTAAACTGTCCCGCTGTTATCGTTGGCAATCTGATACCGAATGAGAGGGTTAAGTGCGGGATTGCTCCGGATTTTGAAGAAGAGGGGCGGATGCTTGGACAGGCGATTGCCAGAGAGAACTCTCCTGGCAGGCCGGTCTGGATCTTTATGGATGGAATTGACGGCGGTTATAACCGGGAAGTCTGTGCAGGGGTAGAAAGTGAACTTAAAAATGCCGGTTTTACCGTAAAACTATATAAAAAAACCATGGAAGACACATTTCATAAGGAAATTGAAGGCCTGGTATATCCAGGAGGTGAAAAAGTGATTATTGCAGCAATTGACGCAAAGAGTCTTGATGAAACAGCGGAAATTATTGCAGGAAGTCCGGTTTATGGCAATTATGTGGACGGTCTTTACGGAGCAGGCAGTACTACCAGGCTTTTGACGCAATTAGACAACGGGGTGATTAAAGGGCTGGTGGTAAGTGACCAGTTTGATGCGGGGTACAGAAGCATTGAAAAAGCGGTTGAGTCGGTCCACGGAGGATTTGAGAAAGAACAGATTGTACTGGATTCTTATTATATCCAAAGAGAAGATTTAAGAGAGAGTAAATTCGAAAAAATCTTATATCCGATTGACTGAATGGGGGAAAAGAAATGAAGAAAAAATATGGAGTGCTGGCAGCGGTTATTTTTATAATTGTGATAGTTCTGGCGGGGGCATATCAGAATTATAAATCCGGAAAAAGGGAGGCGAACAAAGCAGTTCGCATCGGAGTGACTTTGTACAGGGGAGACGATTCGTTTATTAATACCATAAGGGGAAAGCTGGAAGAGAAGGCAAAGGTATATGAAAAGGATACCGGTATTAAGGTTGTAATGGAGATTGTGGATGCCAAGGGGAACCAGAATACCCAGAACAGCCAGGTGGACCGTTTTATTTCCCTGGGGTATGATGCGATCTGTGTCAATATGGTGGATCGTTCTGCTGCATCAAATATTATAGGGAAGGCAATGGATGCAGATCTGCCGGTGGTGTTTTTCAACAGGGAGCCGGTGGAGGAGGATATGCGGCGGTGGGAGAAGCTTTATTATGTAGGAGAGAATGCAAAAGAGTCTGCGACACTGCAGGGAAATATGCTGGTGGAGGCCTATAAAGCCGACCCCTCTTCCCTTGACTTAAACGGAGACGGTAAGGTGAGCTATGTACTGCTGGAAGGGGAGAGCAGTCATCAGGATTCTCTGATCAGAACGGAATGGTCCATACAGACCTTAAAGGATGGCGGCGTGCCTCTGGAAAAGATCACAGGTGCGATTGCAAACTGGGACAGAAGCCAGGCATCTGCCTGGATGGAGCAATGGCTGACGGAGTATCCGTATGACATTGAGGTAGTGATCTGCAACAATGACGATATGGCACTGGGGGCAGCAGATGCCCTTGAGCGTAAAGGGGATACCAGGCCCGTAAAGGTGGTTGGAATCGACGGAACCCCGCAGGGGATTGAAGGGGTGAGGGAAGGAAAAATATTTGGCACGGTACAATGTGATAGTGATGAATATGCGGGAGTGATTTTTCAGATTGCGGCAGCAGAGGCTCTTGGTGAAAATGTACAGGAAACAGTCGAATTGAACAGGGATAAGTATTATGAATGCAAACAGAATACCCTGACCGCCAAATAAGAAAATGGAATAATTGTCATTTATCAATAAAAAACTATAAAAAAATTGGCTGTATCATGAAAAATCTAAAAAAATCGATACATATCCCAAGAAAATTATATGGAATAGTGCACAAAATAAAGCTATAATGTGCATGTCGATGAGGTAAAAGTACCAATCGAACACGATTATATAATGATAAGGGAGGATTTATCATGAGATTACTCAAAAAAGTAGTAGCAGTAGGTCTCGCTTCTGCAATGGTATTTTCCATGGCAGGCTGCGGTTCCAGCTCAAAGGCCACAACAGCTGCATCGGAGGCAGCAACAACAGCGGCAGATACAAAAAAGGAAGAGTCCAATGCAGCGGAAACCACTGCAGAAGCTGTAAAGGATGCAGTAGGCGGAGATTTAGCTGACAAGAAAGTCGGTATATCCATCTACAAGTTCGATGATAACTTTATGACACTTTATCGTACAGAGCTTCAGAGATATTTAACAGAAGATCTGGGATTTAAGAAGGAGAATGTAATAATTCAGGATGGTAAGGGCGATCAGGCAGAGCAGACCAACCAGATCCAGAACTTTATTACTCAGAAATATGACGTACTTATTTTAAATCTTGTTCAGGCTTCCTCAGCTCCGGAAGTTACAGATATGTGTAAAGAAGCAGGAATTCCTGTTGTTTACATTAACCGTGAGCCAGATACGGAAGAAGAGCAGAGATGGAAAGATGAAAAAATCAACGCAACCTATGTTGGATGTGATGCAAGACAGTCCGGAACCTATCAGGGTGAAGAGATTCTTGAGACTTCCAATAAGGGTGATATCAACGGAGACGGCGTTGTAAACTATATTATGATCCAGGGCGATCCGGAAAACGTAGATGCACAGTACAGAACAGAATTCTCAGTAAAAGCACTGACTGATGCAGGTGTGAAGGTAAAAGAACTCTTAGAGCAGCGTGGTGACTGGGATCAGGCTAAGGCACAGCAGATTGCTCAGGATGCTCTGACACAGTACGGTGACCAGATCGAAGTAATCTTCTGCAACAACGATGCAATGGCACTTGGCGCACTTCAGGCAATTGAAGCAGCAGGCCGTACCGTAAATAAAGACATTTATTTAGTAGGCGTAGATGCGTTAACAGAAGCAGTACAGAACGTGCTTGATGACAAACAGACAGGTACCGTATTTAATGATCATTTCTCTCAGGCTCAGACAGCAAGCGATTTGGCTGTTAAGTATTTAAAGGGTGAATCTGTTGATAACGTTAACATGGTTGACTATATTAAGGTTACCAAAGATAATGCTCAGGAAATACTTGACAAATTAAAATAATTTCCAGCAGCCGGAAAACGGGTGTGTCGGCAGGGCACACCCGATTTTTAAAAGTTAGGGGTATCCCTTTATGTCCTGAAAAGCGGACGAATGAATGAAACACCCTACGGGTATCCCTTTATGTCCTGAAAAGCGGACGAATGAATGAAACACCCTACGGGTATCCCTTTATGTCCT
>NZ_OAOF01000041.1 GCF_900205965.1 Lacrimispora amygdalina
ATGGAGGTAGTATAACAATGAAGAATCAAAACTATTTTGATAAAACAAAAGAATATGATAATGAGATCATAGATCTGATTACAAAATTAAGAATAGCATGTAATCGTAACAAAATTCCAATGTTTGCTTCAATATGCATAAAAAATGATGAAAATGGAAGTTTCTATAAAAATGAAATGGTCGGGACAGCATCTGCAGGCATTAAATTGACTGAAGATAAAATCATAAAATATGTGAATGTATTAAATGGATTTGATACTGTTCCAAAGAGAGATGATTCTTTTGATAATTATGAAGAGGTACAACTTTGATAGATGATATAGATGAACTAATTACTGTATAAATCATCATACAAAGACTCGAAATTTTAAAGTAAAATAGTATAGCATTATAAAAAACTCCATTAAGAACTATAATGGAGTTTTTTATTTTCTGTTTTATTCTAAATTGATTTATGAAGGATTAAATCATATATATTAATCAAAATTTCCGGATGTTCTTTAAGATAGATTTTTGCATTTTCTCTTCCTTGTCCTATTTTTTCACCGTTGTATGAGAACCAGGCACCACTTTTATCGATAATTCCTTGTTTTACTCCAATATCTATTGCTTCACCCTCTTTTGATATTCCTTCACCAAAAACAATATCAAATTCAGCTTCTTTAAAGGGAGGAGCAACTTTGTTCTTCACTACTTTGACTTTAACTTTATTTCCCGTTGCTTCACCGCCAAGTTTTAATGTTTCGGTACGTCTTACATCTAAACGAACAGTTGAGTAAAATTTAAGCGCGCGGCCACCAGTAGTTGTCTCTGGATTTCCAAACATTACTCCGACCTTTTCTCTCAGCTGATTGATAAATATGATAGAGCATTTTGATTTAGCAGCGGAGGCTGTTAGTTTGCGAAGGGCTTGGCTCATTAGTCTTGCCTGTAATCCTACAATCGCATCACCCATTTCTCCCTCGATTTCCTTTTTAGGAACAAGGGCAGCTACAGAGTCAACAACTAAAACATCAAGGGCACCGCTTCTAACTAATGTATCAACAATTTCAAGGGCCTGTTCTCCATTATCTGGTTGTGATATATAAAGATCATCTATATTTACACCAATGTTTTTGGCATAAACAGGATCCATTGCGTGTTCAGCATCAATAAATGCAGCAATACCACCTTGTTTCTGTACTTCGGCTAATACCTGCAATGCTAAAGTTGTTTTACCAGAGCTCTCTGGACCGAATATCTCTATAATTCTTCCTTTTGGAATTCCACCTTGTCCAAGTGCGATATCTAATGTAATAGATCCAGTTGGCCATGTTTCAATATCCATGTCAGCGGCTTCTCCAAGCTTCATAATAGAACCTTTTCCAAATTGCTTTTCTATATTTAAAATTGCGTTTTCCAAAGCTTTTTTCTTGTTTCCTGTACTATTTAATTCACTCATTTTTTTGAATTCTCCTTTTTTATATTTACTTATATAGAATGACTGTTTTAGGCATAACTTAACAGAGAAAATAAAAAATTATGTTTGAAAACAGAGCAAAAACATACATTGTTTTTTTGATGATCAAAAAGCGAAGTTGATAAAGTTAAAATAAAAAAAAAGCCCATGAAGGGCTCTTTTATACAAGGAAGGTAAGCTTCTTATTTCCTCCTAAGATATAGGTAACAGTTCTATTCTGACATACCTTTGATGTTACTTTTTCTTTCAACTTTAGTTGAGTCTTTCCAATTTGAATCGTGAGTTCCTCATTAATAAGAGAAATCTTATACCATCCATTAATCAGGTTCCTAAGCTCAAGTGGTCCTTTAATCATCTTTCCTAAAATAATTTCATCTGAAATTTTAAGATTATTTGCTACCATATCTTATTCCTCCATATTTCTAAATGATAATAATATTATGTATCAAAATTAAATGAAATAAAGTAGGTACATTACATGTCTAATTTAATTTTCATTAAAAGAGTCAATAGGTGTTTCTTGTTCATCTATATTTTGGGTGACTGCAATGATTTTATAAACTTCTGGATATTGTCCAGGAATGCTCATAGTAGTTATATCAGAATGAAATACATTATAAGTAGACCCTATGATAAGATCTGCGGGTAGAATTGTTGTTTCGCTTATAACGGATATGAAATCAACTCCATCATCGCCAGTAAAATATGCTCTTTTATTTCCGTAGTTATCAATCTCATCAGAAACTTTTGTTAAAACTCCAGTTGTAATAATAGAAATATTTTCATGCGGTACATTTGTTTCGTCAACATGCATTGTAGCCGGCTGCGTATCTACGACCATAGTAGTATTTATTTTGTCATTATCATTATTACACCCAAACAGAAAGATAGAAAAAAACAGAAACAACCCAAGTTTTAATTTATTATTTTTTTTCATTATTTAAGCTCCTATTATTTTTTCCTAATTATTATGTAAGGATAAAAGCTTATGCGTAAAATTATGAGTAATTTCTTTTTTTTAATATCAAAGTGGCTTCTGGTAAATGCCTTGTCCTTTTTATAAGACATAAAGATAAACCAGATAAGTCTTACTTGACAGTCGAAATCCGAAAGATAGTTGTGTCAAACACAGGAAGTTTACTTCCTCAGATTTTTCCTTTTTTTATTTGGTCTGCTTAAAGGCTTTATATTTGAATAAATGCAATAAAAAAGGCAGAAATTTTTCTGCCGTTAATACTAAAGTAGCGAGAGAGGGATTTGAACCCTCACCTCCGGGTTATGGGCCCGGCGAACATCCTGGTTGCTCTTTCTCGCAAACGCTGCATACAGGATTCGAACCTGTACGCCATTTCTGACGACGCCTTAGCAGGGCGCTGAGATGCCATTCCTCTACAATGCAGCATGAATTATATATTACTCACTGTTCCAAAAAGGAAAAGAGCAGATAACGGGAGTCGAACCCGCATAGCTAGCTTGGAAGGCTAGAGTCTTAGCCATTAGACCACATCTGCATATTAATACGAGTGAAAGGAATCGAACCTTTGGCGTTAACGGATATAAGCCGTATCCCTTCACCACTTGGGTACACTCGCTTAAATAAAAAACAATATTTCGATAAATATATGGTGCTCTGTTAACTTAATTAACGCCCAACAATTTTCTAAAATATTCAAAAGCTCCAGGAGAGACTCGAACTCTCAGCCTTCTGATTACAAGTCAACTGCGCTACCAATTGCGCCACTAGAGCAATATTGCATAAAGTTGATCATCAACTAGCTCTCCCAGTAGGAATCGAACCTACGACACACTGGTTAACAGCCAGTCGCTCTACCTGCTGAGCTATAGGAGAATAAAAACATATAGCTGCCATCTTATGATATTCTAGACTATCATTAATGCTTGCCGAATTTTCCATTTGTCTCTACTTTCACATTTTGCAAGGATGTGTTACCTGTTGGCCCTATTCGTATAAGTTTCACCAAACACTCATACTATCCAACTATGTTCTCGCCTCCATTTTATTAATAATAAAGATAAAATGTTGCATTTTTGATGTGAGGAGCTATATGCTAATTGCGGAGCCCTGGATTCGAACCAGGATTCTTTGGGTTATGAGCCCAATGACTTACCGTTAGTCCAGCTCGCCAAATCAATCAAAATTTTTCTGTTTAAATGCGCCTGGTTGGATTCGAACCAACAATGTTTACCACATGGGTCACGGTTTTACAGACCGCTTGCTTCAGCCCTTTGCATACATACGCTTAATCGTTATAATAATAGTTAAATTCTATGTTATTTTTTCTTTGATTTTTTATTCCAGTAGACAACTGGGTACATCACAGCTTTAGATTTTGAACGGACAGGGTGGGATTTGAACCCACGAGCCTGTTACAGCTAACGGTTTTCAAGACCATCTCGTTATGACCACTTCGATACCTGTCCATATTTTGTTTTATATATCTATTATAATAGGATAAAACAAAAAGTTAACCAAATTTCTAAAAGAGTTTTTTAAAAAACAAAACAAAAAGGGATTACCGAAGCAATCCCTTGATAAAATCATAAATTTCATCTTAGTAACTTCGATTTCTGTGCAATACAAAATACCCATTCGAACTTTTTGTTCCAACAGAAGATATATAATTATAATTTGTTAATTGGATATTTGTATTTACTCCCATTTCTGTTCCCTCACTTTGTTTTCTAAATATAGTATGATAGAAGCTTAGAAAAAAGAGAAAGTTTTTACTAATAATTAAAATTATTTTTCGTCACATTACCTTGCTGCTTCCTGATGCTTTTAATTTGTTACAACTCCTGGCCTTTGTTTAATATGAATGAATAGAATTTATAAATGAATATAGATTTCCAGCTGCAGTAGAAACGAGAATCCACTACTTCTATAAGTGGTGGCAGTTCAACAGGAACTAATTTTAAGTAGGTTGTTACTCAAATTTATCATTCAATAGAAAGAGGCTAATGCCTCTTTTTGTTATTAGTATTTTCTATCATAATAGATATGATAGACCTGAATATTGGGAGCTGAATTTAATAAAGAATTCTATCAGGGAAGAAGCGATGAACAAGTGTTATATATACTAAATATTTAAAAGGAGAAAGTAAAATGAAAGTGTTGAAAGAGATCATGACAATTAGTGAAGGTTGGTTAAATAAATATCTGTTCCATTATATAGTTGATGGAAAAGATTACAACTATGAAGTTGTTTCCAGAAATAAAATCAAAGACAAAGACAATTTGCCAATATCAACAAATGCGGTAACGATTATTCCTTTTACAAAAGATGGTAAACTTATTATTACGAAAGAATTCCGTTATGCAGTAAATGACTATGTATGGGAATTCCCGGCTGGTTTAATTGATGAAGGCGAGACACCTATCGATTCTGCTATAAGAGAAATGAAGGAAGAAACTGGTTTGGATGTAATTCGTATATATCAAGAACTGCCAGGTGCGTATTCCAGTGTTGGGATGACTGATGAAAAAGTAGCCGTTGTTATTTGTAAAGTCGATGGTGTTGTCAAAGGATCAACGGGTAAAGAAGAAATATATGTTTACAAGAAGAGTATTAAGGAAGTAAGTGAAATGATTATTAACAATAAACTGAAGGTTAGTGGGCGAATGCAGTTATTTCTTGCCGGGTTGAATTTGGGTAATATTAAAATTGATTAAAAACAAAGGAGATTATATGGGAAATAATATCATTGTATTATCGAAAAGAGATACTTGTCCGGAAGGGTATATACTTATTGATACAACATCAAAAAATCCAAATACTGAATTAAAGAGAGGGTTATCTCCTTTCTATTTAGGACCAGTTAAATGTTATGATGACCTTGAATCTCAAAATATGGAAAATGCCTGGCAATATTCGAAGGTATATAGTGACCAAGTGGACGAATTTGAAAATCCAAATGACAAATACTTTAATTGGAGAAATACCGGATTTAATATGACATTTGCCAACAGATATCCGAAGGGAAAAGGGAAAGTACCTTTATATTCCTACTGGAAAGTGGGAACGAAGTACAAAAAATTAGGCTATATTGAGGCGAGAAAACAAATATATATTCCGTTATATGCTAGTGCAGTTTATATGACTCCTGGCTATCAAAAGTTATCCGAGTTAATTAAGACTGAAAAGAAAATAGCTTTAATCGATTTCGATGGTTATAATAATGAAAACTTTAACATGTCTATTAAAGATGTTATAAACTGTGGATTAAGAAAAATGGGCCATGCCTTTGTCTTGAAAATGTTATTAGAAGGAGATTTACTTGTGAAAGATGGACATATAATTGATACTAAAAACATTTTGCGTTAAGGAGAAAAATATGATTTACGTTATGAGTGATTTGCACGGCTGCCTGAGTGAGTTTAAAAAAATGCTTAATAAAATTTCATTCTCAGATAATGATATTCTATATATAATTGGTGATGTTATTGATCGAGGACCAGAACCGATTAAACTTCTTCAGTTTATAATGAATTCGAAAAATATTCATTTGATTATGGGAAATCATGAAGAGATGATGTTGAATTGTCTACTTTCTCCTTCCTTAAGCTCGGAAGAGCGCAATGATATGAAATATAGCCGTGATTTACAAATGAATCGTACTTTATGGATTTTATATAATGGTGGTGAGAATACTGCGAAGGATTATAATAAATTATCATACAGAGAACAAAAAGATATTTACGATTATCTTCGCTTACTAAAAAAAGTAGAGAATATTCAACTCAAAGAAAAAAAATACATTTTAGTACATGGTAGTCCAGGAAAATGCTTGGAAGAAAAGTTAAAAAGAAAGGTGCTTTCTTCTGATATTTTATGGAATAGAATAGAAGGTGAGGATTTTTATGACGATTTAGTATCAGGATATGAGGTTATAGCTGGGCACACACCAACTATTGAATATGGAAAGGAATATGCAGGTAAAATCATCGAGATTAATCACAAATACTTGATTGACTGCGGTTGCGTTTTTGGCGAATCATTAGGTTGTATCTGTTTAGATAATAGAGCACAATATTATGTCAGGAGCGAACAACCATCAGAAATATAACAAGATCCTTATTAAAGAAAAATATAAGATAACATAAAGAGAGGATACTCTCTTTTTTGTTGTGATACATATAGAATCTACCAGTAAAAGCAAACCCTCCTTTCATATTTTTATTGTAAGACAATTGAAAGGAGCTAAGACTTTTATGAAACTTAAAAAGAAATTATTTTTTTTAGCACTAATAGTGACTTTAACTCTGCCTATATCTATTTATGCAGCAACTAAAATAAAGTCAGTCAATATAAGCATTGATGTAGAAGATGATACATATGAAAGAAATCCAGATCTTGTTATAACAACAAAAAGTGATAAATATTCCGTTGATGATTATGAAGTAACAAATGATTTAATAGAATTATCACAAGGAGAGGCTGAGGATGACGGCCCAGGTGCAGAGCTAGAAGACAGATCAAAATTAATATCTAAAATATTCACATGTGAAATTACACTTTCTGCTGCAAATGGTTATGATTTTTATTCAATGCAGAAATCAGATATTAAAATAAGTGGTTTTAATGCAAATTGTATAAAGGCAACAAGAAAAGACTCTGGTAATACACTTGTTCTCACGGTAGAACTACCTGGCATAAAATCAAGGGTTGGAAAGGTGGAAAGCGCAACTTGGAATGAAATGGGAAAAGCCGTATGGACACAGGCTCAAAATGCAACTTCATATACATTGAAACTTTATAATGATGGAAAGTCGAGAGGAAGCTTTAATACCGGAGGATTAACATTTGACTTTTCTCCGGTAATGTTAAAAGAGGGTACTTACCATTATACGGTAAAACCTGAGGGAGAATCAGATAATAAGACTGAAAAGACAGAATCAAGAACAATTACAATAACAAAAGAACAAGCAGAACAAAATAGAGAACAATATGCAATTCAATATGAAAAAGATGACCTTGCAGATGGTCCAAATATAAAGGGTACACCTTTAAATCTTGGCTGGCAATTTGATGGAGACCATTATTTCTACAGAGAAAATAATGGAATGTATATACAGACAAACTGGCTGCAACAAGGAAATGATTGGTATTTCTTTGACAAAGATGGCTATATGGTAACGGGTACTTGGATTAAGTGGAAAAATGAAAACTATTATTTTGACGATGACGGGAAATTGATTCAAAACAAAATAGCACAGGATGAATCTCGCTTAAACGACAATGAAATTTTTGTTAATTAATATTGGTAGCCTGAAATGGCTGCTTTTTTGATATAAAAAATATTGCATACTTAAATTATCAAGAAGAAATGAAGGAGAATAAATGATGAAAGATTTTATGGAGAGAGCAAAGAAGAGATTAACTAAAGAAAATTTAAATACAGAAGACTGGCTTCCAGATATTCTGGGCCTGGAAACTGCTCTAACAATCTTTCTAGAAGAGAGAGGGTACAGTTATGAGAAAGCAAATGAACGGAATGTATCTCTGTACAGAGATAGCACCGATAACAGATTATCTCAAGCTGAGAAAATGCTTAAAACAATAACCGCGAACAAAGAAACGGCTTTAATTCATAGCGTTAAAAGATTGAAAGAGTATATGGATGATTTTTTTGAATATTACAAAATTGGGAATCTTAAAGAATTTTATCTAAAAAAATCAGGTTTATATGTAGAAATATGTCTTAGTATCAACAAAACGTCTATCTTTAATGAGGATAAAGAATCTCAAAGACAAAAGTTTGAAAGGCAAATTAATCGATTAAAATATATGGGACTTGATTTATTAAGGAAAAGAGAGTTTGGGAATTCTTATTATTTAAGTGATACAGAAAACAACAAAAAATTATTGTTAAATCTATTAAAAGCGGTTGGCGCAAAATGCATTGAATTTAAGTCTTTTAAAGATCATATTGAGGAAATTTCTGCTATCATTCATCCTGCTGGTTTATTGGAATACGATATTCCAGATAATATCGTTGCAATAGATGAAGATACACAGAAAAAAGATAAGTTAATTTTTCTCCAGACATCTATTAACCAGATTTTTAGTGCTCTTACAACAATTTCTGATATGCCGGAAATGATACATACCTGTGGCTATCTGATAGAACATTATTTCGCAGATATCTGCCGGACATTAAACGTTGAGACAAAGATGAGAGAAAAGGTTGAAAGTTATAATAAGGCAGAAAGGGAGAAGAATAACAGAATAAGAAAAATTGAAAATGAAATAGGAAAGCAATTAAGCGGAGATGAGATATTAAATCTTGCAAACAATTACTTCAATAAAATAGGTTTTATGACACTTAAAGAACTCGGTTTCAATTTATCGGCTGATTCATTTATTAGTCCATATGGAACAAAACTTATCTTTGATGCTCACTCAATGGATCATATGATGTATTCATTTGATATATACCAAATGTTAGGACTAATTGAAGATGAAAAAACAGAAGAAGAAATAAAGAAGACAATAAAAAAAATTGAAGCTAAATTTGACTTAATTGAACCGTTTCATGAAGAACGCTATATAGCTTATACAGAAAATAATATGCAGATATTGATTAATTGGGTACAATGCACATTTCGTGAACAGTTTGATTCTTTTGAAATAGCAAATAAAAAGAATCAACTATATGTTAAGTCATTCACAATATTAAAAGACCAAATTGACTAATATAATAAAGGATAATGGAATTTAAAGGGTCAGTATATCTGGCCTTTTTTGTTTCTTTAATGAAAAAGACATAATAATTTCAAACCAACAAAGACAAGGAGAAAATCAATGGCAAAGTTATATTTCAGATATGGTGCCATGGGATCATCAAAGACGGCCCAGGCCCTAATGTTAAAATACAACTGTGAAGAGCAAGGGAAAAAAGTTTACCTAATTAAGCCTGACATAGAAAATAGAGATGGAAAAACAAAAATAAAGTCAAGGGTAGGATTAGAAGCAGAATGTGTCTTGTTCTCAACTTTTAAAGAGCAAATTTCGCAAAGATCAGATGTTGATGTGATTGTTATTGATGAGGCTCAGTTTTTAACTGCTGAAGACATCAATTTACTAGCCAGACTAGTCGATAAAAGAAACATTGACGTCTTTTGCTATGGATTAAAAATAGATTTTACAGGCACTATGTTTGACGCATCTAAAAGACTATTTGAGCTTGCTGATAAAATAGAAGAAATTAAAACGATGTGTTGGTGTGGACAGAAAGCCACAATGAATGCAAGAATTGATGAACACGGGAAAATTGTTAGAAACGGAGCTCAGGTATTAATGGGCTCCAACAACAGTTACGTGGCACTATGTCGAAAACATTTTATGTCCGGAGAGGTAAAATATGTTGAAAAAACCCAATTGTAAAAAAATGAATCAACAATTACAAAGCAATTAGCGGAAATAGAACTGTTAAAATCCTTTTAAGGAGTAAATAAATGAAGATTGTCTGATTGAAATTATCAAGCGGTTATAAAAGTGATAACGATTAAATATATGGAAAGATTGATAAAATAAAAAAGCGGAATTCTATCCGCTTTTTTATTCGTGGTCATAAATCCAGCGTCCATTACAGATTTGTCTTGCTTCTTCTCCAGTTTTGTGATAACAACAGCAATAGTCCTTTAATACTACCACATCGTCTCTCTTTTCTTTTTTTATTTCGCATTCATTTTCTTCTGGTATTTCCCTATTGTTTTTCTTAATTTCTTTCATCCGTTTGTTGATGTAATAATAGCATTTTCGGCATATTGCAGGTTCATTGCTTACCTTTCGCAATGCAGCAATACTGTTTTTCGGTGCTTTTAAATCTATTTTAACTTTATCCATAATTATTTATTCTCCTTCTGTTGTGTTGTATAGATTAATTATGTTATAATTTACTCGTTTTAATTAAAGAAGAATACACATAATATTAGGAATAGGATAAAAAGGAGTGACGAATATGTTAGTTATAGATTTGTTTAAAAACTGTGACTTGGAAAACGTGATTAAGGAATTTATTCGATTAGGATATTTTGATGTAGTCAGGGAATTAGATTCGTATAAGAAACATCTGTCACTTGAGGAGCCAAATAAATTATTTGTAACCAATGAGAAATTACTTTTATTTGTTTTTGAGAAACTTGAAATAAAAGTTAGAGATGTAATTTCTGAAATCAGCCAAATGACAGTAAAAGAAACAGATACCATTTGCGGAGTCATAGAATATAAGGATACAGATTTAAATGAAGATATTATAACCTCTTTTGATGTGTTTTGCTTCGAAAAAGATGATCTTAAAAAGTATATACCAGGAATACTGAAGAAAATTCAAAAAACTGACGATTTAAAAAAACAGGATCATAGTCCTATTACCACATATAATTTTATGTTTGAAGATTGGGAAACAATATTGGGATATAAATTATCTAATATCTCCTTAAAAAAGTATGATAAGGATGTAATAGCTGCTGCAATCCTACATGAAATCACATGGTTTGGATACGATTATGAATCAGCAAAAGAAAATCGAGAAAAAGAACAGAACATATTGGAATCAAGGCTTGAATTTGATATTGAAGAATGTGTTAGTCTTGAGGACGCTCTAAAAGAAATGAAAGCTAAGATAGAATGCAATCTTAATGAGACTGAAGAAGAAAGAAAAGAAAGAAAAAGACAAGAATACTTATTAAAAGAGAAAGCAAAAATAAATCAGGAAATTGTTACGGTAGAAAATTATAATACTATGATTGATTATTGGAATATCTGTTATTTTGAATGGGAGGTAAAAGAGGTATAATGCCTCTTTTTTATTTTATTAAAAATAATTTTTTATTTATTAGTTATTTAAAAAAAATCACTACATAATATATATGTATTTCAGAATAACCGAGAAACAACAATCACATCAGTTATTTGCTGCAGAATCATTTTGGTTCGAAGTTTGGCGTTGGGATTGTATTAAATATCATTCGTAAAAAGAGAGGAAATAACATCATGATTAAGCGTTGTATAGAATGTAACACTGAGAGAAATTATCCAAAGAACTATGACCATTGCCCGATGTGTGGAGGTAAGCTCGAAAAGCTAAGCCTTAAAGATTATATCATGGCAATGTATAACAGAGGTACTCCAGTACGTGAAATTGCCAGCAAAATACATATGAACAATTTGTCTGTTTGTGACGTGGTAAGTAAGGAATTGGCAAAGACAAACGAGATTCCAAATTATGTCCAAGAAGTATACGTGGAACAGATTAAGCCACTTGTATCAGGTAAGGAATGGGATGGAAAGTTAAAACCAGTGAAAGAACAGCTTCCTACAGAATGCACTTACGAAACTATTGCTTATGTAGCTGACATGGCAAGACGCGCTAGAAAGGTATCCCATGAAGAAATGGTAGTTCATATTAATAAAGCAATCTGTGAAGGCCGATCTCCAGAAGAGATTATGGAGATGACTGGTGCAAATACTTATGTAGTAGAACGTGAAATCGTAAAAATGATACGTGAAAATGGAGTAGATGCTACTCCATATGTACAGGCAGAATATGTTAATGACATTGTAACAAAAGCATCTGCCAGTGATTGGGATGGAAAACTCAGAACGTTGAAAGAGGGTATGCCCGAAGATTGTAGCTATTTAACAATCAAAGCCATACTTGCAGCGAACGCTCTTTAAATAAATATATAAAACAGGGTATTTGCCCTGTTTTTTGTTTTAATATTTTAAATATCATATTATATATGAATTATTAATGTCAAAAAGGAGGAATATATGGAAATTATAAAAATTGTGTTAACGGGTGGGCCATGTGCAGGTAAAACAACTGGTATGAGTTGGATTGTCAATAATTTCACTAAAAGAGGGTATAAAGTATTTATTACTTCAGAAGTGGCTACAGAGTTAATTAATGGAGGAGCTTATCCATGGGAAGCTGAAAATTCTGTCGAGTTCCAGGTTGCACTATATAGATTATTAAAGGAAAAAGAGGCTACATACGAAAAAATTGCTAAAAACACAAAGTCGGACAAAGTCCTTATTGTTTGTGATCGAGGAGCTTTAGATTCAGAAGCTTATTTGACGCCAGAACAAATTAATGAATTTCATGAACGCATTGACATGACAGCTACTCAGATGATGGAAGATTATGACGCGGTGTTTCATCTGGTTACTGCAGCAAAAGGAGCTTTGGAATTCTATACTACAGAGAATAATGAAGCTAGAAAAGAATCACCAGAATTAGCCTCAGAATTAGATGATAAGACAATTGCTGCTTGGACTGGGCACCCACATTTACGTATAATTGATAATGCTACTGACTTTGATCAGAAAATGCAAAAGTTAGTTAAGGAGATCTCATCTTATCTGGGAGAACCAGAACCATTTGAAATTGAAAAAAAATTTCTTATAACATATCCGGATATTGCTTTTCTAGAATCTTTGCCAAATTGTCAGAGGGTAGAAATTCTTCAGACATATTTATTAAATGACAATAATGATGAGGAAATCAGAATTCGTCAAAGAGGAGATGGGAAAACATATATATTTACAAAAACTTTAAAGCGAAAAATATCAGAAATAAAGAGAGTTGAATTGGAAAAAAGACTTAATCAACAGGAATATTGTCAAGAGTTAATGAATGCGGATACTTCATTACACCAAATCAGAAAAGTGAGATACTGTTTATCATATGCTGATAATTATTTTGAAATTGATATTTATCCTTTTTGGAATAATTATGCAATCATGGAAATTGAGCTTGCAGATGAAAAAAATAAATATATGATTCCAGAATTCATTCATGTAATTAAAGATGTCACAGAAGATCCAATGTTTAAAAACATTGAATTAGCTAAAAGGCCAATGAGAAAATTTTATATCGATGGCAAGGTAGACTGCGCAAAAATATGCTTTAAATTTATGGAAAAAAAATGCAAGGAACAAAATGAGAATAGAGATTTTTCAGTAAAGAAGTACGAACAAACAAAAAGATATTGCTGTTTTGAAAATGAAATGTCATTATTACAAAGTGCTCAGGAAGAGGTCAATATAGAAAATGCTATTTTAAGTGATTCTGTTAAAATGAAAATATCAACGGAAAAATATTGGAGAAAGTTAAGACATAATTCAGAAGAGTTTATTTAAAAGGGAGAGTAATCTCCTTTTTTGTAATAGAAATGTAATAAAGTACTTTGAAAAACGCCATTTAATATAATGTTTTATTTCATACTAATATAGGTAATAACAAAATATTCAAAGGAGATATTATATGAATAAAAATATAAAGTTAGTTGCAGCATTGTCGACTACAGCTTTATTTGCACTAGGAACTTCATTTAGTTCTTTTGCAGCAACTGGTTGGCAAAATGATGGTACTAATTGGAAATATTACGATAAAGATGGTAGTGTGGTTTCTGATCAATGGAAGAAGTCGGGAGATCAGTGGTATTACCTTAACAGTGATGGTAAGATGGCAGTAGATGAATTGGTCGAAGACGGAAATACTTATTATTACGTAGATATTAATGGTAAAATGGTTCAAAATGAATGGCATTATTTGGAAGACGAAGACGGCGAATTTGATTGGTATTATTTTCAAAGTAATGGTAAAGCAAAAGATGATGGCTTTTTAACACTTACAAAGAACAAATACCATTTTACCGACTCAAAAATGAATGA
Source organism: Lacrimispora amygdalina (assembly GCF_900205965.1). Classification (GTDB taxonomy): domain Bacteria; phylum Bacillota; class Clostridia; order Lachnospirales; family Lachnospiraceae; genus Lacrimispora; species Lacrimispora amygdalina_A. The sequence goes on from NZ_OAOF01000041.1 coordinate 14,161, forward strand.
GGGTTGGCTTGAAGATGATGGTAACACCTATTATTTAAGCACTGCTGCTGATGAAACATTAGGAGCGGTTAAAACTGGTTGGGTTTACATTGATGATTTTGATGACGATGATGATGTTTCAGCAGACGAAGAAGGCTGGTATTATTTCGGTACAAACGGCAAGATGATTATAAACCAGGAGAAAAAAATAAATAATGTTTATTATGTATTCGATGAAAACGGACTAATGCTTGACAACTGGGTTGAATTTACTGAATCTAAGGCTACAAATTCTAATGCTACAAAATCTAATGCTTCTAATGATAACATTTATAAATATTATGCTACTACAAATGGTAATCGTTTAGATGGCTGGTGCTATCTTGATGATATGGGTGAAGATGAGGGACGAGAAACAGAAGAAGGCTGGTACTATTTCAAAAAAGGAATTCCTTATTCTTCATCTTATAAAACTACTGATATTGCAGATGGTTATGGTGTGGCAAAAATTAATGGTAAGATTTATTGCTTTGATGATTTAGGAAAGATGGTCACAGGAAAAGTTGAAAAAGATGATAATACATGGTTTTATTTTGATGAGTCAGATGGGATGATGAAACATGGTAAAGTTAAAATCACCAATTCAGACGATCTTGATGATGGGACATATTATTTTAATAATTCGGGTTCACTAGGCGTAAAAGGTGAATCAAAAACAGGTGTCATAAAAGGTTATTTATATGATAACGGTGAACTTGTCAAAGCTGAAGATGGGACAAAATATGAGAAAGTAACTGTTGATGGAAAAAATTACATGGTCAGTGAATCTGGTAAAATTAAAACTTCTGGCACTGTAAAAGATGGTGATGACGTAAAATGGACAATTACTAAAGATTCCAGTGGCAATTATTTGATAACTAATTAATGACTATAAAGGGAAGCATGAGAAGCTTCCTTTTTTATTTATCTTATATTATTTTTCTCCATTATTTATATAGTACGTGATAAAAGGAGGTAACTATTTATATCTGACAAAAGAATGATTGTCAATAAACTGCAAACTCTTAATAAAAATAAAATTAAGCGATAAAAGGAGAAAAAAATGAGTGTATTATATAGCAGCAGGGCAAAGGAAGTTGTTGCAGAAGCAGAAAATATGGCAAAGGTTTCAGGCATTTGTTGTGGAGCTCCTCATGTGATGAAGGCCATTATGGAGACAAACGATTTTAAAACTTCTTATAGTGATAAAGAAGGTGCCTATGATGAATTAAAGAAGTTCGTTGATTATTCCATTAAAACATATAAGCCAACAAAACATATTGGCAATAAAGGCTTTGACTGGTATGTGATTGAGGATAAAATCTTAGAAACTATTCATAGCAAAACAAAATTAATAGTTCCATCAACAGAAGTTTTGATTGCTCATTTATTTTTTGGTGTATGTACGGATACTGACTATTTCCATTTAGAAGATTTTCTGGAAGCAAATGGAGTTGATAGAAATGAACTTTTTATAAAAATTGCTAAGTACCAAGAAGTTGATGTAGACGATATAGATACTACAATGCCAGATAAGCTTGATTTTTCTTGTAAATTTGATATTGCAGAGACACGAATTGATGTGGTTAAAAAGAGAAAAGAAGATCCTATGGAGGGTGTCCCTAAAGAAGAGGATACAGATCCACTTGAACACCTTGCTTCAATGATGGGTGGAGGAACCTCTGATAACCCGCAATTTAAAAATTACTGCAGAGATCTTGTTGAAAAATCAAAATCATACACAAAACCATTTGTTGGAAGAGAAGATGTGACAGAAAGAACCTTGCAGGTCTTATGTAAGGCCGAGAAATCAAATCCGGTTCATGTTGGTGAGCCTGGTGTAGGAAAAACGGCTGTTACGCTTGGATTAGCAAAAATGATTGCAGATAATACGGTTCCAGATATATTGAAAGGTTCTAATCTCTATGAACTTGACTTAACAGCGCTCTTAGCAGGCTCTTGTTATAGAGGAGACGTTGAAAAACGATTAAAGCTTGTCTTAGATACTCTGGAGAAAAAAGAAAAACCAATACTCTTTATTGATGAGATTCATATGATTATCGGTGCTGGTGCAGCTGGCTCTGGTTCAATGGATGTTGCTAATATGCTAAAAACACATTTGGTTGAAGGAAAGATAAAGGTAATAGGCGCAACGACATATAATGAATACAAAAAATATATTGAAACAGATCCGGCGTTGGCAAGGAGATTTCAAAGAATTGATGTCGTGGAACCATCTATTGAAGATGCTATTAAGATTCTTGAAGGTTTAAAGGAAAGATACGGTAAATACCATTCTGTAGATTATACAGATGAGGCAATCGGAGCGGCAGTAAAATTGACAGCAAAACACATTCATGACAGATTCTTACCAGATAAAGCAATTGATATGATTGACGAGGCCGGAGCATATGTTAACATTCATCCAGAACACGGCAAAGTAATTACAGAAAGTGATATTTCGGATGTTGTCTGCAAAGTGTGTAAAATTCCCAAAAAAAGTATAGAATCTGATGAACTCGATTTACTTTCCGAACTTGAAACTTCATTAGGAACAAAAGTGTTTGGTCAGGAAAAGGCCGTGAAAATGGTAACGGAGAGTATACAGTTATCAAAATCCGGTCTAGGAGATGAAAACAAACCAGTAGGTGTCTTTTTGTTTGTCGGGCCATCTGGAGTAGGAAAAACTGAATTAGCAAAAACAGTTGCAGAGACAATGAATATGAAACTTTTAAGGTTTGATATGAGCGAGTATTCGGAGTCACACTCTGTATCTAAACTTATTGGCTCTCCGGCGGGATATGTGGGTCATGAGGATGGAGGTATCTTAACTGAATCTTTACTGAAATCTCCTTATTCAGTGTTGTTACTTGACGAAATTGAGAAAGCTCACCCAAATATTTTTAAGACATTTCTTCAGGTATTTGATTATGGAATGCTTACTGATAACAAAGGGCGTAAGGTGGACTTTAAAAATACAATCATAATTATGACATCAAATGCAGGAGTTTCAAATGCAAATAAGTCAGCAATTGGTATTGGAAGAAGCGATTCCACGATCAATAAGGAGGCCATCAAGGAAGCAGTTAATTCTTTATTCACAACTGAATTTAGAAATAGACTAAGTGGGATTGTAACATTTAATTCCTTAAGTCCAGAGATGACATTACAGATTGCGAAGAAAGAATTGGCGGAATTGGCCGATAAGCTTAAAATTCAAAATGTTGATGTATCGTTTACGGAAAGCTGTATTAATCGAGTTGCAGAACTTGGAACATCTCCAGAATATGGAGCCAGAGAACTCAAAAGAGTTGTGGATAAGAATATAAAAAACTTATTTGTGAAAGAAATTATTGAAAAAACTGTACCAAAGCGCTGTAGTGTTGAATATGACGGTGAATTTAAGATTTTACCAATTCCAGAAATTATTGAATCCGTAGAATGTTTGGATAAATCTCATGAAGTTAGTTAAAAAGAGGCATAGTGCCTCTTTTTTTAGTGATTAAAACGTTTGTTCTATTTGTCTTGACGTTGGATATCAATTATGGTACTCTATCAATAGAATTAATCTGAGCTTCTTTGTTGACGTCCGAATTAAAACAGACCAAAAGTCCGTAAAAAAATGGGCAGTAAGAAAAGATCATGAGATTAGATTCTCGTGGTCTTTTTTTGTTGAGCCGCCTCTGACTCTATACCTAA
>NZ_OAOF01000019.1 GCF_900205965.1 Lacrimispora amygdalina
TATATAGGTACAGATCCACAGTGCCTTTTCAAAATATATCAGAGATGGATTAAAATGCCCAGAGAATCTGGGAGAAAGGAAAAATCCAATTACCATCTAAGATAATTGGATTATACGTGAAAAATATGGAAAATAAAACTTTGGATATAAGAGGTATGACCTGTGCAGCCTGTGCACAAAGAATTGAAAAGACAGTGCGAAAGCTGCCGGGTATCGATCAGGCTTCTGTAAACTTTGCCAGTGAAAAGCTGTTCGTAGAATACGATAACAGCAACCTGGATTTATCTGATATAAAGGCAGCGGTTACAAAAATTGGATATGAGGTCGCAGAAAAATCGGCCAATACAGATGTCACGATCCCCATCGGAGGAATGACCTGTGCTGCCTGTGCCAGACGTGTGGAGAAAGCCATTGGAAAGCTGGACGGTGTGGAACAGTCTTCTGTGAACTTTGCGACAGAAAAAGCCACGGTTGCCTATGACCCCCAAAAGGTAAGGCTGTCTGCAATTAAAAGTGCCATTGAAAAAGCGGGGTATCAGGCATTGGAGGTTAACAAAGCCGATGCAGCAGACGAAGACAGAGCCAGAAAGCAGAGGGAGATAAAAACACTCTGGACAAAATTCATTATTTCTGCGGTATTCGCTCTTCCTCTTTTTTATATAGCAATGGCACCTATGATCAGCTTTATCCGTTTACCATTTCCATCAGCCATAGCACCCATGAATTATCCGCTTATCTATGCTCTGGCAGAATTGATTTTAGTTGCACCGGTAATCGGTGTGGGATATAAATTTTATACCATTGGCTTTAAGGCTCTGTTTCAGAGAAGCCCCAATATGGATTCTCTGATTGCAATCGGAACCACAGCGGCTGTTCTATACAGCATTTATAATACTTTTCAGATCGCAAACGGTCATTTTGCTGCAGTAGATGCGCTTTACTATGAATCAGCAGGTGTAATCATTACCCTGATTCTTCTTGGTAAATCCTTAGAAGCTGTTTCCAAAGGCAGAACCAGTGAAGCAATTAAAAAGCTGATGGGCCTGGCACCTAAGACTGCGGTGATTTTAGAAGATGGCCAGGAAAAGGAAATTCCCATTGACGAAGTGGAAATCGGTGATATTATTCTGGTAAAGCCAGGTGATAAGATTCCTGTGGATGGTACTGTTTTAGGCGGACACACGGCAATAGATGAATCCATGCTCACCGGTGAGAGTATGCCGGTGGATAAAAGCGAAGGTGATCCGGTTTATGCTGCATCTATCAATACGACAGGTGTGATCCAGTTCAGGGCCGAAAAAATCGGAAGTGATACGGCGCTTGCCCAGATCATCAAGCTGGTGGAAGATGCACAGGGATCCAAAGCACCCATTGCCCAGATGGCTGATATTGTATCCGGATATTTTGTTCCAGTGGTCTGCGTGATTGCGCTTCTCGCCGGAATTGCCTGGTATATCGGTACGGCAGGAGACTTAAAGTTTGCACTCACCATCTTTATATCCGTTCTGGTAATCGCCTGCCCCTGTGCGCTTGGTCTGGCTACACCGACTGCCATCATGGTAGGTACTGGAAAAGGTGCGGAAAACGGTATTTTAATCAAAGGCGGAGAAGCGTTAGAGACTGCCCATAAAATTAATACCATTGTATTTGATAAAACAGGAACCATAACAGAAGGAAAGCCCAAAGTTACTGATATTATTACTGCTGGAGAAATTTCCAAAGACCGCCTTTTCCAGCTTACTGCATCTGCGGAGCGGGGGTCCGAACATCCCCTGGGGCAGGCAATTGTAAATGGAGCAAAGGAAGCAGGACTTTCTCTTTTAGAGGCAGAGCAGTTTGACTCCCTGACAGGACGGGGGATTAAAGCCAGGCTGGAAGGTGAAGAGATACTTGCAGGAAACAGGAAGCTGATGGTGGAGCAGAATATCTCCCTTGCAGGTCTGGAAGAGATTTCGGATAAACTGGCAGAAGAAGGGAAGACTCCCATGTACGTGGCAGTAAACGGAGCACTGGCAGGAATTGTAGCGGTTGCTGATGTGGTGAAAGAATCCAGTCGGGCAGCTATTCTGCGGCTTCATAAAATGGGAATTGAAGTTGCTATGATTACCGGTGACAATCAGAAGACTGCAGCAGCTATTGCAAAACAGGTAGGAATTGACCGGGTACTGGCCGAGGTGCTTCCCCAGGATAAATCCAACGAGGTGAAAAAACTTCAGTCAGAAAGACGGAAAGTAGCCATGGTTGGAGATGGAATTAATGATGCTCCGGCACTTGCCCAGGCAGATATCGGAATTGCCATCGGGTCCGGTACGGATGTTGCCATGGAATCGGCAGATATTGTTCTGATGCGTTCGGATTTAATGGATGTACCCACTGCCATTGATTTAAGCAAGCATACCATTCGCAATATTAAGCAGAATCTCTTCTGGGCATTCGGTTATAATGTAATCGGAATTCCCATTGCAGCGGGAATATTGCACCTGCTGTTCAACGGCCCCCTCTTAAACCCCATGTTTGCGGCGGCTGCCATGAGCTTAAGCTCTGTATCCGTACTGACCAATGCACTGCGGTTAAAGAGATTTAAACCCGATACAGGAAAGAGGTGACAGAAACATGATGAATAATAAGAAAGCAATCGCAGCGATTGCTGCAGGGTTACTGGTGGTTTGTGCAATTGTGTTTCTGACAGTTGAGAGCGCCGGAGGTACCTTTGATGTAGTAGGAAAAAGGTCCATACAGTCCTTTGAGCAGGTATTAAACGCAATTCCTGAACAGGTAAGCCAGGAAAGCGAAGGGAAAGACTTTACCCTGACAGCTCCTGACGGCAGTGTTCGTTTTATCTGGAACAGTGCCAACAATTCTGATTCCCGTTTTGATGTGATGCTTCAGGCTGATGCAGCGCCCTTTGTTGCTGCAGGTCTGGATACGGGAAAGCTGCCTGAGGAATATGACGTAAGCGGCGATTTTATTACGGCAGGCTTAAAGCTTGATAACAGCAGTTCTGTAAAGGAAGGTAAATCTGCTCTTGATGCATATGAAAGCATGGTTTATAATGACCGTAGTCTGATTAATTATCATATGGATATGGACCACTTCGGAGTGAAGCTTGGCGGCGGGAATATGTTTGAATGGGCAAAGAATATGAAAACCAGTGCAGCAACCGGAAAGGATCAGGATAAAGACATTGTATTTGTTCTTAATCCGGAGCCGTTTATAGCAGCTGGAGTTAATCCCGAAAAGGTGGAAGGCTGGGTTTATGCTCCTGTTCCCGTTATGGAGAATGGGAAAAAAACAGAGGTCTTAAAGTTTTTAAAGCCTTTTAATATACAATAAAAAATCATGGAGGAATTTAATATGGCAAAGACAGTAATTAACGTAGATGGAATGGCGTGTGAGCATTGTGTAAAGGCTATTACCGGTGCAGTAGGAGCACTAAACGGAGTTTCCGGTGTAGCGGTTGATTTATCTGCGAAGACAGTGACTGTGGACCACAATCCAGAGGAAGCATCTGTAGAAAAAATCAAAGCAGAGATTGAAGATCAGGGCTACGATGTGGTAGAATAAAGAAAGACGGGAACCGGAAAATGTCCGGTTCCCGTCTTTCATACCGGAAAGATCCGTCAGATTGAGGTGAAAGAATGCACAAAAACAGCAGGCAAGTGCTGGTAGTAGATGATGAGCCGAAGATACTTGAAGTAGTATGTATGCTATTGGAAAGCAAAGGATTTGTGGTATTTCCCGCCGAAAACGGGAAAAAGGCTCTGGAAATTTTTGATTCGGAGAATATTTCTCTTATTATACTGGATTTAATGCTTCCTGATGTATCGGGAGAAGAGGTCTGTACGATTATCCGCAAAAAATCCCGTGTTCCTGTCATAATGCTGACTGCAAGGGTAGAGGAAGAGGACGTGGTTGGCGGACTGGAGCTGGGAGCAGACGATTATATTATGAAACCGTTTGGCTTAAAAGAACTGTATGCCAGGGTGGAAGCCGTACTAAGGCGCACCGAAAGCGATCTGATACCTCTCGTAAAGAGGAATTCCTGGAGAGAGGGAGATCTTGTGGTGGATTTTGAACGTAATGAGGTAAAGAAAAAAGGAAACAGTCTGGCTCTGACACCCAGCGAGATGAAGATTCTGTCGGCACTGATTAAATACCCTGGTAAAGTGTTTACCAGAGATGAGCTGATTGATTCTGCTCTGGGTGAGGATTTTGCCGGTTATGACAGAGCGATTGACAGCCACATTAAGAATATAAGAAAAAAGATAGAGGATGATCCAAGAAACCCAGCCTATGTTTTAACGATTCCGGGATTGGGATACAAGTTTGGAGGCTGATGGATATGAAGACCTTAAGAAAACAGCTTTCCCTTACCATTCTCCTGACACTGCTTGTTACCATCGCACTGATCGGACTTGCCTCTAACTGGTTGATTAACTGGGAATTTGAAAAATATATAACCAGAATCGGTGAGGAAAGACGGGATAACATTGTTGAAGAGCTGGGAAAACAGTATGATGGTTTTCAAAGAAGCTGGAGACAGGATTACGTTCATGCAATCGGCATGAACTCTTTGTATGACGGATATATTATAAAACTTTATGATGCAAACGGGAATGTGGTATGGGATGCAGAGAATCATGACATGAGTCTTTGCGGCCAGATCATGGATGAAATCTCACAACGCATGAAGGAACGGGGAACAGAAGGCGGTTTCATTAATCATACCTATGAACTGGAACGGGATGGGAAAAAGACAGGAGCAGTCTCCATTAAGTATTATGGTCCGTTTTTTATGAATGAGGCAGATTTTAACTTTATTCAGGTGATGAATACCGTTCTCCTTGTGATAGGGGTAATGTCCGGAATCTGCGCAGTGGCTGTGGGCTGTATTCTGGGAAGCAGAATTTCCCGCCCGGTCACAAAAACTGCCTTTATTGCAAAGCAGATATCCAAAGGCAATTATGAACTCCGGTTTGAGCCAGGTACCAGGATCCGGGAGCTTGATGATCTGGGGATTGCCATTAATCATTTATCCGGAGCGTTGAAGGATCAGGAGCGTCTGCGCAAGCAGCTGACTGCAGATGTGGCCCATGAACTGCGGACTCCTTTGACCGCGCTGGGGTCTCATTTAGAGGCCATGATTGAGGGGCTGTGGGAGGCGACACCGGAGCGTTTGGAAAGCTGCCACGAGGAAGTAAAACGTCTGGGAACATTAGTTGCCGATTTAGAGCAGCTGGCCAGGATTGAGGGGGAAAGCTTCAGCCTGAACAAAAATCCCATGGATCTGTTTTTGGCAGTGCGGACAGTATCAGAAAATATGACAGGAGAAATTAACAAAAAGAAACTGGCTCTCAGTATCAAGGGGGAACCGGTTTTTGTGGATGGGGATAAAAACAGGCTGGGGCAGGTGTTCTCCAATCTGCTTTCTAATGCGGTCAAGTATACACCAGAGGGCGGCAGTATCCGGATCGAAGTATGGGAAACCAGTGAATATGGAGTTGTAACAATAACGGATACCGGTATCGGAATCAGAGAGGAAGAACTGCCTCTTATATTTGAACGGTTTTACCGCACAGATAAATCCAGAAACAGGAAAACAGGTGGTGCCGGAATCGGTCTTGCCATTGTAAAGTCCATTGTGGAATCCCACGGAGGTACTGTAACAGCAGAAAGTAAAGAGGAATCGGGAAGCTGTTTTACAGTCTCGATTCCAAAGTCAGTAGTATGATTTAGAGATATCCTTCAGGACTCTGCTCCTTCAGAGTGAACCGGTTCTTTGTGAAGGTAAGAATTTCTTCTGCCTGTAATTTACTCAGTTCATTGGACAGTGCGCTGCGGTCTACGGAAAGATAATCAGCCAGCTGCTGTCTGTTAAACGGAATATCAAAGGTGGAGGAATTGCTTTTTAAGGACTCTGCAGAGAGGTAGGAAAGCAGTTTCTCCCGAATCGTCTTTTTTGACATGTGCTGCATCTTTTTTGTGAGAACTAAGTTCCTGCCGGCTATGGCTGACAGGAAATTCTGGATCAGGCGGGTATGAAAGCCGCAGGCAGAGGTGCACACAGTTAAAATCTTATTAAAATCAAGAAATAAAATCTCACACTCAGAATCAGCGATTACGCTCATTTCAATGGGGACAGAGGAAATACAGGCATAGGTCTCTGCAAACACGGTTCCAGGCATGACTTCTGAAATGATGCTTCGTTTTCCCCAGAAATCTTCCTGAATAATCAACGCTGTTCCGGAAAGGACCATTCCCACCGAATGAATGTAATCGCCGCTTCTTATTATAAATTCATCTTTTTTAAAATGCTTCATCCGGGCGGATAAGCATTTTAACATGCTTTTGATTTCATCAGGTGAAACACCTGAAAACAAGCTGGATTTTTTTAGAACGTGAAGAAATTCTTCCATATGAATCGCCCTCCTGTGTATAAATTTTCCATTTTTCATATATTAATTTCAAAATGTTGTAGAAACAACAGAAATGATGATAATATTATATTATAATCGCTATAGAAACACAAGAACAAAATAAGGAGGGAGACAAATGTCAGAGAAACTCTTGAAAAATATAGCTCAGGAAGAAGTACTTAAATTAGCAGATTTAGTTGAGATCCAAAATGGCCAGATTGTAAGTAAAACCCTGGTTCAGAATCAGTCCGTAAGCGTTACCCTGTTCGCCTTTGATCAGGGCGAAGAGATCAGCTCTCATGAGTCCAATGGAGATGCCATGGTCACTGTCTTAGAAGGAACAGGAAAATTCACTGTAGATGGAGCAGAATATATTTTAAATGAAGGGGAGACATTGGTTATGCCGGCGAAGAAGCCACATGCTGTGTACGCCCAGGAGTGCTTTAAGATGTCATTGGTAGTAGTATTTTAAAGAAAGGCCGAATGCAAAAGATGAAAAATCAAATGTCCGGTTTTCAGGATGAGCTGACTGGTTCGCTCATCGGCCTGGCAAAGGCGTGTAAAATGAATATCCGCCAGGCAGCCGTAACCAGACTTCTGATGGAAGGTTTAATCACAACAATTAAAGATGCTGGTTTTCATGACCAGGCTGTGGCAGATATGCTTAAAAAAGTCAAAAAGGAAAAAAACAGGATTGCCCCGGGATGTGCCATTTGTAAAAGTGTCTGCGGCAATACCTCTGATTATGACATAAAAAACATCTGGACCTGCGACGAAGAGATTCGTTTATTAAAGCTCCTGATCTTGTCTGGCATCAAAGGAATCGCAGTTTATGCCCTTCCTGTCATGGAAAAGGGATATGAAAATGATAAAATAAATGAATTCTTTTACAAAGCTTTGTCTATCATAAGCTATGACTTAGCAATGGAAGATCTTCTACCGGTGGTGGCGGAAACAGCAGAGATGAATCAGATCTGCAATAACACCAGACAGGCTGGATTATTTATCGCAATACCGGATTACGAATCCATGTATGAATTCTTTACACCTAAGATACTGGCAATGCTTAAAGAGAACTATCATATTTCTCTGATACCCATGCCAAAGGAAGATTTAAAGAAAATAACCGATCAATTAACTTTTCATTAACAGGAGGAAGAAATAATGATAACGAAAGAAATGTATATTGGAGAAATTTTAAGAAGTAAACCGGAAGCAGCAGAGATTTTAATGGGCTGCGGAATGCACTGCCTTGGCTGTCCGTCTTCACAGATGGAATCCTTAGAGGATGCCTGCATGGTTCACGGACTTGATGCGGATGAGGTGCTGGAGCAATTAAACAAATAGAGAAAAGAGGAATGAGATGAGCGCATTTTTAGGACCAATTCACATCTGGTTATATAATAAAATTCTGCTTCAGAACGATATGACAGATACGATTGTGGCCTTAGCAGAAGAAAAGGGCTGGACAGATGGATTAGGAGAGAAGATGGATTCCAGATATGGTACTCTGGAAACAGGCAATTTAGAGGATAATATTAATACGGATAACATTCACGGATGGCTGCAGGAGCGTGTCAGCCTGGTGGAAAACCGTCTTGCTTATGCAGTCACCACTCTTCTTGAAGAAGACCCGGAACGTATTGACGAGATGAAACAGGCAGTGAAGGAATTTGGAAAAAGCCGCAGAGCAGAAGGGACTGTATCTGTAAAACAGGCTTATGATCATCTGGAAAATACGTTGTTAAACGGAATGCCCTGTGACAGAGTCAATCAGCTGGTAAAGGAAGAGGCGGATCTGTTAGTTTATCGTCAGGTTGTGGAAATTCATGAACCATACTGGGATATGATCCATGGCGATGTAAAACATTACTATGAACTGAGAGAAGCCCTGATTGAGGGAATGCTTGAGGGGTTAAGTGTGCAATTTTATCATACAGGAAATCAGGAGTATGAATTAAGGAGCCGCCAATGAATGGAATCGATATTTTAATGAAGGAACATGAAAATATTCTGGCTTTCAACGGTTTTTTAAGAAAAATCTGTGCAGGTATTGTAGAAGGCGGGGAAGTCGACGGGGCTCTTCTTAGAGAATGCATCGATTTTGGCAGAAATTATGCAGACAAGCATCATCATGGGAAGGAAGAGAAAATCTTATTCCGGATTATGATGGAGAATATGGGGCCTGTTGCAGATAAGCTGATCCGCAATGGAATGCTGGTGGAACACGATCTGGGGAGACTTCATCTGACCCAATTGGAAGCAGCAATTGAAGAGTATGAAAAAAATCCCATCACAGACCATAAGCTGGATATCATTTCCAATGCAGTAGGATATGGGGCGCTGTTACAGCGCCATATAGAGAAAGAAGATCAGGCTGCTTATGCCTTTGCTGCCCGCGCTCTTCCAGCAGATAAAATGAATGATGTGGATGCAGAGACAGAAAGCTTTGAAGTTAAGGCGAGAGAAGACGGAATCCAGGAACACTACGAAAGCTGGCTTCGCAGTAAGCTGGGATAATTTTAGCCAGCTTAAATTATACAAAAGAGGTGAATGTTTCCAATGGAACTTAAACATTATTTAGAGCAGCATGACCGAATCAAAGAAGAACTGTCGGATCTGAAAATACTTCTTGCAAAGCAGGACCTGGAGCAGAATGCTGCAGAACTGGCATTCCATATCAGCGGACTTGCCGGAAAGTTAAATATTCATCTGACTTCTGAAGATCAATATTTATACCCTTTCTTTTTTAAAGGCAATGATGTAAATCTGGTTAACAAAGCGCATGAGTATCAGAATGAGATGGGAAACCTTCTGGCAGATTTTACGGTATTTAAAAACACTTTTAATACAAAGATAAAAATCTTGTCAGACAGAGATCGCTTTATAAATGAATCAAATAGAATTATACAGTCCATCGAGCAGCGTATGGATAAAGAAGAAAAAGATTTATACCGGCTTGTATGAAGAACTAAGTGGAGTAGAATAACTAAGGTATCAGTTATTCTGCTCCATTCTTTTTGGCATTAAATTTCTGTCCGGTGGTTATTCAAGACCGGTATTCTTTGGGACTGCAGCCATAGTGTTCCTGAAATTTTTGATAGAAAAAGCTGATATTTTCATAACCTGCTTCATTTGCAATCTCTGTAACTGACATATTTGTATTTCTCAGAAATTTAGCTGCGTATTTTAATTTCTGTGACTGTACTAGCTGCTTATAGGTCATACCTGTATGCTTCTTAATAAGAGAAGTGAGATAATTCGGGCTTAGATGGAAAAACGCGGCAACTGAAATTAAAGTACAGCTTTTAAAATTAGTTTCAATGAACCGGATTATACTAAGAATAGAAGGGGTACTGGATTCACTTTCCTCCCGGACAAGTTGATTTTTATATACATTGATAAGCTCGGCAATGATTAAACTGAACAGATTCTTTATAAAATCCGTGGAATTTACGGATGGGTCAAAGCACTCGCAGAGAAGCTCCTGGGTAAATAATTGTGTTCTTCTGCTGTTTTCCGATTGAAAAAATAAATATTTGTTTTCATGGCTTTTTTCGTTCATAGCATTGATAAAAAAGTGAGATAAGATACTGTCTGTGGAAAAATGATCCAGAAGATTCTCGCGCAGATAATTTTTTGATACCATGAAACTGATCATTATATCATCTTCACCCGTTGCTTTTATGGAGTGGGGAACGTATGGATCAATAATCAGCACCTGTCCCTGCTTTAACGTGATATCTGTGTTATTTATGGTCTGGGGGCAGATGCCGGAATAGACGTAGTTAATCTCAATATAGTCATGAACATGTACGGGTACCGGAATAAAGCGGGAATTTTTTTTGATGCTGATATCAAGTGCAGTGGATTGCCAGCCAGATAAAACACTGTGTTTTTCCATCATATTATGTTTTTCTTCAAAGTAGATGCAGTTGACGGTCTCCCCGTCGATTTTGATTTTTGGCATATGATCCCAAAAATCCGGAATAAATCCGTTTTTATATTTTTTCTCGCTTGTACTTAAGCTGCGAAGTGTCAGATCAAGGCTGTTTAAATCCATTTGATGCTCCTTTAAGGGTGACTGAATGATATGGCAGAGTCTATAGGACAAGTATATGCTCCATCGTTAGTTTGGTCAATAAACAGAAGTGTTTTCGTTATTATTATAAGCATTCACGTATGGTAGTATAAAAATACAAAGTACCCAGACACTATTTTAGAGAAAGAAGGAGAAGATGAAAATGGGAAAAAACAGCTATACTCAGTTGGCATCAGATCTTGTCAGAATGGTTGGAGGCAGGGATAATATTATCAGTGTTACCAATTGCATGACCCGGCTGCGGTTTGTTTTAAAGGATGAGAATGTTGCAAAAACAGATGAGATAAAAGCAAATAAGGAGGTAAAAGGGGTTATCCAACAGGGAGGTCAGTATCAGATTATTATTGGCACTCATGTAAATGCTGTGATAGATGATGTAAGAAAAGAAGCGGGAATCACGGAGGGTGATGAGAAACAGGATATGAAGCTTTTAAAGGATGGCAATCTGTTTGACCGGATCTTTAAAATTATCAGCGGCTGTATTATGCCGATGATCGGAGTCATGGTTGCCTCTGGTATGATTAAGGGTCTGCTGGCAGTTCTCACAACTGCCAAAGTCCTTCAGGCGACAGACGGTACTTATCTGATTTTATACGCAGCAGCAAATTCCATCATGTATTTTTTGCCTGTCATTGTAGGCTTTAATGCGGGAAAGGTATTTGGCTGCAGTCAATTTGTTACTGCTATTATCGGTGCCTCCCTGATCTATCCGGATATGCTGGCAGCTCAGACAGCAGGCACAGCACTGACCTTTTTAAAGATACCGGTTATGCTGATCAATTATAGCAGCAGCCTGCTCCCCGTTGTAGCTGCATCCTGGGTTGCTTCTAAAATCGAGAAGGGCGCGAAAAAAATCGTCCCCCAGATGCTCCAGTTGTTTTTTGTGCCCACAATTGTTCTTATGGTTACCGTACCGCTGTCCTATCTGGTAATCGGACCGGTTATGACCTATGTGTCCAATTACTTAAGTGCCGGAGTGATGTTCATATTTAATCATGTTCCGGTTTTGGGAGGAGTACTTTTCGGTGCATTCTGGCAGCTCATCGTTCTTTTGGGTTTACACTCTGCTTTTATACCCGTGTTAATGAACAATTTATTTACGTTGGGCAGTGATCCGGTCAATGCGGTATTAGGACTTACTGTCTGGGCTTTAGCTGGAGTTTCACTGGGATATGCGTTAAGGATGAAGGATAAGGAGAAAAAATCCCTGGGGTTTGGAAATCTGGTATCCTGTTTATTCGGTATTACGGAACCGACCATTTATTCCATTGCTCTTCCGAATTTTAAGCTGTTTATCGCAGCCTTTGTGGGAGGAGGCGTCGGAGGTGGAATTATGGCGGCACTGGGAGGCAGAATGTATTCATTCATCGGGGATGGAATCTTTCGTTTTCCGGCAATGATTAATCCGGCTGGACTGGATATCAGCTTTTACGGTTTTGCCGTATGCGCTGCCATATCTTTTTCAATATCAGCAGTTCTGGCGTTTATACTGGCTGGTGAGGATACAAAAAATACAGATCGGAGTAAGTGATCATGTACAACAGAATAGAAGAAATTTTAGAGGGGAAGATAGAAAACTGCTTTTATCCATTTTTCTGGCAGCACGGAGAAACAGAGGCTGTGCTCCGTAAGTATATGGGAAAAATACAGGAAAGCGGAATGAAGGCCATATGCATTGAAGCAAGACCTCATCCGGACTTTCTGGGAGAAAAATGGTGGACTGATTTAGACATTATATTGGATGAAGCCAGAAAAAGGGACATGAAAATATGGATTCTTGATGATTCTCATTTCCCAACAGGATACGCCAATGGTGCCATAAAAGAAAAATATCCGGAACACAGAAAATGGTACCTTTACATGCGGCGCTTCGATGTAGCCGGACCTGTAAAGGGAGCCAGAATCAATATCAGTTATCTTGCAGGAAGGCCCTGGGATGGAGTCAGTAAAGATATCAATCATGTAATCGGAGTTTACATGGCAAAACGTATAAGTGACCGGAACACAGGAAAAGAAGAGATTGTCGTTGATACACTTGCGGATAAGACTTATGCATTAAAAGATGGAATTATATCCATTGATATTCCAGAGGGTGCCTTTTGCATATTTACAGTCTTTTATACCAGAGATGGTGGAGAGGAAACCACAGCTGACTATTTGAATCCGTTGTCTGCGAAGGCTACACAGGTTCTGATCGATACAGTTTATAAACCCCATTATGAAAAATATAAAAACGATTTTGGAAAAACAATTACAGGATTTTTTTCAGATGAACCCAGGTTTGGTAATAAAAAAGGCTTTTTGGCAGGGATAGGACAGGATATGGTTCTTCCATGGAGATTAGGACTTGAGAAAGAACTCCCCTTTGAACTGAAATTTCTTCCCCTTTTATGGGTGAGAGGAGAGGGGCTTGAAGGGGAAATCCGGTATCAGTACATGAATCTTATCACAAGATTATATCATGAAAATTTTACAGGTGTACTGGCAAAATGGTGTCATGACAGAGGTATCTGCTATCTGGGACATAATATTGAAGACAACGGTGCACATACAAGACTTGGATATGGAACCGGTCACTACTTCCGGGGGCAGACAGAGCAGGACTTTTCAGGAATTGATGTGATCGGGACCCAGATTGTTCCGGGAATGCCGTATCATCATGATTCTTTTTCAACAGGCGGGTGTGACGGGGAATTTTATCATTTTGCCCTTGCAAAACTGGGATCTTCCGCTGCTCATCTGGATCCGGTGAAAAATGGCCGGGCGATGTGTGAGGCGTTTGGCGCTTATGGATGGAATGAGGGGCTTAAGCTGATGAAATGGATTACAGATCATCTGGTCGTGCGGGGGATTAATTATCTGGTGCCCCATGCGTTTAGCCCTAGGGAATTTCCGGATTGGGACTGTCCTCCCCATTTTTATGCCCAGGGACATAATCCTCAGTTTCGGTATTTTAATGTCTACAGCAATTATGCAAACCGTCTTATGAACCTGTTTCAAAGTGGAGTTCACAGAGCCTCTGCCGCGGTTTTATATCCGGCAGAGCAGGAATGGGCAGGGAACTATATGCCGGTGGAAAAACCGGTGAGGGAACTGCTGGAACATCAGATCGACTGTGATATTGTATCTGCGGATTATCTTTTTAATGCTGTGATCGAAGGAAATATGCTTAAGATTCATAAGGAATATTTTAAGACTGTAATTATTCCTTATGGCGAAGCGATCCCTGTAAACGTAATAAGGAAAGTAACTGAATATGCCAAGTCAGGAATACGGGTTATTTTTCTTAATGATTATCCGTCAAGAACGCTGGGAGGGGAGCTGTCAGAGGAAGAATGGCACATACTGAAACAAGTCTGTCTGGCGGGAGCTGTCAACGATTTGGAAGTTCTGTGCAGGGATCTGGCAGAAATCAAGCTGGAAGCACCTTTTCGTGAGCTGGTCTATTACCACTATGATCAGGGAACACAGAACTGGATGTTTTTTAATGAACATCTGTCAAAAACCGTTGATACAATTATAGAGATCCCGGATGCTGCCTATGCATACTCCTATGATGCATTTTCCAATACATTGTATAAATTGGAGAAGAAAGAAGACGGTTATCGGCTAAAACTGGCTCCTTATGAATCCTGTGTTTGGATCTTCTCGGAAGATCCCATCGCAATTGCTGATGAAACGGTAAAACCAGTATGCCATGGGAAACCGCAGCAATTGACGGCGGACTGGAAGGTTTCCTTTGCAGACAGCTTTTCTTACCCGGATTTTAAAGAGACTCTGCCGGTCAGAGAAGCGGTCACGGTAAATACGATTGACGGATATGAGGATAAATGCGGGACAGTATCGTATGAGACGGTTCTTACCTTTAAGGAAGAGCAAGGCGAGGTATTTCTGGATTTAGGGGCTGTATACGAAATTGCGGAAGTATTTGTAAATAACAAATCTGCCGGAGTAAAATTGTGCCCTCCCTATATATTTGATTTAACCGGACTGGTGGAACAGGGGAAGCACTTACTGAGGGTAGAAGTGACCAATACTCTGGGAACCCAGATCAGGGATGGTTTGTCTCAATACCTGGTCATTGAGCCTTTCGGGATAGAGGGTCCAATTACACTATATACTTAAACTTAAGTGGTTGGATAGGGGCTGGAAACAGTAAAAATGTTTTTAGCCCTTATTCGATCATTTCATAATTTAATAATACCATATGTATGTGATCTTCCCATTTTCCATTGATTTTTAAGTACTGGGAAGCAAGTCCTTCTTCCTGAAAGCCAAGTTTTTTTGTCACTTTTAGAGACCTGATATTACGTGGCATAATATTGGCTTCAATCCGATGAAGACCATAGTCCTGAAACATGATTTCAATTCCTTTTTTTACAGCTTCTGTCATATAGCCCATGTTTATCTCATCTTTATCCAGGTTATAGCCAAGGAAGCAGGAGAGGAACACTCCTTTTACGATATTGTTAAATGCCAGGGCGCCGATCACTTTGTTTTCCTCACCCTTTTTTGAGATCCACAGCTTTAATGCATTGCTGTCTGCGATTTGGTTTTCCAGCTGCTTTTTCTGATATTCCAGAGTGTAAAATTCTTCTTCTCTGACAGGCTCCCATTCCGATAAAAATCCACGGTTTCTTTGATAATAGTCTGTGACCATAGGGGCAAATGACAGTTCCGGTGTTCTTAGTAAAAGCCGCTGGGTTTCATAAATTGTTGACATGTTTTCCTCCTGTAGTATTGAAATTTTGGAGTAAAAGCATAGCATAAACGTGCGTGTATGTCAATAATGCCTGATTTTCATACCACATCTTGTGAAAAAATGAAATCTGGAGTACAATAGGGGAGTATGGAGGAGAGTAGCAAATATGAACGAGAACATGGAATATCACACACATAAGGCAGAGGATGGAACTGAATATACCCATTCCCATTTACCCGGACACCCGCATAAGCATACGAATACAAAGATGGTTATAAACCGGCTGTCCCGTGCGATCGGACATTTAGAATCTGTGAAACGTATGGTCAGTGACGAAAGAGACTGCAGTGAGGTACTGATTCAGCTGTCAGCAGTCATATCCGCACTGAATCAGACAGGAAAAGTGATTATTAAGGATCATATTGAACATTGTATTGTGGACGCGGTGGAATCTGGAGACAAGCAGGCAATTGAGGATTTAAACAAGGCCATAGACCGTTTTATTAAATAAACCAATTCCCATCTGAAGGAAACCTTATCCAGTAAAAATGAATTGCCCAAACACACTTTTCGAAGTATAATTACTTGAAGTGTGTTTTTTTATACCACCAGGCAGAAAATGTAGAAAGAGGTAGATTCATTTGTTAAATCAGTTTTCCAGAACCCAGCTGTTACTGGGGGAAGACGCTATGAAGCGTCTGTCAGAGGCGAAAGTTGCCGTATTTGGAATAGGCGGAGTGGGCGGATATGTTGTAGAAGCTCTTGTAAGAAGCGGAGTCCGTTCCTTTGTTCTTGTTGATGATGATAAGGTATGTCTGACCAATATTAACAGACAGATAATAGCCACCAGAAAAACGGTGGGCAAATATAAGGTTGAAGTAATGAAAGAACGGATATTAGAGATTAATCCGGATGCTGAGGTGGAGATGCACAAGTGCTTCTTTCTGCCTGAGAATGCAGGAGATTTTTCCTTTCAGGACTATGATTATGTAGTGGATGCTGTGGATACGGTGACAGCCAAGCTTCAGCTTGTGATGCAGGCAAAAGAAGCAGGTGTTCCGGTTATCAGCTGTATGGGCGCCGGCAACAAGTTAGATCCTACCAGGTTTGAGGTTGCCGACATTTATAAAACATCGGTTTGCCCCCTGGCGAAGGTTATGAGAAGAGAGTTAAAGAAGCGGGGAGTGAAAAAGCTAAAGGTGGTCTATTCAAAGGAAATACCAACCAGGCCCATCGAGGATATGTCCATCAGCTGCAGGACAAACTGCATCTGCCCTCCCGGAGCTGCTCATAAGTGTACGGAGAGACGGGATATTCCCGGCAGCCTGGCATTTGTGCCGTCTGTTGCAGGTCTGATTATCGCCGGTGAGGTGATTAAAGACCTTTCAGGCGGGCAGCAGAAAGCGTAAAGGAATGAGGAGATAAGGATATGGGTTCAGAATACATGGATACGTGTGAATGCAGTCTGTCATTACAACAGCTGGAGCAGATGGATCAGGCAGAATATATTCTGGTGGATATCAGAGAGGAAAGAGCCTATCAGCATGGTTTTATTCCCGGCGCCATTCACATGGATATGGAAGCATTATCAGCAGATGAGTGCACGCTTCCCAAAGAGAAAAAGATTGTTTTATATTGCTTAAAGGGTGTAATCAGCGAGGAAGCGGCAGAGACTTTAAGAGAAAAGGGATACATGGCCTATAGCCTGGAAGGAGGCTATGGAACCTGGCTCATTCAGACCATGAAGAAAGAAGAAAAGGGACTGGGCCGTCTGGAGGAGATTGAAAAAAGTATCCGAAAGAAATTCCATAAAGAGTTGTTCAGTAAATTTGCCAAAGCGATTAATGAATATGAGCTTGTAAAGGAAAGTGACAAGATTGCGGTATGCATCTCCGGAGGTAAGGATTCCATGCTGATGGCAAAGCTGTTTCAGGAGATCAGACGCCACAACAAGTTTCCGTTTGAGCTGGTATTTCTTGTGATGGATCCCGGATATCATGAGACAAACCGTCAGGTCATTGAAAACAATGCCAGACTTTTAAATATTCCTATTACCGTATTTGAAACACAGATTTTTGATGCAGTCTATGAAGTGGAGAAATCCCCCTGTTATCTGTGTGCAAGAATGAGGCGGGGACACTTATACAGTAAGGCGAAGGAACTGGGCTGCAATAAGATTGCACTGGGCCACCATTATGATGATGTAATCGAGACTATACTCATGGGAATGATGTACGGAGGCCAGATCCAGACCATGATGCCTAAGCTTCACAGCACTAATTTTGAAGGGATGGAGCTGATTCGTCCGCTGTACCTCATCAGAGAGGATGACATCAAACGGTGGAGGGATTATAATGACCTTCATTTCATCCAGTGTGCATGCCGGTTTACCGATACCTGCACTACCTGCAGGACAGATGGAAACACCGGTTCCAAACGGGTGGAGATTAAAAACCTGATCAGCCAGTTAAAGGAGACCAACCCCTACATTGAAAGCAACATATTTAAAAGTGTGGAGAATGTTAATCTTAATACTATAATTGCTTATAAGAAGGAAGGGGCTGTTCATCACTTTCTGGATGATTATGATGAGAAAGCAGCAGATAAAACTGAAAATCCGGAAGAATAATCGAAAATAGACTTGAAAAACATATTAACCTTGTGGTAAATTATGATAAGGAGGTTATGCCATATGAAAATTTCAACGAAAGGCCGTTATGCCATCAGACTGATGATTGATCTGGCGGAGCACAATAACGGTGAATTTATTACTCTGATGGATATTGCCCAAAGGCAGGAGATATCAGAAAAATATTTAGAATCCATTGTATCAATTTTAAGTAAGAATAATCTCCTTATCTCTTTGAGAGGAAAGGGCGGCGGCTATAAGCTGGCTAAGGATCCGGAGCTTTATACGGTGGGAAGCATTTTACGGCTTACGGAAGGTTCGCTTGCGCCAGTGTCCTGTCTGGAGGGAGAGACCAATAACTGCAGCAGAGCCAGTCAGTGTCAGACTCTGGAGATGTGGGAAGGCCTTAATAAGCTGATTAATGATTACTTTGACGGGATTACCATTGCTGATCTGATTCATAAGAATGATTATATGAATAATTATGTGATATAGGTGAATGAATGGATTTTTAATAGGAAGCTCCCTTCATGGATGAATTTTATCTGATTCCTCCATGAAGGGAGCTTTTTCATATAATAGGGAAGTTCACTGGGGCAACACGAGTGTACAGATGGTGCCTTCAGTACAAAATGCAGCAGACGGAGGAAATGTTGCCTCAGCCATGCATGCGCTGCAAAGCGATAATGTGGGGGGCAGTATTACCGTTCGAAATACAGGTGGTTATGTTGCGAAATTTAAGGTTACTTTTACTCTCAACGGACAGCGTATCGAAAAAGACAGCGGAAACTTTACGGCAGGTGTGAACAAACAGCTGGATATTCCGTCAGGTTCCACAGACATCCAGGTTGAAGCACTGGCAGCGTGGTTTATTGGCTCATGGTCCAGTATTTTTACCGTTGGATTTGATGCTCCTGTACGCAAAAGCTATGAGGTATACGGAACGACATTAAATACCAAATGGAAAGAAATTTCCTGATTTTAAAATTGGGGGGTGGCAGGCTTTGATTTTGGCCTGCCACTCTTTTTTGATGTATTGAAATATATATAATCCGGCAGAACTTGCAAAGCTGATGAATTCTATAAGGGTACTAAATAAATTCCTTTTACCGTTTTTGGAAAATGGAAAAATAATTACCATGTATTACCACTGGAAAAATGGAAGTAACAGTGCTATTATATTCCTGTAACACAAATGTAATAATTTTGTAACAAACCCATAAGGAGGAAATAACATTGAAGAGACTAAAAGCAATTGGATTGATTACGTTAACATTAACAAGCATGCTTCCATTAACAGCAAACGCAGCGGTGAATAATTCTTTCAGACAGTGCTATGGCGGAAGAAATGTGACTGCAATTTATGGCTCCGGCAATGTCAGTGATTTAAAAGCAAAGCTTCAGCAGTTTGGAATCAATTTAAACGATATAAACAATTTAAATAATTTCGACTGGTCATCATTTAACAATCGCTATAATAAAAATTGCAATAATGGAAATACCAACAACGGAAATACCAACAACGGAAATACCGATAATGGAAATACCGATAATGGAAATACCGATAACGGAAATACCGATAATGGAAATACCGATAACGGAAACACCGATAATGGTAATACCGATAACGGCTCTACTACCAACAAGACCTATACCCAGCAGGTTGTAGATCTGGTAAATGCAGAAAGAGCAAAAGCCGGACTTGCCCCTCTTACCATTGATGCAAATGTGGAAAAAGCAGCTAATGTAAGAGCTGGTGAAATTCAGACTTCCTTTGAGCATGTACGTCCAAACGGAAGCTCCTTCTCTACTGCCTTAAGAGAGCAGAACGTTAACTTCCAGGGTGCAGGCGAAAACATTGCCTGGGGACAGCAGACTCCGCAAGAAGTAATGAATGCATGGATGAACAGTGCCGGACACCGCGCTAACATCTTAAATAAGAACTTTACACATATCGGCGTTGGCAATTTACAAAACAGTGCCGGAACACAGTACTGGGTACAGCTGTTTACATACTAAGTAAAGACAATTATACATAAGATGCGTCCTGAGAGGAAATCCTTTCAGGGCGTTTTTATTTTTGCTTTACCAGCTCCATGAAACGAAGCATTTCCGGATTCAGATACTTATTCTGGTGATAAATCATCTGATATTCCCGATTGAGATCAATTCCATGCAGGGCAATAGGAAACAGAGTGCCCTTTTCCAGGTATTTTCGCACTTGCCGTTCCGGCAGTATGGCTATCCCCAGATTTGAATGTACGCCCCATAGGATTGCTTCATAGCTGCTGCTTTCCAGGGCAGGACGGAGAATAAAATCGTGGAGATGAAAGGCAGATTCAGCCAGTTTTCTGGTCTGACTGCCTTTTTCCCGTAAAAGAAAATGTTCTTCTTTTAAGTCATCCAGTGTGACATTTTTCATCTGGGAGAATGGATGGGAAGAACTGCATACTAAAATTAACTGTTCTCTGTCAAACGGTTCCTTCAGAATTTTATCAGAACTGCTTACGCCCTCTGTGAGTGCCAGGTCAAGCTGGTTTTCCAGAACGGCAGCCTCGATGCGGTCAGAGGTGTCGACTTTTATGTAAGGAGCGGGTAGCTGGCCTTTATTTGTATAACGATTCATTAAATCAGGCATCAGACAGATTCCGATCGTGCTGGAAAATCCGATCCGCAGCGGTGTGGTTTGTTCCTTTTTTTTAAATTCCAGATCCATTTCCTGATAAAGAGAGGTGATATGGGAAGCGAATTCATATAAATGGCGGGCTGCACCGGTCTTTTGAATACCTCTTCCGGCGCGTTCAAATAAGCGGATGGAATATTCCTGTTCCAGTTCCCGGATTGCCAGACTTACTGCAGGCTGGCTGATACTCAGCTTCTTTGCAGCCGCTGAGATGCTTTCTTCCTTATAAACCGTAACAAAAATGATCAGGGTTTTAATCGACATGACTGCCTCCTATCTAATATCCATATTAACATACAGGTTATATATGATATATAAGCAAAAAAATATGATTCAAGTAAAATAGATAAGGAAATTCTACCATACAGTCTGAGAAAAAACAATAACATACTTTACAAATGTGTAAATAGGGATTAAACTTCCAGATAACGCAGGGAGCATAGGGAGGCTGATGAATGAGAAAAAGAGGAAAAACATGTGCAGGTGTCCTTACACTGCTGGCAGCAGCAGTGCTTACCGGATGCGCAGGGCAGACAGGTTCCGAAAAGGTTAAAACAATTACAATTACCAATGTTTCATACGATGCAACCAGAGAGTTTTATCAGGAATACAACAGGATCTTCGAATCTTATTACCGGGACACCTATAAGACAAAAATAACGGTAGTGCAGTCCCATGGAGGGTCGGGAGGTCAGGCACGTTCGGTCATAGAAGGGGCAAAAGCAGACGTGGTGACTCTGGCTCTGGGTCAAGATATTACCATGATTGAAAAGTCAGGTCTGATTAATTCCGAATGGATTAAGGAATTTGAGGATAATTCATCACCCTATACCTCAGCAATTGTGTTTCTGGTTAGGAAAGGGAATAAAAAAAAGATAAAGGATTGGTCTGATCTGGTAAAGCCAGGTGTGGAGATTATCGCCCCGGATCCAAAGAGCAGCGGCGGTGCCTGTTGGAATTTCCTGGCTGCATGGCAGTATGCAAAAGTCACTTATCATGGAGATGAGGAGAAAATGAAATCATTTGCAGCGGACCTATACAGGAATGTTTCTGTTATGGATTCAGGTGCAAGGGGAGCCACCACTACCTTTGTGGAAAACGGTCAGGGAGATGTGCTGATTGCCTGGGAGAATGAAGCCATCAACACGGTGAAAGAGTATCCGGATCAATATGAAATTATTACGCCCGGAATCAGTATTCTTGCACAACCCAGTGTGGCGGTGGTGGATGAAAACGCACTCAGAGACAAAGCGGAGAAGGCTTCAGAGGAATACATAAAATATCTCTATTCCGATGAAGCCCAGAGACTGATCGGTAAATACGGATACAGACCCTCAAATAGGAAGATTCTTTCTGAGTTTTCCGAAACGTTTGATCTGAATGTAAATCTTTGTACCATTGATGATTTTGGCGGCTGGGATACTGCTTATAAAACCTATTTTGCAGACGAAGGAATCTTTGACGAGATTTACGGTAATTAGAGGGAGGAAAGTTACATGACAAAACTGTCAGATCCAAAAGAAAAAAAACAGCGTGTCATACCGGGATTCGGACTGAGTATGGGGATCACTCTGTTCATGCTTTCCGGCTTTATAATCATTCCTCTTGCCTCAGTGCTGGTGTATTCTTTTCAGTTATCACCGCGGGAGTTTATAAACCTGATTACAAAAACCAATGTGGTAAATGCGTTTAAAACCAGCCTGTTATGTTCCGTTTTTGCCGCATTTGTCAACAGTGTGTTCGGGCTGATTCTTGCCTGGGTGCTGGTGCGCTATGAGTTTCCAGGCAAACGGATTATGGATGGACTCATCGAACTTCCCTTTGCCCTTCCCACTGCAGTGGCAGGAATCACTCTGTCCAAATTGTATTCAGATACGGGTATTATGGGCCGGTTTCTGGGGCTGTTGGGGATAAAAGCAGCATATACGAAGACCGGACTGACCATCGCTCTGATTTTTATTGGAATACCATTTGTAGTGCGTTCCATTCAGCCGGTTCTTAAGACCCTTGATCCAAGATACGAAGAGGCGGCAGCAATTCTGGGAGCAGGAAAGTTTTATACATTCAGAAGGGTGATTCTGCCGGAGCTTGGACCTGCGCTTTTAACCGGATTTGGTCTTGCATTCGCAAGAGGGGTGGGGGAGTACGGCAGCGTAATCTATATATCCGGAAACAACGCCAGGGATCAGACACAGGTGGTTTCCTATGTGATTACGCAGAAACTCAATTATTTGGATTATCCTGGCGCAACGGCAATTGCTCTGGTGCTGCTTTTTCTGTCCTTTCTGGTTTTACTGTTTGTAAATATGATTCAGGTGCATCAGGCGAAGCGGACCAGCAGCTTATAGGAGGGAATTAGATGAAAATAAAAAGTAAATGGATTCTTATTGGAATCAGCGGCATATTTCTCTTTTTCATGCTGGTGCTGCCTTTAATCTCAGTTATCGTCAATTCACTGAAAGAGGGACTGGGATTTTATTTCAGATCATTGGCATCCCCTACTGTGAAATCAGCGTTAGGGGTCACTGTACTGGCAGCTGTAATTGCAGTTACAGTCAATACAATCTTTGGTATCTCGGCAGCATGGCTGATAACCAGATTTTCATTTAGAGGGAAGCAGATTCTTTCTGCAGTCATTGATATTCCGTTTTCCATATCTCCCGTTATTGCAGGGCTTGCTTTTTTAATGACGTTCGGGAGAATGGGGTGGGCTGGTGGTCTGATTGCCAGGCTGAATGAAGTCCTCGGAACAAATATCCGGATCGTATTTGCCGTTCCGGGGGTTGTGCTTGCAACTGTATTTGTCACATTTCCATTTGTATCAAGGGAAATCATACCGGTTCTTCTCTCAAAAGGAAAAGAAGAGGAAGAAGCGGCAGCACTGATGGGGGCTGGCGGATTTACCATATTCCGTAGGATTACGTTTCCTCATATACGTTTTGCACTTCTTTATGGGGTGATTCTCTGTACAGCGAGGGCATTTGGAGAGTTCGGGGCCGTCCATGCCCTGTCGAAAACCAGAGGGGAGACGTTCACCCTTCCTCTTGAAATCGATGCTCTTTATCTTTCCAGTTCATCGGAATCCATTACTTCGGCATTTGCTGTCTCTTCCATTCTGGTACTTATGGCGGTTGCAGTGCTGATCATACGCAATATTGCGGAGCATCAGGCAAAAAAGAATGGGAAAGAGGCGTAAAGGCTTCACCAGGAGGGTTTTATGTACATAGAAATGAAAAATATTGAAAAATCATATGGAGATTTTAAGGCCTCAAAAGAAGTGAATTTTGGTCTGAAAAAAGGAACGCTGGCTGCCCTTCTGGGACCCAGCGGAAGCGGTAAAACAACTATTTTACGGATGATTGCAGGTTTTGAAACACCGGACTCCGGAGATATCATGATCGATCAGAAGAGAGTTAATGATCTCCCGGCTGCTGAGAGAGGAATCGGTTTTGTATTTCAGAATTATGCACTGTTCCGGTACATGACGGTTTATGAAAATATCGCTTTTGGTCTGGAAGTAAAAAAAGTTCATAAAAAGCTGATCAGGGAACGGGTCATGGAGCTGCTGTCCTTAACTGGTCTGGAGGGGTTAGAGAAACGCTATCCCAATCAGCTTTCCGGCGGACAGCGTCAGAGGGTTGCATTTGCCAGAGCACTGGCACCAAACCCAGGCCTTTTGCTGCTTGATGAACCATTTGCAGCCATTGATTCGAAGGTGCGTCAGGAACTTCGCAGCTGGTTAAAGGAAATGATTCACAAGGTGGGTATTACCAGTATCTTTGTTACCCATGATCAGGATGAAGCGGTGGAGGTGGCAGATGAGATCATTGTCACCAATCAGGGAAGAATCGAACAGATCGCAACCCCATTTGAGATCTATAAAAATCCGGCAACCCCATTTGTAGCTGAATTTATCGGTCAGTCTGCCAGAATGGACGTATATCACAGGCTGAGGGGCTTTGAAAAAGGTGATTTTACAGGAGCGATTATCCGGCCCGAGTTTGTGGAAGCGTTTAAAAGTGACAATTCAAAATTCCAGGATGTGATTAAATATTCCCAGGAAGGAACCATTGAAGACATCTCCTTTCGGGGAAACTATCTGGAGGTACGGCTGAATGTAAATGGAGTTACCCTCACGACCCGCAGATCTCTGGAGAGGCGCCCTGTTGCCATTGGTGAGAAAATGAATGTAATTGTTTACAGGATTTATGCTTACGATGACAAAAAGGCGTATCTGCTGGAAAATTCATTGTTAAACGGAGTCAATATCGTCACATTCTGACATAGAAAAAAGAATCAGACAGAGGAGTTAAAGATGAGTATAAGATTGAAACGGGAAGTTATGACTGCAGATGTTCTGATTATAGGAGGAGGGACAGCAGGTTGTTATGCGGCGCTGACTCTTTCAAGAAGATCGGATTTAAGGGTTATTATTGCCGAAAAAGCCGGGATCAGGCGCAGCGGCTGTCTTGCGGCAGGGGTAAATGCAATCAATGCCTATATTACTGATGGGCAGACCCCCAAAGACTATGTGGATTACGCGATGAAAGATGCGGCAGGCATTGCAAGAAAAGATCTTTTGTTTACGGCAGCCAGTAGATTCAATGAAGTGACAGCTGATTTAGAACGGCTGGGTCTTGTCATTCTAAAGGATGAATCGGGCAATTACGTGACCAGAGGAAAACGCAACATTAAGATTAACGGAGAAAATATAAAGCCAATACTTGCAGACGCCGTATTGCAGGCATCCAATGTCACAGTATTGGAACATGTTAATATAACGGATCTGCTGGCTGATAACAATGAAGTAAAGGGAGCCGTGGGCTTTCATATGGAAGAAAACACCGCTTATGAGATAAGGGCAGCTGCAGTCATTGTTTCCACCGGAGGAGCAGCCGGTCTTTATAAACCCAACAATCCTGGATTTTCCCGCCATAAGATGTGGTACCCCCCATTTAACACGGGAGCCGGTTATGCCATGGGAATGAAAGCTGGTGCAGAAATGACATCGTTTGAAATGCGTTTTATTGCTCTCCGCTGCAAAGACACCATTGCCCCCACCGGAACAATTGCCCAGGGAGTCAGGGCAAAACAGATCAATTCCAGGGGTGAAATCTATGAAGATAAATACGGAATCACCACCAGTGAACGGGTATATGGAACCGTAAGGGAGAATCAGCTTGGCAATGGTCCCTGCTATCTACGTACCAAAGGAATTGACAAAGATACGGAGGAGGATTTACTGAAGGCATACTTAAATATGGCTCCCAGCCAGACTCTTAAATGGCTGCAAAATGACAGGACACCTGGAAAAGAGGATGTGGAAATAACGGGAACGGAGCCTTATATTGTCGGAGGCCATACTGCAAGCGGATACTGGATTAATACAAACAGAGAAACAACGCTTGGAGGTTTATATGCAGCAGGAGATGCAGCAGGGGGCTGTCCCCAGAAGTATGTGACCGGAGCCCTGGCAGAGGGGGAAATAGCTGCACTTGATATTATAGAAAAAGGCCGGAAGACTGAAATTTCGGATCAGGCTACACTTTTTGCAGATGAAAAAATCCGGGAGTATGAAAGTATTTTAAATGGTCCGGATGCTGCTTATACAGCAGAAGAACTGGAGGAGGCAATGCAGAAGGTGATGGATGAGTATGCAGGAGGCATTTCAGTCAATTATCAGTTTAATGAAAAGCAGTTAGAGATAGCTGCAGAAAAAATAAAGGAGATCACGAGTCTGACCAGATGTTTAAATGCCTCTGATATGCATGAGCTGATGTTTGTCTATGAACTGAAGGAGCGCCTGATTGTATGCCGTTTTGTTATTGCCCATCTGGGATATCGAAAGGAAACCAGGTGGCATTCCTTCCAGGAGAATCTGGACTATCCCAGGCCGGATGAGGCCTACCATAAATTTGTTAATTCCACAATGAAAGACGGCAGGCTGATATTAAAGCTGCGGGAGATAGGAAAGGAGAACAGATATGAGCATACGGATTTCTAAAGAGTCATGCGTGGGCTGTCTTGCCTGCACCCGTGTCTGTCCGGGCAGTCTCATAAAGGAAAAAGACGGCAAAGCATTTATTAAATATCCCAGGGACTGCTGGGGCTGCGCCTCCTGCGTGAAGGAGTGCCGGTTCGGAGCCATTGATTTTTATCTGGGAGCTGATCTGGGAGGAAATGGAACTGTGATGAACGTGTTGGAGAAGGGAGACCTCCTTCTCTGGAAAATCATAAGACCTGAGGGAACCGAACGCATCATTGAAGTGGACGGTAAAAATTCGAATAAGTATTAGAGGAGAAATTATTATGAGCAGATTATCCCATCTTGATGAATTGGAAGCAGAAGCAATTTATATTATCAGAGAAGTAGCCGCCCAGTGTGAGAAGCCGGTTATGCTTTATTCAATCGGAAAGGACAGTTCCGTCATGCTTCATCTGGCGTTAAAGGCATTCTATCCGGAGAAGCCGCCTTTCCCATTTCTCCATGTCAACACCACATGGAAGTTTAGAGAAATGATTGAATTCCGGGACAGGACAGCAAAGGAGCTGGGGATTGAGCTGTTGGAATACATCAATGAAGATGGTGTTGCACGGGGGATCAATCCATTTGACCACGGTTCTTCCTATACTGACATCATGAAGACCCAGGCATTAAAGCAGGCGCTTAATAAATATGGCTTTACAGCAGCTTTTGGAGGCGGAAGAAGAGACGAGGAAAAAAGCAGGGCCAAAGAGCGGATCTTTTCCTTTCGCAATGCCTCCCACGCCTGGGACCCCAAGAATCAGAGACCGGAGATGTGGAAGCTTTATAATACAGAGATTTATAAAGGAGAGAGCATACGTGTATTCCCTATTTCCAACTGGACGGAAAAAGACATCTGGCAGTACATAAAACAGGAAAATATTCCCATTGTTCCATTGTATTTTGCAGCGGAGAGACCAGTTGTTTACCGGGATCACGATATTATCATGGTGGATGATGACCGGATGCGGCTAAGTCCCGGAGAGGTTCCCCAGCTTAAAAAGGTTCGTTTCCGTACACTGGGCTGTTATCCTCTTTCCGGTGGAGTTCTTTCGGAAGCAGTTACCATTGATCAGATTATTGAAGAGACTCTAAGCTCCGTAGAATCAGAACGGACCAGCCGGGTGATTGACAAAGACGGCGGAGCCGCCAGTATGGAAAAGAGAAAGAGGGAGGGCTATTTCTAATGAACGGATTGCTGAAATTTATTACATGCGGAAGTGTGGATGATGGAAAATCAACTCTGATCGGGCATATACTTTACGACTCCAAACTGCTGTATGCAGATCAGGAAAAGGCACTGCTGCTTGACAGTAAGGTAGGGTCCAGGGGCGGTGAGATCGATTATTCCCTGCTTTTAGACGGACTGATGGCGGAACGGGAGCAGGGGATTACCATCGATGTGGCATACCGTTACTTCACAACGGAGAGAAGGAGCTTTATCGTGGCGGATACGCCGGGACATGAGGAATATACAAGAAATATGGCGGTAGGAGCTTCCTTTGCCCAGTTAGCAGTCATTCTTGTGGATGCAAAGCAGGGTGTTCTGGTACAGACGAGGCGTCATTTAAGGATCTGTTCCCTCATGGGAATCCGTCATTTTATCTTCGCAGTCAACAAGATGGATCTGGCAGAATACAGTCAGGAGCGGTTTGAAGAGATCAGTAAGAGTATTGCAGCTTTGACCGAGGAATTGTCCTTAAGACATGTAACCATAATTCCGGTCAGTGCCACGCAGGGGGATAATGTAACTGTAAAATCGGAACATATGCCATGGTATCAGGGCGAGACGCTCCTTGCCAGTCTGGAGCAGACGGAAGTGACTGAGGAGGATGGAAATGGTTTTTATATGCCTGTTCAGAGAGTATGCCGTCCTGACCATGAATTTCGGGGATTTCAGGGTCAGGTGGAATCAGGAATCGTCTCAGCCGGACAAATCCTTACAATACTCCCCGGAAATGAGACAGCAAAGGTAAAGAGCATTCTGGTGGGAGACCGGTTATCTGACCAGGCAGCTGCAGGCCAGGCGGTTACCATACAGCTTGACAGAGAGGTGGATGTGAGCCGGGGAAGCGTTCTGACGGTTCAGGATCAGCTGCCGGTAAGCAAAGAGGTGAAAGCTTCCATTCTGTGGATGGATGAAGCACCGCTTAAGGAAGGCAATGACTATCTTCTGAAGCTTGGAACAAGAATGCTTCCTGCCGTGGTGAAGCGCATTGATTACCGGGTGGATATAAACACAGGTGAACATTTGCCTGCTCAGGAGATCGGTAAGAATGAGATTGCCTCCTGTATGATTGAATTTTCCCAAAGAATTCCGGTTGATGAATTTAAAAGGAATAAAACCCTTGGTGAACTGATTTTAATAGACAGAGTCAGCCATATGACATCAGCCTGCGGCGTGGTAGAGCATGTTGAGAGCGGAGAAGAAAAACCATACTTTGAAAACCATGGGCTGCGGGCAGGTGGATATATTTTTGAAGAGTTCTATTTTAATCTGGAAAATGCCTTCCTTTCCAGACAGAAGACAAAGGAGACCACGTACCACCAGGGTGATCTCGTACCTGTTTCGGGAGACAGTTTCCAATATCCAGACTTTTTTGATATAATATCTTTGGATGACTCTGTGGCGGTTCTGGTACGGAACCGGACAATACAGGATATCATAAGTCTTGATGATTATGGCTATACAGGATTGCCGATTCTGGATGAGAGAGGCTTTGCATTAAAAATCGGTTCCAGTGAAGATCTGTTAAACTGCCTGACTGAATATAAAAATCTGACTTCTGAAAATAAAATTGCTTTCCATAATAAATGGTCAAAATTCGAAACATACAGACGGATTGTCTGCAATGAAAATTTCTGGATTATATAAGTCTATAAACAATAGCTGTTTTCCGCCTTGATTTTGGGAGGGAAGCAGCTTTTTTCACTGCAGTTATATGTCTATGGGATTGTGATGATTCTAAAAACACGTTATAATAATCACAGCTGTTAAAAGGAGGTGCAAGGAATGAAAAACAGAGAACTGACACTTCGTCCCTTCAATGATGCAGATATTAATTTGATGACCGTATGGCTAAAAAAAGACTATATTATAAATTGGTATCATGATGCAGACGAGTGGCTTGCTGAAATCAGCCAACGCAATGAAACGTATTGCTGGATACATCACTTTATCGTCATGGATTTCAAAACCCCAATTGGTTTTTGCCAGTATTACGACTGCTATGATGCAGGGGACTTAGAGAATTGGTATCATGTAACTATATCTGGAGATACGTTCTCGATTGATTATTTAATTGGTAATGAAGCGTATCTGAACAAAGGGTACGGGAAAGAAATCGTCAGGCTACTGACCAATACTATTCAAACAGAGGAAAATGCCAGACAGATTATTGTGAAACCGGAAAAAGAAAATCATGCTTCCAACCATGTGCTGATGTGGAATGGCTATATATTTGATGAGAAACAGAAATTTTACAGAAAGTTATTAAAGTAATTCTGATAAGAGTTAAATCATATTATTTCTATAGTTTTATTGGTAAATATGCATAAAAATGTCGCAGTATACTTGATACTGCGTAGTGAAAAATGTATAAAAAATTAGTATATTTAGATGATACAACACTTCTAATTAATTGTCAAATATTAGTATAATATGTAGAATTATGTATATTCAATCAAAAGAATCAAGTTGTTTTAATATGTGAAGATTGATTTACTTAAACAATCTTAATTAACCGTCAAAAACTGCGTCACTGAAAATCTGTTGATGGTATATTCAGTATATGAACACACCTGCTATATTAAAAAGATATGAATCCATAAAACGTCATTTCCATCGTCTTTTATATAAAAAAGTATGGAAATGGCGGTTTTTTTCTTGCTTTACGCAGTATCAAGTATACTGCGACTAATATTGGCGTGAATAATATACAAACCCCTGCAGCCCCATTTCGCAGTATAAGATTCCTGCACGCCCAGCAATATGTTGACTAAAAAGGAGAAAACTATGACGAAGCATACTACAGAAAAAAACGTGAAGAGGTTTCACAAATTCGGTTTAAAAAGTCTTCTGACTAAAATACTTTTTTTCGTCGGAATCCCTGTTATTGTGTCTTTTTGTATTGTAGGAACGGTCATTTTGTTTCTGGTTAAAACCAGTGTGGAAGATTTGACAAAAAAAGAACTGATTGCGAGATCACAGGTTGCAGCGGAGGAGATGAAAGGCTACTTTAATCAATATAAAAACAAAGCAGGTCAGCTGGCCCAGTCCGTTGCACTTGAGAAATTCTTTCTGGATTTAAAGCCTGGAACAGTTATTTCTGAGGAATCAGGATTTGAAGATATCAAACAAACCATGGTCAAATCCTATGAAAAAGATAAAGATTCCATCGTGGCATTTTGGATTGCAGATATAGATTCCAGCCAGCTGGCCCAGTCTGACGGGTTTGTTTCTGATAACACCTATCATGTCACAAAACGTCCCTGGTACCAGCTTTTAGTGGATTCGGGGAGTACAATTATGACTGAGCCTTTTGAGGATTTTGCCACAAAGGCACAGATTGTAAGTATCATATCACCTGTTTATGGAACGGATGGAAAAGAAATCATTGGTGCGGTAGGAATTGATTTTTCTCTCGATGGACTGGTAAACACCATTGGTTCCTATGAGCTTGGGGAGACTGGATTTTACATACTTACATCAAAAGAAGGACAGGTAATCTACCATCCGGACAAGGCTATGGTGAACAAAAAAATTGCTGATCTGGATATGTCCCAGAATATGAAAGAAGCACTTGCTTCTTCATCGGAAGGGTTCCTTTCGTTTACCTCGGAAAAATCGGGGACGGAAGGGTATGTACGAAAAGTGGGAGATACAGGCTGGACAGTAGCCGCGGGACTTCCGGTAAAGGAGTTTTATGAAGGATACCGGGCAATCACGGCATCGATGATTGCGGTATTTGCTGCTGCTGTTCTGGTGGTGGTAATTATGATTCTTGTGATATCCAGAATGATAGTTGCACCAATCAGGAAGCTGACCCGGACAGCTGATTTAATCGCTGACGGCAGACTGGATATATCAGCTGAGGTAAGTTCCGGCGATGAAACAGGGCAGATGGCTCTTGCATTAAACCGAACTGTGGTACAGCTAAACCGGTATATCGGATATATCCGTGAGATCACCCA
Organism: Lacrimispora amygdalina; assembly: GCF_900205965.1. Lineage (GTDB taxonomy): Bacteria > Bacillota > Clostridia > Lachnospirales > Lachnospiraceae > Lacrimispora > Lacrimispora amygdalina_A. The sequence goes on from NZ_OAOF01000019.1 coordinate 31,751, forward strand.
GGTGCTTGAGGTTATGGCAGAAGGGAATATGCAGATAGAGCTTCATCAGGATTATAAAGGAGAATTTGCCCCTGTAAAAGACGCGCTTTTAACCATCTCCAGGTCTTTGAACAGGACTTTAAAACTGATTCAGGCCAGTGCTGATGAGGTAGGAACCGGTGCGGACCAGGTATCTCAGGGAGCTCAGACCCTGGCCTCAGGTTCCGCACAGCAGGCAGCGACTATTGAAGAATTAACGGCTGCAATTGAATCAATGTCTGAACAGGCTGATCAAAATTTAGAGCAGGTGAAGAAAGCAGCCGTATCCGTTCAGGAATCATCACAGGGACTTTCAAAAAGCAATGAATTTATGGAACAGCTAAGATCAGCAATGAAAGATATCAGCAGCTCCTCCGATAAGATTAACAGCATAACAAAGGTGATTGAAGACATCGCTTTCCAGACCAATATTCTCGCCTTAAATGCCGCAGTGGAGGCCGCAAGGGCGGGAGAAGCAGGAAAGGGATTTGCAGTGGTCGCCGATGAAGTCCGCAGTCTGGCTGAAAAATCGGCCCAGGCAGCAGGACAGACTGCAGCAATTATTGTTCATTCAGCAGATACCGTTTCCAGAGGAGAAAAACTGGTTGGTGTTACATCTGAGACATTAAATGAGGTAGCAGTTAACTCTGGTTTTGTGGAACAGGTTATTGGAGAGATAGAAGCAGCCTCTCAATCACAGGCAGAAGCAGCAAAACAGATGTCTCTGGGACTCAGTCAGGTATCTGCAGTGGTACAGTCCAATGCAGCGACTGCAGAGGAAAGCTCCGCTTCCAGCGAAGAGCTGGCCGCACAGGCGCAGACTCTTCAGGATGAGGCAGGAAGATTTAAACTCAGCTGATATGAAAAAATTATCAATAAACTGTTTTAGTGTTGACGCCCTGCATTTTTTGTAAGATAATAACATTGTTATATAACAGTGTTATAAAGGAGCTTAAATGGGTACTCAGGGAAATGATACACGTCTCGCTATCCTGGAAGCGGGAAAACAGGAGTTTTTAAAATACGGATATGAAGGGGCTTCATTAAGGCGGATTGCCAGAGATGCGTGTGTCACAACAGGGGCGATTTACGGGTATTTTCCAGGCAAGGAGGCGCTTTTTGAGGAACTGACCGGAGATGCTGCAGACGGGCTGATGGAAGGTTACAGAAAAATGCATGTGGATTTTGCCGCTCTGCCTCCCGAAAAACAGGCAGCAGCCCTTGATGTGATTTCAGACGAAAACATTCCATGGATGGTGGATTATGTTTACGACCGGTTTGATTTATTTAAACTGATTTTTTGTAAAAGCAGCAAAGAATACTGTGACAGCTACTTAAGCCAGCTGACTGAAATTGAAGAAGCCTCGACCTGGGAATTTGTTAAGGCGATGAAGGAATTGGGGCATGAGGTCATGGATATTGACAGCACCATCATTCATATTTTGTCCAGGTCATTTTTTCAGCAGCTCTGGGAGTTTGTAGCACATGACGTTCCCAGACAAAAGGCCCTGTCTTACGGGCTGGTACTTGGAACATTCCAGCATGCGGGCTGGAAAAAGATTATGGGGCTTTAATGCCCCATATTATTTTAATCTTAGATTAGTCACAACTAACTAATGGCTGATCAACATATGCCAGAGGAGGAAAAAAGGTGGAAGAAAAAATGAATGTGATGACAGAACTTCCGGATACCGGAACGGTCACACTCCTGACGTTTGCAGGGAATTACAAATATTTAACGTGGCTGGGATGTATTCTTTCCGGAATCAGTGCTGTTGTTGGACTGTTTCCGTATGTATTTATGTGGAAGGCGGTGAGAGCAGCAGTAACGGCCTGGCCGGATGTCAATGAAGCGGGTGAGATGATTACGTATGGCTGGTATGCTGTGGCAGCTGCGCTTGGGAGTATGGTCATTTATTTCGCCGCTCTCATGTGCACCCATTTATCCGCATTCCGCACAGCAAGGAATATGAAGACAGTTGCCCTTCATCATTTAACAAAACTGCCTGTAGGTTATATGAAACGGGTGGGAAGCGGGAAACTGCGCCGGATTATTGATGACGGGGCCGGACAGACGGAAACCTATCTGGCCCATCAGCTTCCTGATTTAGTGGGAGCCATGGTGACCCCTGCCGCGGTTTTATTTCTCCTTTTGTTTTTCGACTGGAGGCTTGGGCTTGTAAGTCTTCTGCCCATGGCAGCAGGGCTCTTTATCTTAAGCCGTGTAATGATGGGAAACATGGAAGAAACCATGGCGCAGTATCAGAACGCTCTGGAGGATATGAATAATGAGGCTGTGGAATATATCAGAGGAATTCCTGTTGTGAAAACATTTCAGCAAAGCATTTTTTCCTTTAAAAATTTTCATGAGGCCATACTTCGTTATAAAAACTGGGTAGTTAACTATACCATTTCTTTACGGATTCCTATGTGTGCCTATACCGTCAGTATAAATGGGATTTTTGCTTTTCTCATCCCGGCAGGGCTTATTGTGGCTGCAGATTCAGGTTATGGAGCCTCTTACCTTAAGGTCATTTTGGATATTATCTTTTATGTTCTGTTTACACCTGTCTGCGTTACCATGATGGATAAAATCATGTGGACCAGTGAGAATACCTTAAAAGCGAAAGATGCTTTAAACCGGGTGATGACCATTGTAAAGGAAAATCTTTTAAAAGAACCGGAGCAATCTAAAGTTCCCATGGATTCCTCTGTGGAATTTAAAAATGTAACCTTTTCTTATGAAGAGGAAAAGGAACCTGTTTTGAAAAATGTATCATTTCAGATTCCCCAGGGAGCCACTGTAGCAATTGTAGGTCCATCGGGAGGCGGAAAGACAACAGCAGCCAGACTCATCCCCCGCTTTTATGATGTGGATGGCGGAAGCATCTGTCTGGGTGGAGTGGATATCAGGGAAATGAACACAGAAAAGCTGATGGAAAATATCAGCTTTGTATTTCAGGACAGCCATCTCTTTAAAGATACCATCCTTAATAATATCCGGGCAGCAAGACCGGAAGCATCGGAAGCGGAAGTAGAACAGGCAGTAAAAGCGGCCTGCTGTCAGGATATCATCGACAAGTTCCCCGATGGCTATGAGACCGTTGTCGGCACCGGGGGTGTTTACTTATCGGGAGGAGAGTGTCAGAGAATCGCAATAGCCAGAGCTGTACTGAAGAATGCACCTGTTGTCCTGCTTGATGAAGCAACGGCATTTGCAGACCCTGACAATGAATATCAGATTCAGAAAGCTTTTGAAACTCTGGTAAAAGGAAAGACAGTACTGATGATTGCCCACCGCCTTTCCACTGTCAGGGGGGCCGACCGGATTTTAGTCATGAATCAGGGAAGGATAGAAGAGGAAGGAAGACATGAGGAACTGATACAAAAGCAGGGGCTTTATGCCGCCATGTGGAAGAATTATCAGACCTCAGTTTCATGGAAAGTAGGTGAAAAGCATGAGTAAGTATTTACAGAGACGATTTGCACTCAGCCAGCAGGGAGGAAAAGATCTTACAAGAGCAGTTTTTGCCTGCGCAGCGGCAAATGTGGGTCTTATTTTTCCCATGGGACTTTTGATTATTTTTCTTGAGAAGCTGCTGTCACCCGTTACAGGATTAAAAGGAACGGAAATGGGGCTTATGGGATTTATAGGAATGAGCGTGCTTTTTCTGTTTCTTATTTTTATTCTTCAGTATATCCAATATAACAAAACGTTCCTTGCCTCCTATCAGGAAAGCGCCAATTTACGCATACGGCTGGCGGAAAAATTAAGAAAGATCCCACTTTCCTTCTTTGGCAAGAGAGATCTGGCAGATTTAACAACCACCATTATGTCAGACTGTGCCTGGATGGAGACGGCTTTCTCACATTTTATTCCGGAACTCATTGGTGCGCTTCTTTCCACCGCTTTTGTCGGATTGGGAATGTTCTTTCTGGACTATAAAATGGCGTTGGCTCTTTTGTGGGTGATTCCTGCCGCATTTATGCTTTCAGCAGGAACCAGGCCCGTTATTGACCGGCTGGAACGGAAGGAAAAATTTAAGAAGCTGGCTGTCTCTGATGGAATCCAGGAGTGTATCGAGAACCTACAGGATATCAAGGCGAACAATCAAAGAGAATCTTATTTAAAGGAATTAGATTCAGAGATTATAGCAGTGGAAAAAGGAACAGTCAGAATGGAAACATTAAACGGCAGTTTTGTAACAGCATCTCAGATGGTATTGCGCCTTGGTATGGCAACAACTGTTCTTACCGGTGCATTTCTTATGACGGAGAAGAAGCTGGATCTTATGGTATTTCTTATATTCATGGTTGCAGCCACCCGTATTTACGGTCCGCTCACGGGCTGCTTAAATAATTTATCAGCTGTTTATTCCACGCTGCTGCAGGTCGAGCGGATGCGGGCGATTGAGGAGGAACCGGTCCAGGACGGAGCAGAGATGAAAGCGCTGAATGGATATGATATTGTATATGAACATGTGGGATTTTCCTACCATCAGAATGAGACAGTTTTAGAAGATGTGTCCTTTTGTGCCAGACAGGGCCAGGTAACCGCACTGGTAGGTCCGTCAGGCGGAGGAAAAAGTACGGCAGCCAGGCTGGCGGCACGTTTCTGGGATGTGGAGAAAGGGAGAGTTACAATTGGAGGCGCAGATGTAAAAGAGTTTGATCCCGAACATCTTTTAAAGCATATTTCCGTTGTATTTCAGGATGTGATGCTTTTTAATAATACAGTTATGGAAAATATACGGATCGGCAGAAAGGATGCATCGGATAAAGAGGTGATGGAAGCGGCAGAGGCAGCCAGGTGTATGGAATTTATCAACCGGCTGCCGGAAGGTTTTCAGACCAGAATTGGTGAGAACGGGTCAGCACTTTCCGGAGGAGAGAGGCAGAGGCTGTCTATTGCAAGAGCTTTATTAAAGGATGCACCTGTCATTATTCTTGATGAAGCCACCGCATCTCTTGATGTGGAAAATGAATCCTTGATTCAGAACGCCATATCAAACCTGATCCGGAACAAGACGGTTCTTATTATCGCCCATCGTATGAGAACCGTTGCCCAGGCCGATAAAATCGTGGTTTTAAAAGACGGAAGAGTGGCAGAAGAGGGGAGTCCTGAAGCTCTTTATAAGAAAGGAGGAATCTACCGCCATATGACTGACTTGCAGAATCAGAGCCAGAACTGGTCAATCGGATAGCGGAGGATTATGTTGTAAGATTGTGGGATTTATGGTATAATTACCATGCAGTTTTACAGCAGTCAAAAGAAAAAGGAGGGTATTCACATGAAGTTTTTAAAGTGTAATCATTGCGGAAATATTGTAGCGGTAGTAGAAGAAAAAGGCGGCACCATTACCTGCTGCGGAGACAACATGCAGGAGATGAAAGCCAATACCACAGATGCGGCGACTGAAAAACATGTTCCGGTTATTGAGGTTGATGGCCAGAGCGTTACTGTTACCGTTGGTTCTGTAGAACATCCCATGCTTCCTGAACATTTCATTGGCTGGATTGTATTAGAGACAAAGACGGGCAACCAGAGAAAGATCTTAAATCCGGGTGACAAACCGGTTGCAAAGTTCATGATGGTCGAAGGCGATGAGGTCCTGGCAGCCTATGAATACTGCAATCTTCACGGATTATGGAAAGCAGAGAAATAAATAAAATAAAAAGCTCACAGACCTCTGGTGTGTGGGCTTTTTGGTGATATCCAGGGAAACAAAAAAGCAATAAGACAGGAGAATATCTTCCATGAATAAGAAAGAAGCAAGCGAATTAAAAAAGCTTTTTACGCCGGCCAATTGCGCCATCAGCCGGATCTGCGGATGTTATGTAGATGCGGAAAAGAATAAACGGACAGAGTTAAAAGAGGCCTTTCTCTCCCTTCCGGAAGAGGAGGCATTTAAATATTTCACCATCTTTAAAAGTGCTCTTTCAGGCACGCTTGGAAAGAATCTGGTGAATATGGAATTTCCGCTCCATACGGAGGAAGAGGGAGGAACGCAGAATTTCCTGCTAAAGCTGAGGGACAGCCAGTTAAAGGATGACAGCCTGATTGAGGAATTTTACGATAAGGTCATAGCAAGCTATGATTACGGTGAGAACTATTACATAATCCTGATCCATTGTGCCTATGATATACCGGCAAGATCTTCCGATGGTCTTGAGATGTACGATGCCTCTGATTTTGTTTATGAATTTATCCAGTGTACCATCTGCCCGGTGAAGCTGTCAAAGGCAGGACTCTGTTATAATTCTCAGGCTAATGTAATCGAGAACAGGAACAGGGACTGGATTGTAGAGGCTCCTGATACAGGCTTTTTATTTCCGGCATTTACAGACCGCAATACAGACATTCACGGACTTGTTTATTATTCCAAGAATCCGGAACAGCTGCCGGAGCGTCTGATTGACGAGCTCTTAGGCTGTGTGATCCCAATGACAGCAAAAAGCCAGAAAGAGTCGTTTCAGACGATTATCGAGGAAACTCTGGGAGAAAACTGTGATTTTGAGGCGGTAAAGAACATACATGAAACCATCAATGAGATGCTGGAAGAAACTAAGGATGAACCGGCTCCCTTTACGATTGATAAATACCAGATGAAGAAGCTTTTGGAGAACAATGGTGCATCACAGGAGAAACTTGAAGAGCTGGAACAGCGTTTTACCAAGGAAGAACAGGAAAGGAGTTCTGGATTCCTTGCTTCCAATATCGTAAACGCAAGAAGTTTTGAAATCAAGACAACAGATGTGAGCATAAAGGTGGCTCCGGATAAGACCTATCTTGTGGAAAACCGGATGATTGAGGGGCGTCCCTGTATTGTAATCGGGATCAGTGAGCATGTGGAGATTAACGGAATAACAGTAAGACCAATTGCGGCACAACGATCCTATGAAGAAGAGGCGGATGAATAACCTTCATTGCCTGTCAGAATTCGGACCAGACGGGAGAATTATTTCCGAAAGAAATATACAACTGTCTGGCCGAAGAGAGTAAAGGCTGTAACTATTATCTTACCGTACAGCCTTTGATTATGTTTTTTATCTGATCTAAATGATTTAAAATATAGGAATAAAATTTTGTCTTTCGGTTGACGCCTGTTACCAGTTCATTTAACTTGAGTCGTTCCTCAGCCGATTTATGAGCCACATTTGCCATATTTTCTGTAATATTTTTCACTGCCTCTAAATTTGTGCTTTGAGACTCTTTTACATGGGTAACTTTAATCCCTACATAATTCTCAGCATCTACAATTCCGTCGATCAGCTTTTCGGATTCTTCAACCATAGATTTTGCTTCTTCCACAACCTTTCCACCGTCACTGGATTTTTCAATCAGTTTTTCGAAGGTTTCCGTCATGTTTTTTAATGATTCAATGATATCGTCAGCATTTTTCTGGGACTCATCAGAAAGTTTTTTGATTTCATTTGACACAACACCAAATCCCACACCTGCGGAACCGGCTCTGGCAGCTTCTATGGATGCGTTAAACGACAAAAGCCTGGTCTGCTGGGCAACACTGGTTATCATATTGGTAAATCCGGTGATCTCATTATATTGAAGCTTCAGCAGTTCGAACAGGCTGTAGAAATCTTTAAATACATTTGAAACCTCATCCATCTTGCCTGACATACGTAAGTAAGCATTCCGCGTATCCTCAATCGCTTCTGCGGATAACTTTAAGCTGCCGGATACGGCATCTACCGAATCATTTGTTGTATTAATGCTGTCATCAAGACGTTTCAGCTGCATCTCAACCTTGTGTATTTCATTCAATGTAAATTCAGTCCCTGCCAGAAGCTCATTTAACCCGTGCGTTAAGTTCCCCTCTTCTTTTAGGAGACCATTCATGTTGCGGTTGGCATCAATTGCTAAATCGCCAATGAATTCCTGTATATCTTCGGATCTGTTTTGAGTTTCGTTAATTAATTTCTTCTCATACCCATATTTAAACATAACGGCCTCCTATTCTATTGCCAGCAATATCATGGTCTGATTCACGTGTCGCTGATAAAATTGTTCGCCATAACTGATGAATCCGGTCGTATTCTGGCATGCACCGGTCAGATTCTGATCAATTACGGGCCACAGACCTTCCTGCTGGAATTTGAGACATCTCAGTATGCAGTTAATTGCCAATAGAAACTGGGGTTTAAAGGGAATTCCCTTCAGCGTTTCTTTTATGACTTCTTCCGGCGATAACGGTTCTAAGATTTTCACAAAGGAATTGGGCATGATCTGGCAATAAAATGACAGTGACTGATTACCGTTTATCTTTTGGGGTGATGCAATATAGATTTCTGAGTCGTATTCAATACCTAACGGATGATTCATGAAATGATTATTTAAATCCCTTTCAGAAACTCCGAGATTTTTGGCATATTGTGTACTTGCCGGGCTGCCGTTAAAGGATCTGACAATTCTGTTCATAGGGTCAGCATCAGTTACCAGCATTTCTTTACCCGATGGCCTGTAAATGTTCTCCCTGGCTAAATACGTTCTTCTATTACAGTCAAAGAACAACCCCACACTATGTACCTTTTCTCTTCCTATATAAACAGGAGTTTCTGTAAAAGATAAATCGTCTCCGGCGGAACCTCCGATCACCTTAAAATCCTTGTCCATAAAATAGAGTGATGTCATTATCTTCTCTTCAATTTTAGACAGACCCTCACATAATAACAGTAAAAATGCATTTGGGTTATTCTTTACTTTCTGATAGGCCTGTTTCATATCTTTTATGCTCAGGGCAGGAACCGGATCAATCGGTACAATTTCGGCCATCTGGGGATCATATTCGAATCCTGATATAATACCGTTTTGATAACCCAGGGAACAATATTCACCTGCTGCTGAACATAAGACAGTGGATTGCTTGACCTGTTGTGATAATTCATGCACAGCGGAAGGTGCACAAAATAATACAAAAGCAGCATTGCTATGGTTAACAGCATCAAGAGCAGTGCGGTTGTCTTTGAAATAAACTGATTTCATTCGTTTCTCCTTTGTGTTGGTTGTAACGACTGCTTCCTTTATAAGTTTTTATTCCACGCACTGATGTCTAAAGTAGTCGAAAAATGACGTTACATTTTGGTGAATAACGATGTTATTTCCCTATATTATATAACAAATGACAAATTTTTACCATAGTTTTACACAAAGTTATTGGATGTATAATGATACAGGAAGAGGCGATGGAGATCAAAATATTTTGCCTATCTGCTTTCCCTATGTTATACTGTAAGAAAACTACAGTGAGGAATGAAACGTGGCTGAGAGAACATTTGGCTGGGTACAGGAGGCCTATACCCTGGACAATCTAAAAAATGTGGTATCCGTATTTGTACCGGATTCCAGAATAAACCGGCTGCTGAAAACGGATAAGATTCCAAGGCTCATTGAGGATGAGGAGAAACGAGAGGAATTTATAAAAGAACTGGATCAGGAAGAAATCCGCATTCCCTATACCCACTTAAAAGGAAAAGGTACACCAAAAGGCTACACCAGAAGCAATGCACCCTGTTCCGGTATCATACAGGCGGTACTTCCCGGGCAGAGAAAAGAGTATCAGTCGGACTGGCCGGCAGATTCCTTTTTAAGATGGGCGGTCAGCATTGGTTTCCTGGATTATGACAGGACAGCGGATGAATGTTCCTTATCTGTTTTGGGAAAGCAGTATGCCATGGCAGAGGGAGGAAGCAAAGAGGAGGAGGAAGTATTAAAAACAGCCCTTCTTTCCTATCCTCCGGTGTGCAGAGTGTTGTCCCTTCTGATGAAAGAAGGACATATGACAAAATTTGAGATAGGTGCAAGGCTGGGATTTATCGGAGAAGCGGGATTTACTTCCATTCCCCAGTCCATGATTGTGGAGGGGCTTGCGGCTGCAGAAGAGAAGGAAGAAAAGACAAAGCTGCTTCAGGATACGGAAGGAACCAGCGATAAATACGTCAGAACCATCTGCAGCTGGCTGATTAGCGTGGACTGGGTCAGGAAGATACCAAAAGAGATTCCGGGACTTAATGGAAGCGGAGGAAATACAGAGGTGATACCCCAGTCCTATCAGCTGACTTTAAAGGGAAGGACGATATGCAACCATATAACAGGGGGATCCAGATGCAGGAAGATACCAAAGCGGGTGATGTGGGATATGCTGGCCACCAAGGCAGCAGACCGGGAATATTTACGCAACCGGAGGGCCCATATCATTTTTTGCCTGGAAAAAGCCTCCCGTTCTCCTTTACAGATTCAGGATTATTTAAAACAGAAAGGATTGGATGAAGAGACTGAAACCATTCTCGATGATTTAAAGAGTCTGGAAAATATCGGACTACAGGTTCAAAAGACAAGGGATACATACAGGATTACAGATGAGATTACCGGGCTTTCATTTCCGGAGTCACTTAAGTCTTCTCTTCCCGTGAAATCAGAAGTTTCCATATTGAAAGATTATTTACGGTCCCATTTGACCAATATAGACCACAAATACTTAATTCTTGTGGATTTAGGCTATGATGGCACCTCAGACCGGGATTACGAGATCCAGACTGCACAGCTGCTTACGGCAGAGCTTTCGTTTCATGGGGGAAGGCTTGGGGATACCAGAAAACCTGATGTCTGTATTTACTACGAAGACAACGGACTGATCATAGACAATAAAGCATATGGAAAGGGATATTCTCTTCCCATAAAACAGGCTGATGAGATGTACCGCTATATAGAAGAAAATAAGGAGCGCAGCGAGCTGTTAAACCCCAACTGCTGGTGGAATATTTTTGGCAAAGATGTGAAAACATATCATTTCGCTTTTTTGTCCGGAGAGTTTACAGGCGGCTTCCGGGACCGGTTAAACAATATTTCCATGCGTTCCGGTATAAAAGGGGCAGCTGTGAATTCAGCGAATCTGCTTATCCTGGCAGAAAGGTTAAAATCAGGAACAATGAGATATGAAGAATTCTTCCGATTGTTTGATACCAACGATGAGATTTTGTTTTTACATGAATAATGACAAGGAGGTTTGATAATATGACACTGGGAGATTATCTGCCCTTTTGGAATAAGCTGACAGACAAACAGAGAGAGAGGCTGTCATCAAAGACAAAGAAAATCAGATTTGAAAAGGGAATGCTGGTACATGGGGAATCCGATGAATGCAGTGGTTTTCTTCTTGTAACAGAAGGTCTGTTAAGAGTGTTTACCATATCGGATGAAGGGCGGGAACTGACTTTGTACCGGTTGTTTGAACGTGATATCTGTCTTTTTTCCGGTTCCTGCATGGTAAAGAACATTCAGTTTGATGTGACTGTGGAGGCAGAGCAGGATACGGTGGTGTTCCAGATTCCCGCCGATGTCTACCGTGATTTAATGGAAGAATCAGCTGTTATATCAAACTTCACCAATGAACTGATGGCATCGAGATTCTCAGATGTTATGTGGCTGATGGATCAGGTGATGAATAAAAAAATGGATGGAAGGCTTGCTGCATTTTTACTGGAAGAGTGCAGGCTCAATGAAACAAAGGAACTTTCCATTACCCATGAACAGATTGCGCGGCATTTAGGTACTGCAAGAGAAGTGGTAACCCGCCTGCTTCGCCACTTCCAGGGAGAAAATCTGGTGAAGATTACACGGGGAACGGTGGAACTGCTGGATGAAAAAGAACTGGAAGTGCTGGCTGCCCATAGTCTAAGATAGATTTCATGTATTATTTCAGGAACATGGAAAATTAACTTGCTTTCTGTCATCTGGAACGCTATATTATAAAAAGTTTATAAAAATTTTATAATATACAAAGGATGAAGAAATGAAAGATATGGCACCTCAGTTTTTTTTATCAATGAAGCATTATACAAAGGAACAGTTTTTTAAAGACTTTGTCTCCGGAATTATTGTTGCCATCATTGCGCTTCCGCTGTCCATTGCCCTGGCATTAGCCAGCGGTGTCACTCCGGAACAAGGGCTTTATACAGCCATTACAGCCGGTTTTGTGATTTCTTTTCTGGGAGGCAGCAAGGTCCAGATCGCAGGTCCTACCGCAGCATTTGCATCGATCGTGGCGGGGATTGCCGCAAAAAACGGTTTTGACGGACTGGTACTTGCAACTGTCATGGCAGGAATCTTACTGGTTATCATGGGATTATTGCAGATGGGAAGCCTGATCCGTTTTATTCCTTATACAATAACCACAGGATTTACAACCGGAATTGCAGTTACTATTTTTATCGGGCAGATTAAGGATTTTCTGGGACTTACCTTCGAACATGCGCCCATTGAAACCCTTGAAAAAGTCAGTGAGGTTACAAACAGCATGGGTACGCTTAATCCCATGGCGCTTTTAGTAGGATTGACAGCTCTCATTATTCTCATTGTGTGGCCCAGGTTTTTTAAGACCATACCGCCGTCACTGATTGCAGTTATCTTTACAGCGGGGATTGTGAAGGCTTTTCATCTTCCTGTAAATACCATAGGGGATTTATATACCATATCATCGGATCTTCCTGGATTTCATTTTCCTGTGTTTACTATGAGTATGGTGCAAAAGGTGATGCCTGATGCAGTTACCATAGCGGTGCTTGCAGCGGTGGAATCCTTACTGTCCTGTGTTGTTGCAGATGGAATGGTTGGGAGCAGACATAATTCCAATATGGAGCTGGTTGCCCAGGGTGCCGGAAATATCTGTTCCGCACTTTTTGGGGGGATTCCGGCTACGGGAGCCATAGCAAGAACTGCGGCAAACATAAAAAACGGAGGAAGAACACCTGTTGCAGGAATGGTTCATGCTGTAATGCTTCTTCTGGTTCTTGTATTTTTAATGCCTTATGCTGCGCTTATACCCATGCCGGCCATAGCAGCCATTCTCTTTGTGGTAGCTTATAACATGAGTGAGTGGAGATCCTTTCTTTCCATCATGAAAACAGCTCCCAAAAGTGACTGGTCCGTTCTTCTTGTCACATTTGTATTTACCGTTGCATTTGATCTGGTTACAGCCATAGCAGTTGGAATTTTATTTGCTTCCCTGCTGTTTATGAAACGTATGGCAGATGTCACTGAAGTGAGCAGCTGGAAGTATATAGAGGAAGAAGGAGAAAACAGCAAAGATTCTATAGATTTAAAGCCTGTGCCAAAGCACGTGGCGGTTTTTGAAGTGAGTGGCCCGATGTTTTTCGGCGCTGCCCAGAAGTTTTCCCAACTGATTATTGATGAGAGAAAGACCGTGCTGATTCTTCGTATGAGAAGTGTTCCTGCCATGGATGCCACGGCGTTAAAAAGTCTGGAAAAACTGCATCAGGATTTAAAGAAGAAGCATGTAACCCTGATTTTATCCCATGTAAATGAGCAGCCCATGTCCATGATGAATCGGGCTGGATTTCTGGATTTAGTAGGAAGAGAAAACCTGGCGGGGAGTATTGATGAGGCGCTTTCTTTTGCGGTTGATCTGTAATAGAGTTTAAACTGTAGAAGGGATGGAACAAACACAGATAATTGTGTGTGTTCCATCTCTTCTTTTTTTGCACAACCCCATAAATTGTGAAATATGCATAAAAAAACATTGAAAAAATGTGCAATAGAGACATATTGACACTAACATACTAATATGTTAGTATGTTAGTAACATATTAATGAGGAGGATTTCACATGAAAAAACAAATTATGGCAACATTATTAATTGCGGCTATGGCAGTTACAGCCACAGGCTGCGGCGCTGCATCAAATGGAGGTAATACAGCAGGTTCCGGACAGTCTGGAAAATCAAAGACCTATACATTAAAAGTAGGTACTGTTTTAACGGAAGCTGATCCAATCTTCTTAGGACTGGAACAATTTAAGAAAAATGTCGAGGAAAAGACAGGCGGGAATGTAAAGGTAGAGCTTTATTCCGGATCCCAGCTTGGTGCAGACGAAGATGTTTTAGAGCAGGCTAAGGTTGGTGCAGGTGTAGGAATTATAACAGATCCCGGACGTATGGCAAATTACATTAAGGATTTTGGTATCTTAAGCGGTCCGTATCTTGCAGACGATTATGAGGGTGCACTGGCACTTATGAACACTTCTGTATATAAGGGTCTTGCAGATGAGTTTAAGAATGATGGTTTTAAAATTTTATCCTTTAACTATTATCAGGGCAGCAGAAACCTCTTTACAAAGACTCCCGTTTCCAAACCAGAGGATTTAAATGGTTTAAGAATCAGAAGTTCAGGCTCTGATGTAGTTACAAAATCACTGGAAGCCATGGGAGCCAATACAACAGTTCTTGCCTGGTCAGAAGCATATCAGGCTCTGCAGCAGAAGGTAATTGAGGGCGTGGAAGTACATAACTCCGCAGCCGTTGGATCCAGTATCTATGAAGTTACAGATTACGTTACATTAACAGGTCATTTCCAGCTGCTCACCGGTCTGGTAATCTCAAATGACTGGTTTAACAAATTACCGGAAGATTATCAGAAAATTCTGGAAGAAGAATCTTATAATGCCGGTAAGCATGCTTCCTCAATTGTAATTGAAAAAGACAGTGAATTTCTTCAGAAATGTATCGATGGCGGGGTAGAAGTTGTGGACTGTGACAAGGAAGCGTTAAAGAAAGCGGCAGATAAGGCTTATGATGAACTGGGCTATCGGGAATTAAAGGATAAATTAGTAGCTGAACTTGGAAAATAACAGAACGGAGTTTTTAAAATGTTAGAACACGTGGAAGAGATTTTTGAAAGCATCGGATTGTCGCTGCTGATTGTATTGGTGTTTTCAGCAGCAGTATTACGATTTTTTGGAGTTGATATGTCATGGTCCACAGATCTGGCACAACTTACCTTTGCCTGGGTCTGCTTTATAGGAGCAGATCTGGCAATCCGGAAAAACAGGCATATGGGTGTTGATATGCTGGTCAACCGTTTCCCACTGAAAGTAAGAAACGGGATTTACCTTTTCAATAGTATTTTGATGCTTTGCTTTCTGGCTTTTGTTGTATATTACGGAACCAATTTGTGTGTTACCAACTTTCAGAGAAAGTTTAATACACTGCCCATCAGCTATTCCTTTGCAACGGCAAGCGGTCCCGTTGGTGGTCTTCTTATGATTTTTACTGTGGTTGCAAATATTAGAAAATATATTGGCAACTTCATAAAGAAGGACTATACAAATCTTGTAAAGGCAGAAACGGAAGGAGGGGATATCCTGTGATTTGGCTCGGATTAACGTTTGTATTCTTATTAGCAATTGGTATGCCGGTTGCATTTTCCGTGGGAATATCAAGTCTGGTATATTTTGTAGTGGAGCAGGTACCGGTGCAGATCGTAATACAGAGAATGGTAAGCAGCACCCAGTCATTCTCACTGCTGGCAGTTCCGTTCTTCGTTCTTGCTGGTAATCTGATGAATGAGACCGGTATTACAAAACGGTTAATTAAATTTTCTACTGTACTTACCGGACACATGCTTGGTGGACTGGCTCAGGTATCCGTTGTTCTAAGCCTGCTGATGGGTGGAATTTCCGGTTCTGCTACAGCGGATGCGGCTATGGAATGCCGGATTCTTGGACCCGATATGGAAAAACGTGGCTTTAATAAAGGCTTTACAGCAGCAATCCTTGCAATGGGAGGTTTGATTACTGCAACATTTCCGCCCAGCGTCGGCCTGATACTTTATGGCGTAACAGGAGAAGTTTCCATCGGAAGGCTGTTTATGGCTGGTGTAATCCCCAGTCTGCTTATGACAATATTCCTGATGATTGCAGTTCATGTTACATCCAAAAAGAGAAATTATGCAAAAGAGTTTGAAAAGGCACCGACATTAAAGGATGTATTTACGGGGATTGCGGATAATATCTGGGCTATCATGTTTCCGATTATATTAATTGTGGGAATTCGGTTTGGTTTATTTACCCCATCCGAGGCTGGTGCGTTTGCTGTGGTATATGCATTTCTGGTTGGAATCTTTGTTTACAAAGAGCTGACGCTTAAGAAACTGTTCCACGTTTTAAAGCAGACAGGGGTAGACCTGGCAGTTATTATGTTTATTATCATCTGCTCCAATGCATTTGGCTATGCACTGGTAACCGGACAGGTTCCTCAGACGCTGGCAGCACTGATTTCGGGAATCTCTTCAAATAAATATGTGGTTCTGGCAATTGTAATGGTATTTGTTTTTGTCGTTGGAATGTTCATGGAAGCAACTGCTAATGTATTGATTCTGACACCTATTTTCCTGCCTATTATGACAACGCTGGGAATTGATCCGGTTCATTTCGGAATTCTTTTCATGATATTAGTAACAATGGGCGGCATGACTCCACCTATCGGTGTAACGATGTATACGGCATGCGGAATTTTGGATTGTCCGGTTGAAGTCTACACCAAAGAATCGTTACCGTTTATCATCGCGGTCGTAGCGCTTTTAGTCATATTGGCGTTGTTCCCGCAGATTGTACTTTTTATACCAAATCTGGTTTATGGTTAATAGCAAGAAAGGATAAGAGAATATGAGATTGTCTTTTGAGGAAATACAAGGTGAAATAAAAAGAGTATTTATGAAATACGGATTAAGTGAAGAGAAGGCGGAGATCTGCGCCAGAATCCACACCGAATCTACTAATGACGGAATCTATTCACATGGAACCAACCGTGTGGCAAGATTTGTTGACTACATTAAAAAAGGCTGGGTAGATGTGAATGCGGACCCAACGGTTGAAAAATCATTTGGAGCAATTGAGGTCATGAATGGCAATATGGGACCTGGTATTTTAAATGCTTTAAAGGGAACAGACCGTGCGATGGAACTTGCAGACCAGTTTGGTATCGGCATGGTGGGACTTAAGAATACAACCCATTGGATGAGGGGCGGCACTTATGGACTTTATGCAGCAAAGAAAGGTTACATTGCAATTATGTGGACCAATACAGAGTCCTGCATGCCGCCGTGGGGTGGAAAAGACTGTAAGCTTGGTAACAATCCATTTGTGATGGCAATGCCAGGTCCGGACGGTGGAGATCCAATCCAGATGGATATGGCTATCTCTCAGTATGCATACGGAAAGCTCCAGGTTACAAGACTTGCTGGCAAAAAGCTTCCGTTCCCAGGTGGATTTGATAAAGATGGCAATGTTACTGATGATCCGGGTGCGATTGAAGAGTCTATGAGAATAATGCCCATTGGTTATTGGAAAGGATCCAGTTTTTCCTTCATGCTTGATATCCTTGGCTCAGCGTTAACAGGAGGAATTGGTGCTGCAGATCTGGATCAGAAAAATATGGGAAGCTGCGGCGGCGCTTCTCAGGTAATTATTGTAATTGATCCGAATAAGACTACAACCATGGACGAGATGTCTGAAACAGTGAAAAAGGCCATTGCGCATATTAAGAGTTCTGCACCGTCAGAGAAGTCTTCCGGCATTATCGCACCAGGTGAAGATTATATCCAGTTCCGGAAGGATCATGATGCAAACGGTATTTTCGTTGATGACAGTGTATGGGAAGAGATAAAATCCTTATAAAGGCAGGAAGGGGTAACTTATGATACTGGATCAGATCATTCATTTGAATCGCTACATTGCTGTGGATGACGGGATAAAGGCAGCCCTGGAGTTCATTTATTCCCATAAGGATGAGGCAGAGATGCCGGATGGAAAATATGAAATCATAAAAGATCAGGTGACGGCATTCGTGGTATCTAAAGATACGGTGAATCAGTCGTCTGCTGAGATGGAAATTCATAAAAAATTCATGGACATCCATTATGTGCTAAAGGGTAAAGAACTATGCTGTCTGGCAGATCTTCCCCAGGATATAGAATCCCACAGTTATGATAAAGAAGCAGATATTACATTTTTTCCTGGTAAATCAAAGGATTCCATTACCATTGGTACAGGGGAATTCTATGCGGTTTGGCCATATGAACCTCATAAACCTTTGTGCAATCCAGGAGAGAAATCTGAGTTCGTTAAAAAAATTATCTGTAAAGTTAAGATAGACAGCAGATAGGTAAATCTTATAAAGATTATCAGGGGGGACAGGACTGTCCGCGGTTATATATCTGGATTTCATATGCAAAATATGGTAAAATATGTGATAAGAAGTCCGGTAAAGGTCTTTTTAAAATAAGAAAGAAATATTTAATATAAGGATGGTACTGCATGCAAATTACTGCACGATATGCGAAAGAAACTGCCAGAGAGTATGCGCTTAGAATGTTAAGAGAGAATATTATTTCCATGGAATTAAAACCAGGAAGCCCAGTCAGTGTTTATGAGTTATCAGAAGAGCTTGGAATCAGCAGGACACCTGTCAGAGAGGCACTGCTGGAGCTGAACAGAGCAAGAATTATAGAAGTATATCCCCAGAGGGGGAGTATTATTGCTTACATTGATACGGATATGGTAGAGGAGGCAAGATTCTTAAGAGCAGTTCTGGAAGTAGCTATAGTGAAATTGGCATGTGATATTGTCAGGCCTGAGGACATTGTAGAACTGGAAATGAATGTAAAGATGCAGGAGGTCTGTGCTGAGAGCCATATGCATAGTAAACTGCTTCAGCTGGATAACGAATTTCATTTTAAGTTATACAAGATGTGCAAAAAGGAGGATATCTTTATGATTAAAGATATGATGTCCATCCATTTTGACCGCGTCCGGAATATGAGTCTGAATGCTGTAAAAGATTTAAAAATCGTGAATGATCATAAAACTATTCTGGAAGCAATCCGGAATAAAGACAAAGAAGCGGCTAAGAAATGCATGGAAAAGCATCTTAGCGGTTATTCGGTAGATGACGAATCTCAGATGAGAGAGCTTTATCCGGAATATTTTAAGGATAATGCAAAGTGGTTGTCTGAAACAAAACAATAAAAGCGGCAGAGCAGGGTTTTATAAAGTCCTGCTCTGTTTTGAAAGGATATATAATGAAAGTCTTACGAGTGACAAATCCTGGAGTTATAGAAGTTCAAGATGATACGAAACCGGTGATTGAAAAGGCCGATGAAGTTATAATTAAAGTTCAGGCAGCTGGAATATGCGGTTCCGATATCAGTATTTATAAAGGTACATCACCGGTTGCTACTTATCCCCGTATAATTGGGCATGAATTTACTGGCGAAATAACACAGATGGGACAAGACGTTAACCGGATAAAGGATTTTAAGGTCGGGGATCATGTTGTGGTAAATCCGGTATGCAGCTGTGGAACATGCCGGATCTGCCAGAAGAAAAGGGAAAATGTATGCGCGAATTTATCGGTGATGGGAGTACATAGAGATGGCGGCTACGGAGAGTATGTAAAAGTACCCGCAAAGAACGTGTTTGCCGTCAGTAAGGATATCCCATGGGAAAAAGCAGCAATCGTGGAACCATATACGGTAGCGGCGCAGGTAACTTCCCGTGGAGGAGTGGAAGCGGGAGATACGGTTTTGATCTGCGGAAGCGGACAAATCGCATTGACCATTTTACAGGTCTGCAATATTCTTGGTGCCAGATGCATTATGACAGATCTGGTTGAGGACCGTTTAAAACGGGCAGAGGAATTTGGTGCGTTTAAGACCATCCATTCAGGAAAAGAAGATGTGGTGGCAAGAGTAAAGGAAATAACTGGTGGAATTGGTGCAGATGTTGCCATAGATGCAGCGTGTGTAGGGAAAACCCTGGAAGAGGCGGCGCTGGCGGTTCGTTCCGGTGGAGTGGTTGTTACGATGGGATTCCATGACACATTAACGCCAATTACCGAATTTCAGATCACATCAAGAGAGCTGGATATCAGAGGTTCCAGACTCAATAATAATAAATTCCCCCAGGTAATTGAATGGTTTGAAAGCGGAAAGCTGGATCCGGGCAGGATTATTACAGACCGGTTCCATTTTACAGAGATAGAAAAGGCTTTTGAGAAATTAAAAAATGAACCGGAATCAACCATGAAGATAATTTTGACATTTTAGGTATAGTTATTAATAAAAAGAGTGGCGCATCTTATTTTATAAGAATTCGCCACTCTCTTATTTTAAACATCCATCTCTTTATTGACCGACTAATTGATCCAGGGATTTAAACTGATAACCCAGCTCTTCCCATTTGGTCAGGAGCTCATCAAGTATTTGTGCATTCGTACTGGAAGTACTGTGCAATAGCACAATGGCTCCGGGGTGAATCCGCCCTAAAAGCTTTTTAAAGGCCTCTTCCTTGGTAGGCTGTTTATCCTGATACCAGTCCACATAGGCAAGACTCCAGAAAAAAGTTTTATATCCCATCTCATTTGCCATCTGTAAGTTAGATTCACTGTATTTGCCCTGAGGCGGACGATAATATTTTTTCATCTGCTGCCCTGTGGTTTGTTCAAACAATGTTTCTAAGTCACCCAGCTCTTTTTCAAAGGATTCCTTCGAACTCATCTTGGACATA
Organism: Lacrimispora amygdalina; assembly: GCF_900205965.1. Lineage (GTDB taxonomy): Bacteria > Bacillota > Clostridia > Lachnospirales > Lachnospiraceae > Lacrimispora > Lacrimispora amygdalina_A. Next base: position 52,143 of record NZ_OAOF01000019.1, read on the forward strand.
TCCGGGTGATGAAACGTATGGTTGCCTACCGTGTGTCCTTCCGCTATCATCCGTTTAACCAGATCTGGTGCAGTTTCTATGTAGTTGCCGACAACAAAAAAGGTGGCAGGTGCATGGTGCTTTTTTAATGCATCCAGAATTGCAGCAGTATTCCCGTTTTCGTAGCCGGCATCGAAGGTTAAATATAAAACCTTATCCTTGGTTTTATCTGCATAGTAAGCATTAAACTGTTTTAAGTAATCCATGGTAGCATTGGCTACCGGTGGCTGCCCTTCCTGCTGGAAGCTTAATCCCCAGTTTCCCTCTGCAGCAGCTTCTACAGCACGATGATGCCCGGTAAGCATAGCTCCCATTCGCCCGGCATAAAAGGCGCAGAACAGGAACAGAAATATCTTCAGGGCGTTCTTTCCCTTTTCAGGTGAAACGGAAATTGTTCTGATTTTATCGGCCAGTCTTAATCGGTTGAACCATTTCATAGTAAAACTCCGTTATGTACGTTTGTTTCAATATATGACAGAGTTTCGGAAATATATGCGGAAGGATTATTGTTCAGACCATTTCTCTCCCCAGATTTTCATCTGATTGACCACGTTTTGTAAATCCATGCCTTTCTCTGTCAGGGTGTAATTAACTGCTGGCGGTATGGTTGGGATGACTTCTCTTGTTAAAATACCATGAGATTCTAACAGACGCAGACAGGCAGTCAGAGTTTTGGGACTGATCCCGTGTAAATTCATTCTAAGTTCTCCGAAACGTTTTGTGCCTGAGAAAAGATTTTTTACAATAAGAAAGGACCATTTCCCCCCAATGATGTTAAACATTTTTTCAACATGACATTCCAGGGTTTTGGGTTTTATTTCTTTATTCTTCATGATTTTTTCTTCCTTGCTATTATTCATTTGATAGTTAGTATCTTTTGTGTAATTATATAACGAAAATGTAATTACTTGTCAAGATAAACAAAAGATATTAAGATGAAGAGACAAAAAACAGGAGGATTTATCATGAAAAAATCATATCGGATCTATCAGGTAGATTCATTTACACGGGAGAGATTTACAGGAAATCCCGCAGGAGTGGTGGCCAATGCTGACGGTTTAAGTGACAGTATGATGCTTAAAATGGCAAGGGAGTTAAATAATTCCGAGACAGCATTTATTTTTTCCGGATCAGAAGGGGAGTATGATGTTCATGTCCGTTTTTTCACACCGCTGTGCGAAGTACCTGTCTGTGGTCATGCCACAATCGCAGCCCATTATATCAGAGCGTTAGAAAGAGGGCTGACATCCGGGGTGGTTATCCAGAAAACCGGGGCAGGAATTCTTCCTGTTGAAATCTGGTCTGAAAATGAAGATTACACCATCACCATGACACAGGGAGAGGTGAAGGTCGGAGATCCGCTGCCTTTACCCGTTCAGATGGAGATACTGGCAGCTCTGGGGATTCCGGCAGAAAAACAGAGAAAGGATTGCCCAATTGCCATAGCATCAACCGGTCATTCCAAAGTAATGATTGGCATCACAGAGCCAAACCTGCTTCATCAATTAAAACCGGACCTTGCAAAGCTCACAGAAATCAGCTTTCGAACCGGCTGCAATGGATACTATGTATTTACACTTCACCCAGATGAACCCATTCTTGTTCATGGAAGAATGTTCGCGCCGGCCATTGGAATTGCAGAAGACCCTGTGACGGGAAATGCCAATGGACCTTTAGGGGCTTACTTCATTACGTACGGACTGTTTGGTAAAGAGAAAGAGGAATTTGCGTTTGAAGCGGTACAGGGGGAAGCCATCGGGCGTATGGGAAAGATTGGAGTTAAGGTATTAATCGCACAGGGAAAGCCGGTAAAAGTAAAAATTACAGGCAGAGCAGTGATTGTCTTCTCAACAGAATTGGAATTATAACAAAAAAAGGATTTTTATCCGGCGGTTACCCCGACCAGGTAAAAATCCTTTCTGTCTTTATTCTTCCGTTATGACTGTACCGGCTTTTCCGATCAGACTTTCCTCTGCTTTTTCAAGGGAAGTAATGACCGCTTTCCGATTCCTGCCGTGCTGAATGAAATCTAAGGATGCCTCAATTTTTGGAAGCATAGAGGAGGATTCAAACTGATTGTCTTCTATATATGATGCAGCTTCCGCTCTGTTCATCTGACCGATGGGTTTTTCTTCCGGCTTGCCGAAGTTTAGGGTTACGTTATCCACGTTTGTTAATATCATGAGCACATCAGCATCGATTTCTTTCGCCAGAAGTCCTGCAGCTCTGTCCTTCTCAATCACAGCACTGGCACCTTTTAAGTAGCAGCCCTGCTCCATGACAGGGATCCCGCCGCCTCCGCAGGCGATTACAATCTGATCTGCATCCATAACTGCCTTTATAATATCAATCTCAACGATGGAAACCGGTTTTGGAGAAGCAACAACTCTGCGGAATCCTTTACTCGGAACCTCTTCTACAAAGTTTCCCTTTTCCTCTTCTTCCTTTGCTTCCTCCGCTGTCATGAAACGGCCGATGGGTTTCATGGGTGTGTAGAAAGCCTCATCATAGGGGTTTACCATCATCTGGGTTAAAATGGTAGCTACGGATTTATAGATCCCCCTGGTCATAAGTTCTGCACGGATACCATTTTGCAGATCATAGCCGATATAGCCCTGACTCATGGCAGAACAGACTGACATGGGAGCGGAGGTGTAACCATCATGCTGTTTTCCAAATTCATTCATTGCAGTATGGATCATTCCTACCTGTGGGGCATTGCTGTGAGTAACAGCTACCTGCCAGCCGGACTGAATAAAATCTGCAATTACTTTGGAAGTTTTGGCTACTGCAGTTTTCTGTTCCGGAAGGTTCGTTCCCAAAGCATGGTGTCCCAAAGCTATCACAATACGTTTTTTAGCCATATCATTTCCTCTCAGTTTCATGTATTTTAGTCAAAAATTATAGAAATATTATAGTATCAGGAGAGGAAAAAAGCAACCGCTTTCGGACAACTGGGGGTTTGAGAAAAGATTTCAATAGAATTTAGAAATAATTTTAAAAAAATTAAGTGGATATCCTGAAAACTGATGGTATAATGTTTAAGAAGATACAGAAAATGAAAGGAGTGGTACGTATGACAGGAATTATTTTGCATCTGCTTCTTCCCTTATTTACCTACACGCTGACTACTACTTTCCTGTATCTGGCGGTTCCCATTGAACCTCTTTTAGCTACGGGATTATCTGCAGCACTTAACATTCCGGTTTTGCTGTGGATTTACTTCTATGATCAGAAAAGAAGAGGATATTCCCCGTCAGAGAGCCGAAAACCCGGAAGTGGTCTTATATTTATCTTTCTGCTTGGAGCCTCTCTTTGTATTCTGGGAAATTCGATCGTGGAACTCATGGGACTGACCAGAATATCGAAGGCGTATCAGGAAGCGGCGAATGCCCTGTATACTCCTCCGATTGTGATTCAGCTTGCGGCATCCGGTTTCATCATTCCGGCAGCAGAGGAGCTGATTTTCAGGGGGATGATATTTGCTTCCCTGCGGGATAAGTTCTCTTTTGGACTATCGGCAGTGGTATCAGCCGGATTATTCGGACTTTACCACGGAAATCTTCCCCAGGGAGTTTATGCATTTTTAATCGGTCTTACGGCAGCATGGCTTTATGAAAGAACGAAAGCTTTGCTGGCGCCATGCATGCTTCACATCTCGGCGAATCTATTTTCTCTTTTCATAACGAACACGAAGCTGTCTGATTTTCTGTTTCAAAGAGAACATGCTGTAGTGACTGCAGCTGTTATAGCTGCGGCAGTCGTTGTGACTGCAATCTGTTTTGTCCGGATTTATAGGAAAAATAACCTAAAGGAGGATATTGTGTGAAACTCTTATCTGTAGCAATTCCATGTTATAATTCAGAATCCTATATGAGGCACTGCATCGATTCCCTGCTGCCAGGTGGAGAAGAAGTAGAGATTCTTATCGTAGATGACGGTTCTACAAAAGACCGTACAGCTGAAATTGCAGATGAATATGAACGGAATTATCCTGGCATCTGCAGGGCGATTCATCAGGAGAATGGCGGACATGGAGAAGCGGTGAATGCAGGATTAAGAAATGCAACCGGAATTTATTTTAAGGTAGTGGACAGCGACGACTGGGTGGATGAATCTGCTTATATGGAAATTCTCAACACGCTCAGGCGCTTTGTCTTTGGAGAGAAGACGCTTGATATGCTGGTGAGCAATTTTGTCTATGAAAAACAGGGTTCAAAGCGGAAAAAAGTCATGAATTACCGGACCGCACTTCCGGAGAATGAGCTGATTGACTGGGATGATGTAAAGGTTTTTGTGCTGGGGCAGTACATTCTCATGCACTCTGTAATCTACCGGACTGAGCTGCTTAAGCAGTGCGGCCTGGAATTACCGAAACATACATTCTATGTAGATAATATATTTGTTTACCAGCCGCTTCCCCATGTAAAAACAATGTATTATCTGAATGTAAACTTTTACCGTTATTTTATAGGCAGGGATGATCAGTCTGTCAATGAACAGGTTATGATCGGGCGTATTGACCAGCAGATCCGGGTGACAAAGCTGATGCTATCCTATTATGATGTAACGAAGATAAAACAGCGCAAACTTCGCCGTTACATGGTGAGGTATTTAGAGATAATGATGGTTATTACCTCAATTCTTGCCATTAAGTCCGGAACAGAGGAAAATATGGAGAAAAAGGAAGAATTGTGGCAGAGTCTGAGAAAGCAGAATTTAAAGCTTTATCTAAGACTGCGTTACGGATTCCTGGGACAAGGAGTAAATCTGCCTGGGAAAGGCGGAATGAAATTCCCCATCGCCATTTATAAAATGACCCAGAAATTCTTTGGATTTAATTAGAGTGGGATCTAAAAAGGCCTTCCCGGCAGGTGGGAAAGCCTTTTTTTAACTGATCGCTTTTTCGGAAACCTTTTTCCTCTTTGGTACAAGAGAATCGCTATAAACAAACTGATACATAATATATGCCATGGCAATGGAACCGAGTCCGTCAAAAGCGGAATGCTGCTTTAAGAATACAGTTGCAAGGCAGATTAAAATCATTAAAAGGAAGGATCCTGCACGTAACAAATTGTTGTTCTGCAAGCGCTGGCTGCGGCAGACCGCAATGTGTACACAGATGGAATTGTAAACGTGTATACTAGGAAATACGTTGGTACAGGTATCTGCAGCGTAGAGTCCCTTTACGATGGAAGAAAAAATATTCTTACCCGGATCAATGTAAGGCCTGAAATCCGTTCCATTGGGAAAAACGGTGCAGATCACCAGACTGATGGTCATTCCGGTGAAAAGCATTGTGCATAGTCTGTAATATTCTTTAACATCAAAAAAGAAAAAGTAACAGATGGAAATAGCCACATAACCAAACCAAAGAAGGTAAGGAACAATGAAATATTCATTAAAAGGAATATAGTCATCAATGGCAATATGCATGATATGGTAGTTGCTGGTCACAGTTTTTTCCAGGTATAAAAACCAGGGTAAATAGACCAAAGCATAACTGAGCAGCCAGGCATGCCGGTATTTGGTTAATAGCTGTTTTATATTCATAAGAAACACCCTTCTTGTCAATTGCGTGGGATAATAGTGATTAACTTTTGAGGATTATATCATACTCGATTTCACAGTACAATAGTATTTCATAAATGTTAATATTTTATTCAGTAAAGCTTTCAAATCATGTATTTAAATATAATCTTTTTATAAAACTGTTGATAGACCGTCCATCTTTGTGTATAGTATATAGGCAGACTTTTGTTTTGAAAGGAATAAATGATGTTACAAAAATATATAATGGTATTTTTAATTTCCATGGTGCCGCTCATAGAATTAAGAGGAGCGATTCCTTACTCTGCAGTGATGGGACTGCCATTGTTACAGTCCTATTTGATAGCAATCATTGGAAATATGCTTCCGGTGCCGATTATTTTTCTATTTGCCCGGAAGGTTCTTGAGTGGGGAGGAGATAAGCCGGTAATCGGCGGCTTCTTTACGTGGTGCCTGAAAAAAGGAAAGCACGGCGGAGAAAAACTGCAGGCGAAAGCCGGAAGAGGATTGTTTATTGCTCTTTTGCTGTTTGTTGGCATTCCACTTCCGGGTACCGGTGCCTGGACCGGCACATTGGCAGCCAGCCTGCTTGACATTGATTTTAAATCCAGTGTTTTAGCTGTGATGGGAGGCGTTCTTCTGGCAGGACTTATTATGGGGCTTGCCAGTGCAGGAATTCTTGGAGCGCTTCAATCCGTTGTATTTTAAAAAACTGGTAGGAAGAAGGGCAGAATGGAACGAAAGAATGAAGAAGGGCTGACGGAAAAAGAGTATCTTTTACAGTACCGTCCGGGAGATTACGAACGCCCGTCCGTAACGGTGGATATGCTGATTTTTGCATGGGACCAGGAGGAGTCGAAGACAGAAATCCTTCTCATTAAACGGAAAAACCATCCCTGTATTGGTGAGTGGGCAATTCCAGGAGGATTTGTAAACATGGATGAATCCCTGGAAGACGCCGCAGCCAGGGAGCTGTTTGAGGAAACCGGGCTGAAGGGAATCTATATGGAACAGCTTTATACCTGGGGAAGTGTAAAAAGAGACCCCAGAACAAGAGTGATTTCCGTTTCTTACTTAGCGGCTGTTACAAAGGACCAGTTACAGGTTCAGGCAGGTGATGATGCGGGAAAAGCCTGTTGGTTTGAAGTGACAAAAAAGAAGCTTTCAGACCTTGAAAACGGCGCGACATATGCGCTTACCATTGAGAATGAAGACGAACATATTTTTATCAGCTACCGGATAACGGAAACCTTTGAACGGGATGGTCTGATGTGGAAAAAGGATACAGACATTGAACTTCTTCCTGCAATTGATATGCTGGACCAGGAGAAGCTGGCATTTGACCATGCCGAAATTCTAAATGTTGCCATGGACCGGCTGGAAGAGCTGGAAAAAGAGGATTAAGATAGTGCGTTATACAGTCAGTGCATCACTTTCATAAGTGGTGCATTCTTTAATTGTAAGAAAATTTTAAGCAGCAATGCCTTGCATTTATGATATACTGATAAAAGAAAAATGGGATGAAAGATACAGGAGATAATAGGTTATGACAAAAAAAACATGCAGACTGATTAGTCTGGTAATTGGCTTTTCCCTTCTCACCTCCAGCATCTGTTATGGAACAGAGATACCGATGGTTCAGCCGTTTCCCGGTTCTGCCGGTACGACACAGGCGGCAGACGGGCCAGGCACGGCAAAAAGCGGACAGGCAGAACAGGCAGCGGACAGCCGGAAATCTCCGGAGGCTCCTGCAGCGGTATCTGCAGAGACTTCCACAGCGGTTTCTTCACAAACTTCTACAGTAAGTGTACCCCAGATCTCTTCGGAGGGAGCGGTATTAATGGATGCTGATACAGGAGCGCTTCTTTATTCAAAGAACAGTGAGACAAGGTATTATCCGGCCAGTATCACCAAACTGATGACGGCTCTTTTAGTGGCAGAACGTACGAATCTGTCAGACACGGTTACCTTTTCTAAAACTGCCACTACAAACCTGGAGTCAGGAGCGGTAACCCTGAATATGACGGAAGGAGACAGGCTGACAGTGGAGCAGAGTCTTTATGGTCTGATGCTTCGCTCTGCCAATGATGTGGCCAATGGTCTTGCTGAGCATGTATCGGGAAGCGTCAGCTCTTTTTCCCAGCTGATGAACGCAAGAGCAAAAGAGCTTGGCTGCACGAATACGAATTTTGCCAATCCCAACGGACTTAATAATTCCAATCATTATACGACACCCCATGATATGGCATTGATTGCAAGAGCCGCTTTTCAAAATAATGTGGTAAGAAAGGTCTGCTCTACTGTCCGTTATCAGATTCCGGCCACGAAGAAGGCTGGTGCAAGAACCGTAACCATGGGCCATAAAATGATTAATTCTGCAGACTCCCGTTACTACCCCGGTGTGGTCGGCGGAAAGACAGGATATACTTCTCTGGCAGGCAATACCCTGGTTACATATGCGCAGAAGGATGGAGTACGTTTCATTGTGGTCATTATGAAAAGTAAATCCACTCATTATAACGATACAAAAGCACTTCTTGATTATGGATTTGCCTTAAAGGGGACAGGCGGCAGCCATTTAAAAGCCAATGCTTCCTCCGGATGGGTTCAGTCAGAGGGAAGATGGTATTATTATCATACTGACGGAACCATGGCATGCAATGACTGGGTGAAAACCAATGAGAAGTGGTATTATCTGGGCAGTGACGGTGTTATGCTAAAGGATACGGTAACACCTGATGGATATCGTCTGGATGCCTCAGGTGTCTGGATTTCATAAAGAGGACGATACAAGAAAAGAGCCGTACGGCTCTTTTTCTAACGTTCTTTATTTTCCTCTTGGGCAGTATCACAGGACCTTTCTGTAATATCGCAGATATCGGTCCGGTATTCCATAATTTCTTCCACGCTGCAGTCTAAAATTCTGCACAGCATGTCAATCGTATGAGTAGATACGAAATTGTTTTTCTTAAGCCGCCCGATTTGACCGGCGCTGACCTTGCAATATTTGATCAGATGATACTGGCTGACGTTTTTCTTTTTCATGGTTTCCCACAGTCTGTCATAAACAATCATAGTTAGTCACCTCACACCTTTATTAAACCTTGATTATCCAGTATTGCATATTATCCATAATTGGTTTCTATCATACAGGAAACGTATGTGATTATGGAAGCCCCGGACTTGACGGAGACGGACTCTTCATTGTATGATGAAAGGACAGTAAAAAAAGGAATGAGAGAAGATGAGGAATAATCAGATGTGGTTTGCTGCCGGAGTTTTTTGTGCTGCTGCCGGCGCAGTATCTCTGCTGCGTTCGGAATACGAGAGAGAACAGCTTTCTGTGGAGAGAACCGTTCTGGAAAGCAGTAAGATCGGAAAAAACGTAAGGCTTGTATTTCTTTCGGACCTTCACAGTCATTGTTTTGGAGCAGACAATAAAAGACTTCTTCAGGCAATTGATCACGAGAATCCGGATCTGGTGCTTGCCGGCGGAGATATGATGGTTGTAAAGAAAACAGCGGATACCCGGATCAGTTTACAACTGATGGAGAAGCTGGCTAACCGCTATCCGGTTTTTTACGGCAATGGGAATCATGAAAACCGCATGGACCGGGAACGTCTGGTCTATGGTGACCAGTATGATACGTATGAAAACAGCTTAAAACAGCTGGGTGTAATCGTTTTAAAGGACCGGACAGAATTATACCGGAAGGATATTGCCATAACAGGTGTTGATTTAAAGGAAGGCTGTTATAAGGATTTTCGGCCGGAGCGCCTTTTGCCGGAAGAACTGGAACAAAAAGCAGGGAAGGCATCGAAGGAACGGTTTCAGATTCTATTGTCCCATTCCCCTCTTTATTTTAAGACTTATAAAAGCTGGGGAGCTGATCTGACTTTATCCGGCCATTTCCATGGAGGAACCATACGCCTTCCATATCTGGGAGGAGTAATGACTCCCCAATATCAGTTTTTTAATCCCTACTGCGCAGGGACGTTTCAGACAGATGGGAAATATATGATTGTAAGCAGAGGTCTGGGCACACACTCGATAAATATCCGCCTGAATAACAAGCCCCAGTTAGTTATCGTGGATTTAAAACCAAAATCTTCAATTTGACCTTCCATATATTTACAGATTGGTCTGGATTTGGTATACTGCTTTTTAGCATGCTTTCAATCAGCTTTGGAGGAATATATGGGAATCTCTTATAAACTGGATAATTTCGAAGGACCACTTGATCTGCTGCTTCACTTGATTGATAAAAACAAGGTGAATATCTATGACATTCCCATTGTGACCATTACGGAACAGTATCTGGATTACATGAATCATATGGAAACAGAGGATTTAAATATTGTCAGTGAATTTCTCGTCATGGCTGCGACGCTGATCGATATTAAAGCGCGCATGCTTCTTCCCAAAGAAATTAATGAAGAAGGGGAGGAAGAGGATCCCAGGGCTGAACTTGTTGCACGCCTTCTGGAATACAAGTATTTTAAATATATGGCGTCAGAGCTTAGAGACCGGGAGGTAGGTGCAGACCGTCTGTTATTCAAAACACCTACTGTACCGGCGGAGGTATCCAAATATGAACCTCCCATAGATTTAGACAAGCTTCTTGACGGACTGACTCTGGCAAAGCTGCAGGAGATTTTCCGGGCGGTGACGAAGCGGACGCAGGACCGTGTGGATCCCATCAGAAGCCGGTTTGGAAATATCCGCAAGGAAGCAGTCAGCCTGGAGGATAAAATAGCATCAGTTATGGATTTTGCCAGACAGCACCGGAAGTTCTCCTTCCGTAGGATGCTGGAAGGGCAGCCTGACCGGATTGAAGTAGTCGTAACTTTTTTAGCGCTTCTGGAGCTCATGAAGATCGGCAAGATCGCTCTGACCCAGGAGCATTTATTTGATGATATGATGATTGAGACCCTGGAGCCGGAAGGCGGGGAAGGGGAACTGGATTTTACGGATCTGGGAGAGGAAGAGAAAGTCAATGGATAAAGAAACTCTGACAGCAGACAGGTCAGCAAAGAGCGCGAAAGAAGAAAAGAAATGGGAAGCGGTCATTGAGGCGGTTCTTTTTACCATGGGGAATTCGGTTGAGCTTGGCCGGCTGGCTGCAGCCATCGGTCAGGATGAAGAAACAGCCAGAGAAACGGTGCTCCGGCTGATGAAGCGTTATGAGACGGGAAAGAAGGGAATGCAGATTATTGCGCTGGAGAACAGCTATCAGATGTGTACCCGCCCGGAATATTACGAGAATTTAATAAGGGTTGCCTGCACGCCCAAAAAGCAGGTATTGTCAGAAGTGGTTTTGGAGACACTCTCCATCATTGCTTACAAACAGCCTGTTACGAAGCTGGAGATAGAGAAGATCCGCGGTGTCAAGTCGGACCATGCGGTCAACAAGCTGGTGGAATATAATCTGGTATATGAGGTGGGACGTTTAGATGCGCCTGGACGTCCTGCACTTTTTGCAACAACGGAAGAATTTTTAAGAAGATTTGGAATTGGCTCCACTCAGAATTTACCGGCTGCAGATCCTTTGGTCGCAGCGGAGATTCGTATGGAAGTGGAAGAAGAACTATCTGGAAGCGGATTATTGCTTACGGAGGAAGAAAACAGTGATGCACAGCAGGAGGAATACATTGACAGCGAACATAAAGATTAAATATTTTACAGATGAAATAGAGAGACTGAGATACATAGACGGCAAATCCGACTGGATTGATTTACGTGCTGCAAAAGAAGTGGAGTTAAAAGCAGGTGAATTTAAATTGATCCCTCTTGGAATTGCCATGGAACTTCCTGCCGGCTATGAAGCCCATGTGGTCCCGAGAAGCAGTACGTATAAAAATTACGGAATTATTCAGACTAACAGCATGGGTATCATTGATGAGACTTACTGCGGAGAGAATGACCAGTGGTTTTTCCCTGCATATGCACTACGGGATACGGTGATTCATGTCAATGACCGGATCTGCCAGTTCCGCATAACAGAGCATCAGCCCGCCATCTGCTTTGAGGAAGTTAATTGTATGGAGCATGAGGACCGGGGCGGACACGGAAGCACTGGAATACAATAACATTGATAGATTTGTGAAAGTTGGAGATATTAACATGAAAAGAAAAACCGGATATGGAACGCTTTTAATTGTTCTTACTCTGATTCTTACAATGTCATCCGGATGCGGGAATAAAGTGAGCCGGTATACGTACCGGGATGACGGAATAAAGGCGCTTAATGAAGGGAATTACAAGGATGCCATACAGTACTTAAACCAGGCCATTGATGCGAAAAAGGGACTGGTAGGAACGTTTGACACGGATGTATTAAAATACAGGGCAGAAGCGGAATATCTTTCTGGTGATTTTAAGGCAGCAGCCGGTACCTATGATATATTAATTAAAATTGATGGGGAAAAGCCTGAGTACTTAAACATGCGCAGCGCCTCCAGAGCCGGTGCAGGAGATAATGACGGTGCCATAGCCGATTATAACCGCAGCATGGAACTGGATCCGGACAACAAAGCTCCAGGAAGAATGAACGCCCTTTTAGCAGCAGGAGCAGCCATGGAAGCAGCAGGATCTCCTTCAGATGCAATGACTCTTTACGAAGGTGCCGCAGCAGCAGAAGAAGCAGGCCCCATGCTCTATAACCGTATGGGTTTATGCAAGATGGCGGATAAAGACTGGGATGGGGCGCTTTTGGCATTTCAGACCGGCCTTTCTAAACCAGAAGCATCAAGTGTGCCGGAGCTGTTGTTTAACACGGCTGTTGTATATGAACGGAAGGGAGAGTTTAAGAAAGCTCTGGATTTCATGCAGCAATATATTTCTTTGCATGGGCCGGATGACGAAGCACAACGGGAAATTACATTTTTGAAGTCGAGATAGGTTGGAGAAGGAATGGCAGAACTGATAGAATTAAAAGAAATTGAAGAAAAGGTTATTCTGGCAGCGGTCAGTACTGGAGACGGGACAGATGTAAGAGCATCGCTCGATGAACTGGAAGAGCTGGTAAAGACGGCAGGTGCCGCTGCAGTGGATAAGATAATTCAGAACCGGGAAAGAATTCATCCGGGAACTTATCTTGGAAAAGGCAAGATTGATGAAATCCGGGAGCGTATATTTGAGCTTGGAGCAACCGGAGTTGTGTGTGACGATGAGCTGTCACCTGCGCAGATGCGCAATCTGGAGGACGCTCTTCAGATTAAGGTAATGGACCGGACAATGGTAATTCTCGATATATTTGCAGCCAGAGCCACCACAAGTGAAGGTAAGATCCAGGTGGAACTTGCACAGCTGCGATACCGTTCGGCTAGGCTGGTAGGATTACGAAGCTCATTATCCCGTCTTGGCGGTGGTATCGGAACAAGAGGGCCTGGAGAGAAAAAGCTGGAGATGGACAGGAGACTGATTCACGACAGGATCAGCGTTCTGAAAGCGGATTTAGAGGCTGTAAAGCGTCACAGAGAGGTAGCCAGACAGCAGAGAGATAAAAATCACATGCCTGTGGCAGCTATTGTGGGATATACCAACGCAGGCAAATCCACCCTGTTAAACCATCTGACCGGTGCCGGAATTCTGGCGGAGGACAAGCTTTTTGCAACGTTAGATCCCACAACAAGAAACTTAAGTCTGCCGGGGGGACAGCAGATACTTTTAACAGATACCGTTGGATTTATCAGAAAACTGCCCCATCATTTGATTGAGGCGTTTAAAAGCACCCTGGAAGAGGCCAAATACAGCGATATTATCCTTCATGTAGTGGACTGCTCCAATCCTCAGATGGATATCCAGATGCATGTGGTATATGAGACGTTACGGGAACTGGGTGTTACAGATAAGGTTATGGTTACTGTATTTAATAAAATAGATGCAGCAGAACCGGATGTTACCCTTAAAGATATTTCATCGGATTTTCAGGTCCGGATCTCCGCGCGTACAGGAGAAGGTCTTGATGAACTGGAGAATGTGCTGGAATCTATTTTAAGAAGCAGAAGAATTTATTTAGAAAAAGTTTATTCTTACAAGGACGCTGGATTGATCCAGCAGATCCGTAAATACGGTCAGCTTTTAAGAGAAGAATACTTAGAAGATGGTATACTGGTGAACGCTTATGTACCAGCAGAATTGTTTGCAGGTCTGGCAGGCAGCCGGGATATTTTAGACGAATGAGAAAGCACAATATGTTGATTTTGGGACAAAAACAAAATCCACATATTGTGTTTTCTTTTTTGATCTGCTATAATACATCTGTATTTAAAAAGTGAAACGGTTTTTGTGAAAGGAGTAAAGGTCTGATGATTCAGGTAGTAAAAAGAGATGGGGAAGAAGCGGAATTTAGCTTGGGGAAGATCACGGAAGCCATTAAGAAAGCATTTAGTGCAACCGGGAAGGAGTATAACAATGAAATTCTGGAACTTCTGTCTCTGCGGGTGACGGCAGATTTTCAGGAGAAGATGAATGATGGTAAGATTACGGTGGAACAGATCCAGGACAGTGTGGAGCATGTGCTGGAACAGGCGGGATATACAGATGTAGCCAAGGCCTACATATTATATAGAAAACAGCGGGAAAAGATACGAAATATGAAAAACACCATTCTGGATTATAAAGATGTGGTGAACAGTTACGTTAAAGTTGAGGACTGGCGTGTAAAGGAGAACTCAACGGTCACTTATTCCGTAGGAGGACTGATTTTAAGCAATTCCGGTGCGGTAACAGCGAATTACTGGCTGTCAGAGATCTATGATCACGAGATAGCAGAGGCACACAGAAATGCGGATATCCATATCCATGATTTGTCCATGCTTACCGGTTACTGCGCCGGCTGGTCATTAAAGCAATTACTTTTAGAGGGGCTGGGAGGAATCCCGGGTAAGATCACTTCTTCTCCTGCAAAGCATTTATCCGTACTCTGCAACCAGATGGTTAACTTTCTGGGGATTATGCAGAATGAATGGGCGGGTGCTCAGGCATTTTCTTCTTTTGATACCTATCTGGCACCTTTTGTGAAGAGTGACCAGTTGTCCTATCCGGAAGTCAAAAAGTGCATTGAGTCTTTTATTTATGGTGTGAATACACCCAGCCGGTGGGGTACCCAGGCACCCTTTTCCAATATTACCCTGGATTGGACTGTACCATCTGATATGGCAGAACTGAATGCCATTGTAGGCGGAAAAGAGATGGCTTTTAAATACAAGGACTGCAAAAAAGAGATGGACATGGTAAACAAGGCGTTTATTGAAACCATGATTGAGGGAGATGCCAACGGAAGAGGTTTTCAGTATCCGATCCCTACCTATTCAATCACCAGGGATTTTGATTGGAGTGACACGGAAAATAATCGTCTGCTGTTTGAGATGACCTCCAAATACGGAACTCCTTATTTTTCCAATTATATCAACAGCGATATGGAACCCAGTGATGTAAGAAGCATGTGCTGCCGCCTCAGACTGGATTTAAGGGAGTTAAGAAGAAAAACCGGGGGATTCTTTGGCTCAGGAGAAAGCACAGGATCTGTTGGTGTGGTGACCATTAATCTGCCAAGAATTGCATATCTGTCTAAAGATAAAACGGATTTTTACAAACGTTTAAACCGGATGATGGATTTGTCAGCCAGATCATTAAAGACAAAGAGACAGGTCATTACAAAGCTTCTTGACCAGGGTCTGTATCCCTATACAAAACGTTATCTGGGAAGCTTTGAGAATCATTTCTCAACCATTGGGCTGATCGGTATGAATGAAGTTGGTTTAAATGCAAAGTGGCTGGGGAAAGACTTAACCGATACAAAGACACAGCAATTTACTAAGGAAGTTTTAAATCATATGAGGGAGCGGCTTTCTGACTATCAGGAGATGTATGGGGATCTTTATAATCTGGAAGCAACACCTGCAGAATCCACCACCTACCGTCTTGCCAAACATGACAGAAAGTATTATCCGGATATTAAGACTGCAGGACATGAGGGAGACACCCCTTATTATACCAACAGTTCCCATCTTCCGGTGGATTACACCGCCGATGTTTTTGATGCTCTGGATATACAGGATGAGCTTCAGACCCTTTATACATCAGGGACCGTATTTCATGCATTCCTCGGCGAGAAGCTGCCTGACTGGGCGGCTGCAGCAAAACTGGTAAAAACCATTGCCGATCATTATAAACTGCCGTATTATACCTTATCTCCCACTTATTCGATCTGTGCAGAGCATGGTTATCTGGCAGGAGAACATAGTGTCTGCCCGGTATGCAAAAAGAATGCGGAGGTCTACAGCCGTATTACCGGCTATTACCGGCCGGTGCAAAACTGGAATGAAGGTAAGACCCAGGAATATAAAAACCGTACTACTTACAATATTTCCGGTTCTGTATTAAAAAACGGCAGCCAGGAGCAGAAAACTGAAAAAGGAACAGAAAAAAAGCCGGAGATGCCGACTGGAACTTATTTGTTTACCACTAAGACTTGTCCAAACTGCCGTCTGGCAAAGCAATTCCTGAAAAACGTAGATTATGAAATAGTGGATGCGGATGAGAATGCAGAACTGACCCATAAGCTGGGAATCATGCAGGCTCCGACTCTTGTAGTGGTAAAGGATGGTTTGATTCAGAAAATCACAAATGCTTCTGATATCCGTAAATTTGCTGAAAGTATCCCATGTTGATTTTATATCCTGCATATGGTAGTAAGTCAAAAGATTCTGTGCTATAATAGTACAGAATCTTTTGATGTTTCAGACAGAAAGGGGCATAGCAGATGGAATATGAGAATACGTGGGTCCTGTTTGGGGATGGGGGAGCAGTAGCCAGAAAGAGTATTGAAGCAGAACATCACTATATCAGCCTGCAGATACAGACACATGGAGATGGCGCTTTTACACTGGTAATTGAGGCTGGAATTGAAGCAATATCAGTAGAGCTTCAATCAAAGACGCTGGAAGAAGCGCTGCAGGAAGCAGATGGATTTTCCAGAGACTATTTCCGTGACAAGGCCCGCTTATTTGATGAAATTTCGGACCGGATCTGAATGATAAATTCAAAAATCCGTTGGATTACAGCGCAGCCTTGCTGCTGTGATCCAACGGATTTTTTATATGGTACGATTTCTCAGTCTTCCATGCCTTCCAGGCGTTTCTGCTCTGTAACAAGGTCGGCTAAAGTGATGCTGTCTACCACATCAGAAATAGCCTGATCCAGTTTTTTCCATACGATCATGCTGGCACAGATATCCGCTCTGCTGCAGGAATTCACCTCTTCTTCCATACAGGATACAGGTACCAGACTGCCTTCCGCAAGACGCAGAATCATGCCCACCGTATATTCGGAAGGATCTTTTGTCAGATAATAGCCTCCCTGTGCTCCTCTGCGGCTCTTTACGAATCCGGCCCGGCTTAAAATCGTGACAATCTGCTCTAAATATTTATCTGATATGTCCTGCCGCTCTGCAACATGGTTAATCTTTGTACATTCACCTGGCCGAAGTGCAAATTCAATCATCATACGAAGTGCATATCGTCCTTTGGTAGAAAATTTCATCACAGCAAACTCCTCCCCCTGATTATTCTTATCTGTTTAGTAGGATATTAAAATATTTTACACGATCGGGATAAAAAAGTAAACCGTAAATTATCCGGCTTCCAAATTGTCGAAAAAGGATGTATACTAATACTCACTGGGAGATTGGAAAAAAGTAGGAGGATTTACTGTGAGTAAAAAATTGCATACAACTCAGGTGATCATGACGGAAGGCATTATCTGGAAACAGCTTTTGGCTTTTTCCATGCCGCTCCTGGTCGGGAATTTATTTCAGCAGCTCTACAATACAGTGGATTCAGTCGTAGTGGGGAATTTTATCGGCAGCGATGCATTGGCTGCAGTGGGATCCAGCAACTCTCTGATTAACCTGATTATAGGTATGTTTATGGGAATCGGCACCGGAGCGGGTGTGATCATATCCCAGTATTACGGAGCAGACGAAAAGCAAAAGCTGCATTGGGCGGTACACACAACAATAGCCTTAAGTATTGTGGGAGGTCTTATTCTGATATTGCTGGGAGTCTTATTATCTCCGGTAATCCTTGTTTTAATGGGAACACCACAGACAGTTATGCCGGCATCTGTTGCATATCTGCGGATTTTTTTCTGCGGCTCCCTGTTTAATCTGGTGTATAATATGGGATCGGGGGTATTACGGGCAGTGGGAGATTCCAGACGGCCGCTTATTTTTCTGTGCATTTCCTCTGTTATCAACATTATTCTGGATCTTGTGTTTGTAGTGGTTTTTCAGATGGGGACAGCAGGTGTGGCCTATGCAACAGTGGCAGCACAGGGGGTATCATCCCTGCTTACAGTCCGGGCACTGGTACATACAGATGATATATACCGGCTGGAACTGGCAAAAATAAAAATTGACCGGCGTATGATGACCAGGGTCTTAAAGATTGGGATTCCAAGCGGTATACAGCAGTCTATTATATCCCTTTCCAATGTAATTGTTCAGGCCAATGTCAACAGCTTCGGTGCTGCAGCCATGGCAGGATTTGGTTCCTACAGTAAGATCGATGGATTTGCCATGCTGCCTCTTCAAAGCTTCTGTATGGCAGCAACCACATTTACCGGACAGAATATCGGTGCAAGAAAACCCAGGCGGGTGAAACAGGGGGTCTTTCAGGGGCTTGTGATCAGCCTGAGTTATACCATACTGATATCGGTCTTTCTTTATCTGAATGCGGAGCGGATACTTAGAATATTTTCCCCGGATCAGCAGGTTATCGGATTTGGTTATAACTCCATGCTGATTCTGCTTCCGTTTTACTGGACGATGGCCATACACCAGATTCTGATGGGAAGCATACGGGGAAGCGGCAGGACCATGGTTACCATGCTGATCGGAGTAGGGAATATGTGTATTCTCCGAATGATTTATATAAATTTACTGGTACCATTTTTCCCCAGTTTTGAAGCGGTGATGTGGTGTTATCCTATAACATGGCTTACAACCATGGGAATGGACTGTGTCTATGCATGGAAGGCAAAGTGGATACCGAAAGGGAAAGACGAACAGATAGGAGAAAAAAGTCAATGAAACATGGATATATCAGAGTTGCGGCTGCGACTCCGGACGTAAAAGTAGCAGATCCGCAGTTTAACAGAGAAAGTATCGTAAGACTCATCAGGGAAGGTATAAATAGAAACACAAAAATTATGGTATTTCCTGAACTTTGTCTCACTGCTTATACCTGCGGAGATTTATTCGGACAGGATGCTCTGCTTGCAAAGGCAAAAGAAGAGTTGAAAATAATTGTAAAAGAGACTAAGGGCAGTGATATACTTGTATTTGTCGGTCTGCCCTGGGAACGGGACGGAAAGCTTTATAATACGGCAGCAGCAGTGCAAAACGGGAGAGTGATTGGATTGATTCCCAAAATTAATCTTCCCAATTATTCTGAATTTTATGAACTCCGCTATTTTGAACCAGGAAACGCAAAGCCGGTGACGGTCTCCTGGGAAGGATATGACATTCCCATGGGATCTAACCTGCTCTTTGCCTGCAGCGAGATCCCCGGTCTTGTGATCGGGACGGAGATCTGTGAGGATGCATGGATTCCAAATCCACCGTCCATACGGCACGCCGTTGCGGGAGCTACCGTCATCGTAAACTGCTCAGCAAGTGACGAGACTACAGGGAAGGATTTATACAGGAGAAGTCTGATAACCGGACATTCAGCCAGTCTGGTATGCGGTTATATCTATACCAATGCAGGGGAAGGTGAATCTACTCAGGATCTGGTGTTCGGAGGACAGAACTTAATTGCTGAGAATGGGCTTTTGCTGGCGGAATCCAAACGTTTTGGCAATGAAACCATATATGCAGATATGGATCTTGAGCGTCTCATACATGACAGGAGACGTATGACTACGTTCCCGGCACCTGACAGAGAAAATTATCTGGTGATACCGTTTTCTATAAAACCTGTAGATCTGGATTTGAGACGGAGAATTGATCCAAGGCCATTTGTACCGGCTGGCGAGGCGGAACGAAACCGCAGATGTGAAGAGATTCTTTCCATACAGGCGATGGGATTAAAGAAACGCCTGGCGCATACTGGCTTAAGAACTGCTGTGCTGGGGATTTCCGGAGGTCTTGACTCAACCCTGGCTCTTTTGGTAACTGCCCGGGCATTTGACATGCTGGGGATACCGAGAAATCAGATTCACGCAGTTACCATGCCCTGCTTTGGTACAACGGACCGCACCTATCAGAATGCCTGTCTTCTGACGGAGAAGCTGGAAGCAGAACTGACGGAGGTAAACATCAGGGAAGCTGTTTCCATCCATTTTCAGGATATCGGACATGACCCCGATAAGCATGATGTAACTTATGAGAATTCCCAGGCAAGGGAGAGAACCCAGATACTGATGGATCTTGCCAATCGTCTGGGCGGACTTGTCATAGGAACCGGAGACATGTCTGAACTGGCTCTTGGCTGGGCTACCTATAACGGGGATCATATGTCCATGTATGGAGTGAATACATCGGTGCCAAAGACGCTGGTCCGCCATCTGGTCCGTTACTACGCCGATACCTGCGAGGAGGAAGCGTTAAAGGGTGTACTCATGGACATACTGGATACGCCTGTCAGTCCGGAACTTCTGCCGCCGAAGGACGGAGAGATCGCCCAGAAAACAGAAGATCTTGTTGGACCGTACGAGCTTCATGATTTCTTTCTTTATCAGATTTTGAGATTTGGCTGCCGTCCTTCAAAGGTATACCGTATGGGAGTGATCGCATTCGAGAATCAATACACACCAGAGGTTATTTTAAAGTGGCTGAAGGTGTTTTACAGAAGATTTTTCAGCCAGCAGTTTAAACGCTCCTGCATGCCTGACGGACCAAAGGTAGGTTCTGTTGCAGTATCTCCGCGGGGTGACCTGCGTATGCCCAGTGATGCAGTCAGCCGGCTGTGGCTGGAAGAACTGGAAAATTTATAAAGAGAGGTATCGTATGATAACCAGCAGTGCCAATGGGAAAGTAAAGCAGGTGATGAACCTGATGAAAAAGGCGAAGGCCAGAAATGAAAGCGGATTATTCGTAGCGGAGGGGCTTCGCATATTTAAGGAGATTCCGGCGGAACGAATAGAGAGCATATTTGTTTCGGAAGGTTTCTTAAAAGAGAAGGATCATAAGAAACTGATAACCGGAATGCAGTATGAAGTTCTGACTGATGAGGTTTTTCACGTGATGTCAGATACCAGGACGCCACAGGGAATACTGGCCCTTGTTAAACAGCAAACTTATACACCGGAGGATCTTACACGGACTCCCGGACCTGCTTTTTTAATGATACTGGAAAATATACAGGATCCTGGAAACCTTGGAACTATTATCCGGGCAGGAGAAGGAGCGGGAATTACCGGAATTCTTATGAACAGTACCACTGCGGATATCTATAATCCCAAGGTGATCCGCTCCACAATGGGATCAGTATTCCGGGTTCCGTTTGCTTACACCAATGATTTAACTGCTTCCATTCTCCGGTTAAAAGAGCAGGGCATACGATTATATGCAGCCCATCTGGCTGGGAGGAATAATTATGAGAAAGAAGATTATACTGTTGATACAGGGTTTTTGATTGGCAATGAAGGCAATGGTCTTACAGAGGAGACGGCCAGGCTTGCGGATGCTTACATTAAGATCCCCATGATGGGGAGTGTAGAATCGCTGAATGCAGCAGTGGCAGCTTCTGTTCTCATGTTTGAAGCTGCAAGGCAGCGCAGAGCGTAGGACAGGGAAAAAAATAAGTCTTTTTTTCAACGGTAATGTTGAGAAATAATGGAACATATAGTATGATAGTGTCAACGGATAGATTTGCCGTGGTACTTTGCCTATCATGGCAGGGAAGGGGAATGAGAGAATGGCAGCAATCTATTGGCTTATAGGTTTTGTAGTGCTTCTTGGTATTGAAGCAGCGACGATGGCGCTTACTACCATCTGGTTTGCAGGCGGTGCGCTTGTTGCATTTGTACTTGCATTGTTTGGCGTTAATACGCAGGTGCAGCTTGCTGTGTTTGTAATTGTATCTTTTATTCTGTTATTTTTCACCAGACCTTTTGCTTTAAAATATGTAAACAGGTATACCGTAAAGACCAATTCAGACAGCCTGATTGGGAAGTATGCCAGGGTTACGGCAGAGATTAATAACCAGGAGGGAAAAGGAGCTGCAGTGATTAACGGTCAGGAATGGACGGCAAGAGCACTGGAAGATGACAGCATCTATCCGCCGGGCGTTATGGTGGAAATAAAGGATATCAAAGGAGTCAAGCTGATTGTAAGCAGGAAACAGGAGGGAAATTAAGATGGAAGCAATTGGATATTCAGCAGTTATTATTATATTAATCATTATTCTGGCAGTACTGGCATCCTGTATCAGAATCGTTCCGCAGGCACAGGCGCTTGTTGTGGAACGTCTGGGTGCGTTTCTTGATACCTGGTCTGTCGGTGTGCACATCAAACTGCCGATTTTTGACCGTGTGGCCAAAAGAGTGAATTTAAAAGAACAGGTAGCGGATTTTCCACCCCAGCCGGTTATTACCAAAGATAACGTCACCATGAGAATTGATACGGTTATATTTTTTCAGATCACGGATCCAAAGCTTTATGCTTACGGTGTGGATAACCCTCTTATGGCTATTGAGAACCTGACGGCGACTACGCTTCGTAATATTATCGGTGATCTGGAGCTTGACCAGACGCTTACCTCCAGGGAAACCATTAATGCAAAGATGAGGGAAACTCTGGATATTGCAACAGACCCATGGGGAATCAAGGTAAACCGTGTGGAGTTAAAGAATATTATGCCTCCGGCAGCCATTCAGGATGCCATGGAAAAACAGATGAAGGCAGAACGTGAACGACGGGAAGCGATCTTAAGGGCAGAAGGAGAGAAAAAGTCCACAGTTCTTGTTGCAGAAGGCAAAAAAGAATCTGCAATTCTTGATGCTGAGGCTGAAAAGCAGGCTGCGATTCTTCGTGCTGAGGCGGAGAAGGAAAAGAGAATCCGCGAGGCTGAAGGTCAGGCAGAAGCAACCTTAAAGATCCAGCAGGCCAACGCAGATGGTATCCGTATGATAAAGGAAGCTGGAGCAGACAAGGCAGTTCTTGTGATAAAAAGTCTGGAAGCATTTAAGGCTGCAGCTGACGGAAAAGCAACTAAAATCATAATTCCGTCGGAGATTCAGGGACTTGCAGGGCTGGTTTCTTCTATAACGGAGATTCCTAAAGAATGAGTGAACCGCAGCAGATGTCATAAGACTTCTTGCTGCGGTTTTTGCAGACACAGACGTTTTTTGGGAGGCTTAGATGGAACTTAAACTGGATTTGGAACGGGAATACGGGCTTGTTCTGGAAGGCGGGGGTGCCAAAGGTGCATACCAGATCGGAGCTTGGAAGGCCCTTAGGGAAGCTGGTGTGAAGATTAAAGGGATCGCAGGTGCTTCTGTAGGCTCATTAAACGGTGCACTGGTCTGTATGGATGATCTGGAGCGGGCTGAAAAGATCTGGAAAAATATTGATTATTCCCAGGTAATGTCAGTCAGCAATGAAACCATGGAAGCACTGAAAAAAAAGGATTTTAAGGCACTGAATCTGCAGGAACTGATTACCAGAGGCTTTCAGCTTGTTAAGGAAGGCGGATTTGATATTACGCCATTAAAGAATCTGATTGCGGATGTTGTAGGAGACGAGAAGAAGATCTTAAACTCAGACAGAGAGTTTTATTCGGTCACCTATTCGGTATCGGACCGCAAAGAGCTGGTGGTAGATGTAAGAAAGGGGGAAATGGGCACAGTAAAGGACATGCTTCTGGCAAGTGCCTATTTTCTGGCTTTCAAAAATGAAAAGCTTGGCGGAAAACGGTATATGGATGGCGGAGGCGTTAACAATGTACCTCTTGATGTCTTAATTGATCATGGCTATGAGGATATTATTGTGATACGGATTTATGGCTGGGGCTTTGATAAGGAACGGGTGGTTAAAATACCCGATGGAATTAGGGTTTACCATATTGCTCCCAGGCAGGACCTTGGAGGGATTCTGGAATTTGATAAAAAACAGGCGAGGAAGAATCTGACTCTGGGTTATTACGATGCCAAACGGTTCTTATATGACCTGGCCGGACGAATCTACTATATCGATGCACCCAGGACCGAAGCCTATTACTTTGACAAAATGATGTCCGAGATGGAGCTTTTAAAACGGTATAAAAAGGATCTGGCAGGTGACGTGGAAGAATCTGTGGCAGGTTACCGGACCTATACGGAGACGCTTTTTCCAAAACTTGCGGCACAATTCAAATTGAAAGAAGGATGGGATTACAAAGATCTGTATCTGGGAATTTTGGAGGATTTAGCAAAACGGCTCAGGGTAAAACGCTTTCGGATTTATACGGTAGATGAGCTCCTTTGTGAGATCCGAAGAAAGCTTCATCTGCTGAGAAATGAGTCTTCCTTCTAGCCTGATTGTATTTTAAAAAATATAGCTTGCATAAATATTCACCATAAACTATAATGATGTATAAAAATACAATAAGCGGAGGAACCCATATGAATTTGAAAGGAAGAAATTTTATTACATTAAAGGATTATACACCGGAAGAGATCCAGTACCTTCTGGATCTGTCTGCGGATTTAAAGACAAAGAAGAAGCAGGGAATCACCGGAAGCTCCTTAAAAGGTAAAAATATTGCACTGATATTTGAAAAGCCTTCTACCCGTACCAGATGTGCATTTGTGGTAGCCGCAGTGGATGAGGGAGCTCATCCGGAATATCTGGGAAAAGATGATATACAGCTGGGTCATAAGGAAAGTGTGGAGGATACAGCCAGGGTTCTGGGAAGAATGTTTGACGGCATTGAATTCAGGGGATTTAAACATAAAACTGTAGAGCTGCTGGCTGAATATGCTGGGGTTCCGGTCTGGAACGGTCTGACAGAGGATTATCACCCTACACAGATACTTGCGGACCTTTTGACAATAGAGGAACATTTTGGATATTTAAAAGGTCTAAAGTTTGTTTATGCAGGAGACGGGCGCAATAACATGGCCAACAGCCTGATGATCGGCATGAGTAAGATGGGGGTACATTTTACCATTCTGGCACCTGAAAGTCTCTGGCCAGATAAGGAACTGGTAGAGCTTTGCCATGGATATGCTGATTTAAGCGGAAGCACCATTACACTGACAGAGGATAGTGAAAAGGTGAAGGATGCAGATATTATATACACCGATGTATGGTGCTCCATGGGAGAGGAAGAGAAGGCGGCAGAGCGTGTCGCACTCTTAAAGCCATATCAGGTAAACAAGGAACTGATGAATAAAACAGGCAAGGATACTACCATATTTATGCATTGCCTGCCGGCCGTAAAAGGCAACGAAGTGACGGAAGAGGTCTTTGAATCCGGCGTATCAGTAGTATTTGATGAAGCGGAAAACAGAATGCATACCATTAAGGCAGTGATGGTTGCGACGTTAGGAGAGTAGAAATGTATTTACAGGAACGAGGAAAGAATTTAAGAAATGCTTCCATGATGGTGGATTTTGCCCACATTGTGGTAGGAATCTTAATTGTGGTACTGGCGGTTTTATCTTTTTTAAATCCGGAAGACAATATGCTGATGTTCCCGGTTATATTTTTTCTGGCCGGGATATTGAATCTGATCAACGGCGTATATAAAATAAGGCTCAGCGGCAGAGAAAAGCGGAAAAAGGCGGCAGGAGTTGCATCTGTGACTGCAGGCGGTCTGCTGTTTGCACTGACAGTGATCAGTGCAGTAAGTATCTGGTGGGGGTGAATGGGTTGAAAACCGAGATTTTAAAGCTGTTAAAAGAGAGTGGCGGCTATGTTTCCGGTCAGGAATTATGCCAGCGCTTTCATGTTTCCAGGACCGCAGTGTGGAAGGTGATCCACCAGCTTCAGGAAGAAGGATATCATATTGAAGCAGTACGAAATAAAGGATACCATTTACTCGATTCCTGTGATATAATGACGAAAACAGAGATAGAAAGCTGCATAAGAGGACGCTTCGGCAGAATCGTGGATTTTCATGATTCCATTGATTCCACGAATTTAAGAGCCAGGCGTCTGGCAGAGGAAGGTGCCGGAAGTGAGACACTTGTGGCAGCAGATGCCCAGGAGGCAGGAAGAGGAAGAAGAGGCCGCAGCTGGGTCTCTCCGCCGGGAAAGAATATATTTATGAGCCTTATTTTAAGGCCTGATATTCTTCCGGCTAAGGCTTCCATGCTGACTCTGGTAGCTGCATTGGCTGTTCGTGACGGTATAGAGAACGTGACAGGACTTTCTGCGGTGATCAAGTGGCCGAACGACATTGTCTCAAACGGTAAGAAGCTGTGCGGTATTTTAACTGAGATGAGTGCGGAACTGGAGGGAATCCATTATGTTGTTGTGGGTATTGGGATCAATGCCAATATGGAAGGATTTCCACAGGAGGTCAGTGATACAGCGACCTCATTGCTTCTTGAGACAGGGGGAAAAGTGGTCAGGAGCAGGCTGGTTGCCGCTGTTTTAGAAGCATTTGAGCATTATTATGATGAATTTATCAGCCAGGGTGATTTATCCGGGCTGATAAGTGTCTATAATAAAAATATGGTCAATGCAGGAAAGGAAGTAAGAATTCTTGATCCTTCAGGTGAGTACATGGGGAAAGCTCTGGGAATTAATAAACAGGGAGAACTTCTTGTAGAAATGCCAGATGGAGAGGTCAGACATGTGATTTCAGGTGAGGTGTCTGTCCGGGGAATTTATGGATATGTGTAATGAACCAATCGCTTTATGATAAATTACAGGTTTTAGAACCGGCCGGCCAGCAGATGGAGAAGGAGGAGCGCTTAAGGGCAGCCATCCGTCCCCTTCTGTCCTGGTACCACGAACACAGAAGAATCCTTCCGTGGCGTGAGAAAACGGAGCCTTACAGTGTCTGGATATCGGAAATCATGCTTCAGCAGACAAGAGTAGAAGCAGTAAAACCATATTTTGACCGTTTCATGGAAGCACTGCCCGGGATAGAGGCACTTTCAGAAGTAACGGAGGACCGTCTGTTAAAGCTTTGGGAAGGGCTGGGCTATTACAGCAGGGCAAGAAATTTAAAAAAAGCGGCTCAGCTTCTCATAGAGAAGTACGATGGAACGCTTCCGGCATCCTATGAGGAGCTTAAAACACTACCTGGTATCGGATCTTATACAGCAGGTGCCATTGCTTCCATTGCTTTTGGTATTCCGGTTCCTGCAGTAGACGGCAATGTTCTGAGGGTGATCTCAAGACTGACTGGAAGCAGGGAAGATATAACCAGACAGTCGGTAAAAAAGGCCATGGAAGAACTGATAAAAGGCGTTATGCCAAAGAAAGATCCAGGTTCATTTAATCAGGCTCTCATTGAGACCGGAGCCATTGTGTGTCTGCCAAACGGCGCACCTTTGTGCAGCAGCTGTCCTCTTGCCTCCCTGTGCATTGCAAGAGAGAACGGCCTTACCGGCATTATACCGGTGAAAGCTCCCAAAAAAGAGCGAAAAATAGAAGAAAGAACCATTTTAATCTTGTCAAAGGACGGACGTGTGGCAATCCGCAAACGCAGTAACACAGGACTTCTTGCCTCACTTTATGAGCTGCCGGGGCTTAAAGGGCGCATTCCCCGGGAGTTGATCAAGGGAGCTCTTGGCATTCAAGAGGCAGTGATTACACCTCTTCCTGAGGCGAAACATATATTCAGCCATGTGGAATGGCATATGACTGGATACCGGGTGGAACTTACCGATTTACCGGAAGGAGACTATCTATGGGTCACCCCGGAAGAAATAAAAAAAACTTATTCCCTGCCTGGGGCATTTAAGGCGTATACAAAGTTGATTAGGTGATAATAATGAAAAAGATGCTTTTTATATTTAATCCCCGTTCCGGAAAGGCCCAGATCAGAAATAAACTGGTGGATATTCTGGATATTTTTACGAAAGCCGGTTACGAACTGTCGGTTCATGTAACACAGAGACAGGGAGATGCCATGGAGGCAGCTTACCGCTATGGAAAGGATAAAGATCTGGTGGTATGCAGTGGTGGTGACGGAACTTTAAATGAAACCATCAGCGGTTTAATGAAGCTTAATAAACTGCCGGTTCTTGGTTATATTCCGGCTGGCTCCACCAACGATTTTGCCTCCAGTTTAAAAATCTCCAAGGATATGCTGACAGCAGCACAGGCAGCGGTTTCGGGGGAATCCTGCACCATAGATATCGGAGGTTTCTGTGAGGATAAATATTTTATCTATATTGCTGCTTTCGGTGCTTTTACGGAGGTATCCTATCTGACTCCCCAGGACAAGAAAAACGTTCTGGGTCATCAGGCTTATATGCTTGAGGGCATGAAGAGTCTGGCCTCCATTAAATCTTATTCCCTGCGGGCTGAATGTGAAGAGATCATGCTGGAAGGAGAATTTATTTTTGGTATGATAACCAATACCATCAGTGTGGGAGGATTTAAAGGTCTTGTCACCCAGGATGTGGCACTTGACGATGGGGAATTCGAAGTCCTTTTAATACGGTCACCAAAAACTGCACTTGATTTTACAAATATCATTAATTATATGTTTTTGAAAGAAGAACCAAACGAATACGTCCATAAATTCCGGACACGGTCCCTGAAACTCATCTCCGATGAACCGATAGACTGGGTGCTTGACGGAGAATTCGGGGGTACCAGAAGAGAAGTTTCGATCACAAACCTGGAGAAAAAAATCCGTATTATGAGAAAACAGCCGAAATAACAACAAAACTGCTTCTTTAGGAAGAAATATGTTGAAATATGGATTCCGGTAGTATATAATGAAAAGTTGTGTGGGCTTTATGTATACTTCTTAGCGAAAGGACGTTATTAAGTGGAAAAAGATAATTTTTTAGATAAGCTAGGGAAACTTGTCGAACTTGCAAAGACAAAGCATAGTGCTTTGGACGTTACAGAGATTAATAACTTCTTTATGGGAGAAGAGTTGACTGCAGAGCAGATGGATCAGATTTATACGTACCTGGAGAATCGCGGCGTAGACGTGATCCCGGTCATGGATGATTCCACTTTAACTGATGATGTGCTTATTTCAGAAGACTTACTTCTTGATGATGATCTGGACGACGGTTTTAAGGAAACAGAGGAAGAAGATATTGATTTAGACGCCATTGATTTACTGGAAGGCATCGGCACAGAAGACCCTGTCCGCATGTATTTAAAAGAAATCGGCACAGTACCGCTTTTAAACGCAGAGGAAGAACTGCGTCTTGCAAAGAAAAAAGCGGATGGTGACGATAATGCCAAGGAGCGTCTGATCGAGGCCAATCTGCGTCTTGTTGTCAGTATCGCAAAACGTTACACAGGCCGTGGTATGAGTTTCCTGGATCTGGTACAGGAGGGAAATTTAGGTCTTATTAAGGGTGTTGAAAAATTTGATTATACCAAAGGCTATAAATTAAGTACATATGCTACTTGGTGGATTCGTCAGTCTGTAACCCGTGCTTTAGCAGATCAGGCAAGAACGATTCGGGTTCCGGTGCATATGGTGGAGACAATTAATAAGATGTCCAAGATGCAGAGAAAACTCACCCTGGAACTGGGCTATGAGCCTTCTGTGGCAGAGCTTGCAGAAGCGCTTGACATGTCTGAGGACAAGGTGATGGAGATCATGCAGATTGCCAGAGAGCCTGCATCCTTAGAGACTCCCATTGGTGAAGAAGATGATTCCAACTTAGGCGATTTTGTGGCTGATAATAATGTGGTGACACCGGAAGGCAACGTAGAATCTGTAATGTTAAGAGAGCATATCGACGCACTTTTAGGTGATTTAAAAGAAAGAGAGCGTCAGGTAATTGTTCTGAGGTTCGGCTTGGAAGACGGACATCCGCGTACATTGGAAGAAGTGGGCAAAGAGTTTAATGTTACCCGCGAACGTATCAGGCAGATTGAGGCGAAAGCACTTAGAAAGCTGAGAAATCCGGTTCGCAGCAAACGAATCAGAGATTTCTTATAAGACATATAAAAGGCGCGGCTGATTCCTGTCTGCGCCTTTTTGTCATTTCTGAAGACGGCAGGGAGGAGACACCATGAACCCAAGGAATTATCAGAAGGAATTGGACCAGATCATCGAAGGATTAAAGGAACGGAAAAAAGTTCCGAAACTGTTGATACACAGCTGTTGTGCTCCGTGCAGCAGCTATGTATTGGAATATTTGTCCCAATATTTTGAAATTACTGTATATTTTTACAATCCCAACATTTACCCTCCTTTAGAATACATCCGGCGTGTGGAGGAACAGGAGCGTCTCATTAATGAAATGAAATTTGAGCATCCGGTTACATTACAGACCGGGGTATATGAACCGGAGGAGTTTTACCGGATTGTAGAAGGCTTAGAAAAGGAGCCGGAAGGCGGGTCAAGGTGTTTCCGCTGCTATGAGCTCCGCCTCCAGGAGGCAGCGAAGGTCGCCCAGGCAGGCAGATTTGATTATTTTACAACTACATTGTCCATAAGTCCCCTTAAAAATGCAGATAAGCTGAACGAGATTGGTGAAAAGCTGGGAAAGGAATACCGGGTTTCTTACCTGCCGTCTGATTTTAAAAAGAAAAACGGGTATAAGCGTTCTGTGGAGCTGTCAAAGGAACATAATCTTTACAGACAGGATTATTGCGGCTGCGTATTTTCCCAGAGGGAAAAGCAGACAAAAGAATCGTCCTGCTGACTGCAGACTTACTTTGGAAATTATCTGAAAGACATGCAGGGTTTGTCTTGACACAAATTGGATATTGTAATAGAATTAACAGCGTGGAGTATAAAAATTTGAGGATAAAGGAGTGAACATTATGTTATCAAAATCACTGACTGTAGTTAATCCATCCGGACTTCATTTAAGACCGGCAGGCGTTCTGTCTCAGACAGCTATGAAATTTAAATCTGATATAATTATTGAATACGGCGAGAAGAGGATCGTTGCTAAGAGCGTATTAAACGTTATGGCAGCAGGAATTAAGTGTGGCGCTGAGATTAAAGTAATCTGCGATGGCGAAGATGAAGAGACAGCTATGAAGACCATGACCGAAGCAATTGAGAGCGGTCTTGGCGAGATGTAATCCGTTTCTGTTTATCGTATAGAATTCAATTATGAAAGTCCCAGGATCGATGATTCCGGGGCTTTTTTTGTGTGGAATTCAGTTTAATTTTCAAACTGTTTTCATAATGTTTTAATAGATGGACTTAATAAAAAAAAGCCTACACTTAAAAAAATTAGTAATTTATACCACCATAGGAAAAGTAATCTGGAATTGTATATTTTAAGTAAAATAATTATGGTAAAATTGAATTAAAAATAGATAAAACAATTATAAATGATAAAATATCTAATAATCTGACAATTTAAAAATAAAACACATTTACAAACTGCGAAAAATGTAGTATTATCAACTAAAATTACTGTTACACTTTAGCACCTCAAAGCGGAGGCGCAGTCAGGAAAGGAAGAGATTATGGATAAGAGTTTACAATCCCCTAATAAAACAGGTACTCCGGGGCTTTACGATGCCCGTTTCGAGCATGACAACTGCGGTATTGGTGCAGTGGCAAATATGAAAGGGATAAAGACCCATAAGACAGTGGAGCAGGCTCTCCATATCGTGGAAAACTTAGAGCACAGAGCAGGAAAAGATGCGGATGGGAAGACCGGTGATGGTGTTGGTATCATGCTTCAGATCTCTCATAAGTTTTTTAAGAAAGTGACCAGACCGTTAAACATCGGGCTTGGAGAGGAAAGAGAATACGGAGTCGGAATGTTCTTCTTCCCTCAGGACGAACTTGCCAGAAATCAGGCAAAAAAGATGTTTGAAATAATAGTACAAAAAGAGGGCATAGAATTTCTGGGCTGGAGAGATGTACCCATTCATCCGGAACTGATTGGTGCAAAGGCAGTAGAGCGTATGCCATATATTGCCCAGGCATTTGTGAAAAAGCCTGCAGATGTAAACAAGGGACTGGATTTTGACCGGAAGCTTTATGTATCCAGACGAATATTTGAACAGAGCAACGATAATACCTACGTGGTATCTTTAAGCAGCAGAACCATTGTATATAAAGGAATGTTCCTGGTGAAGGAGTTAAGACAGTTTTTTACAGACCTTCAGGATAAAGATTATGAATCAGCCATTGCAGTGGTTCATTCCCGCTTCAGTACCAATACCAATCCAAGCTGGATGAGAGCCCATCCCAACCGTCTGATCGTACATAACGGTGAGATCAACACCATTCGCGGGAACGTGGATAAGATGATGGCAAGGGAAGAAAATATGGAGTCAGAATTCTTCAGCAGCGACATGCATAAAGTTCTTCCTATTATTAATCAGGAAGGCTCTGACTCAGCCATGCTTGACAATGCACTGGAATTTATGATGATGAGCGGTATGGATCTTCCGCTGGCAGTTATGGTAACCATTCCTGCTCCCTGGGAACATGATAAATCCATGCCTCAGGAAATCAGGGACTTCTACCGTTACTACGCTACCATGATGGAGCCATGGGACGGTCCGGCTTCCATCGTATTCAGTGACGGTGATCTGGTAGGCGCAGTCTTAGACCGCAACGGTCTCAGACCTTCCAGATATTACATTACCGATGACGATCATATGATTCTGGCATCTGAGGTAGGAGCCATTGATATTGAACAGAGTCATGTGGTAAAGAAGGAGCGCCTCCGCCCTGGTAAGATGCTTCTGATTGATACGGTAAAGGGCTGTCTGATCAGTGATGAACAATTAAAGGAAATGTATGCACTAAGAAAGCCTTACGGAGAATGGCTGGATTCCAATTTAATTGAATTAAAAGATCTTCCGATTCCCAATAAAGGGGTGCCGTCCTTAAGCACGGCGGACCGTGCAAGAATGCAGAAGACTTATGGATATACCTATGAAGAGTACAAGACTATGATTCTGCCTATGGCATTAAACGGAGCAGAAGCCGTCTCAGCCATGGGTGCGGATAGTCCGCTGGCGGTATTAAGTAAGAAGCACCAGCCTCTTTTTAACTATTTTAAACAGCTGTTTGCCCAGGTAACCAATCCGCCCATTGATTCTATTCGTGAGGAAATCGTAACTTCTACTACCGTTTATGTAGGAGAAGAAGGGAATATATTAAAAGAAGAGGCGGAAAACTGCAAGATCTTAAAAGTGAACAATCCGATTCTGACCTGTACCGATCTTCTGAAGATCAAACACATGAAGAGACCCGGCTTTAAGGTAGAAGTGATACCGATTACTTATTATAAGAATACGTCACTGGAAAAGGCCATTGACAGGCTGTTTTTAGAGGCAGACAGAGCACACCGGGATGGAGCGAACATCATTATTTTATCAGACAGGGACATTGATGAAAACCATGTGCCGATTCCGTCCCTTTTAGCTGTTTCTGCTCTTCAGCAGCATTTAGTAAAAACAAAGAAAAGAACCTCTGTTGCGCTCATCTTAGAGAGCGGAGAACCAAGGGAAGTTCATCATTTTGCCACACTTTTAGGATATGGTGCATGTGCGATTAATCCATATCTGGCTCAGGAATCTATTCACAATTTAATTGATAATGGAATGCTTGATAAAGATTATTATGCTGCAGTAGAAGATTACAATTCTGCCGTTTTACATGGTATTGTTAAAATTGCCTCAAAAATGGGAATTTCTACCGTTCAGTCCTATCAGGGAGCCCAGATTTTTGAAGCCATTGGTATTTCAAAGAAAGTAGTTGATACGTATTTTACAGATACGGTGAGCAGGGTAGAGGGCGTTACTCTGGAAGATATTGCCAATGACGTGGATACTCTCCATTCTGCTGCATTTGATCCTCTTGGTCTGGATGTGGATTTAACATTAGACAGTGTAGGAAGCCATAAGGAAAGAGCCGGACAGGAAGAGCACCTTTACAATCCACGCACCATTCATATGCTTCAGCAGGCAACCAGAACAGGAAGCTATGAGATATTTAAAGAATACACCCATGCACTGAATGAGGAAGGCCAGATGGTGAATCTAAGAAGCCTTTTGGATTTTGATTATGGGAAGAACAAGGAAATTCCATTAGAAGAAGTGGAAAGCGTGGAGTCTATTGTAAAACGCTTTAAGACAGGAGCAATGTCTTATGGTTCCATCTCACAGGAGGCTCATGAAGCCCTGGCAATTGCAATGAACCGCATTCACGGTAAGTCAAACAGCGGAGAAGGCGGAGAAAGCCTGGAACGCCTTACCGTAGGACCGGATGGATTAAACCGGTGTTCTGCCATTAAACAGGTGGCTTCCGGACGTTTTGGCGTAACTTCCAGATACTTAGTCAGTGCAAAAGAGATTCAGATTAAAATGGCGCAGGGAGCAAAGCCTGGTGAAGGCGGACATCTTCCGGGCCAGAAGGTATATCCATGGGTAGCGAAAACAAGACACTCAACAACCGGAGTGGGATTAATCTCTCCGCCGCCTCATCATGACATTTATTCCATCGAGGATCTGGCTCAGTTGATTTATGATTTGAAAAATTCCAATACCAGTGCCAGAATTTCTGTAAAGCTTGTTTCAGAAGCAGGAGTCGGTACGGTAGCTGCCGGTGTTGCAAAGGCAGGTGCCCAGGTTATTTTAATTTCCTCCTTTGACGGCGGAACCGGAGCTGCCCCCAGAAACTCCATTTATAATGCAGGACTTCCATGGGAGCTTGGTGTGGCAGAAGCCCATCAGACCCTGATTATGAACGGGCTTCGGGATAAGGTGATTCTGGAAACAGATGGTAAACTGATGACTGGACGTGATGTGGCGATTGCATGTATGCTGGGAGCGGAAGAATTCGGCTTTGCAACTGCACCTCTTGTTACACTGGGCTGCGTCATGATGAGAGTCTGCAACTTAGATACATGTCCGGTTGGCGTTGCCACTCAGAACCCGGAACTTCGCAAGCGCTTTAAAGGAAAACCGGAGTATGTAGTCAATTTCATGTATTTTATTGCAAGAGAGCTTCGGGAATATATGGCGAAACTGGGTATCCGAACGGTGGATGAGATGGTTGGAAGAACAGATCTCTTAAAGAAGAAGGATCAGATTGCCAACGAAAGAGCAAAGAAAGTAGATTTTTCCGCAATTCTTGGAAATCCATATTGCAAAGATAAATTAGCAGGATACGACAAGAAGGTGGTTTATGATTTCCAGCTGGATAAAACCATTGATGAAAAAGTTATATTAAAGAAGTTAAAGCAGGCGCTTACCGCAGGTCAGAAGAAGGGACTTCAGATTGATGTTTCTAATACGGACCGTGCACTTGGCACCATATTCGGATCAGAGATTACCAGACTGTATCCGGAAGGACTTGCGGAAGATACCTTTACCATCAACTGTACCGGAAGCGGCGGTCAGAGTTTTGGCGCTTTTATCCCTAAAGGACTGACTCTGGAACTGGTGGGTGACAGCAACGATTACTTTGGCAAGGGTCTCTCCGGCGGAAAGCTGGTGGTTTATCCGCCTCAGGGTGTTAAATTCAAAGCGGAAGAGAATATTGTTATCGGTAATGTGGCCCTGTACGGTGCGACCAGCGGAAAAGCCTTTATCTGCGGCGTGGCAGGAGAACGGTTCTGCGTACGAAACTCCGGTGCAACGGCAGTGGTAGAAGGAGTGGGTGACCACGGATGCGAATACATGACAGGCGGACGCGTGGTGGTATTAGGATCTACAGGCAAGAACTTTGCAGCCGGTATGAGCGGCGGAATTGCTTATGTATTAGATGAAAAGAGAGACTTATACAAACGCCTGAATAAAGAAATGGTTTCTTTTGAAGAGATTACAAATAAATACGATGTTTTGGAATTAAAGGATATGATTAAGGAGCATGTGGCTTATACCAACTCCGCAAAGGGCAAGGAAATCCTCGACAACTTTGGAGAATATCTGCCTAAATTCAAGAAAATCATGCCTCATGATTACAGGCGCATGATGAATACCATTGTTCAGATGGAAGAAAAGGGTTTAAGCAGCGAACAGGCTCAGATTGAAGCATTTTATGCAAACACAAAGAAGTAAGGAGGAGCGATAATGGGTAAGCCAACAGGATTTTTAGAATATAACAGAGAAACAGGAAGAACGGTAGATCCCAAAACCCGTTTAAAGGATTATAACGAGTTTCATCTGCACCTTTCTGAAAAGGAACAGAAATGCCAGGGGGCCAGGTGCATGGACTGCGGTGTACCATTTTGCCAGTCAGGAGTTATTTTAAATGGAATGGTTTCAGGCTGTCCCTTAAACAATCTGATACCGGAATGGAATGATCTTGTCTATACCGGTACATGGCAGCAGGCATATAACCGTCTGAAAAAGACCAACAGCTTTCCGGAATTTACCGCAAGGGTATGTCCGGCGCCCTGTGAAGCGGCGTGTACCTGCGGGTTAAATGGTGATCCGGTTGCGATTAAGGAGAATGAATATGCTATTGTTGAGCGTGCCTACACCTCCGGTATCGCCGGTCCCAGACCTCCTAAAATCCGTACAGGGAAAAAGGTTGCAGTAATCGGGTCCGGGCCTGCCGGACTGGCAGCAGCTGACCAGCTAAACAAAAGAGGGCACAGTGTAACAGTACTGGAGCGGGAGGACCGTTTGGGCGGACTCCTTATGTATGGAATTCCTAATATGAAGCTGGAGAAGCATGTGATTGACCGGAAGGTTGACATCATGAAAGAAGAGGGCGTTGTTTTTCTCACCGGTGCCGATGTGGGAAAGAATTACAAAGCGAAGGATCTTTTAAAGGATTATGACCGCATTATTCTTGCCTGCGGAGCCTCCAATCCAAGAGATTTAAATGTTCCTGGAAGAGATGCACAGGGAGTATACTTTGCGGTAGATTTCTTAAAATCAACAACAAAGAGCCTTTTAAATTCAGATTTAAAAGATAATCAGTACTTATCAGCCAAGGGCAAACATGTGATTGTTATTGGAGGAGGAGATACAGGAAACGACTGTGTGGGAACCTCCCTCCGCCATGGCTGCGCCTCTGTTACCCAGCTTGAGATGATGCCAAAGCTTCCGGAAACCAGAACTGAGGATAATACCTGGCCGGAATGGCCGAAGGTTTTGAAAACGGATTACGGCCAGGAGGAAGCAATTGCTGTATTCGGTAAAGACCCAAGGGTATATCAGACGACAGTAAAGGAATTTATAAAGGATAAGTCTGGAAAGATGGTGAAGGCTGTGATCATGGGCCTGGAGCCGAAAAAGGATGAGAAGACCGGACGGATGAGCATGGTGCCGGTAGCCGGCAGTGAGAAAGAAATTCCTGCTGATCTGGTTCTAATTGCAGCCGGGTTCTTAGGAGCACAAAATTATGTTGCAGATGCATTTGGCGTTAAATTAAACGGCAGAAGCAATGTAGAAACAGAAGCTGGCAGATATAAAACCAATGTGGATAAGGTTTTTGTAGCAGGAGATATGCATAGAGGCCAGTCCCTTGTGGTTTGGGCAATCAGGGAAGGCCGTGAAGTGGCGAGGGAAGTAGATATCAGCCTGATGGGCTATACAAACCTGGTTTAAGAAAGGGAAGAGAGACAGTTGTTGTCTCTCTTCTTTTTTTGTATAGCAGTCTTTTAATAAACCACCTGCTATGCAGGTGCGTCCACAGCCGCTTTAGCTTACAGAAAAAACCTCCAATGATATAATAAGTGTAGGTTCGCCAACCACACTAA
>NZ_OAOF01000095.1 GCF_900205965.1 Lacrimispora amygdalina
GGAAAGAATCACATTTAGAATCTGAGAAAAGCAGGTTTAGAAAACGAACCTGTTTTTCTCAGACCCTAAACATGATACTTTCCTTTAGAATTATAGCACGTCTTTGTGCTGTTTTTAAACAGAAAAATTACTGTTCCTCTTCTCGAATCGGTTCCCGGTATTCTGTCTTATTTTTCATCATTCCGTAAACAATGTTCACCAATCGGCGCATGATACAGACTAATGCCTGAGACTTTGTCTTTCCTTCGCCGATTTTCCGCATGTAATAATTATAAAATACCGGATGATTGGGTATTCCGTTCTTTGGCTTGGAAACCATTGTTACCGCCAGAAAATAAAACAGTCCATGCAACTGGCGGTTTCCTTGTCTGGAGCTTTGCTCCTTGCCTTTTCCTGCAGAACTGAACTTTACAGGAGCTACTCCTGCAAATCTTGCCAGCTTATCTGCATTGGGAAACCTTCGGATTTCTCCGATTTCTGCAATCAACTTACTTGCTATTGAAGTTCCGATACC
>NZ_OAOF01000012.1 GCF_900205965.1 Lacrimispora amygdalina
TACCACCAGCCAGTACTGTTCTGCTGCCACTGACCTGCATATGCAACTGTTGCTGCTCCTAAGGCAAGCGCAGCTGTAATTAACATTAATAATATTTTCTTTTTCATACTATCCACCTCGATAATTAAATTAGTCTGTATTAATCAATTATAACGAATAAATTAGGAAATAAGTATTTACACCATTCTACACGCTCATTTACCATATAGCCCTCTGGAATTATTGTATTTAGTATTTCTAATACATTTCCTCTCCTTTAAATCAAGAAATTAATTCACTCTTCAAAAAATTATTATTCTTTTTCATTAATCATTTTTGTATCTTTATTTAAAATACCGTTTAAATTTAATGGGAAACTATATTGGGACTCAAAAGAAATCGGCCACGCTTTTATATCTAAAATATTTTTCATTGTAAAATCCAACTTATATGCCACATCTTCAAATCCTGTTTTATCTAAGATAACTATTTCTTCAGAATCAACATATTCAAATTCAGCAGTTCTTCTCCTGAAGTCATGTAATTTAGATGCTTCATAAAATCTTTCATAGCAATCATAAGCCGATTCTCTGTCTCCTGCTCCCTCATAATATTTTCCCTCAAGATATGAATAGATCGGTGCTGCAGCACTCAATAATTCAGCCAAGAAACGTAATATTCCTAAAAATATGATTCCAAAAAGTTTCAAGAAGAACATTAGAAAACTGATAATAAATGGTGGATTTCTTTTGAATCTACGCTTGTTATCTTTCTTTAGTTCATCTTTCGTCATTACTGTACGTAATTTTTCATTCCATTCTTCATATTCTTTTCTACATCTTTTTTCGAATTCAGGATACCATATTTGTATTTCCTTCTTCGCTTCTTTCATCTTCTTTTTATATAATTTCTTGTATGCACGTTCCTCCTTTTTATCATATTGTTCAATCTTGTTTTCTGGAAAAGAAGGCATTTCTTCCGGCCCTGGATACCTACCTTCTTCAAATTCAAGTTCAGGAATAATAAAGAATTTACCAAGATCATCTATAGCCCAATAATCTGTTATCATTACAACTTCAACTTCTTTAACTTCGCTCATATTTCCTCCAATTTTGTTTTTATGCTTTGCTTTCAAATGAGCTTCAAATAATGCAATAATAGATTATCCAATATATTTATCTCATGAACACTTGTAATTTTACTGGATAAACTATCCTAGAGAAGTCTGAATCTATAGCTACCATTAATTCAGTTCCACCCGGCAGCAATAACATCCGTCATCATTCTTATACTACCAATCTACAGAATCTTGTTTCCATATTCCAGCGAATACTGGCAATGTCACACCCGTTGACAACAACAGAGCCAGTCCAATAGACTTTTTCTATACTTTTTCATACTCATATTCTCCTTATAGATTCTACCATTTTTTGGTAAATACAAGTTAAGTTTAATGTCTTATACAGGGATTGTCAATTCTTTTGATATTCCGGTCTATAACTAATGTTTAACTCCGGCTAACTCTACTCCCAAAATTTAATAAGTCTTAGACAGCATAAAGCTTCAAATTGGTTGTACGTTATGTGCCTGATACACAGTCTTTTAACTAGTTCCTATCACACTGATAACAGTCAATTTTAAAGAGAGAATTTATGAAAATAGTGCTTTAAATATGGCATAAAAAAAGACTCTCATAGGAGTCTTCTTTATATGCTATATTTAATATTTCTATGGCATTCATAAATTAAATTTGGTTTCTATTAATCCACTAAACTTATCTTATGACTGATATCTGTCAATATATGGTTTACATTTTGACCATGGAAGTTTATATTTCCTTCTCCACTAAATCTTTTTTTGTGAATCAATCCTCCTATAGCAAACACAACTGCAAGATTAAAGTTAGTTACCTCTGCACATATACTATCGTCTGACTTCCTAAAATAATAAATTCCATCAGTATATATATAGTCGTGAATATCACCTACATTATATATGTCATCCGTTGTTACTGACCCTGTATTTCGCAAGTGTCCTACTGTTATGGAATGATTTCCTGATGAAACAAATGTGACACCATATGGGAGCCATAACGTTACTTGATGATTATTATCTTGTATCCATTTATCTTGAATATTATCCATAGCTCTTGTTAATCTCCATATATTCCATGGCCTTGCTATGATTGGGTCTTTTCCTAGAAGAATCGACTCTTTTGTAGATACCCTGTTTTGATCAACTAATTTTCCAAATGTTATTTGTTCTCCATAAAAGTTTTCATATAAATAATTCCCGTACTTCTTTTCCTCATAAGGAAGTAGATTATTACTTGAAAACTGAGGAACTTTATGATCATCATGGGTAGATATTGTCTTATAAATAACTTTATTATATTCTAAATCAACCAATTCCTTGATCAGTAGATATATTGGATGTGTCTCTGCCTCTGTATTTATTTCTAGTAATTCCTCTGCCACAAGGCATATTTTTTTTAATTCCTGCCTCTTTTTATTTTCTTCGAATATTCTTTTTATCTTATTGTACATATACCATTCCTCTTACTTAAATACAGGAATACGCCATTTACCAG
Organism: Lacrimispora amygdalina; assembly: GCF_900205965.1. Taxonomy (GTDB): domain Bacteria; phylum Bacillota; class Clostridia; order Lachnospirales; family Lachnospiraceae; genus Lacrimispora; species Lacrimispora amygdalina_A. Next base: position 2,570 of record NZ_OAOF01000012.1, read on the forward strand.
TCTTACCTAATTAACATCGCTATTAAAGTTATTTACTTTAGGCATAAGCTGATCACACAATATTACGCTTAGCAGCACCTGTTTGAAATATATCAAAATGCTGATTCTTTAAATCATATGTTATTTTTATAATTCCTATTCCATAAGAACCATTAAAGACATCTGCAGTACAAGCCAATTCATCAATATAATTTTTATAATTCTTCAAAACATCTTCATTAGGATTTGACATTACGCCACTTCGAATAGTTTTTTTAAAAACCGTTGAAACACCAAATTTAGATCTCATTTTTGGATCTAATAATTTTACTAAGTTTTCTCCACTATGTCCGCCATGATGCGGAAGTTTTATGTAATGATATACCGACGGGATATCTTCATTTATTCTTTCGTTTATAATTTCTCTTATCGTTTGATTTTCCAAATCTCCAGTAAATAATAAATTAATCTCTCCCTTTTTGTTTTTAATTTCAACAAGTATTCCAATGCTTAATTTATTAATCTCTTCATCATTTATTTCTTTGCATATTATGTCTGTACATGGAGCAATACATTTAATTTTCATCTGAGAGATTAAATCACCTGCATTTTCAAAAGAAATTTCATCAAGTATATTACCCATAGCTTCTGATTGGCTAATATTCCATCTTATCTTCCGTCTATAATTTATTTTACCGATTTGATTTTTGATATTATTACAACTTGGAGAATAAATATCTGGTGTATTTAAAATTTGGGAGGTGATTATTTTTGTGTTATTATTGCAATATCTTTCTAATATCTTATCAATTCCCAATGTATGATCATCATGAGGGTGCGTCCAGATTAACATATCTAATCTAAATTTGGGTGATATTTTTTTTAAATCTTCTAAAATTTGTAACGTATAATTATATTCTTCCTCTTCATAACAATCAATGACTATAGAATATAATATTCTTTTATCTGGTATATTACTATGCAAAACCAAAACACAGCTTTCACCTTCAGATGTATAACCTATTGTATAAATAGATATATATAAATCATCAATTTCTGTTAGAATAGTTCTTTTTCTATCTCTTACCATGATTAGAATTCCTGTCCGTAAATTCTATGATATGATTAACATCCAATCTATTTTTTTGACTCTTTTGAATTCTTTCAAATGTATTAATTTTCTCACTTTGAATAAAGTTATTTTTTGATTTTATTTCATGACTTTTTTTAGACTTTATCGAGAAATCCTTAAACTCATTCATTTTTATTAAAACCTCCCAACACTTTATCTGTTGTACCCACAACTAAATCCGCAGCAAATGAAAGAGTAATATGTTCAATGAAAATTTTATAACATATATCATTTAAATCAACAAAACTCTTTTTTATTCTTTGTATAGTTTCTTGTGTATCATCCTCTATTTCAAATCCTTCTAATCTTACATTCATCTTCAAACTTCCCTGAAAAGCCTGAGTATCCTCGTATTCTCCTCGTTTCACTTCTCTTGAAACATGAACGTCATATTCATCAAAATTAAATAAAGAATCACTTCTTAAATAAAATCCGTTTGTATTCTTATTTTTTCTAGATAATGCATAAGCAATATCACCGAAAATATTTTTATTAAAACATTGATATAACCGAAACAATGTTGCACATATTATTCTATCACGTTTATTTATTGTAATTCTATTTATTTCCGTATAAGCATTTTGAATTAAGCAATTCATAATTTCAGAAATCAGATTAATCTTTTCATTTAATTTATGAGTACATTTATAGTCAAGTTTTATAATCACGAACATAGTGCTGATTATGATTTGTTCCATTCCATCTTTGGCTGAATACCTAAGAACGGTTTCCGTTTCTAAAAGCCGCTTTTTTGAGGTAATACTCATTACATAAGAACTTCTATCTTCATAATCATCGATTTCGGACTCATATAATTCAGTCTTTGCTCTTTTATATATACCTGGTGGAAATAGTTGTGTGAATTCATTGTCAATGTATCTGTTTATTATATCTTCAGTCATCCCGCCTATATCGATTATTAGTTCTGTATAATCGTAAATATTGGCTTTTATCTGTTGCTGAGATATTTGATCCTTTCTTGTGTTATACATATTTACTACCTCATTTCTTAACAGTAATATTTCAGTTTTACGGTATGTCTCTCCGAATATCTATAATTATTAGTAGTAGAGATTTCGAACAATTACTATTTATTATATGTAAATGTTAACTTTTTTATTAAAATATCTGTACTCTTGTATTCTAGAAAGATTTTTAGTCTATGATATTATGTTTAAACTGGTCAATATACAACAGAATGTCTGCTATAACTAGATACATGTATTATAACAGATAAAGTAAGAACCATCAATTAAGAATATAATAGTTGTGCCTCTCGACAGGTTATGCAGCGTTTGCTTAATAGCATTATCCGATAACTCAGTCTTATTTTTTCTTTTCCATTTGTATTTTGGCATAATCCTGGACAGTTTTTATATCTACCTTTTCTCTCTCATTATCATACATTATAAAAATCTGGTGATAATCAGCTTTTGTTTCCTCCTGCTTTTTGCTGATTATTGTAAATGAGTTCTTTATCATATCCATATATGCTGAGAACTGTTTGTCACTAAGCCCGGCCGGTATAGGTGCGTAAATATCTGCATTGTCTATATTAAGCCTAAATGCTACACCACTTTCTTTTTCTTCAGTTATATTTTTCCTAACTGATATCTTTGCAACCATATAAAGCAGACATTTCTTTAATGCATCATAGACTGCCGGCATCATTAACCCGCTAATTAACAAGTTTGTTATATCTGGATTTAAAAAAATGGGTATGGAGTCAAGGACTGAGTTTATAATAGACCGATGTTCAAGAAATGCTATGCCTATATCATGTCTACTCAGCATCAATCTTATTTCCTGTTGCTCACTTGGCCTTAATGGCGCATTTTCTGTTGCAATTGATAATTTATATTTATCATCATATACCATATAAAAACCTCCACTTTTATATTATCCCTTCATTTTACCATATTTTATATAACAATTGATACTAGGAATCCAAGAAAAAGTTTGAAACTTAATAGAAAATTGACTATAATAATACAGTAAATATTTGACTTATATAGAAATCTTATTATTTTAAATTTAATAATGCTTATCATATAATGGAGGTAAAAATACTTGGGAAAGAATATTCTTATTATCGGGAACGGATTTGATTTATACCACAATCTTCCCACTCGTTATACAGACTTTTTAACATTTACTAATGAATGGGAAACTTTCAAATATAAATATGAATCCTATCTCAATCCTAAAACTGGCAAAATAGAACAGTCCGGATATGATCCAACTGCGCAGTTTCTTGTGCCTCTTGGTTCATATGGCGTACTTACAAATGAATCCATTATAGCGTTTGCTGAACATGCACTTTGCTTTGAAGAATCCCATATTCAATATTTAAATGAACATTTAAATTCTAATGTATTGTTACAATACTTCAAAACCACTAATTATCAAAAAGATGGCTGGATTGATTTTGAAAAAGAAATTGAATACGTCTTAGCGTTTATTGAAAAATATTATAACAGGATATTGCCAAATTCTGTGGGAAAAATATTATCCACAGTCCTACAACCTACTGAATGCACCATCTTGAATACTATTACTGCTTATGCACCAGCTCCCTACAAAAATTTAAACACCGGACTTATCACTCTTTTTGATATATATCCAGAAGATTTAAAAAAGCAAAAAACAGCTTTACTTGAATCACTAAAGCAAGAACTAGATATATTAAATAAATGTCTGGGCATTTATCTGGATGAATTTGTTGGGCGGCTAAAATGTTCAACATATTCAGAGCAAATAAAAGAGTTATCTGAAGTGTATCTACTCAATTTTAATTACACATATACTTACAAAACCGTTTATGGAGGAAGGAAACTGTCAGAAATACACTACATACATGGATGCCTTGGAGAGAAAAATTTAGTTTTGGGAATCTCTGATAACTTTACCGATAATTTGGACTATGTCTATTTTCAAAAGTACTTCCAGCGAATACAAAAAAGAACCGGAAATGCATACCGGCATTGGTTAAATGAGACAACTAACAGTATTGACGATACCTCTAGTACAGTCTATATTATGGGCCATTCTTTAGATATAACGGACAAAGGTATATTACAATTCTTCTTTTTAAGCCACTATGTAGAAAAAATAGTTATTTTCTACCACAATCAATCATCTTATGAAAACGAAATAATTAATCTTGTAAAAATGTTTGGTCAAGATTATATTATTGAGCAAACAGCATTTGAGAGAATAAAATTTAAGAAATTAGGACCTGCGGTTGAAGGATGTGTAAGATAGAAACAGTATATAAATAAGGCCCATGGATTAAGCTATTCCATGGGTCTTTATTCGTCATATAATTAGTATCCCTGTATCGACTCTAATGTATATCCAAAGAAACTATCCTTATTTGGGATAAACGTTGCAATGACGGATCCTCCTGTATTTAATTCTTCCACATTAAATTCTGTTTTGTAACTTCCACTGACAATTAATTTACCATCTTTCATTTTAAAATTTGTTAGAGATGGAGTTGAAACGCCTTCACCATCAGCTCCAGTAATAATGATTTTGTCTCCTTTGAAAGTAATAAAAGAATCCTGCACTAGTGCTGTTTCGCTAAGCTTCTTCCCATACATATCTGCAAGATGATCTAATGCCTCAGCTTTATCAAATGAACGTCCAAACTCATTTGCCTCTACATTTTGTATAATCGCATTTTTTTCATAGGTATTATTTAAATGCCAATCAAGTAAGTTTGATAAATCAGCATCTAAAAATGAGGAGGTATGTACCAAAAATTCTTTTTTGTCAAATGTGTCTAAATAAATAATTGGAGACAACAGAGTTTCCATCACTTGTTTTTGTTCGGTTGTAATCTTCAGACCCTGAACTACTCCATTTACTACCCACTGGCCCTCACTGTTTAAAGTATATCCTTCAACATTCGTGTTTGCAGCCATGTAACCATTATCAGAAAAATAATAACACTTACCATCAATCCAGGTCCAACCAGTAGCATAACTCCCATTATCATTTTGATACCACCAACCAGTACTATCCTGCTGCCACTGTGAACCGTATGCCGCCGTCGCTGCTCCAAAAGTCATCACTGCTGACACAGCTAACATCAATAATTTCTTTTTCATACTGACCTCCTCACTTATTAATTAATCCAATATATATTATAACTGTTTTCGATGAAACAGCAAGTATTTGTTAGTTAAATGGGTTAGAGGCCCTATATTTGCTTCTTTGGTTGTTCCTTCACTTAATATGGCTTCTTAAAAAGTCAGGGATCATAGCTTATCAATAAATATTTTAAATTTATTTATCCAAAGTCAAAATTCCTATCATACTGTTTACAAATCAAACATAGCAAAGGAGAATAATATGTTAAAAATTATGATTGGAATACTAATAATCTGCGCCACTGCCTTCTTCGTTAGTCTGTTCACACTTATCAAAGCATTTCAGAATGAGGATGCTGACAAAAAGCAAAAAGCTGTCTCTGGCTTTATAATCACTCTACCAGTAGCATTTTTAGATTTAATTTGTATAGTAATTAACATCATTTTTTATTAAATCAATTGTTCCAAAGTCAAAGTTTTTTATACTAATATGTTTATGTAATAAGTGCCAACCCTTATTGAAGTAACAATACAGAAGCTGCAGTAACCCAAATGGTTACTGTGGCTTTAACATTTTTAACCTACATTTCCTTTGCCATTTACTTTTCTAACTAAACCTTTTTCTCACTTCTCTTTAATTGTATTAAAAATCTGATAAAACTTCCGGTTAGATAAACTAAAAAGTCAATCTCTTGTTCATCAGCTGTATTATTATGTTTGGCTTCATTATTATTGTACGTTGTGTAGTGGGTAAAAAGAGTAGTATACATATTTGAAAAATGTTTTGAAACATTATGTGATGTTAAATAATCTCCTATTAAACTCTTCTGATTTTCTAATGATTTTTCATTACAAAAGAATTCTTTTATAAATAATTCAAGTGACAATCTTAAGTTATCAACCAAATCTCTCGGATCTGCTTGATGTAAAATCATTTTTAATGTTTTATTGTACTGTTCTTTTGTTCGAGGGTATTCACTTAGCCAATTTAGAACATCGTAAACCAATGCTTCATCAAATAAAGTTTCTGTTGCCGGATAAAATTCATAGCCTTCTGGCGACTTATATAATGCTGCATTAATGTTAGAAGTGAGAAGGTCCTCAGCTATTGCATTAGTTAACCAGACTAACTCTTCATTTTCTTCTTTAACAAGATAACTAATAACTATTTCACAAATCATTAATACAGGAACCAATTGTTGCTCCTCACTTAATTTTAGCATTAAATTATGTAAATCAGATCTACTATATATTGAATTGTCTCTATCAATATAATATTGCTTTCCTAAGATTTGGAAAATCTGGCATGTGACATATTTCTTAGCGTAATCATAATCATCATAATTTTTAAATAAGTAATCAAAACGATTATTGACTTTAGTTATAAAATCTTTAATATTATTTCTATCCTTTTTTAAATATCCAAATCGATTAGCATACTTTTGCAACATTTCAACGTTTATGTTCTGCGATGCATCAACCTTCTCATAATTATTGACCATTTGATTATCTCCTAATATTTTTATTTTTCACTTTAAACTATAATTATTATATCATAAAAAAAATTATATTACAGCAGGTTTAATAATTCAGAAGATCGAAATTATTGTTTCTAACGAGTTTAGAAATACATCCTAGTTTTAATTAGGCACAAAAATAGACACAGGCAATCTGTGTCTATAAAAACATATAATAACAATAAAAATGCATACTGTATTAAATGAATTTGTCATTACTTTATTTATTATCTTTAATAACTTTCATTTCTATAATTTTATTAACAAAAAAATCAAAATCGTAAGTCTTATTCCATTCTAATATGGAAAGAATCTGTTCTAGCTGCTCTGGACTTAACTTAAATTTTTCATAACTATTAAGCCTTGAAACAATTTCCTGATATTTGTTTTCTGATAATACATTTTCTTTCATTTCTTCCGTAATACTTTTAATCCAGCACACGGTACAATCATTGCTATATTTGGGCTTTCTAAGTTTCCCTTTATTTAATAGACAATACTTATCTGAAGCTTTAATCCATTCGTAAGGACAACCGCATTTATATAACATATTTGCTTCTATCTCATCTTTTTTAAGTATTTCAATTAATCGTTGTGCCTGCAATATCTTTTCTGGAAGAACCGTTAAGGGATCTAAATCTTCACATGCCTGAATAAAAGCATCTTTCTTTTTTTCTGACATTATGGTTCCAGCCATATGTTTCACCTATCCTATTCTTTACAAATTCGATCAATTCGAATTAAAACCTCGCTATTGACGAGTTTATAAATCCACATTTAGTGAATTCATGCTTCGATAAGGTTAAATTTGCAAATAGAATTAATAACAATATTACGGTAATATCTATCACCATCAGCAGATTCTTTTTTTAATGTCTGAATATTGCCAACAGCACAGACTTTGTCACCAACTCTAAACTCTTCCATATAATTGCCAACATTTCTTTCATACAAGAATGTCTGGATATTATTCACTCTTCCGTTATAGAAGGTTCTGATATTGATTGTTAATACACCTCTGGCCGGAGAGGCAATCTTAGAAACGGTCCCTTTCAAATACACTTTATTTTCTGCTTCAACATAAGCTCCACCCGTATACCCAAATACAGCTAGTTCCTTTTTGGATTCCTCAATTGATAGTCCAATGATTTTTTGATCATAAAATTCTCTGCCTGTATCTTTAGCTGTTTTTTTCTGTGTTTGAATCATTCCTTCAATTCTTACAACATCACCTTCTTTATAGTTACTGTTGATTACATCTTTTTCTGATCCATAAAAAGAAATTTCAGGATAATTGTAACAAACGTCACCCTCTTTTGCTACATTTGGCATACTTAACCTTGGTGTTTTAATTGTAAAATTAGTAGCAATACCATTTGCGAACTTTCTTACAATTGGTCCCTGAACAATAATTTTATTTAAATCTTGATTTTCTAATCTTTCCATATTTGATTCTCCTTAAAAATAATTTGTGTTACAATAAAAATATGTTAGAAGGTATTCCCAAAAATGGAAAATTTAGGTTACTTTTATTTTTTTAATTTTTTAATTATAATTGTTGTCAAAAGTAATACTTTGAATTATTATATATATATGTAATTATTCATAAAAACATGGAAATAATATTAACAAATATATTGTTATAAGGAGATCATAATATGAATGACATATTGTCAGTAGAAGAAACTGAAATCATATTACATGGTTTTGAAACTATCCATGATACAGCCTATTTCATATTAAGGAAAAATGGCGTTTTCATAGTTTCAGATGCTGAGGAAATTACAGCGAAAACCATCAAATGTCAAGTGATCAACAGAAAAGTGTTCGATGAAAATTTAATAAGTGAATTAAGAAAAAGAGGTTTTGATTCCAATCTTTTCGGAAAGATACATGAAGAATATTATTGCGAAAATCCAAATTAAGAGTTACGGGATATTTACATTAATAAAACTTTATTTCATCATTTCGAAAAGACAAAATCAGACACTCTATCCATCAAACTTAATCCCAAATTACAAACTCAGATTGTTTTCATTTTATTATCTTATATCTTCTCTTTATTCAGAGTATATCTATGCCACTAAAACATTAAATCAAATTGAGGGTAGTTGAAACAATCAGCTACCAAACGCTCAGTCAAATATCAAAGAGGAAATTAACGTTACAATAATTATCTTAAACCTTTCCACTCCAAGAGAACATTGCTCAATCTTCATTAAAACAGTCAAACTTAGTAACAGCAAAGGACCCACACCATTCACTTGGTGTGAGTCCTCTTTTATATATTAGCCTGCAAAAGACGTTCCATGATCTTATCTCCGATTTCAATTGGAACAACACCCAACGAATTGGCATTGATCGCACGGTCCTCCTTAACCAGATTAAAGTTTCCATGTATTGTTTTGCTCTTTTTTAATTTCCTTAATCCAGCATTGTTATATTTCTTTACTTTATCGATCTGAATTCCAAGTCTTTCTGCGATGTTCTTAAAAGACATATTTTCCTCTCCGCCTAGTCCAAATCTCAATGTAATGACTGCTGCTTCATTTTCAGGCAAACTGTTCACTGCTTCACGAATTATTAGTGCTGTTTCGTTTTTTATGTACTCTTCTTCCGGAGAATCACACCTTTTACTCATTTTTGAATCTAAATAATCAACGGTATCATAATGAACTTCATTTGAACTTTCCATAATTCTTATTGACTGCGAAATTGTTTCAGCTGAAATTCCTGTTTCCTGGGCGATATCTTTAATCGTCCACTCCCTTCCCTCATGTTCAAATTTGTTTATAATTTTCTTAACTCTTACAATATTAGCAGAATAATGAGATGTCGTTTTATTAATATTAGAATTAATATATTCGGTCATCTCATGTAAAATATATATATAGAAATAAGTAGTTGGTTTACTTTTTCTTGCATCATAAGAGTCAATTCCTTTAAGAATTCCCAAGATTCCTTCCTGATATAAATCTTTTGTGTACTTTTTAAATGTCGAAAAACGGCCCTCAATAACATAATATATAAACATATCAAGCTTTATGATCATCTCTTCCTTTGCCTGAAGAGTCAATTGCATTCCCTCATTATATTCTTTTACTGCTTGATCATATGCCTCAGCAAGATAATCTTCTACCTTCTCAGGCTTTAAAATTAAATTCGGAATCTTTTTTGACTCATCCAAATTTAAAATACTTCTTATAATAGCTTCTGCTCTTGTTGCCATGGACTTTCCTTTGTTGTATTTGTCCATAATCTCTTCCGGACTTTTGGTAGATGATTCTTCATTTGTTTCAGCTAAGTTAATTTTTTCGATTTCTCCATCGAATTCTTCGGCTTCTTCAATTACTTCATCTGTTCCAAAAAAACTTACATTTTCGTTTTTTTTCATACTCTCACCTCACTAATTGAACTACCACTACTTAAGAAGCAGTGGATTCTCGTTTCTATTGCAGCCGCAAATTCGTCTCCGACGAAGTTTGAACTCTATATAATTGAGCTTACTTTTCGTCTTATGCCGCATCCACGAGCTCTTCAGGCCGTTCCGGCCTTGTTATTATTAAGTAACTATTCTTAGTCCTTCATTTAAGATATTAATTGCACTATTCTTGTCTCGATCATGCATAGAACCACATTTCGGACAAATCCATGTGCGGATACTTAAATCTTTAACCTCCGAATTCTTATAACCGCATATGTTGCAGATCTGGCTGGATGGGAAGAAACGGTCTACTTTTGCTACCTCTTTTCCATACCAGCCTGCCTTATAGATAAGCTGTCTTATAAACTCAGACCATGATACATCAGCGATGTTTCTGGCCAGCCTATGGTTCTTAATCATCCCGGATACGTTTAAATCCTCAATGCAGACGACATCGTACTCTTTTATAATTCTGGTACTGAGCTTGTGAAGAAAATCATTCCGCTTGTTTTTGATTTTTTCCTGCAGTTTAGCAACCTTTATACGTGCTTTGTTCCACCTGCAACTACCGATTGTTTTTCTCGACAGTGACTTTTGGAACCTTACCAGTTGTTTCAAATCATTCTGTAGATATTTGGGATTTTCGATACTCGCAGAGGGATCTGAAAATATCAAAAAATCTTTAATACCTAAATCAAGTCCAACAGACTTACCTGTTTTAGGTAATGTAACAACTTTTACTTCTTTGCAGCATACGGATACATAATATTTCCCGGATGGTGTCTGACTGACTGTAGCGGATAGTATCCTACCGCTTGTAGGTCTGGACACTTTTGTTTTTACTAAACCTAACTTAGGAAGCTTAATGTGTTTGCCAAACAACTCAATATTTCTATTCGTATATTTTGTAGTATAGGAATAGGAGTGTGTTTTCTTTGACTTGAATTTAGGAAATCCTGTTTTGGGATTTTCAAAGAAGTTTTTAAAAGCAGTTTCAAGATTTTTTAAAGAGCTTTGTAGTGCAATTGAATCCGCGTTGTTTAGCCATTCAAAATCTGACTGCTTTTTAAGTCTAGTTAAATCACTGCTGCATTTTGTATAGCCGAATGTGGTTTTATCAGTTTCATATACTTTAATCCGTTTATCTAAGTAATGATTATATACGAAACGGACGCATCCGAATGTCTGATTTAATAATTGTCTTTGCTTTTTGTTTGGATAAATTCTGTACTTATAAGACTTCTCTATAATTCAGCTGCCTCCTTTTTATATTTATATATTATAATGTTTATTTGTCTTTTGTTAACCAAAAGTAAAATCCGTCTACGACGGAGTTTGATCTCTTTAACGTGAGTTTACAATTCACCTCTAACTTATAGAATTCAGAGTATTCTTGTATTCTTAGATAAAATAAGAAAGCAAATCTTTATTACTTGACAGGGCATCTTTAATAAAATCTAATAGCCAAGATGCCACTGCAAGATCTTCAATTTTTACACCGCTAACTTGAACCCAATGGTTATAAAATTCCATGGGAGAAGTATCTTCATTCAATGATTCTTGAATAATTAACTCTGAAATCATCTGTATTAATTTTTCTCTGTTCATAATCGCTCCCAATTCAATACATATATATATTATAATTGTTTTTTGCTATTTGTTAACTAAGTTCCTAAGTGGGATAAATTTATTATATACAGAACGTATGTTCGTGTCAATACCAAACATACCAAAAAAATAAATTAGAATTCAGCTTGGCTTAATATACTTGTTATGATTTTAATATAGATGAAATGAGTTTTCCATCTTCCCATTTTGCTGATATCTCATATGATTCTATTACTATTTTATTATTATGTGATGAAATATCTATTTTGTATAAATTATTTTTTTTATTTTCTAAGCCTACCATTATATTTACATATCCTTTATCATTATTCTTAGAAGATAACGGAAATATATGAATTATATTATCATCTATATATGATATATTATGTCCAGCATTGCAGGCGATTTCTGGTCTTATTGAATTTAATGACTTGATTATTTCATATTCACTGTTATTTTGTGGATATAATAATGACTGAAATTCTCCGTTTACCCAACTGCCTCTTACGATAAATGATTCATCATTTATTTTCACTTGCACTGACGGCCGATTATAATCTTCTGAAACAAAGGTTCTGATTTCGCTTCCGCTTTTAGCCAAAACCATTATTTGAGTCGTAAAACAGTCTTCATATTCCAAATGCAGTGGAGTGACTAAAACAGAGATTGTCTTATTAGACAAATTCGATTTTATTGTATTTAAGTCTCCGTGAAAAGGAGTAGGTAATTCAGATTTATTAATATATTTGATTATATAATTATCAACAATTAAATCTTTTGGAGATATAAAATTTGATAGATTTTCAGTCTTTTTATTTAACTCAATTTCTTTGTTTTCTGATGACTTTGACTCTTTAAAATCATTACTTTGCAAACTCGATTTCACTGGCTTCATAATGTTTCTTTCACTAATAGTTTTTAAATCCGGCTTTACTAGCTTCAAATTTTTATTAATCGAAGTTTGTTCACAAGTATTGTTTATTGATTCTTCAGCTACTTTCAAAGTAGTTGATATCTTATCAGGAATAATAGAATTGACACCTATTTGCTTCGATATATTTTTCTTAACTTGATCATTTTCTTCAATCTCAATAAATTTTTCATCTAGCAATAAATCATTAAATTCATCTTCGATATCATTTAATGAGAACTTCGGCTCGTAATAAGTATCTTCGTTTTTTTTCACTTTATCATGTTCCTTAAACAGCAGATTATTTATCATTCCTTCTTCATTTTTACTTTTTACCTTTGTTTCAACTTTTATAGTCCCATTTGCAATTTTTTTATTTTTATCATCATTCAAAGGCACTTTTATTTTCTTAAAAGATTTTACTTTTATAGATTCATCTTTAATATCAGTCTTTTCTGCATTTTCACTTTGTTTAATCTTGGAATATGATCCAGATGATTCTTTTAAGCCAATATTATAATTTTCTTCTAATATGTTTTTCAATTCGATATTATTGATTTCATACTTCTTTTCTTTTATTTGAATCATATACACACAATCAATACCAGTATTGCTGAGGTTTGAATTCAATATAGACTCTGAAGAATTTTTATTTCTAATTTTGGGAACAACTCCATTGTATATTAATATGGCCAAACTATTTTTATGTATTTCATCACACGCAGACAAAACAGCCGTATAGAAGCGCTTATAGTACTCTTCTTCTTCATCAAATCTTGAATTTTCAATATTTAACTTCATCTCCTCTGAAAGAATAGAAAAGAGATCTGAAGAAAGTTCTGCAACGTTTTGATAATAATCATTATATTTATTTTTTTCCACCACTAACATCCTCCTTTTATTTACTTTTAAATATAATGTAATCTCACAGATATATTAAAACTAATTTATTAATTTATTTTAGCGAATTCAATGCTTATTATTTAAAACAAGTTTGCATACTATTTTTGACTATTTTATTTCTAGAAAGGAGATTTTTATGACACTGTTTTCACCAAAAAAAGGTTCACTCGGTTTCGATGAGAATATTAATTCTACAATTACACTTGATATGTTAGAGGATGATTACTATTACTATATCTTTGCTGAATTCCCAGGTAGAGAAAAAAAAGATATTAAAATAAAATTTAAAGGAGATAAACTATCGTTAAAAATTTCTGAAGATATTGAAGAAGATCTGAATCAGAATTATATCATATCAGAGCGCTGCCATACTGAAAGAGAACGTTTAATAGAACTTGAAGATCCTGTAAACAAAAAAGAAGTACAAGCAAATTTTCAAAATGGACTTTTAGAAATCTCTATTAAAAAAATGGATCCCGATGAAAACGATGAAGAAGATTTAATTCAAATATCTTAATTGAAAGACACTTGGTATACATAATCTATTTGCTATATAAAAAAAGAGGCTTATGCCTCTTTTTTAAATTATTACCTCATCTTTACTTTCAATCATCTCTTCGCTTTCTAAAGCTGCCTTTTCAAGTTCTTCAAGTTCCTTGAAGTATTCAATATCTTTCACCGATAAAGCAGTTGGAAGCAGATCTCCTAATATTACATCATTATCATAAGCACATATATTGTCTTTCATATTCGGGTATTCTTTTTCGTCGTTTATCCGATTAAGACTAAATATCGTTTCAGCTTCTTCCGGCTTATCTACCATTTCTCCTCTGGCAGCCATATGAAGCTGCATAAGATGATATAATGATGGTGCTGGCAGATTTACAGCCTTATATGCTTCAACCATAATTGGAGTTGCATAAGTATCCACATTATTCCCACCCTTTTTGATTGATTCGGCTTTAATTCTGAAATCGCAAAAGGCTCTTGGATTTCTATCCATCCAAATCATTTTCTGATTTTCCACATCAAAGGTTACCGGAATAGATCTTGTACTATCCGTATTTAGCTGAATAGATGACTTAACCTTTCTTGGATCATACAAGGTCTTACTCTTATCATTCAATTCCATCCAACCAAATTTGCATGGTGTCTTAGAAAATTCATAATTACTAAAGTTATTGACTGAGAATACGACGTACCCAACATTCAACTTCTTTAATTTTTCTAAATCCATGTCAACAAATTCAGATGCACCATTCCCGTATGGTGATCCGCCGTCTCTAATATCTCCAGAATGAACTCCGTACCCTGAGCCTCTTAGGTCATAATAAGATACATCTGCTAATTTCGTCCAATTTTTATCGAAAAATGTTGCAGAAAGATCAATATCCACATGATTTCGATCAATATTTGTCCACCAAATAAAACCTCTGATATTTTTTGTCTCTTTTTCAATATCAATTTGTGAACCATATGGCAGAGTCTGTGCTCCTTTAGAGTCAGTCCTTTGTGCTGAAGGGATTTTAATTTCTTTTAATGAATCTTCGATATATACTTTTCCCAGAGGACGCTTGTCTGCATACTTGGTCTTTAATGCTTCGTCTACAATTCCATTGATTTTTGACACAACATCAGTGGAAATTGGTCCTCTCGTCTCTCTTTTCATATAAGGATTTCCCAATCCTTTTTTGGACGCATAGATACAAAAATCTTTTTCTGCTGTTCTTAAATTAATTAATGCCTGCATTTTAAGCAGATTATTGGGATCAATCTTATCAATAACCTTTTTTAATACTGAGCATAGGTGATCAATATTTTCCTCCCGTACTCTACTATAGGATTCAGTCTCTTTTCCGCCAGAGTATTTATCTACTAACGAAATTAACCAATCCATATCTTTCGCTAATTTTCCCGGAGCTTGTCTGTAAAGATTAACTAATTCTTTAAAGTTTCCATCTTTCGCCAATTTATTTCTCATAGATTCAAAGGTCGGCACCAAGTCATCTTTGTACAACTTTTCAGAAATAGATATCATCTTAGCTTTCTCTTTTTCAGAAAGATAATGATTTACTAATTTATCCTTATAAAATGTAGGGAAGTGATACTGTTTAAAGATTCGTTTGAAAACCTCTGGTCTCTGTGAGATATCACTTTCTGTATTATTTGTTTTTGCCAATTGATATGCATACATCCTAGATTCATGCTGGCCTAACGTTTTAAACCTCACATTTTCTGTTAAAGAGGTACTTCCTTCATTTCTCGCAACAATCAACCGTAATACATCGGTTGCACTATTCATTTTGTTAAGAAACGGGTTTCTACCTTTGACAATAAATTGCATATAGGAACATGCAAGCCATGTCAGATTTTCTTTATTAGGTACTTTTTCAGGAATAAAATCCTTAAATTCCTTCATTTCTTTCGCAACTGTTACTATATCGTCTTTATCGTTCTGAGAAAATGCAACCGAAGATGCCATTAAATTGGACACAATATTTTTTATATCTTTTTCATCTCCAACATTTATGGTTTTTAATTTCGCTACTTCTTTTGAAGTATTGATAAGGATCTCTTCCTGATCTTTTTTAAACAGCGTATATTCTAATGGCATTTCTTTAAATCCTGACTCTGCATAAATCATTGCATCAAGATAAAGCTCCATATCCGATTTTGACATCACTGTTTCTGGAAAACCAGGATACATTGGTTTGTATTCTACATCTGCTCCAAGACGTTTTTCAATATTATCGAGAATCTGGGATTCCACATTCAAAATTTCTTCAACTGAAGATTCTTTCAATTTACTAATCAAATTATGAGAATAACGAAATCCAAGACTCTCAAGGTTCTTTGAAGCTGTAGCTGCTAATAAATATTTTTCTATTGTACTTGTCTTATCATGTGTTGGGTGAATAGCTCCAGAAACAGAGTCCATCGTTAAATTAACGGATACCAAATTTTTCCTATTTAACAAAATTTCGTTTAATTTTGAATTCATAATTACCTCCATGCAATCATTTTTTATATTTTACTATTTTAGTATGCAAGTTTTTTCTTCTTACAGTAAATTTTTAGCATAAAAAAAAGATAGTTTGCACTATCTTTTTTACACGGTAAGCTCAAAGACTATTTTTTATAAGATTTTAAGTATTCTTCATTTTTAGAAGGAAGCCTTTAAATGGACCGCTTTGGTCAAAGCATGTTAAGCTCAAAAACTATTTTTCACCAGTTGTTAGAAGGAAGTTTTTGAATGGAACATTTTGATTTCTCTTTTTTTCGACCTATATAATTATTATGTAATATTATTTTTAAAATAACTGCTGATTTTAATATTTAAAGTTATTTTTTATTTTTCTCCCATATAAATATCAACTCAAAAATGTGGCTAATCATTATTAATAACCTTCCCTTATACATTTTTCAATGTTCTCTATTCTTTTCCAATAATCCAATGTTTCTTTTTTAGCTTCTTCTGAAACTTTTCTTATTTGCATTAATGGCCTTTGATACATTACAAGAAGCTTCTTAATTTCCTCAATCATCTCGTCTGCTACTTCCTCTCTGACAAAAAAGTCAAATCCAAGGATTGATGGACCTCCACACTTAACATCAATAGGATCATTTGTTTCACAATCCACAATGATTTTTACAATTTCATTTTCCATCTTTATTCTCCTTTTAATTAGTAAATATCTGTTCTATTTTAAATTATAAAATACATCTGACTTTTCAAAATTTTCTAACAATTCGTTTATTTCTTCCTTACGGCAATGTAAATACCATTCTTTCATTTCAGCATAAGTAAACATTAGCACAAAAATAATTGGGCTCAATAGCAATGTGTGTATAACAAATGATATTAATGCCAACAAAAAAGATATTAACAACAGTATAATGGTAAATGTTCCGATAATATTTGATTTAGTTTTTTTACTCATACTTATTTCTTGTCCTTTCTCCTATTATCTATTTACAATTCTATTATGTGTTTTTTAACAAACGAAAAACGGTTCATGCGACTCCAAAAGATTTGCATAAACCGCCTCTCCTCAAACTTACTATATTAAGTGGATCAGGTGGGACTCGAACCCACGACCGCCCGGTTATGAGCCGGATGCTCTAACCAACTGAGCTACTGATCCATTCCTAAAGCATGAATTAACTCCTGCTCTCTTTAATACACTAATATTATGTAGAAAGGAAAAAACAGATAATTAAAAAAAGAGTTGAGATTCAATATCTCATTTTATTGTATTGGATTAAAATTGATTTTATAATACATATATGGTATGTTATTATTATCTGGAAGTAAAATATTTTTTTAATAAGGAGAATACTAATGTCAGAAAAAAGTTACTATAGTGATGAAAGAGAAGTAATAAGTGCACTAATGAAATATCAAAAAGGAGGTTTTATACTAGATCAGGTATCGGAGAAAGGAGATGGCGTTAACTTCTATTCGTTCAGTTTTAGCTATAACGGCAGAGACGGTGGAATAACTATATATTATGATTCTGCTAAAAAAGCTTTTGCTCGTAATGCCAATCATGTTGTTGGAATAACGTTGAATTGTAAATTTGGGAAAGCTGCCAGCCCAAACAATAATGATGGTCTTGAGGACTTAGCATTACACGTTCTTGATTTGTTCTCTAAATTATAATAACAATAAATGAGGGTCTTATCTGACCCTCATGATTTTTAGTTAATCCAACAAAATTCATCAATATTTGAAAATTCTGGTCCAGGCTTATGCGGAATGCTTGCTCTAATATTTACTGAAACGTTTACTTTCTTCTTTTTTATTGTTTAATGTAATATCCAAAATAAGCCGGTTTTGTCTTACTTTTATTACTTAAGCAAGAAATTATTAACGAGGCTTCTCTGCCTGATAGTTCGTTGGCATGATCGAGAACTACATTATAACCAATTATATATTTTATTTGCTTATCAGTGGCCGGATAATCGTTATTTTTTTTCTTATAAAAGGTATTTTTTAAACCGTGTAGTTCCGGAAAGAATTCTATTCCCTTATCTGTCAACAAACTTTTTGCTTCATAATAGCCTATTTTTCTTTTTAAAGCCAAAAAATTTATAGGAAGCTTTTCATAAAGAAATGAAATAAGATAATCATAAAATCCCGGATCATCTATTGATTTTAATTCACTTTCTCCTAATTGCTGTTTCTTCTTCAGTGCTTGAATAATAGCTTCTGCTGCTGACTTTGTGTTAAACAAATTTATTGTCTCAATTGGGTCTTCGCTTTCATTTACACGATTTGCATATTCTTTTACATATACGATGATTTGATTCTTAAGATTTCTCGATATTTTCATATAAATTTCTCCTTTCTCATTAAAGTTATTATGGAATCTATACTGTTTAAAAAACAAGCGTTTATAAAATCCAAAAAACAACAAAATCAAATTATTCAATCATTGTAAACAAAGCAATAAAAAATCAGCTATAAATAGATCAGGGTTAGAGCCTTATATCCATTAATAACTGATTAAAGTAAAAAATATAAATAACATTATATATTTGTAAATAAGGATCGATTCTCTTTTTTTACCCATTTATTTTGTAAACTATCATAGACAATGTTTTCATTTTTTACAGAAATTTTAATAATCCTATTTTTATTGTATAATTTTCTTTTACTGTTTTTACTCAAGATCAATATATTATCATCATCGCAAATATATAAATTAGAAATCAATAAATTAATATTTTCAATATAACCATTTTTAAAGTGTATTTTTATATCTTTAGCCAAATCAACCGCTATGCCAATATTACCTTCACTTTCACATCGAAAAGAATATATTGTTTTTGATTTCATTTTATCATAAATATAACAACAATAAATAAATATAATTAAAATTGTTATTGCTTGAGCATATGCCACCAAATTAATAATATCAAATAATAAATCGAGACTATTTATGGCAAACACCATTGTATGGATAAGTGTTAATTGTTGTGATACTTCTCGCATTCGTTTAAAATCATTGTTATCAAATCCTACTAAATTCCGTTTGAACATCACTTCATGATAATTTAATAGAACAAACCACTCCATTACTAATACTCCTATAATAACATAAGGTTCTACAAAAATTTTACTCATAATATAAACATTAAAATAGTAGCATGCAAAAGCGAAAATACAAATTCTAATACAAAATTCTATCTTCCTTTTAGCAAGATGCGTGTCTTTACTAATTCTAATTTTTCTTCCTATATTGCTATACATTTGCTTTTTACTTGTCTTGTCACTACCCATGATAATGAACAAAAAAATTTCTAGGAATAATTCTTTGAATTCCTTGAATATTTCTGTTAATGCGCCTGGCATTTTTACTTTTCTCCTTAATTACATTTTTAAGAAGTATATCATTATATTACGAAACATACAATCCTTTCAATTTAACCTTTAACCAAATAGAAATTTGTAAATACTATTTCATTGAAGTCACAACAAAGATACTTTTGCTTATACGCATTTATTCACTCATTTTATTATCCATTATTAATTAGTATCTTTATATCTTCGATTAGGTGAATCACTCGTGACTATCAACTTAATCGATTGTCAGATAATCATAGGAGGTCAAATATGGGATATTGTTTTATGACATTAGAAAAAATCAAAAATTTTAATCAGCTAAATGGAAAATATAATCACAATTACAGAAAAATTGATGTAATAAACGCTGATGCAGAAAAATCTGGTTTAAATGAAGAGCTTGTAAAGCTTGATGTATATCAAGACTCCGATGGAGTAAT
Organism: Lacrimispora amygdalina; assembly: GCF_900205965.1. GTDB lineage: Bacteria > Bacillota > Clostridia > Lachnospirales > Lachnospiraceae > Lacrimispora > Lacrimispora amygdalina_A. Next base: position 22,929 of record NZ_OAOF01000012.1, read on the forward strand.
CGTTGGGAAAACCTATAAAGAAGCATTTGAAGAAAGAATGAAGGCCCTTGGGTATGGTGATGATAAAAAAATTCGCTCTAATGCTGTCTATGCCTTTGAAGTTGTAACGACTTTTTCTCGAGAAGATCAGGAAAATGTTGATCTTGAAAAATGGAAAAAAGACAATGTAGAATGGCTACGGAAAGAATTTAATGCGGATCCGGAGAAATACGGAGATAATGTTCTGTCAGTCATGTATCATGCAGATGAGCCTGGCAACGTCCACTGTCATGCAATTATAGTCCCAATTGATGATAAAGGACGCTTAAATTCCAGATACTACGTGAGAAGTCGGCAAAAAATGGTAGAACTTCAGGATTCATATGGAAAAATTATGAAAAGTGAACATAACTTAGATCGTGGAATTAAAAATTCTAAAGCTCGGCATCAGGATATCAAAAGATATTATACAGCGCTTAATACAACTCTTGAAAAAGAGCTCCCGCCGATAATAGAAAAAGAGACTGCAGATGATTATCGTGACCGTGTTAACGAGCTATACAAAGAGGCAAACTTAAAGGCCTTAGCCTTAGAAGATAAAAACAAAAGACTTAAGATGGAAACAGAGCAAATAACAAAAAATGCTGTAAGCGAAACAAAAAAGGAATTTTATAAAAAATATCAGGAAAAAGCAGACATGTTTGATGAATTAGAACGCGAAATAGGTCCGATAGCAGAAGTTAAAGAGAAAAGCAGATCTTATGATTACCTAGTTGAGGGAATTGCCACTCAGTCCAATGAAGATAAAGAATCCATCATTAATCTAGTTGATAACTTGATATTAACAGGAAAGAATTTAAAAGAAAAGTCTAAATACCAAGACAAATCCAAGTAAATAGTTGACAATTCTTTTTCCTTGCTAAACAACGGCAAAATGCCCTCGGATTGGGTTGGCACTGGTCAAATCCACAGGGAGCCGTTGTTTTTTGTCTGCATCTGTGATCTCACATAACTAAAACTATAGCTGTTACCAGTGTATTCATGTGACCATCTAAATAATTAGTTCATTGGAACATTAAAGATTTTCTTACATAATAAAAATAAAAAGGTGTGATAAATATGAATCTCCTCAAAATATTACCTGAGAACGGAAAACTTTTTGGTCTTAAATACAAAGACTTAAATACACCTGGGAAATCCGAGTTTTTTATAAATCCAGCTGACTATAACGACGGATTTTCCCTTGTCGATTTCGAAAATGCTTGGAACATTTTGTTCACGGATCCTGGGTTATATAATTTTAACGGCTTATTTAAGCAATTAAAAGCTCCTATGGTCTACTATGTAAAAGGTATTTTGAACAATTCGAAAGCTTATTTTATTTAAGATTCTACTTTCTCAAAAATAAAATAGCCGCTATCTACCTGTTCTTCAAATAATTCATTTTCAAAAATATTACCGAATTCGTCTTTGAAGAGTATTTGAAATTGGTTATCCAGGCATTCCTCTAATTTTTTATAAAATGGTATTGATTTTTTCCAATTTCCCAAGTACTTATCTTTAGTTGATAACTCTCCTCGTATACTCTTCAGGACTGCATTTTCTCCAATTGAAGCAATTACTCGCTGATTTATATATCTTAACATGGCATTAAAAAGCATTGTACCATATCCCTGCCTCTGAGTATGTGTTTCTAGTAATGCAATGTAAACATCTAAACTTATCTTGTTCTCAGTATTTTTAAAGTCAACACAAAAAGCTAAGATAGACTTCGAATCCTCTTCTTTTATTTCCACATAAGATAATCTACAAAATCCATCTATTGGTTCAGAAATTTTTGATGAAATCATAGCCTCTATATAGTCATTGTATTTCGCTTCATCAATTCTACAAATAACCTCCTGTTTCAAATATGAATTATAGAATTTCATATTAAAGCTTTCATTTGATCGCATTATAAGCACCTCTTGTTTAGATATAATAGAAATTACTTACTTATTATAACACACAATAAATTTATTGAAATCTACTTTTTTCAATTATTAATAGGCTCGTAGCCATTTTTCCTGTCGCTATATAATATTTTTCCACTGAAACAGCTTTGGTCTTGCTCTTGCTTCCTCTACTCCTTCTGCAGCCAGTTTTGTTTTTAACCCAGTTTTAGAGACAGAGGTATAAATTTTACCATGTCAAGGTTTGAAAAGTTTTTTGAGCTCAAGGCATTGTGGAATCATATTGATTTCATGATGCCATTTTTTATAATTCTTTTTTTTAATATCATCCGTTTCTACATACTACTTGTATAAAATAAAAAATGGAGGATCATTATATGAAAGTGTATAAAACCAAAAAATTTATAACAGCTCTATTAGCCAACGCCGCTGTTGTAGTAGCTTTTGAAAGTATCTTATCTTCATTTGGTATTAATATTTCAGTCAGCGAAATAGGTATTATTCAAAATCTCATTATTAATGTTCTATTTTTGACTCTGGTTCAATGTGTAAGTAATCGTTTTGGCATTCATATTTTTGACGGTTTCTAATCAAACATATACATATAAAGCAGCATCTAAGGATTAATCCTGGTGCTGCTTTTTCTTTATGCCTAATTAACAATAAAGAGACCTCACAGTCTCCTTATAAATATCAAAATTAATCTTCCTTGTTTGCTCTCTTATACAGTAAGTATGAACCAAGCCCACCAAAGCTAAGTAAAGCTAAAATAACAGTACTCAAAAGGATTGGCACATGATTCTTATTTTCTATTTGTTTCTCTCCCTCTTTAATGGTTTCTGTTTCCTCATCTAGCTCTAATTCCTCTGCTCTTGACTCTGAATATTTTCCACTAAATAAGTGCTCCCAATTATCAGCAATTGTTGGAGCCTTGTTAGCATCCGTAATCGTATGATCTGGCTTATATAAATGCACTACAACGTCATAAGAAGAAACATCCGAAGATAAGTTATAACAGTCTTCGTCATTGTATTTTATACTAACCGTATAAGCATTTGAATAGTCATTCGGAATATACGGAAATAGTGAAAACGTTCTGTCAGTACATTCAAAGGATTCGGTACTTGTAAAATTATTATCTCTCGATAAATTTATTTTAGTAAATTCCGGAGTAACCTCCTCCTCATTATCATATTTTAATTCACCGGTTACTGTCAATAAAATATTATGTATATCACTTGATTCAACATCAAAATTGTCAAATACCGTTGATATATTTAACTTGATTTCCCTTTTACTTGCTAAAGATTCCGGCTCTGTCTCTTTTTCTGGTATAATTCCTAATGATACAAGTTCTGATTTACTAACTGTACCATTGGAATCTTCATATGTGTCATTTTGAGGATCATAATATATACTTCTTTCTCCATTTGACCAGACGAGGTCTCCATCATGAGCTTCATTTGTATTATTATTGTTGTAAACAGTACCGGCATTTTCCGTACCCTCTGCACTTATATCCGCCGAAGCAGCCAATACTTGAAACGAACTGAACATTGCTACCGCAATGGATAAATATAGTATCTTTTTAATTTTCATCTATGTTACAGCCTCCTAATTAGGTTTGTTACTATTATGAAAGAAGAAAGTAGTAAAAAAAGTAATGAAAAAGGCTCATCAGAAAGCAGCATCTGACAAGCCGGATGATGATTGCTTAAGCAACCTCTAATCTGAAACTTATTATAAGTTAATTACTTCCTGTTAGGTCAGACATATCGATTGTATGCTTCGTTTCATCAATTGTCGTTAACCTGAGTGCTTCATATTGACCGCTTGCTACCAATTCATTCTTTCTTGAATAGTTAAAAGTTGTACTAAGTGGATACTTCTTTCCTCTTGCTTCTGAAACATTATTTCCACCCATATATAATACAACGTGATTTCCATTTCCATTTGCGCCAGAAGAACCATTATATTTTATCAGGATATCTCCTGCCGTCAACACTTCTCCAGGTTTCAGCTTTCTAAAGTACGGACTGTTATAAAGGCCTACTGTAGATGTTTGAGCTGGGCTAAAGAGTCCTGCATTATACATAATGCTACTGATGTATCCGGAACAGTCAAACGTATCTCCTCGTTTTATATCAGAAATTCTTGCGCTATGGCTTCCTCCTAATACATACCGAAGATCGTAAGCTTGCGCTTTTTGTTGGAACAATATTGCCTGAGCCATTATATTTTTTCGATCATCACACAGTTCTTCCCAACTTGTATTATTGGATATTAGCTGAGCAATTTGCGCCTCAGTCATTGGTGCACCTTGTATGTATCCGAAATCCTTTATTCCATACAATTCAGTCCAATCATTGGCCATTAACAATCTAACCAGTATTATACTGTCATTATCCCAGCCATGTTTTTCAAAATCAGTATTTCTTCCACTTTCGCTTGTAAACGCATTAAACCAATAAGGTGTCGAATTACCCTTTTTTACTACATTATAGTCACCATTTTCGTCTGGTTCTGGAGTTGGTAATGTATCAATACTGTCTTCGAAATTAGGCAATCTAAAATAAGTTTTAGTTGTAGAAAGGTTAGTAAACCAATTGTCATTTTTCCACCAGTCTACTACTTTCATCGGAAGGCCCGTTATATCTTCCATAATAAATTGCTCTGCAGCTTTATTGCCTTTTCCATTCGCAGAGTTTACAGATTCCTGATCACCTGCTCTTCCGCTAATATTATCAGGGCTATCAAATGCTGTTGCATACTTGTCAAGAGCGTACATGCTGTATTTATATTCTTTATCTGTCTTATCTACATAATTAAAAGATTTGCCATTACCATTTGACGATGTTTTTTTAGAAGAATTATTTTCTGATTCAGTTTCTTCTCCCTCTTCCTTGTCTTCCGTATTTTCTGAAACGACCTCACTTGTAGGATCATAGATATTTGCCACAAAAACATAAGCATCCGCATCAATATGTCCACGACATTCATCATCATGACAAACATAAGCATATCTTCCTCCGCCATCCCATCGGTCCAAACATACCTTTGTGTAATTCTTACATCCTCTGGCTAAAAGTTCTGCTTTTGCTTCTTTATCCGCATTCCGGTTATCTGAATCATAATCGAACTCCACCTTTCCATGTGGTCCGGTTTCAAGTATCTCGTATCTGTCATAATAAACGGTTTCTGTATCTGAATCTCCGTTGTCATCCGTTGACTCATGTTCATAAGAATCTCTCGTCTTTGTTAAAGACAAAGAAAATTTCCTGTTTATCCCGGTACCTGAATTAAGCCAATCATCTTCTGAATTTCCACCAGGGATTTTATTATCACAAGTAGATGAGGCTACATGGTATTCGGGTTCAGGCTGCATTGCTGAAAGTGCAGGGCAATAATAGACAACCGGAGGCGTCTCGTCAATACCAATTATATGAGAGGAATCGTATAACTTTGCAGCATAATCCTTGTATAGGCTGTCAGCAAAAACTCCATCTGCAAATGCTCCATATTTTTTAAAATCCTGTTCTATGTAAACAGCTGCCATAGCTAAGATTCCTTTAATAGTCGTTGTATTCGATGTTGAGTATGCTGATGCAATGATTTCTGCATCTCCAGACGTATCTTCATCATTTGAACCATCTGCTATTATATTTGCAAAATTAGGGTCATTGGCATAAAGTTCATAGAACTTTTGTGCCGCTGGAATTCTTACACTTGCAAGACCAGATGTGGCATCATTTGGTCGTTCCCATTCTCTGCAGAAATATTCAGTTGCTGCAGCGACCGAAGAAAAATCTTTCTTTCCATAATTCCGGGCCGTAACCGAATCGCTTCCTTCTCCATATAAAAGATATCCTAACTGCATGTCCACATCACTTGGAAGTCCTCCATGAGCAGCAGCATATTGAAATAATCCATATCTTCTACCATGTGTATTTCCTTGTGTATTTGTCCACTGACATAATCCAAAACCACTGTTTAACATCGTTGCGGTACCGTCATCAGACCCATGTTCCATAGCTGCAACCCTAAAATTACTTTCTCTTTGCATATTACCTAAAAGACCAGCAATTGCAATATCTGACCAGCCTTTCTTCTTGAGATAAGACCAAACCTGATTGGTGACTTCGGATTGCGCTACCTCAACATCACCAATTGCACCACTCCATGATATTTCCTTTCCATCAGCTCCTAAGTAATGAATATTAACGTTGCTGTATTTCTTTATACCATACTGAGTATATCCAGCCGGAACAGTTAATGTCGAAGCCAGGGTCGTAACAGCATTATTAAATTCCTGTTCTTTCTGCAACAATTTTTCATATGTTGCTCCCATAGTCGTATTGGACATAAAATCATCTAGAGTTTTACTTACGGCATCACCTACGGCACTCATCGCTGCAATGATGAGAACAACAACAGCAGAAAACAATGCGATACTACCACATACGGCTGCAACGCCAACAAGCAATTTCTTAATTAATAAGTTAAATGTATTTAATACTCTTAAAATTCCTTTTTCGATAATAGTAATCGGTTTAAAGATAACATTTCCTACTTTTTTCGTCACACGATATGTATTTTTTAGGGACCTCGCTCCAGCCTTTACTAATTTGCCGGTAGCTCTTCCCGCTACTGAATTAGAGACAGAAGCATACATCCGGGTGTTCCCAATTATTTTTCCCGCAGCTGAAACACCTCTGCCAGTAGCTCTCCCTACAACTCTAACACCATGAACTGCATTTCCTGGAAGTTTCTCAAATGTATTTTTTATACCGTATTCAATAGACTTTGTCTCTTTAATTGGATTCAATACAAAGTCTTTTGCAAATTTTCCTCTTTTAGCAATCAGATTTCTGGTACCAGAGACAACTTTGGAACTCCTTTCAAAGCCAGATCTATATAATGCATTAGAAGCTCCAGTTAATCCCTTATCTCCAGCTTTTACAATTCCCTCTACAACATTTTTATAATATGTACCATTTCCTACATTCGCTAATGTATTTCGAGTATTCATGACTGAAGCAGAAGCCTTCTGAAATCCCGTTTTATTTAACACATGTGAAGTTCCTTTAAGTCCAAAATCTCCGGTTTTTATTATTGATTTTGCAATTCCCTTATAATAAATCTGTGTAGTCTTTACCAACATTTGGGTTACAGATTTATAGTGCAGTATCTGATTCATTCCCTGTAATGATTCGTCATTGAAATTCATATTGACCAGACGCCGAACAGAACCTTTTATTTTGACTGGCTTTTTAACTACATTATTTACGGTTGTCATTTCTTTTATAGCTATATGCATTTCAAGGACATTTGCCAGATCTGCATTTCCTTTTTTTCTGGCATCTTTGAGCATATTAATTGCCGTTCTCTGACTAACATTTGTTATCTCTGTTTTAAGAGTTTGTCTTGAGTATATGTCCAGTTTCTGATTAATTTTTTTAAAGCTTCCATAAATATCGTTATTATTTATTTTTAGCTTGTTATCATCCGTGATAACTTTACTTTTGATAAGAGAATTATTTAATTCGGTCATATTTTTTGGCGAAAAAACACTTCCTCCACCAGGATCCTTACCAAGTAGTTCTGAAACTTTATTAGACAGATTTATATCTTCTGATTTTTTTTCAAAATCTTTCGCATTCTGTATTTTTTGCCCACTATTTATAAGCAGCGTATAACCTATTTTTGAAACGCCAACAAAATTGGTTAAAGAGTTTGACTGTTCTCCATTCGCCGAACTCCTCATCACCGCATTATTAATTTCTCGGACTTGTCCATCGACAAATTTTCGTGATACATTTGATGTTGACTTTGCCACTGCCGTTATATCACTAGATGTACCGTGACTTATTGTAATTCCAGTCATCTTTTTTAGAGAATCCGCAAAGTCATCCGCTGCCCTTTTTTCAGCGCCTTTTTTTATATTATTCAGATTGAAATGCCTATCATCTTTCAGTCTTACTCTACCTAACATTGTTTTCATCACCACTCTTTTTTAATAATTTATCATTTGCCATACCTTAACCCTCCCTGTTATTTAGTCTCTAAGTTATTATGTGAAAATATAAGACAAAAAAAGGATCTGAATCAATCTTCTGAAATATTTATTAGGATTGATATCTAATATAGATACAGTCAAAAAATAGTAGTGGAATATTTAAAATAGTTGACAATTCTAGGATTTTCTTTACAATATATACATATAGGATTAATAAATCATACAAATCAAATTTTATTTTAGAAAAAGGGAAATTTACTATGAACAAGCAAAAACTATATGATCCATTATTGGATTCTACATTAGCAGACAAAATCTTAAAAAAGAAAGAATCATATCATATATTTGACTTTATATATATGTTTATTAAATTAATTCTTTTAACTTTTTTTTGGTTGACTTCCAGGTTAATTGGTTTTGCTTTACCTATTTCTATATATTTATGGGTTTTTTTAAGTCAGAATTTATGTATTCGTATGTTTTCCTTTTTTAATGAAAAAGATAGTATTATTCCATTATATGTTTCAAACGAAATCGTCCAGGTAATTTGTTATATTATATATTGGGTAATATGTCTTCTCATTCTTATTTGGGTTTGTATTATTCTTCCTGTGGTTCCTGTTCTTGCTACCGAGAAATTTTTCAAATTTTGCCGGGAAAGAAAAATAGATTGTATAAATAACATTTTTTATGCCTTTGAGACTGTTATGGAAAAGCCTCATAAGAGACGAATGCCTGGAGCTCATTTGGTTTATTATAGACATTTGAAAAAATCAGAAAAAGAAACTCCATTTTTATTATCTGGTGCTACTGAAAACTATTTGAGGTTCCATAGATATGGTCTTTATTCTAATTTTGTACCAGATGCAGAAGCCGAAGATACTATTGTTGAAAAGACTGAACAGCTTAAATTTTATGAAGCTATAAATTTCTACGGGTTCAAAGATTTTAATTTCACCGCTGAACAATTAGATAAGCAGTACAAAAAGCTAGTGTTAAAATATCACCCGGATAATAACCCAGATACTGATACTACGGAGCAGAGTCAGCTGGTTAGTGAGTATTATAATATTTTAAAAGAAATGAAAAAATAATTTACATAAAAAAAGAGAGCCACAAGCTCTCTTTTTATTATTCTTTCTCTGCAATCCACTCCTCAATTTGTTTAACATCAATATCTGTCAACTCGGAAATCTGTCTTATCGGAGTGCCTTTTTTATACATTTTAAGTGCAAGTTCACGCTTAGCTAGCTCAGCTCCACGTTCTATTCCACGTTCTATGCCCTGCTCTATACCACGTTCCATAATTCGTTCGCTTAAATTACACATATGATCCATCTCCTTTCTAACTAAATCAACATCTAAGCCTAACTTGTCTAATCGTTCCAGTTTCTCTTCATACTCCAGGTCACCAAAAAGACCATGAAGCAAATCAATAAGATCATTCCCAATCTGTGTATCATCTTTTGATAGTCTTATTATGACGGTTTCCATCAGTCCATAATCAGACTCTTTGATTTTGTTGAATTTTCCTAACAAGTCCTCTTTTGTATAGTAATACCTGGATACTGTATTTGCTGCATATTTCGGGACATCAAAGCAAACCCATATGGAATATACCTTATTTAGAACATTATAATTCATATTTTCTTTAATATTCCCAATCTGAGAGCTCAACATCCTGGCACAATAGTACGCAGCTCTCTTTTCTATTGGGTAGCTAACACTATATTTTTTCTGGGCCTCCACATCTATGAAGAGATTTATTAAAGATTTTCCATCAGTCGAAGGGCTTTTCGCCAAAAACTTTACATCAAATTTTACAACTCCCTCATTAGTCGTTGAGTCCTCTTCAGACAAGCCATTAATATTTGTAAGGTTCCGGGCCACAGGAGTTTCAGAGCTAATACTCTCCGGCTCAATGTACTTATCTGCTATGTCTTCAATGCTACAATTCGCATATTCTGATACTGTTTCTTTTAAAATACGAGCTAGTATAGCTCGTTCTTTTAGAATACACTTGCATACCGCATCATACTTTGCCCTATCATCAGCACTTAACAGTGTATTCTCCAAGTTGCTTCTGTCTCCGTTTCTTTCGTCCACTCAATTACCCGCCAATCGTTTTTATATAAACAAGAAGCAATCACTATACTCCGCAACTTCAACCTGTTGTATACATCTCCGCCTTACTGTTATCAAATAAAGTATGCTTCTCTCTATATTATAAGTAAATGTAAGTGGTTTTGCAATACCTCGTATGTCCCTTTTCACTTAGTAACGATAAGCAACTCCAAAAGGCAGAAAATAGCAACAGTTTTTATGAGCCTTGATATGATTTGTTGACTTGCCACAATTCGAACCATTAACCCTTTCATAGAGGCCTCTTGTTATAGATATGTGAATTTGTTTTCATCGAATTCAGATCTCGCCGAAGACGAGACTTCATATATTAGTAATTTCAAACCTTTAGTAAGATAATCTTATTGGGCAAATATTATTCTTCAGGCTGACTCCTATCAGTATCATCTTTCTCTACTTTTTTTCTTTTTTTCAAGTATATTAAGATAGAATACAGTATGATCAGTACTACTATTGAACCTCTTAATTTCATGATTTGATTGCAAAACCATAATAAACTAATTTTAATATAATTTATAATCTTATCCTTTATCGGTTCCTTTACTACTTTTTCCTTTTCTCTTTTAATTTTAATATTATCTAATTCGTTCCACATGTCTCTCATATCATTTTTGTCAAGGTTTTTAATTTCATCAACTATTTCGCCTATGTTTTCTTCATCAATATCTTCTTCCGCTACTACTGTCTCATTTTTGCGTTTTGTATGTTGTTCCGTGAGTTCAGCTCCATCAGATTTTGTATATCCAGCTATATTGGGCTCAGACTCATACGAGTTATTGATGAACTCAGACGTCCGCAAAGAAGAGCTTGCAAAAGATGTAGAAGAAAATGAAGAGAAAATTATAAGTAGAGTTAATACATTTTTTAATAGAATTTTTTTAATATTTTTTTCTTTTAACATATCCGATTTTACCTCTTTTTTATCTTTATATTTATTATGCGGTACTTCTAAAATTAAGATGATTAAAAATACTCTTTTCTAAACTATTTTGTTATCAAAGAACACGTGTGGGCTGTCTTTGTTTCCATAGTTAGATGCAATTTTGATAACTATATCCCTTGCTCGCTATCTTGATCGGTACTTGTACCTTGTCTTGACTTAAAAATATAGACAGTGTATATTAGCTCGTTCTTTGTCTTTTTCATAGCCAAAATCTTATTATCCACTTTTCATTAAAGTTAATCCAAATTTATTACTAAATGAACTTGCTATATGATAATGACCTATTGAATCACTTTCAAATAAAAAAGGACCGGCGAAGGTCCTTTTTAGAAAAGTATACATTTAGATCATCATAATACTGTCTTTATATGATTACATTCAATAAGACTCATGCTACTTATTCCTTTTTACAGCTTTGGTATTTTTACAGAAATAATCCCAATATCAGTAGTAAACTCTTCCTCTCCAGACCAGCCATTTGCAATATCTTTAAATAATATCAATTGCTGTTGTTTACTTAGATATTTTTCAGCTTCTTCTTGTGTCATTTCATGACCATTATTATAATATTTCTCATACACGGACAATTTGATTTTCTCCTACTCTTTCATAATATTAGCCATTTTACATAGCTATTGACATTTGCTAAAATTCAATCTGGCAATCTCCTGCTTTTATTACCTCTTTCAAAATATAATTTCGCACAAAGTTACTTTCTTTATCTGCAAGCTTTCCATATATCTCCAGAGGTAATAAATATTTAAATGCAATTGCCTTTGTATGACCATCTTCATCATCATAATCCATAACATCTTGGATTTTTATCTCATCTCTGTCAATAACATTTGGATCAGCCTTTAACTTTATAAGCAATTTATCTAAATCATACCAACTGTTATTAATATATCCGGTTACCTCATCAAATTCGATAGTAATTGCCGGGATCCAACCATTCTTTTTTACATTTGCCGCTTCGGTGTTTATACATTTTTCATTCATGTTTCATTCCTCCAATTATCTTTTTCAATAAAAGTATGGTGGATATTTAAATAGAATAATAACACCTCATATAAAAAAGGACCTAATTGGTCCTTTATCTTCCTCTTTGCTAGTGGTTTAGTGATTTGCCCTGCCTCCAACTCTAATAGTACCAGATTCTTCTGCCTTTAGCATAGACTGACTTCGTAATTTTGCCTGGCTTCTTATATATTCTTCTTCCTTCAAAATTCTCTCTTCTTCAATTTCTTGTTCCTGCCTTATTTCATCCTCTAATTTCTTTAAATATTCATTTGTTTCCCTATTCATTTGTTCCATATCAACGTAGTTGTTTTCATGAAATCTGCAGCTATTTGTATTAAACACAAAATCCAACGTATCTGCAGCCTTCCCTGGTTCACTGGAGCATAGGTTGAAATTAATAGGAAATGCCAACTCCAAAAATACCGGTTCTGGATCTGATAATTCTTTATAATCAATTATTCCTGGTAACTCTGTAGAAGGAGGATTCACTTCTGATAAACCAACCTTAGAATCATTCGCTCCTTTTAGCTCAGTCGTTGAATCATTCACTCCTGTCAGGCCAGTCGTTGGCATAATAATTAGTTCTAACATTGTATCGGTATCAATTGTTATATCGGTATCAATATCGACATTTGCTGTAGACATCAATTTTCTATATTCTTCCAACATACTCCAGGCAGCATTTAATTCACTGCTATACGGATTGTTGAATTTTAATCTTGCCTCAATGTAGCCATTTTCATCACAACCATCTACAAAGCAATCCAAATATATTTCAGTCGTGATTAAAGTCAGTATTTGTTTTATGTTACTAACGATTTCATTATCATCTGTTTCTGTTAGTTCTACCAGGCACAAAGACGCCGTGCTTTTAGGTAAATTTTTCTTATCAACTCCACTTGCTATTTTTATAAAATCAATTAATTCCATACGTACCTCCTAAATATTTGTTTCTGTAATTATTATGTGGAAATGCGATATGAAAAAGTAGGACATATATTAATTTTGTGATATAATATGGGTAATAATGTATGGGAGGGCTGTTTATGAAAAAAATATTGTTTTTCAATCTTGACTTATTAAAGCGAACATTTGAAGGAAATGAAAATACACAGAATAGAGATACCTTTTTAGACTATGCTAACCAATTATGTCTTTCAGATAATAATTCCGTATTATTTATTAGTCATGACCAGAACCTTTTGAATACAGCCAAGGAACACTTTTCTTCTAACGGCTATCTCCATTTTGTATATAGAACCAGAACTGCAGCAAAAGAATTTATTCAAAAGAACAAAGAACGAAACAACTATTTTGTCTTTATTAGCGGAAAAGATGTTGATTTTTGGACCGCAGTCAATACGAGATCGTTATTTATTGTTCCAACATGGATTCCGAACGAAGAAAAAGCAGCTTATTATGGAGTAAAAGTAGATACACCCAGACAGCTATTTAAATTTATAAAAACGTTAAATAATCAAAACAATTGGTTTGCAAAATTAGAGATAGAGCCTAATATAACCTGTATATCATTAATGGACGCACGACATGGTTACTATGCGAAAAATCCGGAAGAAAAAGAAATGCTTTTGCATTTCGAGAATTTATTAAAGAAAAAACAAAGCAGAAATTATTATGAAATTTTATTGTACCATTTCTTAGCAGGTATGACGAACACAACATTATTTGATGATATTGAATTATTTGGGATGATTCCTTCTTCTGATTGTTCTCTAAATCAAGATATTTTTCGTTTTATGACTCAGGTTCGATACATAAAAAAGAAATCGCTTCCAAAAAAGGGTACTATGAAATCTGAAAACATGTTCCTTCGTCATACTCCCAAAGTAAAAGCACATGAAAAATACCAAGGCTATCAGCGAATAAATATGGGATCCGTTGATGAATTTTCAACTATATGCATCAATCCGGAATTTAAGGATAAAATAAATCAGCTAAGAAGGATCAACAAATTTAATGTTTGTGTTTTCGATGATTATATGACTCATGGAAACTCATTTAATGCGGTAAGAAATTTACTAGAATCTATTGGTGTAAATAAAATTATCTTCGTATCGCTTGGTTCTTTTGCAAAACCATTTCAAAAGAGAGATTATGCGTTTATAGGAGACATATACGAACCCGGTTATACCTACATCCTAGAAAATTCTAAAGTGCTAGATAACATAGCTTATAACGATACCGCTAAAGATGAGGTTGCAGAGTTATACGAAATCTTCAATTCACCAAACTAGTAAAGGATGTATCAAGTGGAGAGATATATAATTGCCTTAATAGAATTAGGAATAAAGAATGAAACCATTATAAATATAATAAAAAATTGCTCTTCTGATGATATTGCAGGCCTATTTGAAGGCAAAACGCCTAGTGTCTTTTTAAATATTATGGACCTATTGGTTTGTATAGAATATTTCAAAAAGAAAGAGGAAGTCTCAGAGGCGTTAAAAAATGCTGACGATATTCTTGCTAAAAACAAGGAACATAATATTAAGATAGCTATTTTTTCGCAAATCAACTATCCTGCAAACCTGTACAAAACAATAAATCCACCTGCCGTTTTATATTATAAAGGCGCTGACCCTAGCAATGACTTTGATAAGGCTTTTGCCTGCGTTGGAACAAGAAAACCTACATCATTCGCCTTCAATGCAATCAATTATTTAGTTCCGCAATGGGTCAACGAAGGCATTACCATTATTTCCGGTCTTGCCTCTGGTGTGGACCGTCTATCACATATTGCCTGTTTAGAAGCTGGAGGAAAAACAATAGCTGTTTTAGCCCAGGGTCTTGATAAGCCGGTTTATCCAAAGGAAAATAGAAATCTAGCTGAAAGAATACTAAATGAAGGCGGAATACTAATATCCCAATACCCGGTTGGAACGCGCGCAGAAAAATACAGGTTCATTGACAGAAACCGTATTCTGGTAGGATTAGCAAAAGCAACCATTGTGTTTGAATGCGAAGTCAAAAGCGGTTCTATGCACTCGGCTGATTTCTCCAAAGAATTAGGAATACCTATATTTACACCTGATCCCGGTATTTCAACTGCCACAGATCAAAGCGGAAACCGATATTTACTAGAAAATAACTTGGCGTCTTCTATTCCGGATGGTACTCGTTATGAAGTACCAATTATTAAAACTGGATACGAAATTGTAAGTTCTAAAATGAATAATAACTCAATAAAAAACATGTATTTGAAATCTTTATTATATAACTCAGAAGATTTAAATATATTAAAAAAGACGCTCAGTGCTTTAAATCAAGATTTAACGCAAACTACTCTGTCATATACCTTCCTGGGAGAATATATATCAGATGGTATACTCAAAATTAATGATGTTATTAAGATTCTTGTTGATGCACTTTCACAACGTGATCTTGAATAAGTAGTAATAATATTAAGAAAATGAGCAGCTGTTTTTCCCACAACTGCTCATTAATCTTATATAGCCTTTTTTAATACTGGATAAGAATTTTAATACTCTCTTACTTGATCCTTTAAATCATCAGGCTTTGTCGTCATTACCTTATAGAGTTTATTGTTTGTTGGGAATTTGTCAACAAATGGAACGATTGATTTACCCGTATATATTAACCCTTGACCAGGATCTGAATTTGTTATGTAACTTAACTGTGTTGGACTTATATTCAGCATCTGAGCAAGCTGCATTTTATCAATAGGAGACTGATTAAGCATTAGAATAAAGTCACAGTTGTTTAGAATTGCACAAGCCTGCGGCGATGCTAATAAATCTCCCACATTTTGTGTGATACCCGTCGGAATTCCTTGCCATTTTCTTGCTCTTTTGTATACCTGCTGTAAAAAGGCTGCTGAAGATGCAGTTTGTGTTAATAAATAAAATTCATCTAAATAAAACCAGGTCCAACGTCCAATCTTTTTATTTTCTATGATCTGGTTCCATACAGAGTTAAGACAAACCTGTAATCCCATCTCCTTCATTCCTTCGCCAATATCTTTAATGTCATACACTACAAAGCGGTTGTTCCTCTGTACATTTGTTCTATGTGCAAAAGTATCCAGAGAACCAATACAGAAACGTTCCAATGATAAAGCCAAAGACTGAGCTTCATATTCCGGTTGGCTAAGTAACATTTCATAGAAATCTTTTAATGTGGGTGAAGCTGTAATATCACAAGTAATGTCTGGATTCTGTTTTTGAATTTCCTGCATATGCTTTAGATATGGCTGATATAGAATTCTGACGCAACGGTCAACAATAGATTTCTGATTTGCGTTTAATGCCCTCTTGTCTCCAGACATTGTTTCACATAAACCACCAATGAAATCACATTTCATAGCAATAGGATCTGACTTTCCATCATCACTACCATAATTAACATCCATATCCATTGGATTTAAATATGTACTTCCACCAGCAGCAATTCGAATAACAGAACCGCCAAGTAATTCGGCTAATGGCAGATATTCACGCTCAGGATCAATGATATAGATATCATCATCTGTATTTAAAATAACATTAACCATTTCTCTTTTAGCTGTAAATGACTTACCAGAACCCGGTGTTCCAAGAATGACTCCATTTGCATTTTTAGAATTCTTCCGGTTAAACAGAATTAAATTTTTTGATACTGCATTCAGTCCATAATACATTCCGTTGTTCTGAGATAGTTCTTGAGAAGAAAATGGAATAAATATAGCAGCGGATTCGGTTGTTAATAATCTATCCGTGAAGACATCACATCTGCCTAATGGTAAAGAAGTAGATAGTCCTTTTTCCTGTTGGAAATTCAGGCATTTAATTTGACACATATATTTGCCCATAATTGTTTTTAATTGCTCAAGATTTTTATCGATCTCATCCTTTGTATCCGCTAAAAGGGTGATTACAAAGGTTGCAAGAATTAAGCTTTGGTTTCTTGATGTTATATCATCCATTAATTCCTGGGCTTCTCTTTGTGCTTTTAACAATTCTGGAGAAATCAGGCTTGGATCGTAACCAGATTTCACGGCTCTTTTTTGAGCATCTATCACATTAGAATTAATGTTGATAAGCTGGTTCTTCAAAAGAGTCATTGCCTTATCTGGCCTTAGTTTCTTAAAGATGATGCTCATTAACATATTGGCATTTAATTCTGTAATTTCTGTTAAAATGTTTGCATTAATCCATGTTGGAAGATTATCAATAAACAATGTTTTTGCATATTTATCTCCAATCATGCAATAATCTCGTTCAAATGAGAACGAGGATGGTCCAATCAGATCTTTCGTCGTTACTCCCTGTTTAATCATCCAAGAGAAATTAAAACTCTCCACTGTCTTATCTGCAACTTTCATCTTTCTGTAAAATTCGTTACCAGCATTTCCATCACCATAAATATCTGCTAAAACTTCTAATCGTTCAGTTGCTGTCATCGGGAGCGTTTCCACATTATTAATTCTCTTTATTGCCGCATTTACTTCCGTATCTAATTTTGAAAACCTAGTAAATGCATCCTCTACTTCTTTTGCTTGAATGGTTATTGTTATATACTTTTCTTTTACAATGTTATTGCGGCCTTCTTTCATTTTATCCCTCAACATTGTATTGTACTCTTCACGGTACTCATTCAAATTATCTCTTTTAAACGGAATTAATATTTTTTCTTTTACATGATCTTCATCAATATTTCTATTAAAGATGGTTAATTGAATTCTAATATCTGAATCAAATGTATTAAGAAAGTCGACATATCGTTCAAACATATTTCTTTGTTCTTCGTCTGTCGCAACTTTAAAATTAACATCTTCAATTTTATAAGACTTTGTGAAAATCCCAGGATCTATCTCAATAATTCCATTCTGATATACTGCAATATAAGGAATTGTGTCCTGTACTGTTTTGGGAATATTAATCTTATTAAAATTTTTCCCAACCTTACTATTCTTACTTTTGTTATTACTTTTTGATTGTTTTTTTTCTAACTCATCTGTTTCCTGAAATCCATCAAAACCTAAATCTCTCTGAATTTTAGTTTTTTTATTTTTAAGCATATATACCTCCCAAAGTTTTAATCAACATTATTATGAAATTTGATTATCTAAAATCAGGAGTATTCAGACAAAAAAAGAACCGGTTATTGAAAACCAGTCCTATCGCTATTTATAACTTAAAAATTTATTATTTTCCTTTACAAGTTTTGCTTCCATTTTTAATCTCTTTTTATATTCCGATTGATTCATCGGTTTTAAATCATTTGCAATCTCAGCAAATCTATTTCTTGTTTTATACTTTCGATTACGCGGAGATAGAATCGTGCTGACAAATGCACTTTTAAAAAATTTTTCAAATGGCATACCATACGGTTTATACCAACCCATAACAATAAAAGGAGATGCAAAAACAGAACAAATCATTAATACAGTTTCTGATCCCATAGAATGTCCTATCATTTTATAAATGCCATATGATAAAGCAGATCCTCCAAGAAAACAAATTAATTGTCTTGTTGTAAACGGACCAACAAGTTTTGCGTCATATTTTCTAACATCTTTTGGTATAGGTGCTTCTAACATAATCTCCCTCCTTTACGCTCCAACAACTTCATAAGCAATTGATTTTGATGTACCCATCAATCCTACCATAGCAGCCATAACTCCAAGATATTTTCCCAAAAACATAATATCAGTTACACTGAATTCTTTTGAAAACATACTATCACCGGCTAAAAGAGCTGATGCGACTGATATAACAGCCAACATTAAAGCTCCTTGGAGTGATATCCCAAGCATCCTTTTTAAATACCTGATTCCTGAAGAGTGTACTCCACCAGATACAACATCTGCACAACCGAGTGGTGCCATCACAGCTCTTAATGTCATTTCTATCAAACGACTATAAGACATAAAGTAAACGGCAATCCGCAAAAGGAAAGAAACAAGTAATGGTAATAATAAAATTGCCATGGCTGAAATCTGTTGGCCAAAACTCATTTTTTCTACAGCCTCTTTCATTCCGTTTGCACCAATGGTGGTAGTAATTAGACCAGATTGGATATCTACCATAAATTTACTACCAATACTCATAAAAACAAGGGACCAATCTGTTGCATTACTAATAATGATCTGTCCAAAAACAAATTTCATCAATAATTTAACAAACTGCTCTGCATTAAACGAGTCAGCTGTCATTTTATCCATCATCTCCAATAAAAGATGCATACAAAGCATCACAGCTGCTATAGGAAGAACGATATTTGCAACACTTTCTATCAGCTTCCTTACTCCATTAATATCCAATGGGTTTTGGTTAATTGAGGAAACACAATCAGATATAAACTCATTTCCAAAAATCATTTCAAGCATTTTTATTAAGCCATCATCAAACATATATTTTGTTCCCTCCTTTTATATGTGAACTCCTAAGCTCGTTAATATAGTGCTAATAGTTACACAAAAAACTCCTCCAAGAAGAATCATTACACCTCTTGATTTCGCTTCTGGATTATCATCTTTGAATGCTAAAATTAATTGGCCAATGCCGAAAGCAATTAAAACCAGTCCAGCATGTGAGACCAGATTCATAAGTCCATTCTCTCCAGCTAGAAAATCTTTAAATTCATCTGCAGCACCGCCTTCTCCATTTCCGGCGTTCATTGATTGTGTTTCTGCAACCATACCTAAATTTCCTTCAGTTGCCTCGGTTGCATATGTTTTTATTATGAATAAATAATTTGTACATATTGTGATTAAAAGGGCGTAATAAAAAGAAACGGATCTCTTAATTTTATTCATTTTATTGTGCCTCCTCTTTGAAACAAAAGCCTTTGGTTACCCAAAGGCATTCTCTTCTTGTTGTCTTCATTATTTTAATTAAAAACTAAAATCAACAACACTCTCTCCAGTAATTGCTGCATAGATTAATTTTACTGAGCATAATAACACAGATACTACCAATACCTGCATGGCTCTTGATTTTGAGTCAGCATCCTCATTTTTGAAAGCTAATACTAATTGGCCAATGGCCCAAACTAATAATATTGCTCCAATTAAACTAAAAATTGTACACACCATACTTACCAGTTTATTAACCATCTCAACTGGATTAACATTTTCTGGTACAGCAAATACGCTCAACGGAGTTAATGCAAAAAATCCGGCTCCAATCAATGCTTTTTGTCCAGCTAATACAAACTTATTTGTTACGGTTAAGTCTTTAAGTTTTGACAGCGCATGTCGACTCATTCCGGAACCAGCCAAACATAATTTATTCTTTACTTCTCTTACCATGGTTTAAGTCTCCTTTTCTTTATTTATCAGCAAAGTCCAGAAGCTTTTGCTATGAAAATTAATGATTGTAAAAATAATGCAGTTCCAAACACTTTTAAAGAATTTAATTTCATTGCTCCATCTTCACTTTTAAAGGCATAAATAAACATACCTATTGCTATTGCAAATATTGGCCAAGAAACATAGCCTAAAAAAATCAATATTGCTTCTAACATGATCTGATCAAACCTCTTGTTCTGTGCCGCATATGCTCTTATTGGAGTCAAAAACGCAAAAACAAACATAATTTTACTCATAACTTTTTTCATAACTTTTGCCTCCTCAATTTAAATATGTAATATTGATTTTGCAAATCAAGGTGTTTTTAATGTTTTAAACGTTAATAAAAAAATAGATAGTGAGTAATCACTATCTAGCTGCCATCATTAATCAACATTATAATTAAAATCTATATCACCAGTTTCACTATCAATAGTTTCATTAACAATAACTTCTCCTTTTTTTAAGACAATCCGACTAACAGCATCTTTAACTGAATGAATTTCATTTTCGTTAAATACTTCTTTTAATGTTTTCTGCGGTCCAATATATTCTAATGCTCCAGGGACATCTCCATTTATATTTTTTTTCTCGCTACCAAGTTTTGCACCATAATTTAATATCTCACTCTTACAAAAATATTTTTCACCCTTTGGAGAATCACCGCTTTCATTAAAATTAGGATGCTTTGTTAAATCATACTTTTTACCATAAAATGGATTCATACCATTTATAATTAAAATACATTCATCCTTTGGCATTTTTGACATTTCATTTGGATCTAAAAGATTTCGTCCTGTTGGATTCCAACTTTGTCCAGAACCTCCACCTTTAGCGCTCCGGTTTCGGCTTCGTCCTCTGTTCGTAATTGTTGCTTTTCCTAACAATTTTGATATGTATTCTAGTGTCGAATATTCCTGGCCTCCAAGAAATAAGAAACTATCACAGTTACCAACAATTGACTCCCAGTCATCCTTATACATGGTTTTAATTTGGGCCAGATTCTGTAGAATAATAGTACAACTTATTTCATACTTCCTCATGGTCGCCAGTTTTTTTGTAAATTCCGGAATCTGACCGATATTAGCAAACTCGTCTAACAAAAATCGAACTGGATAAGGTAATCTAATTGAACCTTTAATTATTTTAGATTTTTCTAATCGTTCTTTAAATAGATTTGCTTCTTGCTCTGAATTAAATAATCTTTCAAAGTTTTTGGACTTTAATAAATATTTTCCTTTAGCAGTTTTTCTTATATACGAACGCTTTAGCGATTCAAGTAATCTTCTAGCATCTCTTTGTGTATATTTGTCACCCTTTTCATTCTTTCTAGCAATTGCTAGAATGTCATTTCCTTCTTTTATGTAATATTCATATGGGCACTCGTTTTCTGCGTGGTAATATAAAGTTTCAAATAGCTGTGAATACATCATAGATACTAAAAAATTGTAAGTATCATCAGCTGCAGGGATAACAACGAATAATGCTGTCTTTTCATCTCCTATTGATTTTAAATCTAAATCATCATTCATTGTTAAATTTTCAATTTCTTTTAAATTAAATACAGTCAAACGGACAGCACAGGAAATTAAGATAGATTTAAGTGTCTTACCGGCACCCATCTTAAATGTCTTATACTGTTTTACTGCAATACTATTCGGATCTGTAGCCTCAAGTTTGGCAAATAACCTATCAAGCGCGGACTGGGCATTTGGATCATTTTCGTTTACCTCAGCTGCTTGTAATAATTTCATAACGTTAGTAAAGTTCTTATCATTATCCGGAATGTTTTTATTATCTTTTAAGTAGAATACCAGTGCCTGTAAAAGAGCTGTTTCTGATTTTTCCCAGAATGGATCTCCGCCTTTTTGTCCATTATTTGTATTTTTTATGAGACAGTTGATCATCATTAAAACACCAAGGTCATCCCTTATATATTTAAATGGATTATAAGAATTTGAATGCAACATATCTACTAAATTGAAAACCTTAATTCGGTATCCATGTTTCTCCAGCATTTTACCTTCATTTTCCAAAATTTCGCCTGCCGGGTCTGTAATAACGAAACTACAATTTGCCTGTAAAACATTCGGCTTAATCATGAAACGTGTTTTTCCAGAACCTGATCCACCAACAACAAGCACATTATTATTTCGCATGGTTTTATGGGAATTCATATTAAGAGCTATGTCCTGAGTCAAAAGAATATTATTGAATGGATTTTTCAAGTCTGTATATTTCTTTTTAAACTTCTTTACATTTTCATACCAAGCAGCAGAGCCTGCAGGATCCTTAATTGTTTTTGCATTTACTTCACTTTGCACTTTTATCCATAAAATAACAAATGCAAATATTGCCAAATAATACATCAAACAAATAATTGTGCTGCTGTTAATCGTAAAATTCATAGGATTTGATATAAGTGATATGATTCCGTTTATAGCCGCAGAAATGATGTTAGGGTTTTCTGAATAAGATGCACCTGAATGTAGAGCTAAAAAAATTGTAAATAGTACACCAATAACTAATGAAAATATAATCGTGAATAAATCTTGTTTTTTTGGTTTCATACTAATCTCCTTTCTATTTTTCTGAAATTAGTATGATTTTTACCTAGAAGAAAACTATGAACTACTGAGTATCGATGATATACCGTACTAAGATTATTAAGATTGACTAAACCAATTTTTTTCGAAAAATAAAAAGGGCCTTATGCCCTCTCTTATTGATTTCTATCATCTATTCCATCTTTGTTTCTATCCCAATAATCGTCCGGCAACTCTTCATAATGATTTGCCTCAAATCCAAATCTATTATTATGTTGATTTTGTTTGTCTCTACCTTTATCCTCCATTACTTCATATCTTGCTTCATCAATGGCTTTATTTAAATAACTTGGATCTTTCACATTTTCAAATTCATAATCCTGTTTTACATTTTCTAATGCATCGCTAATTATTTTCTTTTCAATAATTCCATTTAAATTGTCATATATTAGATCATCAACTATTTCAGGGAAAACTGCATCATCAGCTAAGTCTAGTTCATCATATCTGGTTGGATTAAGCAAAAAACTATCTTTATTTGAACTAATTACGTTTATTATTTGTTCACTATCATGCTGAATGCTAATTAACTCTTTATATAAAGAAGACATTTTTTCCTCTCCTATATTTGTAAATTCTAAATCTGTATTTCTGTACTGTTTATTTTTTCCATTACGTTTTTTCTGTTCAAATTCATTTTGATTTAAAATAAGTAATGTTTTATTATCAGAACTCATATTTAATTTAGCAAAATAATCTATTTCCTGTTCTGAACATTTCAAATCAATGATTCTATTACATCGATTTGTATGGATATTGACTGAGGCTCCAACTTTTATATAATTATTGAAATCCAATTCGTAAGAATAATCCATTCCATCTTGAACAATTTTTGCTGGAATAAGATAATTAATATCTTTCAAATCATTTATTTTATTTAGAATTTTTTCTTTCATTAATTCATCAGTACTTAATTTGGAAATTTCATCAATTAGCCGAAATCTTGATTCTTTTGATACAGCACTATCCTTTAATAATTTAATAAGCATATTTTTATTATCTGAGTCTGGATCAAATCTTTCAATAAAAGAATATATATTTGAGATACTTCTTCTTTCTCTTTTAATATCTTCAAGATTTAATACTTTATGAATAACTGATTTTCTATATTCCAACCTTCGATTGTAAAATTCTCCGTGCTCATTTAAGTTTTTTGCATTATCAAGAATTTGCTGTTTGACTAATAATCCTTTTATAATATTTGGAATTGAATACGGACCAGATTCAGTTACTTTTCCATCAGGTGTTCTGATTTTTCGCTCTGTCGTTGATTCTAAAAAGCCTACATCTACTAAAGAAATTCCATTCCAATCATAGTGCCTTGGAAATAATGTTATCATATTTAACGGATACTTTAACTTTGATACATCTGATAAAAATTCATCATATTTTTCCTGAGTTAATCCTTTTACTTCTCTCATCGGATTATCAAATAACTTTCCAACAAATTCATCTGATCTGCTGCGATCCATTTCTTTTAATAAACCAGTTCTAGCAAATGCCTCTGAAACAATTAAATCAATTTTTTCCTTCTGGCACTCAAAATAAAGAAGTATATTTTTACTTGGTTCATCATCAGGATTCATATGTACAATTTTGGCTGCAATTTCATTTTCCCTATCTAATATTTTTGTTACTATGGGAATTAGTTCAGGTGAAATATCCCTTCCCACCATTTTATCTTCTTTTGTGTGATTAGGATCTTTGTTTATAGTCATAAACATTCTTGCGAATTCTTGTGTATCTTTGTTATTTAAAAGGCCATCTAACAGCCTTGTAGCTGCATTTAATGCCAGGCCTAAGCTATTTGCAATTACCTGATAAGCTTCTGCCATGGCTGCTGTATCTTTTGATATATCTGCCAATTGTTTTCCCTCCTTTACCTTGTCAGTTCTTCATGGTCAGCAATTGACCTATGAGCTTCAAGTTCTGTTCGTACATTGTTTATTAGTTCACTCACTTTATCGTGCGAATCATATACTGCGGCCATTGAATATGCTTGCTCTATATCACTCAATAGTTCCATCTCTCTTGTTTCTAATTTTTCATCCGCTTCCAACCAATCTGTAAAATCCTCATCTTCCCGCATTATTATTTCATGTACCGAAGCCACGATATAATTTTCTAAGTTTGTAAGATTTTGACCATTAAAATCATCCGACACTAAAAGAACTTGTTCTCGTTTTCTGTTTAGCATCTCAATTAAGGATTCTGAAAGTTGTTTATCTCTCATTTCTTCTGGCTCTGCATAAATCGGAATTGAATGCTCTTTATAAAATTGGAAATCTTTAGGTTCTATTATAATATCATTTTTGTATTGCTCAAATTCAGAAACAGTCATTGGAACTAATGTATGATTAAGTCCTATAAATTTGTTATGAATATAATCATTCAATTCATGAATATTTACTTCTGATCCATAATAATCCACTTCGTATGACGAGTCCATAAAAACGTTATATCCATCTTTCCCGATAATTGCCGGAACAAGATAATATGGTTCATCATTTTCGTAGTACATATCTATTATGTCTTGCATTAATTCTTGATTTCTTCTTTTGATTGATTCATACTGTTTTTCTTTTTCTGGTCTTTCAAGTATTGAACTAGCTAAAATAATGGAAGCTATTTTGGGTATTGAAAAAGGACCTGCAACTGATTTCATTGAGCCTTTTTTCATAATAATCGGTTCTGTTTTTGTGAAAAAACCTACATTTAGTTTTCCATTTTCTTCTTTTTTAGGGAATAGCGTAAATCTCATTTCATATGGCAACTTTTTAATATTTCTCTTCATTGCATCATATGTACTCTTTTTAACGCCTCTGACTTCAATCATTGGGTTTGTCTCTTTTAACGCCCTAGCAAAAATATCCGCATCATAACGGTCAATTTCATCTATAGAACCAGAGACAGCACAGGCCTCTAATAGAATCTGGTTAAATTCATTTATTTGACCAGATAGAATCAAAATATTTATTTTGTCATTTTTTCTATAGGTGTATCCATGATCTCCGCTAAAATCAATTGTAATAATACCAAGTTTTTCTCTTTTACAAATATTTATTAGACTTGGTAATGCTCTAATATCAATTGATTTAGATATTAATGTTGATGTTCTAAACTCTGGCTTTAGATATGCTTCGCATAATAAAGAAACTTGACTTTTAAAGTCGTTTTCTTCCAGCGCTTGATCTACAATTTCTCTAGCCGGCTCTGGATTTGATAATGACCGAATTATTAGTTTTGACAAGATGCTTTTTAAATCAGTATCATTTAATTTTGCCATTAATAATACCTCCTTTGATTATTTATAACTTTATTATGCTTTTTTATTGTATGGAAAAAATAAAAAAGAGGCTTAGCCTCTTTTTAAATGTTAATTAAAGATTCGTTAGTTACCAATTCCTTATTAATATAAATACTAATTTACATAATAAATAAGTGTTTTCAACTGTTTTCTTTCTCTAATTCTTCAAACCTTTTAACTATAATATTCCACTTACACTTCTTTTTACATTTTCGGCATTTATAAACAGATTTATCGTAGCAGTCGTATTTATGATAAGAAACACTATCACTAGGAATAAAAATTGCACCAATAATTAAAACAACCAAAACGAAAATCCATTGCCAACTCGTTAGCACTTTATTCATTCCTCCTCACATAAATCACATATTCTATTCGCTAATTACAATAGCCTCTTCTCCCTGATAACAGAAGTAAAAGTTAGTTATTACATTATTCCCTTGCTTAACGGTACCATTGTAGTCATTATAATTTTCCAAAACCTCAAATTCTTCTCCACACCAACTAATTCTACAACCGACTGGATATTTTAAATTATGTCCCATAGTGTATCTTCCCTTCCTTTAGAATCCAGATTTCATTTATATTCAACAAGCTCTTCAGCTAATGTTATATTTAATTAAACATGTAAAATTAAATAAATATTCTGCATCCCTTTTTTATTATTTTAATTTCAAAATAGAGAAAATTTCTGAAACCGCATCTGAAACATTTCCATTATTGTCAATAATGTAATCACAAAGCTCCACATTCTTCTTTTCGTCATCCAGGGAAACAATCCGATTAACAATATCCTCCTTTGTTGTTTCTCCATCAAGAACCCTCTGGATCATTGTATCAATTAATTTATTCCTGTCTCTTTTTATGTACATGATAACTGTCCGGTACTGCATTTTTAATGCCATTGCTCCAGATATATCAATTGCCATAATACAATGTTTTCCTTCTTTTAAGACCTGATTGATTCCAGATAACTCTGTTCCATATTTATTTCCAGCATATACTGTTGTTTCAGCAAATCTCATATCTTTTCTCATAGATTCAAACTCAGCATTTGAAATAAAGTGATAAGCTTTTTCTGATTCACCTTCTCTTCTTTTTCTTGTTGTTGCAGAAACAGGTTTCCTTATTTTATCATATCTAAGTAAAGAATTAACCAAGGTTGTCTTGCCAGAGCCACTCGGACCTACTATAGCAACAACTACTGGCTTAGTAAAACTTATCGCATTATCGACATAAGATTCTTTAATACAATCAATGATATTCAGAAATTCATCGTAATTGTTAATCGCTAATACTCCTGTGATATGCTCATTCCATGGTCTTCTAAAAAGTACTGGATACTTCGCATTTGATGCCAAGACATTATGCGCTCCATCATCTAAAGTAAAATCGACATTAATTACATCTTTCCGATAGGCTGGAATAATATTTTTGGGATTAATCTGTGGAAAATATTCTTTGATTTGTTTCATCCGGACTCCAATTGATTCTTCTTCAATGGCTGTTACAATAAAGATCTCTGCTTTTTTGCTTAGCTTTTTTACAAATTCCTGAGCTCCGGGATATGGTCGCTGTCTCTTATAAAATTCAGGATCTTTAAAATATGACAACAAACTCTCTGCCCTTGTCCCAGCTAAATTCCATGCCTTAATCTCATTAATATCTAATGGAGGATTGAATAGTCCTTCCTTATTTGCGAGATCACAAGCTAGTGATGCACACGGCATCAACACATCATCCACATCAAGTGCTACTGAATATCTATAATTTTTCATTTATTCTTCTCGCTTTCTTATTATCTTATCGTTTATCTAGAATATATTTTATAATATAATTCCTCTGCAATTTCTTCCATCGGTACATTAAACCCATTGCACACAATAACTTTTGATAGAATATTTTTAATTATTTCATTATTTTCGGAGAAATCTTCTGCATCAGATTTAATTCTTCGGCAAACTTCTTTATAATCTGGCTTTTCCTTTTTTTCTTCTCTTAATATCATATTTAAAATCCGCTGTTCTTCATTAGTTACTATCCAGATTGGAATGATGCTAGCCTGATCATTGAAATTTTCAACTACTTCCTGGTATTGAAAGGGATTAATAACAAGACAATAATTTTTTCCCTCTTCAATTTCTTCTTTCATTATTCCAAAACACCAGGTCCCATGATCTGTCTTGTAACAGGTTTTACTAATTATATTGGACTTGCGGAACTCATCTTCCGTAAAAAAATAATAGTCTTCTCCATTTTTTTCTCCAGGCCGTTTTGGCCTAGTAGTACATTCATGTAATGGAATAATTCCATATTTTTGAAGTTCTTTTTTTAGTGTACTTTTTCCAGCACCAGATTTTCCTAAAATACAATAGATATTTGACTTCACTTTTCTTAACCTCTCTTAATCATATTTTTAATATTATGGGAGGAAATGCAAATGAATAATTATAACTTATATTAATTAAAGAAACCAATTACATAATTTTAACACATACTAACAATAAGCCTAATGCAAGGACTTAATATAGTGCAAATCCTGTTTTACAGGAATCTTAAACTTGATATAGTCGAGTTTACAACGAAGCACTCATATACAAACAAAAAGGAGGCTCTCCAAATGGATAAGCAAGTATTATTGTACGAGTATGAACAAGTATTACTCGGAAACAAATCAGGGTTTGCACCCTATTATTTTAAGTACGAAGATGATACATCCCAAAACTATGCCTTATATATTATCAAATTTGCTGTGGAAACGTATCTAGGTTGGGATCCATGGGACTTTAAAAATCATTACACACAAGAAATATCAAAACAATTAAAGTTGGAACCACTCATGAAATATATAGAGTATCCTCCGGAATTAGATAAAACAAAGGACTATTATTACTTATCTGCATTGATTTATCCTAATATAATAAACATTGACATTAAAGAATTGGTTCTAAAAACTTATAAAGATGTGCTAGATGGAAAACTTTGTAAATTTCCAAAAGAATATCTTTCAGGGACTAAAGGTATGATGAGAGCCAGTATTTGCTTACAATACATGCTTTCTCAAAATTATACTTTTTCCAGTATTAAAGCAATGTATAAGTTCTTCTCAGAACCTGCCGGGTCAAGAGCTTTGAAGAAATTTCGTCTTAGTAATATATGCAATGAAATTTACGACCATCCCATAGACTATCTTCATGAATCTATTCCCAGGAATCAGCAAGATGAATATTGGTATCATTATTTTAGATTTAAAATTTACAACAACGCACAATTGAAACAATTAAAAAAATCGACAATAAAAAAAGACCTATAATGGTCTTTTTATTTTATATTTAGCCCTCTACATACAGATAATTTGCAGGCCTCATACATCGCTTTTATTTCAGTTTCTTCTGCCCTTGATAAAAATCCTTTCAGATTTGAATATCCATTATTTTTCAAGAACTGAGTAATTGTATTTTCCAACACCGGACTAAAATCATTAATAAAATTCCTTATAACATCACTGTTATCTGAATCCAGTGTTGCTAAATATCTTTTCATATATCGGGAACAATTAATAATTACCCACTTTTGAGACTTCTCATCTAAAGTGTTATAGGACAAATATTCTTTGACAAACATCTCTGGTGAAGTAATTGGCGGAACCCACCTAGAAGCCGCTTTTCCTTTGTTTGTATCCTCCTTGTCTTTTAAAGGTTCCGTAACTCCTATTCTATTGGATTCACCTTTCAACATTATTGAATTTTCTTCATCCGGAATTTTTGTGTCTTCAACCCTTGCCGGAATGACACCTTCCGGTTTTTCCTCTTTTTTCTTTATCCCAAAAATACTGGATACCAAATCAATTGCTTTTAGTTTTTCTTCATCTGAAGGGTTTTCCAAAACAATATAAAATCGAGTCTCATCATTAAGCAATTTAATATCCATACAATCTCCTTTACCACTTCTTTACCATTAGAGTAAACTTATTAATGATTCCTGTAAACAAGTCTTCCGAAGACTTTATAAAAACAAAATCATTACCATACATTTTTTGCAGAGTCTCAATGTCAGCTCCGATTGCAACACCTAATACATTCTGGTTCTTTCCTCTTGCCTCACGGATTGCATCCTTCGTATCACTATAGCCATCCATAGCATAGCTGTATGCATTACACGCTGGCTGACCATCTGAAATCACGATC
Source organism: Lacrimispora amygdalina (assembly GCF_900205965.1). GTDB lineage: Bacteria > Bacillota > Clostridia > Lachnospirales > Lachnospiraceae > Lacrimispora > Lacrimispora amygdalina_A. The sequence continues at coordinate 53,392 of NZ_OAOF01000012.1, forward strand.
ATAACCTTATGGGTTTCAGGGCGTTTTTCTAAAATCTTAGATGCGTATCGAACGGAATAACCATCGAAGTTGTTTGCCTGTGCATGAATTGATGTAAGCTTTAACAGGTCATCTGTTGCGCTGGACCACATCGCATAATGATGATGTATTACATCGGCACCTTCCGTGTCTGAAGTAAAACCCATCACATATAATGGTATATTTAATTTTTTAAATATTTCTGCAAGATTGATTGCAGCTGTCTTTGCTCTTTGAATCCTTGTTCCACTCATAGATCCAGATTCGTCAATTACAAGCATTACTGCCATATTGGATTTATCTTTCGGATCCACTTTCTTTGTAAAGACTTTTGAACTTACAGTACTGCTCATGCTTTTTTTAAGGCTTAGCTTTCCAGATGATTTATAAACTGTTTCCTCTGCTTCCTCCGCAAAAAGAGATTTTAATCTCTTGTAACTATTGTGAATTAAGTCTGCGAATTCAGTAGCTACCTTGTTGTAACCCAAAACAGCATTTTCTCTATTTGATAAAGTTGTAGTGATATTTTTACACTTATAGCTTCTTTCTTTATATTTTTTATCAATTTCCGGAAAATCAAAGGGTTTTTCAATAGAAGTCTCCGTTGCCGCTTTTTCTTCTACCTCAGCAAGCTCAAGCTCTGTCCGAACCAATTTGTCAAAAAAGTCACAGCCTTTAACATCTATCTCATCTTCAATCGGATCGTAGTCTTTAATTGTAGAAAGATCTCCTTTATGGGTCTCGTCATAAATTATGAAATCTTCATCATTTCCGTCTGCAGAAAGTGAACCAGAGCCACCTGATAATTCGTCCTCTTCTTCCTCTTCTTTAAGAGAAATTGTTTCGTCTTCCTCATCTTCTTTTGTTATTTCATCATATCTCTCTTTTTCTTCTTCAGATAAATCATTTACTTCCTTGAAGGTAGTTTTTCTACTGGCTCCCTTTGAAAAATCAGCTTCTTCTTCTAATTCCTCAGGATCAATTGTTGATCCAAAACCGGCACTTGCCATTGAGCTTTTTCCAGTTATCATAGATAAAGCGGACAATAACTTTTCAAACTCACTTAAGGTTTTTTCATCGATATAAGTCGATTTTGCTTCCGTCTCCCATAAAGGTTTGGAAATCTGATGAATTTTCAAAGATAAATCTGCACGCTTAATTGCATCAGTCTCTTCTACCGCGTCAGATGCACAAGGTGAACACCTATAAAAAATCGTCCTTGCAGCGGGTGTTTTAAAGCTACCTTTTAACGGGCCCATATCACCAAACTGCTGTAAAGCTAAAATAAATTCCTCAAATGGAGTCTTTCCAGAATCAATCGGTACCGCACAATCATAAACCCTTTTTGTTGCATACCTTAAGCTCTGTAACAGATATCCACCGATAAAGGTAGGTGCAAGAGATTCAATCGCGGGTTCTTCAATAATACTACAAATTAATCTAAAAACGTTTCTTTCATAAGGTTCCAGAGTTTCTGCAAGTTTATTCTGATAGTTGAAATTTGTAAATTCAAGTCTTGCCATTTCTTTTGTAAACAGACCAAATCGGAAAGCTCTGGCCTTATGATCGTCAAGGCCTTTGGTAAATAAGCTATCCTTTTTTATGTAGATAGCTGGCTCAGAACTAGTATAAGCCACCTGGTTGATTTCTTCTGGAACGTCTCTAATTGGAATCCTTTTCTTTTTAACGCCAAGATATTTTTTAGCCATTGCCTGTTTTTCATATAACCATTCACTATCTTTTTTCTTTTTCATTTTTTATCTCCTTCTATAATAGATGGTTCATTCCTTTAGAATAATTATAGAAACAACCCGCTTTTACCGGGTTTGTCTCTATAATATTTTATCTACGACGGCGTCTTGTCCCGCCTAATTCTTTTAATGAATCAATAACATTATCTTTTACGCTTCTTGCAGCTTCTAAGTCTACTTCGCCAATCTTTCCAACTAAAGTATTATTTAATGCTGTTTTAGGATCGTCACCTTCCTGCATGCACTCCAGCGCACCAAAACAACCTCTTAATGTAATGTTATCGCATAATTCTTCCTGTGACTGTTTCGGATCTTTCAAATATTCTATAATAGAAGTATATGCATCATAGACATAACGACACTTATCCTTCTCATAACCCTTTGAAGCAAGAATATCAATGAAGGTTCTCTTATCCGGATCATCAAGAATGTAAGTACATTTAAAGCGAGAAGACAATGCCTGATTAAGCTGCTTTGATCCTGCAGTACCTGTGTTCATTGTTCCAATAATTACACACAAAGGGTGTCTCCGTACAGGTTTGTATCCATCCTTCATTACTACAAATGGATATTCAATTGCCTGACCCAATGATCCCATTACTACAGCCGGATCCGCCAAGTTAATCTCCTCACATACAATAATGCCTCCATTTTCAAATGCCTTTAAAAACTCCGTCTCTACAAAGTCTATTTGACCATTTACAACCTTATTTTTTCCTTCAATTGTATCTTCCTCAGTATTTTTACTAAATGGAATTTCATAAACTGGAAGTCCTGTTAGTGCTCCTACAGCATTAGCTAAGGTAGTCTTTCCTGTTGCTGGTCTGCCTACTAAAAGAATATTGATGTAGTCATTGTCAATCGCATCGATTCCTTCCATTCCAGAATTCAATCGACTAATTACACGATTTAATCTAAAATTAACTTTTCTGGCAATAGACATAGTTGTTTCTGTCTGAACATAAGTGTCTAACATCTTATGAGAAGGAATTTTTGCTTTTTCCTCTTCTCTCCAAAAATCCCAGGAAATTGAATAATCTCCATCACCAGAATGTGGAACAGGAAGCGATTCATCCATTTCTTTGAATTCCAATTTGGGAGATATATCTGAAAACATACTCATCGGAGAAAAAACACCAGTTGAAATAGCACTTTCGATTGATTTTGACGGCAGAGCATTTGCGCTATTTTTTGCTTCTGTGTGGTTTTCTGTTGATACAAAGCCATAATAAAAAGAATCACAGAATAACAATATTTCTTCTTTTAAATTTGATTTGTCCTTGATATTCTGGAAATTACTCTTTAGCTCAGTTGAACTTTCTTCTCTGCTATTAGCTTCAGATAAAGCATAGATCACCAAAGGAATTAAAAGTGTATAATCATTTGGTGCTTCTCCAACCCACGAAGTTTCAACACCATCATAACAGGCTTCATATGTAAAACCTTTATGATTAAATTTTGTGTAGACTGTTTCATCATTTTCGTAGGCTATTACTTCTTTATCCAAGAAAATCTTATCAAGAATTAATGCTACTGAGTTGTATTGAGCCGCTCTTTTTGCTTCCGCAGGTCTAAGATTACTCCAAACTCCTGCGGCTCCTGTTGTTCCAGTCTTTATATCAATAAGTCTTATTACCTGTGGCGTAAGTCTAAATAATAAATCATTCGTTCTTCTAACCATTTTTCAATGTACTCCTTTTATCTAATCTTTTTTACATATGAATAATGGTAAATTTATCTTTAGAATAACTGCAAAAAGAAAAAAGACAGGATTCTGTCTTTTAGGTAATGCATTTTTTCATTATGTAACATGTTAAATCTTATTAAAGTGAGATTGATGACATAAGTAAATTTATCCTTTCTCTTAAGTGAGTATTCCTCTTGGATTCTGAATTGTCTTTTGCCGCCATCGCTACAGCCTTTTTGCTACCTATAATTTCTTCTTCTACTCTGGCCCTGGAAGCTGCTGTGTAAAACATTTTTCGTTTCATAAAAAAAATGTATTCTGGACTTGCAATGAGTATTAATGCTTTATACTCGCTTCCCTGACTTTTATGAATGCTTATGGCATATGCCAAAGTTATAAACTCATTTATTTCAGAAAACTTATACGTTGCAAACCGACCATCATCAAATAAGATTTTAACGATCTCTCCATATGAGTCTATACTGTCGACCGTTCCTGTATCTCCATTAAACACTCCCTCCTCTGTATTACCCAACGGATCTTCCATAATTCGCTTATAATCATTTTTTACGTTCATAACTCTGTCATAAATTCTTAAACCGCTTGGGTTATCCGGATTCCACTTTGAAACGGGATTATATTTTTCTCGAATTGATTTATTAATTAAATCAACACTGCCAAAACCTTTTGATTTTATTGGTGAAATGATTCCTATTTCACTCGGAACGTATTTTTTTAGATAATTTTGATAAGAAGTAATAACACTATCAATAATTTCTTCTTTTTCTACAGATATAAAACGAAATGTATCATCATATTTATAGCTACTTGGGCCTTTTCCTTCATTGATTAATTCTGAATTTATAGCAATTGCTCCGTCACTTCGAAAACCCACGGATAAAAACGTGATCGGAATACATCTACTTTCAATTAAGTCTTTTAAGAAATTTCCTGGTTCAATTGACGGCAGCTGGTTTGCATCTCCTACTAAAATAAGATTACAATCCTCTGCAATCCAAAATAATAATTCCGCAAGATTAATTCCAATCATTGAAGTTTCATCCATTATAATTAGCTTATTTTTGGGCCGTCCTCCTTTCTTTACTATTTCATTCTTATATCTCTGCAGAGTTTTTGCTTTATATCCAGTAGCTTCTGTCATACGTTTTGCTGCTCTCCCGGTTGGTGCAAGCAAAATAATTTCATCATCATTATCCCAACAAGCAATAATTGCTTTTATAATCGTAGTCTTACCTCGACCAGGGCCACCAACAATAAGGCTGAGTCTGTTCTGTAAGCTCGTTTTCACTGCCTTTTTTTGTTCTTCTGCATACTCAATTTCATCGGTACTTTCAATCAAGTGTATGAAATAATCGATATCATAATCTGCTATTTCTTTCACAGTTTTTTTACCCAACATATTTTGGATATGTGAAGCTAACTTTGTTTCCGCTAAATATAATTCTTTTGTATAAATTCGATTTTCATCAATTATGATGTTGACTTCGCTTTTAGCATCAGATTCAGCTGCAGTTAAAACATCACTTAATAGATCAATGATTAAAATAGCTTTTTGGGAATAGTCTTCAAGAATTTCAGAATAGACGTGATCTTTTACATATCTTTCTATATGTTCATCAGCAGAGATTAAATCACCTTGGATTTTGTCTAGCTCTTTTTGGGATATCATATCTGGTTTTGATAAAATCAAATCAAATGTTGCTTTAGCTAATTGATCTAGCTCTAAATAGCAGTGTGCCTCTTTTATTGATACATATTTTAATGTATAAATAACCGCAGCTTCAATTCTTTCATATGAGAACTCTTTAATTCCAGATGCAATTGCTAATTTATCTACCTTTTTAAAGCCAAAGCCATCTACGTTTGCAATTAGCCAATATGGATTTTTTTTGATTTCTTCAAACTTACTCTTTTTTTCCTGACAGGCATCCATTATTTTAACAACCTGGTCATATGTGACATCATTATTAAAATATTTAAAAATATCAATATATAATTGGATATGTTCGGTATCAGCCAATGATTCTGTGATCATTTTAAGCTTCTTTTTTTTGATTCCTTTTACTCTATAAAGAATAGAAGGATCTTTCTTTATTTTATCAATACAGTCTTCACCGAATTCATTTACAATCATAGTTGCCAGCGAATGGCCAATTCCTTTCACACATTTATAAAGAAAAGCGATGGTAGGTGACTCTTTTATTATTACGTTACTAATTTCAATTTGCCTTCCATATGTTGGATCAACAACAAATCTTCCTTCCAGTTCAATCTCCATACCATCATAAATCATCCCAGTTATTTTTCCTTTGGCTATATATTTCTTTTCACTTACATCATCTTCAAAAAGAATACAAGACCAATCACCTTTTTGCGAAAAGATTTTATCTATCTTTCCTTGAAATTTTTCACTCATTTGCTTTTATAGACTCCTTTCTTTCTTTTGTCTGCATATTTAATATGTCATTTTTAAATGCAAACTAAAAAAAGCCATACACTTGGCTTTTTCTATTTCAACAATTTATTTTCTATTTAAGTCCATAACTATACTGCTTTTATATATATGTAATTCTTTTTAATATATTTTGCCAATACCTTTGATTGAATTTTTAATTCTTTCCTCCATTCATCAGCCTCACAGTATGGAATAATTTCTTCTAACGTCATTTTGTTTGCGCCCTTATCCTCCTGCAATGAGTGCACAATTCTTTTTCCAACAACATCATATATGTTTTCTTCTGCACATTTAATTAAGTTTTTTGCCAATCCTAAGCTTTTCATATGATATTTTAAATGGAATAGGGAATCCTTGTTCTCCCTCACTGCATTCAGATCAATCATCGAATTACAATGTGCGAGCAATAACTGAGGAGTATCTGCATGTTCAGATTGATGTACCACCATTGGATTACAATGGTTGCCTACTGGGTAAGATTTTACCGTTTTCCCTCTGTAATATTCCATGCCCTTCTCAATATTATCAATGAATTCTTCCGGATGTTGCTTAATTGTTTCCCAAGCATCATTTAAAATACTTATAATTGTCATATATCCCATAATAATTCTCGCCTCTCAATTCTTTAATTAAGCTTTTCAGCTATCGATTTCTTGTAACATTCCAATGCTTGAACAATCGTTTCTCTGCATTCGTCATCCCAACCTATACAGCGAAGCTGTTTCATAGTCTCTTCATAGTTATCAGTTTTTTGCGCTGCATGTTCTAAGTTACTGATAAAACAATAAGCTTTATTGACCTTAGGAAAAAACTGTTTGTTATATTCTCTTATTGTCATGACTTTTTTCTCCTTAAAATATCTGTTTATGTTTACGAAAATTCATAGTCGTACTTCATTATATTTCTTCAGCTTCAAATTCCCATTTTTGAATGTGGAACCAAAATCTTTCTCCATTCTTTTCAAACATTACAGCATAGCTGTTATTTTTGGGTCTTACACTTACTCTGCCACTGTCGCAATATCCAACTGCATATTTCTTCACACACCTCATAATATTAGAAACCTCCAAGGCATCAGAGTAATCTAAATCTAAAAGAACCCACCAACCACTTTCATAATTTTCATACGTAAAACACTCAGAGTTTAATTTTGGTAATCTATTAATATCAAACATGCTTCTCCTTTCAATTTTGCAGAGGAAACTCGTATTTCAAAGCTATTAATAATCGCTCATTTCACGATCTTCTTTGTATCCCAGTCCTCTCAGATACTCTTCAATTTCTGCCGCCTTTTTAACAATCTTAGATATATGAGCTGATGCGTTCTCTTTATAAAATTTCTGCTTATTAAGCCTCTCGCTATAATCGTCTAAATTATCTTTATTCCTGTCATTTAATCGAATATTTTCTTCTTTGAGTGCTTCGGTTATTCTATTCCTCGTCTTAAAAAACAACGGGTATGCAATCCAAAACCAAAAATCTAATAGCTTAACTAATGGTTTCTTATGAGAAGAAAATACTTCGATAGCATATCTGATTCGATTCTTAAATGTCGGATTAACAAATCTAATCCAATAATTGGATAATTTTTCTTCTTGCAACTTATATTCGGTATGCATTACGTCCTCATATTTTGCATAGCATTCGTCAATTGATTTGAATGTCTTGGATTCAATATCCACTTTTACAATCAGATCGTCACTTTCAAATCTTCCGTATCCTCCATACTTTAAAGATTCCATGTAAATTTTCAAATCCCATGAGCTCTGCTTAATGATACAACCTTCAAATACCGAAAGCTTCTGTAAATGTTCTATTAAATAGTCAATTATGTATTTACCTTTAATATTTACTTGATACAAAAAATTACTTCCACTTACTCCTTCTGAAAATAAATCTGTAAGTATAAGACTTGGATCATTTGATAATTTCTCTAATGTGTCTAACTTTTTTCTCGCCTCTTCAATTGATATACTCAATTCTTACCTCCTCTAATCACACAACTCGATTGTTTTACCAATCTCTGTCTTTGGAAACGTTGACCACCAATCTTTTCCTTTTGGACTATTAGGTTGACGAATCAAAATCATGTCATTCATTTCTTGAATATTTTTGACTTCTTATCTACTTTACCAATTAAGCACTTGTAGGCTTGTCCAGAATCAGAGGTCTGTGCAATATCTGTTCATTTAGTTAATTACTCTGTTCATTCTGCTTTTCAGTTATTGAAAACCTAACAAAGCTTCGCACAATCTGAAGAATAACCAATAGAATCGCAGTAATAGTGCAAACATCATCAATCAATGTATTTCCCGTTCCAACAAAAAGTAAAATATAATAGATTACAACTAAGTTAATAGAGATTAGTAAATCTAATCCCATTTTTAATTTTGGGCTCGTTATTATTTTTTTCATATGCTTCTCCACTTTCTGCACTTGGTGTGCTCTAAACTAATTTATTTAATAGATAAAACAGTATAAATACCAAATTCCGCAAACACATCATTATAAAAATCCATGTTATTTTCTAATTCTTTCACTAATAATTTATATGAGTGTTCAATAAAGTGAGAATCTATTTTATTAATTAAGGTATGTAATACTTCATGCCTTGAAGTAAAATTCAACCCGTCACAGCTTCTAATAAAGATTCTAAGTGCTTCCTTATAATCTAAACTATTTATTGACCAAAATTCATCCGTTAATAAAGAAGAATGCTTCCTTGCGTTTTTTAAGCCTTCTAATATATTTGTCTTTCCTTGTTTTCTTAATAGATCTTCTAAATCATCTATTGAAGCCATTTTATTTTCTAAATTCATAACAATTCTCCTTCTGTTAGTTACGCAAATTTCAGTTTTGCTTAATAAATATGTTCCCAATCACCTCGTAGTCTCTACCGTGTATCGATATGTCATCACTACACTCGTCAAGAGTGATTGGGAAAGGACAATCCATAGCAATTACATCATATCTAGCGTTGATATCATTCCACCATACTCGCCCACGATGAAATGCTAAACCTCTCTTGTCACATTTGACAATATCTCCCTCATAAATATCGGTGCCGTTTTTATCTTTTAGTCCGGTGCATTGACCAATTGTTTCGGGAATGACGGGTGGAGCATAAAATTGGTCTCCTTCTCTTGGTTGAATTCTATACCTATATTTATCTTCACGTGATTCATCAATTACCAGGCAACCATATACCCATTCTTTTATTGGTCTGCCACCGCCTACCGTGTTAATGCTCTGGCCTCTGAATTTAATATCTCTCATACTGTTCCTTTCTTCTGAAAATCCTAATTTAAGCAACTCTACTCATTAATAATCCTCCCAAATATCAGTTCAGCGAACCAATGAAATCATTCCCTATTAATTTGAGATTGTCCTTATTTGCTTCAATCTCTTCTCCAGTAAAATCATTTTCACCAAATATAGAAAAACGTGTATTATTAATACTTGCAAACGCCCTATCATACCCACTCCCATTATCATCCATTCGTACTTTTACGCATGATTCGTTGTAAATATATTTCGAATCCTCTCTATAATCATAACTGGTATCCGCATTTTTTAACGGTGAGGACCAAAAAATACTATTTTTATATTCTACTACCTCCATCTCAAGATTCATCGTGTAAACCTCTGTCTCAAATGCATCATTTTCTAACCCACCGAAATATTTTTCATATTCCCTTTCGGATACTGTAATAGGTTTGTTAGATAAACTAATATTCAAAACGTAATACTTTTCACCTTTCAAAGTGTATGAGTCCTTTACTTCAATTCTTCCTAATTCGGTTTTGTTTGTATGTTCAACTTTGATTTCAGTTGATTCATCCATTGTATAATTTCTATTACTGCATCCTGTCACCGCCAATAATATAAGCACTAAAGGGATTATGACCCTTTTTCTATAAGTTCCCATGTTAATTCCTTTCCATTAATCCTAATTCCCTGGCAGAGATCAGATGCCCGGACAATTTCAGTTTTATTAAGTAAATTTTTTACCACAGTTTGGACAACACTTAACTTTATATCGCATTGTTTCACCTTTGACTGTGACAAGAATCTCTTCTTTACTGTGTACAAAAGCATTATTTTTATTATCTTCCCAATATAAGGCTTCATCACTATTGCAACATTCACAATCATCTTCCTCGACGGAAAAAAGTCCAGTAAGGCCTCCTAAAAAAATTATTAATCCAACTGTGCTTAATATAATTGCCATTATTGGAATAATATAATTAATTGTTGTATCAATCGCTCCCATCCTCTGTTTCTCCTTTCCTAATTTCAGTTTACGTGATATTTTTCCTTAAATCGTTCATAAACGTCAGTAGTATATAAATCGTCAGACATAGCCGCTTTGTCAGTAAAGAGTTTGTCAATTTCTTCATCTATGTCAGCTACTAACCAAAACTCCGGCACACAACAATCTTTCACTGATTCATAATCAAAATCATTTATGTATTCTTCTGTTTCTATATCTATATCTTTATCCTTTGAACAGGTACATTCTTTTGCATATACTGCACCAAAGTCGCTATCTCCTATTTCTTCTCTTTTATAATAAGAGCATATTTTACAGTTAAAAGGTAAACACTTACTCATACTCGTTTCTCCTTCCTATTGTTCTCTTAAATCATATTTTTCATGGACTTTAATATCGACTTTGCCACTGCCATTGAAGTCAATGCTCATATCACCTTCTTCGCTTTTTTCTAACCATTTCTGAATAAACTTTGGCAGTTTATTGCCAAATGAATTGATTTTATTTATTACTTTCATGATTTTAATAAAGCTTTTGAAATCAGCTTCGGTTAGAAGATTACTTCCACAAATCGGGCAGGGTTTATTAAGATAGCTTGGATACTCTGAAGCTTGAACCGTATCGTCTTTGTAATTGCAGTTAGGATTGTCACACTTGATTCCACCCATTTTTTTAATTTTAATAATTTCCATTTTTTATTCCTCCATAGCTTCTTTTTTATATAAGTAATATGTTAGTTTTTTATTCTTTTAAGTTCTTTATAAAATGTTTATAACATAAAAGAGAACGAGTTAGGACTTAAAGACCTTCAGGATTTGAAAGAATCAAGCTATCAAGAGCGCGTATTAACTTTATTCTATTATTGATTCAAAAGAGCTTTTAAAGCTCTTTTTTTATTGGAATTCTAACACACTATGATTAGCACGTTAAAAAGATTTGATTATTAAAAAAAATCTTGTAGTTAAAAAGAAATGAAAAAGGATGTTATTAAAAATGGAAGAAAAGTATCAGTTATACAATGGAGATTGTCTAAATATTATGAATGATATACCAGATCAATCAATTGATATGATTTTCGCTGACCTACCCTATAATACGACTAATTGTGATTGGGACTGCGAAATAGATTTGAATCTATTATGGAATCAATATAAAAGAATTATTAAAGACCATGGAGTTATTGCTTTATGGGCACAAGCACCATTCTCCCACGTATTAGCACTAAGTAACCTAAAACAATATAGATATGAATGGGTAATAGAAAAAACAAAAGCCACTGGACATCTCAATGCAAACAAAGCGCCAATGAAGGCTCATGAAAATGTATTAATGTTTGGATCCATAGATGAAGCAATAGAAAGCGTTCAAATATTTTATAAGAAACTTTCGATGTTCAATCCGCAAATGACTGAGGGTCACGCTCCGGTTCATTCATATACAAAGCATACTGATGATGGAAATTGTTATGGCAAAACAAAAACCGGAATTTCTGGAGGCGGAAGCACAAGCAGATATCCAAGAGACGTCTTAAAATTCGCATGGGATACTCAAAAAAGCAAGATACATAACTGTCAGAAACCCTTGGAAGCGTGTGAATATTTTATTGAAACATATACCATACCCGGAATGACTGTTCTAGATAATTGTTTTGGAAGCTGCAGTACGGGAGTGGCAGCACTGAAACTACATAGAAAATTTATTGGAATTGAAAAGGATGTAAAAATCTTTAATGATGGCAGGCGACGATTAGAAGATTTTATAAATAAAGAATTTGAAACGGATGCTGAATAATGGAAAATAAAAAAGAAGGAACATTCCTTCCTTTTTTAAAATTATTTAGGATTTATTACAATAACAGGCCTATTTACTTTTTTTGCATATTCAACACAGTTCCCTGTTCCGCCTCTGCTTCCATCCCATACTGCAATTACTACGTTTGAAATATTTACCATGTACTCGTTTCGGATCTGCATCAAGGAAGGTTCATAGGCTGAGTCAGATACAAGGACCATATGATCAGCCTCTTTTAAAATATCCTGATAATGTTCCTGGGATAATTTCGGCCATTTACATGGATGATTTTTACATGGGATTGCCGTCAGTAATTTAATTGGATTTCCTTCTTCTTTTAATTCTAACACCGCTTCTGCAAATAATTGATCGATACCAAGGGCCATCCCAGTAACTGCCGTCGTACAGTGTTTTTCAATTAATAACTTTTTCAAGTTATTTTTTATAATTATGTATCTTTCATCAGTCATATCATATCCAAATAGTTTATTTGGCCGGTGTCCAGTAACTGAAACGACGATTTCTTCTCTTTTCAAATCCGAATTCCATTCTTCTACTTCATATCCTGCTTTCTTTAACCAATCTGAAACAAAATGCCTGTGACAAAAATCTTCAGGTTTTTCATAGCAGCACAGAACAATATCTTTCCCTTTTGAGAGCCGGTACAATTCAGAGACAAGCTTGTGCGGATTTAACTGAGATAATACTTCATCCTGAAAATGTTTAATATAATAGTCATTATCCTTTATTCTCTTCCACTCTGTAAAAAAACCGATTTTAGGTGCCAATATTTTGTATTGGATTCCTTTATATCCATTTGGAGCCTTTCCTGCAATAGAAATCGGAATCATTGTGGGTGGTAATTTTCGAATATTTGCAAAATAACTTGTATAAATCATTTTATCTCCTTCTTATAAATTAGAGTCTTAAAAATTTCTATTATATTTATTTGTTTATGTATTTTTCTTATTAATTAGCTCTTCTCGTATTTTCATTAACCTTGAACAAAATTCACTCCTGGTTAAGACCGTTTCAGAAGATTTTCGTTTACCTATTGAATGAGTCAAAGTTGAATGACCGGTAGCTATCAATGCTTTCTTAAAAGATGCGTTTTTTGCAAATCCGCCTTTGACGGAGTTTGAGCTCGTTTTAGCGAGTTTACAAGTTCATTAAATGCTCTATCCAATAATTCCTGATATTCGTTACTATTTCGTTTATATTCTAATCCTCTCCAATATAAAGTTTGCTTTTGTCTCCACCTCTTATTTGCACCCGCTTTTTTTGCGCCTTTTCCCGCAAGTCTGCATATTTCTACTTGCATTGCCGGATTGCAAAATTTTAATGATTGAAGAAATCCTTCCATACTGGCACACTCTACACCATCTAATACAAATGCATTTAGTGTAAAATTGCTTAATTTATTGGCTGGATAACTACCTTGTGATGTAATATCCATATAAATTCTCCTTTTTTATTTGATTAAATTATTATGCAAATAAAAAAAGAGGGCTAAGCCTCTTTTTATCAATTATATTTTCTCATTTATAACAATTCCTCTGAGAAAGGTAAATTATTATTATCTAAGCTAATAATATAACATAATTATCTCATCAAAGACAAATGGAGGATTATATGAACAAGATGTTTAGAGGTTGGGATATTATTGATATTTTCAAAGTTGGTGTTGGTGTTATTTTTACAGTATTCTTCATCTGCTTTATCTGTGGTCCAGTAATAAACAAAAATTTAAGTCCAAGAACTGAAACTGCAACAATTACTGATAAAGGAATAAAAAATAGTAAAAGTGAGAGCCGCTATCTCATTTATGCAAAGAATCCTAACAATGAAACTCGCGTTTACGAAATCAGCGACAGTTTATTTAAAGGTAGATTTAATTCATCTGATATCTATGCTGAGATAGAAGTTGGAAAAACATATGAATTGACTGTTCGTGGCAAAAGAGTTCCTTTCTTATCCTGGTATCCAAATATATATGTTTACAAATAAAAAGAAGGCTTAGGCCTTCTTTTTTACATATCGTTCTTAAGTTCTGCTAAATCTTCTTAAACCTCGGAAGAATAATATTTCTTTCTTAAATATTCCTCTGATTTTGACGATGCTCCAGTAAGTTCATCCATCGCTTCCTATGCCGCAACATTCGTATCAATTAATCTCATTTATTTTCCTTTCTCCCGGTACTCCGTAAAATCCTAATCTACACGATGTAATTCCCACTCATAAAACCCGGAAAGTTTTTCTCCTTCGTTATTCAGGAGATTATAGACCTTTACATCTTTTTGCATTTCAATTTCCGATATTACACATACTTCTTTATCTTCATATGCCTGCACAACCTTGTTTTGTATAGTAGCTGTCAGGTAATAAGGTTTTTCATTTATTGCCCAATCTTTATCCGCACCACCAGTAATAATAACTTTATCTCCAAATTGCATTTTACTTTTCCTCCATTCGGACACTTTTTTGTCTTCTGACACTCCAGATAATTTTAATTTCTTCTAAATACTAAAATATTAGTTTCCATCACTTATCATATTTATAGATTCCTTAGCCTTATCATCATTAATTGCCTTCAGTCGATATGCCCTTGCAATCATATGTAATATTAGAGCCATAAACGGTATAGTTGTATTTAAGAAACCTCGTGATAACGTGAGCGTTTCTATGTAATTTTTAAATCCTAAAACTCCACCTGCAAGTGCTAAAAAAAGAATCCTAGAGCTTATCAATAATAATGCAATAGTACATAATTCAAGAATCCAATAGATAAGTAATTGTTTGTGCGTTGCAAACTCTTTATTAATCAGCTTCTTTAAGTTCATAAAATATCCATTACCTCCTAATTGTTTACTCGTGATAATAACATTCTTCTAAATTCAAGTCTTCCTTATCTGGGTCTTCCCTCTGGCAGCCGCTTCAATCCTATTCTGTCTCAGATAAATACTCGTCTTCTGTAACCATTGTCAAAAGAGAACTTAAATCCTAGTTCAATTTTCTTCTTTCTCATTTCTATAAGAGACAATAGTTTCTATAATCCATCTTGAAATTCCTAACCAAACGATAGAAAAAACGGAAATAAAATCAATCAGCAAAACAAAAGCTATTGTCTTAGTACTAATAACTATGTTGTTTAAAATTTCAATAAACAGATAGCCCAAAAAACCAATTCCCATACACCATAATATAAATATCCAAAATGTTGAATGTTTCATCTATCTCCAATCCGTCCTAATTTTCTGTATTATCATTATTTAACTTCTTTTTACATGTATCATTCATTTTTTGTAGCTGTGCAGCTACTGCAAATATTGCACTGGCTATAAAAAGTAGAGGTTCCCATTTTACAAACCCAATTACTAAAAATAACCAACTTAGTATAGCTTCAATCATATTATTTCCTATTCCGTCCAATCTCAGTTTAGTAATGTTTGCTTAAAAAATTATTACGTATAAAATTATTAAGAATGGAATTGAACAATAAAAGAGATACAGTAATTTATAACTAAATAATTCAAATGTTTCAAATTCAAAAAATAGAATATTATATAATTCATATGCAAAAGTAATATGAATGTATAAAATCATAATTAAAACGATGATTAAAATTTTATTAATATCACCATGCATAACATTATTTATTTCATCTACTTTCTTTATTATTAATTCTATACACGACTCCTTCTCTTTTAAATCATAATTTTACTCATGAATATGGTTCCAAGCAAATTTGTACAGGTATTCTCCATTTTTAATATCTGACACATTAAAGTATTCTTTATAATTTTCATTGTCACAATATATGTAATTTGCATATCCATCTTCATATGAGTCACCTTCGATATATAAACTACGAGAACCACACTCCGGGCATTTTCATGCATTGTATATAATCTTAGCTATATTACTCTGTTGTTTCTGGACATTTCTAGCATATTCAATCGGAACATTGCAGATATAAGCATATTTATATGGATTTGCATATATACTTCTTTTATTTAAATACATTTGATCTCCTTTCTCTCATTTATATCAAGTATGTGGGAATTTTCTTTCTTATAGAATTGAAGATTTCTGCGCTCAATACATTTCTTCTTTACTCTTAATTTAAAAATAAAAAAAGAGCTATCAGCTCCTTTTCCATGATTTATATTCAATTTTGCTATACAATAATCTAATCAAACACTTTTTTAACGGCTGTATCATACACCAATTTTGTTCTTTCATCAAAAAGCACCCATAAAATAAGCTCTAGCTTTCCATCATTTTCATCTAAAAATTTTCTTATTTCCAGAGAAGCATTCTCTGCAGCAAGTCCAACAGGGAAATGAAAAATTCCTGTTGAAATCGATGGAAACGCAAGTTTTGAAATTCCATGTTCAACAGCAATATTTAATGAATTTTTATAACAAGAGGCCAATAACTCTTCTTCACTATAGATGCCACCGTTCCATACAGGACCAACTGTATGGATAATATATTTACATGGTAGATTATATGCCTTTGTTATCTTTGCCTGCCCAGTCTTACAGCCACCAAGGATACGACACTCAGCCAGTAGTTCCTTCCCAGCTGCTCGATGAATCGCTCCATCAACACCTCCACCTCCAAGAAGAGATGAGTTTGCGGCATTTACAATCGCATCCATTCCCTCAACTTTAGTTATATCTCCAAGTATTGTCTTCACTACTGTCTTATATTTCATAATATCACTCCATTTTTAATGTCAATTATCTCTGAGATACAATAGTCGTATCCGCCTTCCTTGTTTCCTGCTCTATATGCACCAACACGACCATAAATCCAAACACGGTCGCCCATAGGAATCTTATAAGTTTTGTTAATATTACACTGCAAAATCATATGATTAAGGATTATATTGGTATTACATATATTTACTTTTTTAATGACACTTCCTTTGTCTATAAATTGTATAGGCACGATTAGTTCTGGGCAATTATCGGGATTCACAAAGTATATTACTGGGATAAGACCTGTTTCCGGGTTATATTGAACGGATTTCTTTGGAACCAGATTTTGTTGTTTTCATCATAAATATACTCAATACCGTAATAATAATTATTGAATATACCGGTTAGTTCAATACATTTTCCGTGGAATGAGGCTAACTCCGACCTGGGCTTTAACATGATACACCTCTATTTTCAATTAATACATTTATCTGTATCACTTTAATTCTATCATATACTTAATAGATTCGCAAACTCAACTTCTCTAGAGTCTGAACTCGTCTGATCTAAGTTTAAAGCTCGATTTCAATGAAATATATTCACAAAAGAAATTTAAATATGTATGTATAGAACTTAGTCATTACTTTGTGATATTTAAAAAATCACGATATCATCATGATTTACAATAAAAGATTATCCACTTTAGGATTTGATGTTTTTTTCACATTTAGCACATATATTTCTACACTTAGAGATATCAAAATTGTCATTTTTTCTAATTGATGATTCCATATCAATCCAAAAATCATTTTTATTTACTTTATCTATAGCTTCAATGACATCAAGCACATTATCCTCGTTAATTCCACCTGCATAGCCAAAATAGAGGTCCATTGTAGATACCCAGTCAGTACCTGGGATTCCTCTGCCTCCTGAAGCATCTTGAAAACCACATATCTTAGGTGGATTTTTATATTTTTCATAAATGTGCGTTTTATCTGTAGTAAACTGAATGAGTATCTGTTTATCAACTGGAAATAAAATTTCATCCGAAAATTTTATTACGCCAGCAATGTTTAATTGAATTCGATTAAACAAAGCAATATATGGTCCTATTAGCTTATAAACTAGATTCCATTCATTATTCTTAATAATATCTCTTGCCCACTTTCCACATATATGTAAGCTCAAATCTAATCCAGCTCCATCTAATCTTTCTAGTATGTTTAAGGATGGATATCTATTTACAATATCTTTGTTTGTATTTGACTCCGAAATGAGAAGTCCAAATTCTGCAAATGGATAATTTTTCTTTAGATTAATTAACTCTTCCACTTTTGTTTCATTATCAATTCCTGTAAAAGTAATTTTATTTAACATATCAATTCTCCCTTTTTTAATTTATAATTAATATGTTTAAACCATATTTAAAACAATAAATAAAAAGGAGTCCTATATGGAAATTGCTCAGAAAATCATTATACTATTCATTACATGTCTAATTCTTATAAAGATTAATCAAAAGATATTTCATTCTATTTTGAAGAAGCAGAATAAAATACATTTTAATTTTCTATCAGGTATCATTACGGCTATTATTGTTTTTATTACAATCAGCTTAATTGGTATGCAGTTTGAAAGTACAAAAGAAATTTTTAAATCAATCCTAAAAAGTTCCGGATTATTTGTCGCTGTAGCTGGTTTCGCTGCTCAACAAACTCTAAACAACATAATTAGTGGATTAATGATATCAATTGCAAAACCTTTCGATATCGGCGAGCGGGTATATCTTGTTAATTCCGGGATAACAGGAATAATTGAGACGATCACCTTACGCCATACAATCATTAAGGGTTATGATAATCAAAGAATCATTATCCCAAATAGCATAATTAATAACGAAATACTTAGAAATTCAAATTATGACGATTCAGTTATTGGGAATTTTTTAGAGGTGACCATTTCTTACGAAAGCAATCTAAGAAATGCGGTCTCTGCCTTTGAATCTATTATAATTAATCATCCATTAGTAATTACTAATGAAAATTATAATCCTGGTGTGATAGTAAAAGAACTCACAGAAAGAGGAGTTATATTAAAAGCAACTGTATGGACCAAAAATGTATCCGATAACTTTAAAGCTTCAAGCGATATTCGAATTCAATTAACTGAATGTTTCAAAGAAAAAGGAATAGAAATCCCATATAAGAAAATTCAAATTATTGAATAGTATAAAAAGAAGGCTAAATTCCGTTAGATTAGGATTCGCCTTCTTTTCTTTTTTTCATAATTATGAATTAGCTAGAGTTAATGCCAATGTAACATTAAAGTTATTTATAAATTCATTGATAACAATGGTTGTTCCTAACAGCAATAATTTAAACAATACGGTTTAAAACATTCCCAACAGACTCGTTAAATATTAATTCAGCCTTTTCATCTGCGGTTGTCTCTCCCTGGTTAATCACAACAAGCGGTCCATTATATTTTGAAATCATTGTCTTGGTTGGATTTACAAGTAATGTGGTTCCACCAACAATTATAAGATCCGCTTCTTTTATTGCTTTTTTAGCTTTTAGTAAAGGTGTAATTGGTATCATCTCATCATAAAGCACTACATTAGGTCTTACGGTCCCTATTTTGCATATAGGGCACTTGGGTATTCCATTACTTGTATTATTTAGAAAAAGTTCCATCTCTTCCTGACCATATTCTCTTCTACAAAACATGCAATGATTCTTAACCGCAGTTCCATGCAGGTTTATTACATTGTTACTTCCTGCTTTTTCGTGTAGACCATCAATATTTTGTGTGATAATAGTTAGCCCTTTTGATTTTTCAAGTTCTACCAAAGCATAATGTGCTAGGTTCGGTTTAATTTCGAAAGCCGGATATAGATTTTTATAAAATTCATAAAAGTCCTTACAATGCGTATAGAAAAAACCTTTTGATAACATTGTTCTTGGCTTATATCTATAATTGTTTTCTTTCACATATAATCCTGCTGCTCCACGGAAATCCGGAATGCCACTTTCAGTAGATAAACCTGCACCACCAATAAAAACGATATTATTCGCTTTTAATATCATCTGTTTAAGCCTTGTGATTTTTTCATCAAAATCATACAAAGCCGGGAGCTCTGTTATATTTCTCGTTTTAAAAAACCAATCCTCATAAAACGACATTGTATACTCGTCATAACAGACTAATATGATTGTTTCAATGTTCTTATTGATTTTTTGATAATCATGAATGGCTTTTCCAACGATGCTTGGAGCTAATTTTAATGGGAACGAATAACAACCGGTCGATATCGAAGGAAATGCAATCGTCTTAATCTTATTTTCATCAGCTAATTTCAAAGAATTATACCATGCATTATATAGTTCTTTTAAGTCAGAATCAGAGGGCCCATTAATTCCTAATATTTGAGGACCTACCGTATGAATGATATATTTTGTTGGTAATTTATACCCAGGTGTGATTTTAGATTGTCCAGGCATACAACCATTTAATTTTTTACATTCTTTTAATAACTCTGGGCCTGCTTTTTTATGGATTGCTCCATCTACACCACCTCCACCTAACAAACTTGTATTTGCTGCATTTACAATAGCATCAACATTATAAGTTGTAAGATCACCTTTTTCAATTTTAAAGTTCATTTTTACATCCTCCTTTTTATAATATGATAGAATAGGTAATTATTCTATTTGATTGAACAAAAAAACAGGAACAACATGTTCCTGTTTCAGCAAACTAAATCTTAGAGTTTCATGAAATATATTTTAGTTCTCGATCATAACGTTTAACAAAGTCATTCAGGATCTAAAATTATCACTCGTTTTTATAACGACCTGTCCATGCTCCATTAGTATCTACAGTATAACCATCTGGAGTCTTTTCATCCTGATACATAGATCCTAATGGTTTCCACGGTTTTGTGTTATCATATTTCCAACCAATAATATTATCTCCGAAATAAGTCGGCCCTCCATTTTCAGGTGTAAGATAATACCATTTACTATCAATTAGTTGCCAACCGGTTAACATAGAAGTACTTCTAGTGCTAAGATAATACCATTTTTGATCTTTTGTCTCATAATGCCAGCCACATTTTGCAGACCCAAAATTATCTCCTAGCTCTCTTTCCAACATATACCAAGTTGAGTTATTTTTATCAAAGAACCAATCAAAGTCTAATTTGCTCTTTTCATTAACGTGATACCAATTTTTTCCATTCCCAACCCACTTATCCTTTACTGGATTGCCATCTTTATCTCTGTAATCCACATCATAAGGATTATCTGGATTAATTATAAAAGAGCCACCATCGTCTGGTGCAATAGGTTTACTTTGACTATTATTATTCTCTGGTTCTGTTGGCTTTTCAACTGTTGGAGACTTTCCTGAACCTCCACTTGACGAACCGCTATCGGATGATCCTCCATTGTCTCCTCCTGGATTGCTTGGCGTTTCCGGCATGCTGGGAGTATCCGGTTTGTTTGGTACTTCTGGTTCACTCGGTTTTTCTGGCTCAGTTTTACTATCCATAACAGTAAGAATAACTTTCTTTACATCAGTCGTTCTTTCGGAATTTTCAAAAATTGCTCCAAGTAAATAATTACCTGGTTCCAATCCTAATGAACTGATATAAGAACCATTTACATTAATCTCATTATTATTTACATTAAATGCTAGCTCGTTTTCCATAGGTACTCTAAGCTCATTAATTTCTACGAAAGATCCCATAATGCTTAAAGCTTGACTTGGCGTAGATACAACAGGCTCATCGGCCTTGTTCTTATCTGTAATTCTTGCGGCTTCACTTGGTGTACTGGTATCAATTTCGCTTCTCATTAATTTAGCTTCGAGTTTTAAATTGTTAATATTGGAATTGCTGAATGGTTTAATTTCACCATTTTGAAGAATCAACTTGTCATCTAATACTAATGCTAAAACTCCAGATGTCTCTAAATCTCCGTATCCAGGATCATATTTCATTGTAAATGAATCGCCTTTAAATACAATACGTGATTGTAACAAGTAAGGTGCAGCTCTATCCGCAGCTTCGTTATAAACTAATAATTGTAAATTATTAATAGTAGTAATTGCAGGATCATCAAATGTAGGGAGTATTCTATACTTACCAGGATCCAATTTCTGTAGATAATCATTGCTAATTACTAATGCTGCATCTTCTAACTCATAATATTCTTCAGGTACAATTTCACTTCCTATTTTTAACTTTGTTACTTTTGATGCACCATTTAAAGATACTGGGATTATAACATAGTCAGGATAATCTTTGTAGAATTCATATTTTATAGTATCTAATGCTTCTGGTGGTTTTGTAGGATCTACAACCGGAACCGTAGAACTCATAACAAAAATGCTTGCTCCTGATTTAAAGGTACCGTTATTGAATAAAACACTTACGGAATGTGTACCATTGTACAAGGACTTAAGATAATCGGCTTTTAAAGTTAATGAATCTATTTCGTCAAAGTTATAATTGCTTGTGGATATGGCGTTGTTGTCAACTAATACTTTTGATATTCCTGTAGCACCCGCTGGTGACTTTCCTAAGTCGACCATAAAGGATATATCTTTAGGATCATCCGCATCATATAGTTTAGAATCTGCCTCTAATGTAGGAAGTTTTCCTTTAGTAAGTTCCTCTATCTCTTCATCGGTTAAAGTCTTATAAGCTACAGAATTATTTTTACACCATGTCTCAACAGAAGAATCTGCTTCACAATAAATCATTGCTGTTGATGGTAAATCTGCTTTCAAAGATGTAGAGTCCATACCTGATAATATGTATAGCCTGCTTAGAGAATTTGCTCCTGATATCATAGTAGTATTAAATTTAGTTTTTGCTGAATATACTAATGAATTCAAATTACTTCCCGAAAATGCAGAAGACCCAACTGTTGTTTCTCCTTCTATCATTACATTTGGATCCACAAATGTAACATTTGATAATCCATTAGAGCTTATAGATTTTATATCAGAGAATTTTAAGTTAACAGAGCCAGTTCCATAAAAAGAGTTTGATCCAATATTCGATATCGTATATCCAGTTAAATCTAAAATCAAATTAGGACATGAATAAAAATTTTTATTTTTTATTGAACTAATATCTAATTCAGACGGAAAAACTATAGAATTAAGATTTATTGCATTTTCTATAGTAGGTACGGATTCGGCCGAACTTAAATTTAGACTTTCTACGGCTATGTTCTTCATTGATACTATGTTGGAAATCAACTCTATACCATTTAACTCTACAGCAGGAGCTGCTATCGAATTTATAGTAGTTTTTCCATGTAAATTTATTATAAATCCCGGCTTAGTACTAGAAATACTACCATTTATGACATCGTTAAAAGTAATATTTTTTAAAGTTGAAAGTATAGTACTAATAGAAATATCTTCACCTTTGTTTATTGTTAAACTCTCAACCGATTCTTGTTGTGGTTCTAAAAATATATTCGGATCTGCTGATACTTTATTAGATTCATAGGTAACACTCCAATTCTTTTCAGTCATTTTATAAATAGAATTTTCAACAAGTCTTGGTGTTGTCGTTCCTGATTTAGACCAACCTAACATCGCAGCTATTTTAGTTGAATTAGCAGAAGTGACATTTTTACCTATATAAATATTACATAGTTTTTCATTTCCTTCAAACGTATAAGAGTTAGTTGTAGGCGAATAGGCCCGACCATCAGATACATAGCTTAAATCATCCAAGATATATAGATTAGAGAGATTTTTAGAATTATAAAATACTCCACCTCCTACAGTATGATTATTAACACTAGATACAGTATTTTCTATATTAAATTTACCTTTAAATATTAATTTGTTCATATTCACTAAATTGGCAAATCTTGGACCCTCTATACTTTTCGAGGCTGTGGAACTATTGTACATTATGAGAGTTTTAATTCTTTCTTTATCAGTTATCCAACTTGAATATGATTCTGCAAATGTATTTACTTTAGAATAGTCGCTAGGAACATTGACATCATACATATTGGTGGTCATATTCATAACTGCAGTTCCATCACTAAAGTATAATAATTCATTCGTATTATACTTATCAATTTTTAATATTGTACTTCCAGTCTCTGGGAAGTCAATTTCTCCTATAGATACCTGCATTTCTGAAGTTACCATATCGCCAATTTCTGCTGCATATACAGTAATCGGCCCATAGTCTAATTGATTTGTTATACTCTTTATAGCATCAGGATAATTTATACAGTTAAAACCAATTAAGCAAAAAGTAGCAAACAAAGTGTTAAACAAATACTTTTTTCTTTTCATTTATTCCTCCTAAAAAAGATATTTTAAACATCTTCTCTAGTATGAAAGAAGCTATTTTTAAATAAATCAAAATGTATAGTATAAGTACATTAAAAAAAGAGGATTTTTCCTCTTTTTGATGCTTTTCCTTGTTACTGCTTCTAATGCTGATTCATGAGCCGGTATGGCACTTCCGATAATATGTATAATTTAAATATCAGAAAATAAGTCACTTAAACTGTCCATATGTTTTTGTATTGAATCTATGGATTTTTTTAAATCAGTATGCCACCGCATTTTTTCATATGATTTAAATCCATTCTTGTTGCACCAATGCTTTTTATATTGTCTTTTATATTGCTCCTCCTTATTTATTTTGCGCCACCTACATCCTAAACACTTCATGCAATCAAATGATAGGACTCACGACAGCATGAAATCAACCTGCAAAGGTCTCCAACATAAAAATCCTCATTTGAATATAGCTCATACTCTTTATCTTTAGATGGTATAAGTTTTAATTTGTATCCATCCTGCGGCATACGTAAATAATCTTCAACAAATTTATATTCAACCCAGGTATAGTCTTCGTCTGTTTCCATATTACTGGTCGTCTTAAATCTAAGAGAAAAACTACCAAAAGAATTTCTCTCTACTTTAATAAGCATCCTAAGACTATCAATCCCATATTTTTCTAATGTATGGCAAAGATCCTCAGAGTTTATATGTTCATCTTTATTTTTAAATTTTTCAACAAGTTCTTGTGGAGTAAATGCCAGGAAATCGTCCATAAAAATTTTCTCTCTATTCCAGGTAAAAAACTTTTTATTATCATCTTCGTACCGTACAGTTCTTAAATATTCTTTGTTTTTATTGTTATTATTTAACCAGAAACTTACCAAACCATTTGTCTTCTTTATTTCGTCCTTAAAAAGATCATTGTAAAAAACTCTTAATATCTCTCCATTTGACAACTTAAATTCATAATTCATTCTAATTCCTCCATTTTAATTAAAAACTCCACTTATCATATCTTTGTTAGTATGATAGTATTTTTATATTTATAAATTATTTTAGTTGGTCTTTGTAATACTAAATAATAAAAAAAGCCCATGATAGGCTTTTTAACTTGCAGATAAAAATCTTATGAGTTCAATGGCTTTATTTAAAATCGAAACCTGTTGAGCCATCCTTATTCAGAACAATACTTGCAGAAAATCTTTTTCCTGCTTTTGATACAAATCCTGCTATCTTCTTTGTTTTTTTATCACGAATCAACTCTTTTAAGTCAGATTCTTTCATCTCCTTTCCTGCAATTTTATAGCTGAAGCTAAATCCACAATTGTTTTCGCATTTCCAAGCCCATTTATCGGCCATAATGTTCTTTCCACAACAGGGACACTTATAGCTAGCTTTTGTCTCTTTTGGCTCTGCTTTTTCAAAATCAAATTCCACTTTTCCTTCATTTAATTTTAACTTTGCACTAAACTTCTTACCTGTTTTAGACTTAAATCCTGAGATTTCTTTTGTCACACCTTTTGTCATCAATTCTCTAACAACAGAATCGGTTATCTTTTTGGAGGCAAATTCAGCAGCAATTGTAAAAGAACAATCTCCTTCTTTTTTATTAGAACAATACCACCCATATTTGCCTTTATTTAATTGATGTCCACAAATCGGACAGTTAAATTCCGTAGCTTGAGAGCCGGCCCAGCCTGACTTCTTAATCTTGGTAGATTCAATTTCTCTTGTCATTTCCTTTACATATTGAATCATGTCTTTTTCTACCGCTTCAAATGATTCACTTCCCTCTTTAATCTGCTGCATCCTGGTCTCCCACTCTGCGGTTAACTCTGGTTTACAGATAGAAAAGTCATCGATGTTCTCTATATACTTTTTCCCAGTATCCGTAATATAGAGACCCTTTACTTTTCCTCTTCTCTCTTCCATGTATCCGCTGCTAATGAGATCTGAGATGATTTTGGCTCTGGATGACGGCATTCCAATTCCTTTTACATCTTTCATTACATTTTTGAGCTTTTTATCCTCAATATATTTTGCGATATTTTCCATAGCCGCAATTAAAGTAGCCTGTGTTAACCTTGCTGGAGGAGTGGTCGTTTTTTCTGCCGCCATAAAATTCTTAACGGTTAGAATATCTTTCTCTTTTAATTTTGGAAGTTCTGTATCCGTTGATTTTTTGTCATAAATCGAGGTCCAGCCTCTACTTAGCACTACTTTTCCATTTGTTTTAAATTCATTTCCATCAATATCAACAAGCAGAACAGTTTTCTCCTCTTCTAGCTGCGGTAGGAATAATGCCAATAACCGCTTATAAATCAGAGTTAATATGTTTTGCTCATCCTTTGACAGTTTTGAAACATCCGGAAGCTTGCCTGTAGGAAGCAACGCATCATGGGAAGCTTTTTTTACTTCTGCATCATTTACTACACGTTTATCTTTTTTCACCTTATCAATATCTATTTTCTTTATTCCATCTGCAATTACAGTTAATTCCGGAATAGCAGCTACTGCTTTTAAGAGTGAAGGAAATTCTTTTGCTTTTTCTTCTGAAATATAGCGTCCATCAGTACGAGGATAGGAAACCAACTTATGCGTTTCATATAGAGACTGAACCAGATTTAGAGTTTTCGTTGGGTCATATCCATATTGTTTTCCTGCTTCTACTTGGATATCGGAGAGTTTATATAATTGAGGAGCATTTGTTTTAACTATCTTTTTTTCGATAAATTTAACTGTTCCATTCTTAGATAGGGTTTTACTAAAGTTTAAAGCGTCTTCTTCTGTCTTAAATCTTATATTTCCCTCTGCATTTATATAAGTTCCGTTAAAACCTTCAACATAAGAAGCCTGTAGTTCATAGTCTGTATGAGGAACAAATTCATCAATTTCTTTAGAATTATCGTAGACCAGTTTTAGAGTTGGTACTTTTACTCTTCCTACACGCATTGTAAATCCTGCTTTTACCGAGAAGCCAACAGAAAAATTCATTCCGATTAACCAATCCATATGGGATCTGATTTTAAATGCCTCTGTCATGTGAACGTCCCTGGGATTGGTATGATAATCAGTTAAACTTCGCAAAGAATCCAACAATGCTTTTTCTGTCAAATCATTCTCATAAAACCGTAAAGCCTCCATTTTAGTAAGAGATAAGTAATTCTCTAACAGATAATAGATTCCATTTCCTTCAACGTCAGAGTCAGTACCTACAATAATTCCATCATATTCTGTCTCTTTTAGTTTGTTCTTAATATCTCTAACAATGTTCTTTTTGTCAGTAATAACATCTATTTTAAATGGACTTGGGATCATTGGTAAATTTATATCATCCCATTTAATATCCCATATATCATATTCATTTGGTAATAACAATCGACATACATGACCCGATAAGGCTATAAAATCAATAGTTCCAACTTTTCCCTCTATTTCTGACTTGTGTTTTTTATATGCTTTTTCAACCTCTCTCATTAGAGACGGTTTCTCAGCTATAAATAAATATTTTTTCATTTACCTGTCCTTTCATTTTCTTCATTCGGATCATATAGTTTTAAATTATCCCTAAGTAATTTATTAATGTATCGTTGTGATTCTTTTTCTGCCGTTGTCTCTGGAGGATTATTTGTTTCTAATATCCAAACCAAAAAAGGAATATTTGCATTAATCTCATTTCCCATCTTCTCATTTAATTCTTCTGGACTAGGCCACCAATCATCACACTCATATGTATTTTTTTTCAGACGATCTACCAGTTCATCAAATTCATCAAATGTCATTCGTTTCATATCTCATTCCCTTTCTTTTTCATCGATCTCTGATATTTTCTTATCAAAAATTAGTAATAATTCTTTAGTAATGTATGGCTTTAATAATTGATAGTCTTGTTTATCGATTATTTTAATATATTGATCCTTTGTATAATGTGACCAATAACTTTCACTATTAATATCAATATCATCATAATCGATATCATCCATTCTCGATCTTTTGAATATTATTCTTTGAATATCATGTGACAATTCTATATTATTTGATAATGTCAATGCAGAAGGAAATGATTTTATAATTTCTATCATATCTCTTTTCACATAATTAGGATAAGTAACCATTATATTTAGCATTTTTTTGTTTATCAATTTTATGTTTATATATTTATATAACATAACAAATACCATAACATCAACTTGCGTTTTGCAACCAACAGATTCAAATTCTTGTTTAGTTATTGGCATAGTCTGAAGCAAATTAGTTTTACGTATAAGAATATAGCATTGATAAGCTATAAATACTAATAACCAAACCATTGCATTATAGCAACCCAAATTAAACGACATCACACTTTCTTTATATAAATTGCTAAGACAATCCATTAAAAAAATAAAGAAAGATATAACACTAAAACCTATATCTATTATAATTAGAGTAGCAAATAAAAATAAACAAAAGCTCTCTATAGCTTCTCTGTGTGATTTCCATAATGTTTGTAAAAATCCGTTTTTTTTACTAAAAATAAAATCATTCATTTCCGTCTCCTTATTCATTAATAATCATTTAAATGTTTTATAAGTGTAATCACAAATGATACATAAATCATCTCTGTCATTAAGCCTCCAAATAAAACGATAAATAATTTTCCTATTTCTTGAGTTAATATAAATTTATTAGCAAAATGTAATGTGATATAAAATATGCCAAATCCAAAACAGAAATATATAACATATAAAAACATTGCAGATAAAAAACACAGAAATATCTCTATAAAGTCATTAATAAAATCAACCATTCAGCCTCTCCTCCTATCTCCCATCTCTCATCCGTCATTATATTATATTCGAATATCCTATAACTTTATAATCTGGATTCCGATCAGGTTGTTTCGGATAGTCTTTATATTCAACGATAACCTTAATTGAATCACCGATATTAAGTTTGTTATAAAGAATCGATGGAATTTGGATTCTATGTAATTCATTGCTTATATCTAATGAAACTTTCATATAATAAGTCACAATACATTTGAAACACGAATATTTTAAATCTATTACAGTCCCAAATACATCAATCTCTTTTGTTTCATAATCATCACATCCATTAGGGCATGGTTTTGTCTGACTTATATAATGTTCATATGTCTTACCACAAATTGGACATTTAGTTTCTATAGTTTCACTCTCCAGACCTATCTTTTGTAAAAAATGTTTTCTCATATATATATCCTTTCTACTCTTAATCCTATCTTCCATCCGTCATTTTCAGTTCTTCATTAATTTGTTGTTTCACTGTTATCAGTCGGCTGATTGCGCTATATTGCATTTTCACAGCTTCGGCAATATTACTAATTGCGTCTTTTCTATCAATCGCATCTTCAATATCTTCTTTTTTCATCTCTTTTGACCGCTTTGCCTGCCTTACTTTTATTTTAGCTATTGAGTTTAAATAAGCCAAATAAGAGAAAGCGTTTCCGGTCTTTGTTATTAGTTCCTGGACCACGATCATATCATTGATTGAAATTGTTTCTTCGTTAAATGGAATTATAAAATTATATTCCGACCATAAAATCTCTGTTAAATCCATTGGGCTTAGCATAAACAATGTCTCAGTATTGTAATCGGATAATTTCTTTTTAATAACCGCCATAATTTTTCCTTTCTTATAAGTTCTTCATTAAATCATAATGTCAGACCCTACCCACTTTATTAGGTATTAATGGTTGATAACCTTATTGCTATGTTCTTTAAAATGTTTGTTTTCCTATACTAATATTATGATGAAAAATCAGCATTTTGTTAACCTGAAATAAAAAAGAGTGCTCCAGCACCCTTCATAATAACCAATATTTTTTCATGAGCAAATTAAATACATATCTTCTCTTTAAATAACTTAATTGGGTTGTTATCCACAAACTTCTGTATTATTATATTCCTTTTCATGAAACCCTTTTTCATCCAAAATCAGCCACCGTAGACTACCTCCAGAGTCAACACTATTTTCCAAAAAGAAAACTCTTTTTTCAGAATTCATTGGAAGCCTTCCCGGATTTCTATGACCAAATACTTCATAATAATTATCTGGTGTTGTATCCGCAAAAGTCCTGGCAATACACGGCAAATCTATATATAACCCAACGCCATGAATCATCTGATATCCTGAGATATAATCTAGATACTCCGGAATTGTTGCTAGGCCACCGTGGGTATTTAATACCATTTTTTCGTGATACTGATACAAATAACACTCTCTTAATGTTTGATAAAGTTTTCTGACTTTCTTTTTATTAAATCCTTTGATTTGAGGTAGTGTAGATTTTTCAAACTCATCCGAATAGTCTTCAGTTCCGCTACTCCAATTCCATATCCACCTCTCATGGTTTCCTTCACATAAAACAACATTAGGATTATTTTTTATTGATAGCAGAAATTCCATGACTTTATCATTTCTGGGTCCTTTATCCGTATAGTCACCTAAGAATATATAAAATTCGTCTTCTCTAAGATTTCCGTTTTCAACCAATGCTTTTTTCAATACATTATAACAGCCATGTATATCTCCAATATGATGAATCTTTTTATAATTTGATAGATCAACAGACTTTTCATATATCTTATCTAATTCATCTGGCCTAATAGTAACAATCTTTTCCGGAAGTTTCTCTGACTTGAATTCAAGATATGCATTTTCTACAACACTATCTGGAACACGCTTTCTGGATGTTCTATGTATATTTCGGGTTTTTGCAACTGCAACTGGTACAGTAGTGAAGTCAATTATATACATTTTATAACGATATTTTATTGCTAATTCTTGATATGTCGAAATATGCTCTCTTTTACTATTAACACAATCAATAACCGTAAATTCTCCATTTTTCATTCTTTCTTCCAAAATCTTAAATAATGTCTCATAAGCTTGAGTGTTTGCTCTTTGTCCAATTGATTCTTTCCCATATATTGTTTGTATTGGACTTTGGTATAACATTCTAATATTGTCAAAAGACAGTGTATATGGTACCAATTTTTTTTCTTTAATCCATGTTGTCTTACCAGCACCAGGAGCTCCACGCAATACTAATAATTTTCTCATACGCCTTCCTCCATTCTGAAACCTTCAAGTATTAACTTAAACGAATAATTCATTTTAACTAGCAACAGATTCTTTATATTAAACTTATTAGTTTTCATTTCTTTCCTCCATATTTCATTTTCTGTTTTTAATATGGAGCTAAAAATACCAAAACAAAAAAAGAGATGACTATCATCTCCTTTTAACTTTAATTAAACACTTTGAATCCTTTCCAATACTGGAACAGAACTTTAGCTATAATTTTATCTTCATTAACAAAATGATTTTTCCAATACCTAGAATCAAAAGAATTATTTCGATTGTCTCCCATACAGAAATATGATTTTTCCGGTACCTCAAATTTCATATACTCAGTCACAACCATATCCTCATTTAGATAATCTTCATAAATTGGATGCCCATTAACATAAATATGTCCAATATTTGAATCAGAAGAATCTTTTCCTAAATTCAGTTCTGATTCTGAATCTGGGATAATTTCAATGATATCTCCGGGAACACCAATAATTCGTTTTACATAGTAAACAGATTCATCATCAGGATATTTAAAAATCACAATATCCTTTCGCGCCGGTAAGGTACCAAACTTATATGCTAACCGATTCCCAATCAACCGGCTTCCTGTCATTATGGTTGTTTCCATAGATCCAGTTGGAACCACAGCATTTGCTATGAAAAAATAATTAATTATAAATGCAAGGAGAAGCGCTGGAATAATTGATACTAGAAAATCTATAAATTCTTGAGTCATTGACTTCTTCATTAGTCTACCATTACCTTTCTTATCTTATCGACTAAACCTGTATATCGTTTATTAACTATAATAGTATGTATGGAATCACTCAGAGCAGAGTTCGTGTAAACAATTAATACTCTGTTTTTAGCTCTAGTAACAGCAGTAAATAATAAATTCCGGTTCAACATATTTTTATTAGTATCAGGAAGCATAATAATAATATCTTCAAACTCGCTTCCTTGACTTTTATGCATAGTAATCGCATAGGCCAACGTTATATCCTTTAAAGCATCTCCTGTAATTTTCTTTATATCTGTTCCAACTTCAACCTCAATTCCATTCTTTAAAATATCTGTTACATACCCGATATCTCCATTATAGTAATCTTTTTTATAATTATTTTCATGAAAAATCACTTTATCGCCTATCCTATAAGATGTTTTTCCAAAGTAAAATACTGATGATGATTCTGATAACTCATTTCTGATTTCTTTAGCTATAATAGTATTGATCTGTGAGATTCCACACTCTCCACTTTTCACTGGAGATAAAATTTGGATCTTTTTCAAATCTTCTTTTTTAAACCATTCAATAAATTTATTGACGATAGTGTTTACCGCCTCTTTTTCACTTTCCGCTTCTACAATTTCAAATTTTTTATTTTTAGTAAAGTCCATTCTGCCCGATAAAATCTTATATGCATTATCAATAATTGTATTATCGCCTTTCTGGCGATATACTTTTGTTAACTGATATAGCTCGAACCTTCCACTTTTTATTAAATCATGTAAAACATTACCTGGAGATACACTTTGCAACTGATCCTTATCTCCAATAAGCAACACGATTGTATCCGTCTTAATCGCTTGGAGGAGTAAATAGAATAACTCAGTATCAACCATAGACATCTCATCAATAACTATCATATCTGCATCAATTGGATTGTCTTTGTTTCTATATGTTCCCGACTCCTCATTATCTATTTCAAATGGTTTAAAATCAAGTAACTTATGAATAGTTTTTGCCTCAATCATGGTGATGTCCCACATTCGTTGCGCTGCTCTTCCTGTCGGTGCAGCGAGGGCAATTTTTTTATCTGGGAAAAGTTCCATATAAGACGTTATTAAGCCATTTATCGTCGTAGTTTTTCCAACACCGGGTCCACCAGTAATGATCTTGATACCTGTTGTTTTAATGGCTTGAAAGGAAGCCTTTTGCTCAGCAGAATATGACATTTTAAATTCTAATTCTCTTTTAACAATCATTTCCGTTAACTGAATATCTGATATAAAAGCTTTTTTATTTTTATTTAGTCGGCTTAAGTCCTTTGCGATTGACCATTCTGCTTCATAAAAATCCGTCCTGTAAATCCTTACTCCATTGGTCGCTATTTCAGTTTTTATTCCATTTATTTTACCAAGGATTGTTCCAATATAGGCAAATGGAATCATCGTCTCAGGATAAGAAGACTTTTTTATTACCTTGTCAATCTGTTTTTTTAACATAGATTGAATAATATATGTTGAACCTTGCTGCTTTAATAAAGAGTTCAGTGCTTCGTAAATGATTGCTGTTACTCTTTCTTTACTTAATGGATCAAACTTACGATACTTACCGATCTTGTCCATTGAGCAAAAATCCATGCCTATTGAATAGCCAATTCTATAAGGATGTGCTTTTAACCTACGTAATGCTGTCGTTCCATACTTTTTTACAAGCTTATCACATAAACTAATACTACAGCCAAAATGAGAGACAAAGTCAACGACAGAGTAAGATTCAGTGATACTTGCAAGCGATTCATGAATCCTTATTATCTTCCATTCATCGACTTTTATATAATCTATTAAGTTATCAAGGCTTTTTGAATTGCTTATAAACTTTAAGATGTCTGGTCCAGAAACCTCAATAATTTTTTTTGTAAGGTTGCTACCCACCTTGAATTCTTCATTTTCCTCTTTTAATTCTTTGATTACTCTCTTTATTAGTTTTTTACTTAGTTCTTCAGTGGCTGTATAAGGCTTTGCTGTTTCTATGTAAAAGCAAGTTCCGTCTTCATTCCATTCTCCATCAATAATCAATTGAAGATCAATTGGCCAATTGGGAACAATTCCTTCACATACCACCTCACCATTACGATTTCTCCTTACGTCTATTTCATCTGTTTCTACTCCAAATATGGTGTTACCTGTATAATTATCTCTTCTGTAGATATTCTTTAATACACACTCAAAATGATTCACCATAACTTCACCTCCAAGTATAGTATCTGTTTTTTGAGAACTTTAGACGAAAAAATTATAAATTTGTTTTCATAAAATAAATGACATATTAAAAATAAATCATGAAAGAAGGAGGACATTAAAGTCAATCTGGTTTTATGGATATGACTTGACAAAGAAAATGAACGAAGAAATTTACAATGATATGATTAAAAATAACATTTTAGGTTATGAGGAAAACAGTCGATTAGCAATAATGGCAAAAGGCGGTAGTAAAGAAGCCTTGGATAAATTAATTTCACACAATTATAAACTTATCCTTAAATTGGCGAAAAAATATAAATCAGACATATACTCCGAGGAAGATCTGTTTCAAGATGGTATTATCGGAATGATCAGAGCTCTTGAAAACTATGATGAAACTAAATCATCATTCACAACACATGCTTTTAACTGGATCCGGGCTGAAATGCTCGCAAATATAACAAAAAATACTACTGATTTTCATTATGATTTTTCATTTTATTATAAATTAAAGAAATATAAAAAATTAGCCTCAGATAATGAAAAGGATGAGCTATCTGATGATGAATTGGCCGAAAATAATTTAACTCGAAAGGATGTTGACATCATTAATAAGTATGGGCACAAAGAGTGCTATTCACTCGAATCCTTGTCTGAATGTATAGAAGCATCTATCGATAATAATGATAGAACTCTTAGATCTGATGTATCAGTAGAAAATATAGTAATAAATAACGAATTAAAAAAACATTTAAATGAAGAAATTGAAAATCGATTAAAGCCATTGGAGAAATACATTATACTGAATAATTTTGGAATTAATTGTCATAAAAAGAAGCTTTCCGAGTTAGCAAATGAGCTTAAAGTATCTCGACAATATGTTTCTAAAATCAAGTTAAATGCAATGGGAAAATTAAGAAAAAGCCGTTATTTGCGAGATTTTTTCTCATACATTGAATAACTATCGGTTAAAACGTTACTTACAAGTCTAACCGCTTAGCCTGTTCGGTTCAGCCATTGAAAATGAAATATTAATTTATGATTGGTTGTATCGTAACATTATACTTAGAAATATGACATAAAGGAGTGAATCTATATGTATGATATTGATAAAATCATAGATGAAGCTTCTCCGCTGAGTATTGCTAAATATCTTGGTATCCCAATGAAGAAATCAGGAAATACGATTTTTATAAAATGTCCCGTTCATGAACGGGAAACCGGTTCCATTGATCGACATATCAATAACTGTGTACTTCGCAAAACATTTAAAAAAGCATTTTTCTGCCATAGCTGTCACGGGTCTGGGTCTGGCTTTGATCTAATAGCTGGCTATTTAAATCTCGATATTAAAAAAGATTTTGTTCAAATCTTAAAAATTGCTGCTGAATCTTGTGGTGGAGAGGAATTTTTTATTATTTCAGATTCAAAATATAACTTAATAAAGAGCAAAAAGGAAAACCAGGAAATATTCGGTGTATTAGCAGAGGATCTAAAAAAGTTAGGTCTATTATCTAATATCTTTTCAAAGAATTACAAAGCAAGCTACGATGAATCACAACTTTCTGATTTTTATGATGTTATTAAAGAAAGCAATTTTGATGTATATAACGAAAATCAATTACCAAAGGTTACAGCTCTTGAAATTGAAACATCTAACAAATTATTCAGCTCTTTAAACCGGGAAGTCTATTATGATATAATTAAGGAAAAAGCAAAAGAAAAAATGGAACTATATAGAGCGCTTTCTGTTAACCAAAGCCTATATAAAAATCAATTACTTTCTATTATTGATGTTAATCAAAGACAAAGTTTGACTGAAGAATTAAAAAATGAATTTCGTAAACGTTATCTTCGCATAGAGAATATATATTGTAAAGTGGCTTCTAAAGAAGAAATCAAAAGTATTGATAATAGTTGGTTGTATGATATACACATTGAAGAATTAGAAAACAAAAAGCCTGGTAGTTTATTTTAAACACCGGCTTTTTTTATTTTGGTTTTTGTTTGTTAATTATCTTCATTCGGTTTATTATTTAAATATGTAGGTAAGCTCAATATTTTCTGTACAAGCCCATATTCTTCATTATCTTCAAGAGTTGTTTCTTCATCTACATCTATAATAATTAACTTGCCATCTGGATTTTGTTTTGTTGATAGTATATATTCTAATGCTGCTCCATTCTTAAAAATTATAAAAACCGCACTCTTGCCAGATACATTAATTAATTTTGCCTCAATATTCTTTGTTTTATTTAAACGATCTACTAAAGATTCATTGTTAAGATAGGTATTCACAATGTCTGTAAATGGTGTATCTTTAGGAACTTTAAATTCACCAGAGTCAAAATATAAGGGTATTTGAGATTTTATATCCTGTATGAGCCGAATAACAAGATCATATTTCTTTAATATTTTATTCTCTTTATCATATATTATTTTTTTACTATCCTTTTCTATATGGATTGCAGTAAACGGACCTGTCTCTGGATTGGAAAAATTTAACACTAATTCCTTATTTTCATTTACTAACAAATCTAAAACAATTAACTCACTTATAAATGCTGTTTTAAAAAAATCATATATCTGAATTAATTTATCATTACATGGTTCATACAACAGTTTCTCTAATTCATTGTCTATTTTGCTTTGTTTTTCTAAAATATTTAAGATTTCATTCTCTGATATACTTTTATTATTTAATTTATATTTCTCACCATCATTTAAAACAACATATTTTTCCTTATCAAAACAATCGAGATAAATTAATTTATATCCATTGTCTGACTCTTCATAAGAATAAATAATATTTTTATCATTTAATTGATCTAATAAAGTCTTTTTCTTTTCTTCTCCCTTTTTGTTAAATAGTTTCTCTAAAATAGTCATAGCCTTCTCCTCTCCTTGACACTATTATGCAAGAACTACATTTATTGCATTCACTTTTATTTATCATATAAATCACCTTTATCTTGTGATTTTATTTTACATTATTATTAATGACAACGAAATATGGAGAAGTAAAAGAAAGGAGTCATAGGCTAATAAATGTTAATCGATATTGAGAAAATTGAACAGATAACCCAAAATAGAACAATCAATGATATGCAGTTAAGATTGTTCAACAAAAAATTTAATATTGTAAAAGAAAATGATTTAACTGAAATTAGAACTATGTTTAAAGAAATTGATACCTTACTTTGGAAAACTAATTCATGGGATTCCAATTTTATTACTGAAAATCACAAAAAGTTAGCTATGGTAATCGATAAGCTATATGCTCTAATTTCGATCTTGTTAAGATATGATTTTCACGCCAAATATCTTACAGAAAAGTTTTCAGTTTGCGTGTCTTTCTATTCTTTCATTCAAAAAAAAGCGGTCTCGTAGCCGCTTTTTATTTTGTCGTTATTCTTATTTTAAATCTATCGTTTTCCCATTTTCCTATTATATTGTAATTAAAGCGTTCTCCTTTGATTTTCATTTCAACATTTTTGTTCGTAAATGCCGTCTCACAGTCTTTATCTATACCATAATCTCTAATTATAACGGCAACAAAGTCAACGTATTCTCCATTGTGTATATTATTAATTTCTTTTTTGGGAAGAATATGAACTGTTGTTGTATGGTCAATATAAAGCATATTATGACCAATACCCACTTTTTTAATATTCTCTGGTCGGATTTGCTCTCTCTTTATATCAGATTTTATTTTCCTGCCAACTCCAATAATCGATAACGCTGTAACAAAGTTTCCATTTTCCCATGATCCTCTAATAAAAATCGCATATTCCTCTGATTTAATAGAAACCGTAGTTTTACCTCCTGGAGAGACAGCAGCTATATGTGATTCACCATTTGATTCAAAACAAGCACAAATATCTGTAACCAAAGAGTTTCCGGATTCAGGAATATCTAATGGGAATACTATTAGTTCTGCCTCCTCAGCCCTCAGAAATTCTTCATTATCATTAAATATATTAATATTAATCATATATTTATCAAAAAGGAATTCTTTTCTGTCGCGTTCAAAATCAGAATCTGTTTGTATCTGATATGCTTCGTTACTAACATTTCGATCTAAGTTGAGTTCAATCTTCTTATTCGTTATTGTATCTCTTTTAGACGTATTAACTACTCCCTCAGCAACTGATACGATTTTATTTGCTTCTCTGTGCACATCAATTCTTCCAGACTGCGTCTTTCCAGTAGAAATATCGAAAATTTTTCCATTACATGGATTATCCTTGGATTCCTTCATTATTATTTGCTCTAACTCTGCTTCCTCTCGTCTAGATTTTGCCTCTTTTAATTTTTTAATAATATCTTCCGGATCCAGATCAATTGTTTCAGAACTAAAAATTGGTTCTTTAGCTGTGTCTTCTGGCTCAACTAACTCAGTTCTTTTTGAATCAGATGAAATCGCACCGGCTTTAACACTGTCTTCATGCTCCGGAATAACCGAATTTGCTAATTTATTAAATTTAAACTTTTCTGAGCTATTAAGGGTCTCCTCTTTTGATAATATCTCTTTATTATTGATGTCTTTGTTTAAGAGAGAATTTATCTCTTCTTTCTCTATATCTTGATCCAGTATATCTGTCGCATCAAACTTAAAATCTTCATCTGGCTCATCATCCCAAAACAATGCATCTGTTTCATCTTTACTTAAGTCGAATTCTTTTTCTAAATTAGGTAATTCCACCTCCAACGGAACTCTAATCTCTGGTTTCGCAGTAACTTTTAAAAGATGTGAATTCGTAATCAACTTTTCTGGAATATCACATCTCAAGTTTTTTCGATCAACAAAGATATCTTTAACTGGTTTTTCGATATTTTCTTGTAAATTTTCTTTTACTTCCGATATAGAAGATGATATCTCCGTTTTATTCTTGATATCTAGAGTGGGCTCTTTCTCCTGGAATTCCTTTTCGTGTTTTAAAGAACTCGAATTACCTTGTATAGTTTTTATAGGAATAATATCTGAAACTTCAACTCTATTTTTTTCTAAAATTCTGTCAAAATCACTCTGAAGAATATTCTTGATTGTAGGGATAGAAAACTCACAGATTAAGTCATCTATATATAATTTTAGCGTAACATTATCTTCAGAAACCGTACAATAACAATTATTTCTAAGAAGCAAGGTTGCAGCATTGTTTCTTATCCTGTAAACGGACGTTAAGTTTTTTTTATAATATTGTATTAATAGTTCTTCTTCTCCATCAAATCGAAGGTTATTTAATGATTCATCACGTTCACCTTCTAATTCGTTTTTAACAATTTCCGAATGCTTCAAAATTAATGCTAATTTCTGAACTTTTTCATTTTTACTCACCATTTTTATTTGACCTCCCTTTAGTACTTTTAAATTTTTCTTTCTTCTTCGGCTTCAATAATCCAAGTAGCCAATTTTTGCGTTTTACTGAAACTGTAGACATCTCCTTTTTTATTATCCAAATAATATTCGCCAGGTCCAATAATGCCTTTTTCGCAGTTAAGGTATAAGAGATGGCATCATCATCTAAAACAAGTGGTGTTCCAGAATATATCCTATTTAAAAAAACAGTTTTAGAAATAGCAGGGATTTTCGCAATAACGTTCATTCTATACTTTTTTTCTAATTCATCAGAAGTGAAATACAACTCTTCCATATCCGTACCCTGGTCTTTAAAACTTTTATTATTTTCAATATTTTCATTTAAAATCCAATTAATCTTACTCGTTAAATTTAATTTATTTAAAACACCTAAGTAACGCAGATTATTTCTAACGTTGTTTATGTCCAGATTCAAAATGTAAAAACACTTCGCGGCTTTTTGAAGCAATGGATATGTCGTTATATGAAACATAGATGAGTTCGTATCAATAATAACAACATCATATTCTTTTTTCAAAAGTTCAAGGAGATAAACATAATATTCAGGAGTGATTTTCAAAGAATCGATTTCTTCCGGAGTCAGAGTTGATCCAGCAAGAACGAAAAGATTATCCAACCCTTGGTAGGTCACCATACAGTCCTTGATCAGTTTATTTACTAAAAAAATCGAATTATCATCTCCAACTAAATTTCCCTTGTCAAATATGGCACTAATAGCTTCCATAGCAACTCTCATATTCTTTTTCTTATCTTCTTTTATATTAAGTATTGTCCCAATAGAAAGTGTCTGTAAATCAGCTTCAATAAGTGCCACTTTAGGCCTCTCTCCTTTATCATTCTCAATTCCATATTTTGCAATTGCACAAGCCGTGTTAACTGAAAGAAATGATTTTCCTGTACCTGGTTTTACAGAAGTAAAGACATATACATTATCAATTGTCCCTTGACCAATATTTTTTGCTTGTACTAATCCAGAAATAGGCATATCAATATTATCTACAACTTCAGTATTATTCAATATATTCTTAGCAAGATAAGAAACAGCGTTTTCTGTTTTGGGATTTTTAATTAAATTATCCAATAATTCAAGGTTCAATCCTTTTGTAATACAAATATCATAGATTCCATTTAAAACTAACTTACCAAGTTCATCTATTCTTTCTTGATCTCTCGGGTTTAACTGACCTGCAAGATAGATAAATCGCGTATAGTGAAATTCTCGCTTAAGTACCTGAAGCATTCCAGTTAGACTCTCATCTCCTTTTAAGAGATCTGATACTAATACAATTTGTGGTTTGTATTTCCCAATATCAATATATAAATCTGGTCTTGATTCAGTTATACCAACAACTTCACAGTTATCTATTTGGGAAACACTCTCATCAAGTTCTTTGATTCCAGTCGCCATTAAAATTTTATATACTCTATCATTATTCATAAGTAAAATCCTTCCCTTTATTTTTTTCTTTTACTTTCTAATATTATTATGTTGACTTTTATTAGAATTCCTTATTTTTTATCAGCGATAACCTTATTTCAATAAAACAAAAAAAGATGTCTATCGGACATCTTTTAAATAATTCTATATTTGGGTTCTTCAATACATCTTACGCCTTTACTTGTTTCTAAATATCTATAAGTTTTAAATGTTTTGTTCTTATTTTTTGCTTTTTTCACCCATATGTGAGGTATATTAATCATAAAATTCTTCTTTCTGAATCTCCATCCCATCATACTCCATAACACAATAACAATTATACCTAATAAAAAGTTAATCACGTTCGACCTCCATGCATTCGTTTAATGTATGATGGCATAATTCTTTATCAAATAAATTATCATCTATTTTATGGATTCAGGCTTAACTTCCATATCCTGAAAGGCTAATAAGTTCTCGCTTTAATATTCTGTTGCAGCCTCCTTGATTTTTAAAACTTTTTTTGAATAATTAGTTGATTGGATTCCATTTTTTCCAGTATTATATGCTACCAGCGCCATACTTTCATTATATCCATTCTTTTTAAGATTTTCAGACATCATATATACTCCACAACGTATCGATTGATATGGATCCATAAAGTCTGTGATACCGAGAATATTTCTCAGCCACGAATGATTGCTTGAGTTGATTTGTGCGATTCCATAATCTACCGTTCCATTTTTATTTAAATGCTTTGTATTTGCATTAAAACCAGATTCACAATATAATTTAGAAATAATCAGTTTTTCGTATCCTGAAATCCCATATTCAGCGCACATCTGATATACCCAATTTTGTAAATCCACCGATAAATGAATTTCTTCGCCATTGTCATTTATCGCGTAGTGTGTAACTCCAGTAGATGAGACTTCTTTATTTATTTTCTCCGGATCATTAACAGCAGGTTCCTCTTCAATTTCTTTAAGCTCTTCTTGGGTTAAATCATCTACATAAATGAATCCATCTGAGTCTGCTTCAAAAGTTTTTTCTAAATCATGTACCGTAGCTGAATTTTTACATTGGATTACATCATTGTTCTTCGCTAGAGGTTGATATGTAAACTGGGTTTTACTTGGTTCAAGCTCCGATAAAGTCAGAGTTGTATATCCGATTCTATCGGATTCAGACTCCGTCGGAGACGGATTTGTAAACACTGATTCACCGTGTTCATACTCCGGTAGAACCGGATATGCTAATGCTGGAACTATATTCATTGAGGTAATTATAGTGATTGTTAATCCGTATTTAAGGATTCTTTTATTGAATAAATCTAGATTAATATTTTTCTTCATTCTGTTTTTCTTGATATCAATTAAAATTTATCTTTAAATATTATAATGATATCTTTATCTCCTTTTATTTTTTGCATTAAATAACATCATCATTAAATAGTATGATAGATTTAATCTAAGATGTTACAAAAGGTTACAAATGTGTTTCAAATTTTATATCTAATAAGTCATATTCAATCTAGACTTAAATTTTTTAATATGGTTCTGTTGAATCCAATATTGTGTCATCCCAAAACCAGTTATCACAATAGGTATTATAAATTAAATCCTGAACCCATATATAAAAGCTATTTTCACTTATTGATGGAAGTCGACCAGCAAATCATTTTTCTACTACTTCTTTATTTGTATTATTCGATTGGTCTTTCAGATATGATATTGCTGCTGTTAGTACTTCATTGGTCTCAAGTTCGCATCTTCCATTTTCCCTATAAGGACAATTAACCCAACAACTTCCTCCAATTTTTAAATTTGAGCAATATTTAGGCAGTTCTAAAATTTGTTGCTTTGATAATTTAGTCATTATACTCATCCTCTCTTTGTCTTTGGTAAGTCTATTATGTTATTTTTTATTTGAGCTTGGTTTTGCTATTTTATAATCATATCCCGGATTTTTAATTTATTTTCAAATTTTCTATCATACTATTTCTGTAATTAATTATTAAAGTTTACAGGAGTGTATTTATGAATATTAAAAAAGAATTGAACAAGCAAAGAGCTAGAGCTATGAAACAGAGGCAAAGACAATATTTATATGCAAATATACATAAAGCTGAAAATATGATTAAAAAGATGGATCAGCAAATTCCTTTGATTAGAGAATATAATCAAAAAAATCCTAAAGATCTGCAGCTGGTCCCATGTAGTAAGATTCATAAAATTGTAGTATAAATACTAAAAGCCATCGATATGGCTTTTTTATTTTATAAAAAAACAAGTACTCTAAGGTACTTGTCTTTTATTAACTATATTATATATAACCCTTTAAATAATTTTATTAAAAAAATTTATTGCATCTTGAAGCTCGTTACATGATGCAATATATCCAGACGGATGTACAAAAATTAAGCCATTAGAAAATTTATTTAAGAGTGCTTTATCTCTTCCTCTTATCTCCTCTGGAAAATACATTCTTTTATATCCAGCTTTTAAATCCAGGCCAATTCTTTGTTTTTCTTCCTCATTCATGTCTATAGATAAAACGCTATAACCGCCTCTCTCTGATGGATAAATAACACCCTTTACATCTTCATGATCAGTAGAGAGAGATGTATAAGGTAAATATCGATCAAATATAAGAAGATCTTTTCTATTAGAACTTTTATAAATTCTCTCACACTCTTCTCTTGCCGGTAATAGTGAATTGATACTCTGAATTCTCTCCAGAATAATTTCTTCTAAGATATCAATCCTCTTTCTTCTCGGAATTAATGATATACCAAGTATAAAAGGTGAAGTTTTGTATTTGCCATATGTCTTATTAACTTGAGAAATAAATGTATTCTCAAACATTCTATTATCATCATTCATAAAAATATTTTTATAATATAAATTCCAAGCATTACTTACTTTATCATAATGAATTCTGTTCTTATTATAATATTGCTTTTCATTGATATTTTCCAATGCTATCATAATATCGGGATTAATTGTTTTACAAAATCTCGGGATAAATGTTGAATTTTTAAAATGTTCGATTAATCCTTTTAAAATTGGTAAAAAAGTTTGAACTGCATGATCAAATGCTACATCTGACTTAATTTTTGAATTCCACTTTGGATTAAAATACTCAATTGATGAGGATAATAAGTTTGTGTTGGATGATGTATCGCATTTATCAATTTCAGATACAAAAACATCATCAAATAGTTCAGCATTCTCTTGTTCCATAAAACAGGAGCCATAATCTTTCCATATAAGACCAAAAGCTGCATACAATTTTCCATTGTTTCGTTTCTTTACCTCCATATGGTGATCATACTTTCCTCCTCCAATATCATAAACAATACCGGAGAATGAGGCAGGAACTTCATTTAAACGCTTGTATGAGAATTTGGGATTAAT
This sequence comes from Lacrimispora amygdalina, assembly GCF_900205965.1. Lineage (GTDB taxonomy): Bacteria > Bacillota > Clostridia > Lachnospirales > Lachnospiraceae > Lacrimispora > Lacrimispora amygdalina_A. Next base: position 97,713 of record NZ_OAOF01000012.1, read on the forward strand.
TAGAATTAGTAAGCAAGTAGAAAGGACATCATCTGCATGAAATGTTCCATTATGTGTGATTCCTTCATTATATATTTTTAAATGGCCGGTGGAGCGGGCCAGGCTCTCAGAAAACATAGTAATATCTATATCCTTTCGTTTTACAAATCCAGCTTTGTTGACTCAAGCACTCCTGTCGGGTTAGTCATCGGCATACATTGGTATTCTGGATTCAAACTTTAATAAAACTAAGTTTGATATAGATATAATGATAGATTTGTTAGCAGAAACAGAATCAGAAGCGAAATTCTTTAAAACAAAAAAGAACCAGTTCATCTGGCCTTTCAAATTTTCATATTGTAAACTTACCTTAGCTTCTCTTCAATTCACCGTTCCAGAAAATAATGGACATAATCATGTCTGCCTAATGGGTTTGATAACTGAATACGTTTTATGTAATAATCAACGATTTCTCTAATTATTCTTATTAATAATAGAATGCGAGAATTTTATTATAACAAATTAAAACTCATTTATATAAAAAAAAGAAGAAGAGTTTTCACTCAGTCTTCTTCTTTAATTATTGTTACTTTTCATAAAGCGGTTTGTCTAATTCATCCGTTTCATCTTTTGCCTCTGTACCAACTTCTGCTGCTAATACTGCCCTTGCCGCATCCGTAGAGGACACATTTTCCGGGATACCAGTAATATTGAGATTTTTCGTTACTTTCGCATCATATGTATCGGCTTTCATGATTTCAGAAAGGTCAACGCCAGTTGCTTCCTTCATTGATTCAAACAATTTAGCCATTACAATCGGCACATTTCCAGCAACAGCGCCAATTCCATTACCAGCATCACCATTACCTCAATCTGAGAAAGTGGCTCTGCAATCTTACCGGCAATCTCTGGAAGGACCTTGATCATCATCTCAGCTGTAGCTACTTTGTTATACTTCTGGTAAGCTTCTGCTTTCTTTTCCATTGCTTCTGCTTCTGCTAACCCTTTTGCCTGAATAGCTATAGCTTCTGCCTCTCCCTTTGCCTTGATACCTTCTGCTTCCTGAAGCATTGCAAACTTTTCAGCCTCTGCCTGCGCTTTTTTCGCTTCCGCTTCTTTTTCCTGCTCATACTTTTTAGCTTCTGCTTCTTTTTGCCTTCTTGCCAAATCTGCTGCCGCTTTCTGCTCTACAGCATAACGGTCAGCATCAGCTTTTTTATTGATTTCTGCTTCCAGAGTTTGCTGCATAACTGCAACTTCTTTTCCTTTCAGTTCCGCTTCTCTTTCTGTCTTAGCAATCTCTGCATTTACAGTAGCAGTTTGAATGGTTTTTTGCTGTTCCTGCTTCTGGATTTCATATGCTGCATCCGCCTGAGCTCTCTTGGCATCTGAAATCTGTTTTAATTCTGCCTTCTTAATTTCCAGTTCATTGTTTCTGGTGGCAATTTCAGACTCAGCACTTACTCTGGCATCATTCGCTTCTCTGTCAGCTGCCGACTGAGCAATGGCAACTTCTTTATTTGCGTTTGCTTTTGCAATGGCTGCATCTTTTTTAATCTGTGAAATATTGTCAATACCCAAATTGTTGATGACATCATTTTCATCACGGAAATTTTGAACATTAAAGCTTACAAGCTCAATACCCATCTTTTCTAAGTCTGGAATTACATTTTCAGAAACCTTGTTTACAAATGTTTTTCTGTCTCCAATCAATTCCCGTAATTTCATGGTACAGATAATTTCACGGACATTACCCTCTAAAACCTCTGATACGATTGAACCAATTTCTTCAGCACTTTTATTTAGGAAATTCTGTGCAGCCAAATCAATCAATTCATCTTCTGCTTTAATTTTTACATTTACTGCTGCATCTACATAAATGTTGATGCAGTCCTGGGTGGGCACCGGATCCTTTGTCTGGATATCAAGCGGGATCAATTTTAAATTCAGCTTATCCAGTCTCTCCAAGAACGGAATCTTAATTCCAGCCCGGCCAATCAAAATCTTCTTTTTCTTTTTCAGTCCAGAAATGATGTATGCGGTATCCGGTGGTGCCTTTACATAACCTGAGGCAAGAATACCTAAAACTGCAATGGCTACAACAATAACTGGAACAATACTTAATAATTTTTCTAACACACGATTCTTCTATTATTTTACCAATAAATCTCGATTTGTTAATTAGAATAAGGTAACGTTATTTCTCCTATTGCGATCACAAATCATATTGGCCTTATTTATCTAAAATCAATATTTGTGATACTATAATTTTAGGCTTCAATTAAGAACATTTTTCAACTCACGGATTCTAATATTGTCGATGTGGTAATAACACGATTGTTATATCGATCATTTTTATTTATATAAATGTTAAAACAAATAAATAGTTTTTCATCTATTTGTTTAATTAAAAATATCAGAGATATAGGTATTAATTAACTTGTATTCAATAGGCTATAAATTAATATACGCTCTAATTTTGGTATAATAACGCAGTCCAGAATTATCCCAACTATAATTTATATGTTTCTCATTTTCATGTACTTCAGATCTTGACTCTACATTTGACTTTATTACTACGCCCAAATATCACTAATAATGGTATACCATGAAGTATTAGGCACGATAGAGACGAACTAAGGCATGTCAAATACTAAATCAAACGATCCACGGTATAAATTTTCTAGTATCATATATGAGGAATAGTATAGAAAATGGAGAGTTAATAAAAGCACTCATGCAAGTTTCTTAACAAATAAGCTAAAAAACACAAGTAAGCAAAATGTTTGATTTAGAGACAAAGACAAATGCAGGAACTATGATTTGTCAAAGTCAATGCCAAGAGTATTCTTTTTTGTTTTCTTTTATTGTTCTTAAAAAGTGAAATCAAAAGAAAATCAAATTGCCGGGCAATTCAAAAGAAGGAAAGAAAAAAAAGCAAGGAATACCCATATCTTTTTTGAAATTATAAAAGTAGTTTTTTATATTATTTTTTTCTTTTCGTTATTACTTATTACGCAAATCCGTCTTTGACGGAGTTTATACTCGTTAAAACGAGTTTATATTTCTTTTGAATAACTAAAAAGAGCCCTTAAGGCTCTCTGAAATCTTTTATATTATCTATTTTTTTAGTTATTATAAGTTCATCATTATTTATAATATTTCCTTTTAGAAACAAATCGATTTTTTTATTATTTGTTTTATTACCAATCACCAGTTTATATGTGTAAAAAACTTTTTTTGTTACTTGTGTTGTATTTGCATATGTCTCTATAAACAATCCATTTTCATTAATAATTTCAATTGAATTGATAAGGTATTCTTGATTTCTAACATGAACCTTTTTGTTATTAAAATTATCAATTTCGCAAGAAAAATCAGAATCTAAAAGATCTATATCTCCGATATATTGTGTTTTAACATTACAATCCAGCACACTTCCGTATGTATAGCCACATGTACTCCCAATTACTGCAAAAAACACCGCCAACACTATAACGCTAGGTAGTTCGAACATGAAATCAACTCCCACTGCCATAGCCATTATCACCGCAATTACCGCACCAATTAATGCACCAATCATTATATATAATGCCATATTTTCCTCCCTTTCTTCCTTACAAAATATACAACACCTAATTTATTTTTTATCTTTGAAAATAATTATGATACCCAGTATTCATGATATTTGTACTTTCTTTTACTTCAATTTCAGTATTACTTTCTGCAGAATTCACCTCAATATCTTTTACTTCCACATCCTTTTTTGCTCTAATTCCAAGAATCTCTTCCTCGTTTTCTTCTAATTTAATGCTATAAGTTTTCGATTTATCTAAAGTTTCTTTCACTATTTTTTTCCTGTAATCCTTTAATGGTGATGCAATCATTGTATACGGGATAGGAATTTGTTCATTAATTGATCCGCATTTTGTCGTACCCATAACCTTTATTTTGCATTCAGATACATCCTCATCTTTTAGTAATTCATTCAGTGAAGATACGATTTTTAATGAATCTACGATATCCTTAAGCGCTTGTTCCTGTGAATTTGTTTTAAAAATTTTCGCCATTTTTTAATGACCTCCCTGTTTTTTATTGCCTTATATATTATGTAAGAACACAATTTAGTTAAAATGATGTTGAAATTATAATTGTCATTATTAACAATATTGCATAATTAAACTATAAAGATAAACAAAAAGGAGCATAACTAAATGACAAACAGGACAAGAGATTATTATAGAAAGATGAGAAAAAAAGCAATTAATAGAAAGGAACGAATTATTAATTCATATAGATCTGATAACCTTCCCTCATACTTCAATGGTGTTGAAGACTGTTATGATTCTGATTATTATTCATGTGGTAATATTCGCCCTTATTGGTATGTAAAACATAAAGGAATGCTTTCAAAAGGGAAAATTTATTGCTCTTGTGATTTTTGTGCGTTTCATGAAATAACGGAACAAGACAAGCGTCAGTTGATGTCTATGGAGTCGAAACTGACTGATTATTATGAGGACACTAGTTCTAAATATGCTACAAATATTTTAACACTTAGAAGTAATATTCGAAAAAAAGCTCATGGAGTGTATTATCCAAACTCATCCAATTATCCAGGCACTACTCTCTATAAACACGGAGATTCTAAGGCTTTCGATTATGAGGAGTTTATCACACTCAATCAGAAATAGCCTATTGTAATAACTCATTTTTAAAGATAATTACTGGGCTTAAATATCTGCAATATATATTGTATTTATTGAAATAGTACATCAAAAGGCCTTTGGGCCTTTTTTTCTATACCTAAATTTGATTTTATGATTAGGAAAAATTTTGAGAGAAATTTCTACGGATGAGGTATATATAGATAATAGCAATAAAATTGCAAAAATCATTTTCTATTATATTTTCTTACATACTATAGAAAACAAGAAAGAAGAAAAATCATGAATGTAAAACTAACAAATCGCATTGCTTCAAAATTAATAAAATTAAAGCAAAACAGATCTGCCTTTACGACTGTTGCTTCTCTGGAAGAAATTGTAAATGGAGCTACAGTACAAAATGGAGAATTCATTGATACAAATCAATCCAGAGAACTATTCAAACAATATGCTGTGAATAAAAGAAATATCGATCAAGAAGCCTTTGACAAAGCATTTCCAAAGTTAGAGATAATTCATTCAGTTGACTTAATGAAAAACCCGTATCTAGAAAACATTTCACTGCCGTTATTTGAGAACGAAAGATTAAAACTCGAAACAAAATTTCACATGAAAAATGAGTATTGTATCATAGATCAACCTAATCAAACCTCTGAATTGATGAAAACTTTTAAATTAGGAATCTTCGATGGACCAGCGTATACTTACACGTTAAAAGAGAACGGCTCTATATTAGATAGTGTTGGTCCATATGAGATTAATACGATGAAAAAGCATATTAACTCTGCAACTGGAAATGTACTTGTATTTGGATCCGGTTTAGCCTATTACCCGTATATGCTTTCGTTAAAAAATAATGTTTTTAAAGTTGTAATTGTAGAATCCGATGAGCCTATATATAATTTTATCAGAAGAAATATTTTACCCTTATTCTCTAATAACAAGGTGGAAATCATATTAAGTGATTATGAAAACTATATGGAAAGCCACGTCAATTTAAACTATGATACAGTTTTCTTAAACTGTTGGCGTGACACATGCTCAGGTGCTGAATGCATACAGAAGTTTGCTAAATATGAGCTGCTTTATCCGAATTCGAAATTTCAATATTGGTTGGAAGATTCCATTCTTGATACGTATGTAATAAACATAGAGGAATATTTCAATGCAAAGGTTGGGACAGATGAGTACCAGGATTTTTTCAAACAAGTGAATCCCGATTTGTGGCGATATATGGAATCGATTGAGGATACAATTTCAAGACCAGACCAAATTAATTACTACTTGACGAGAAAATTCGCTAAGAAATATCTTACAAGTATAACGAAATAATAATTTTTCATATTAAAAAAAGAGAATTGGTTTTTCCATTCTCTTTTTAAATTTATTTACTTATCTTATCTGCTATTGTACTTGCTATATATGAGTCTGGCTTTACTAGGCTCCTTTTCTTTAATCACAATTAGTAAATGTTATTGGAATGACTTTTATTTCTTTACATCCTTCTTCTGTATCTGTCATACCTGCACAAGATAACATCTCTCCGGATTCAACGATAAACGCTTCTACTCCTCCATGCTTGCTAAAATATTCTGTTTTCAAGCAGATTTGTTTTACACTATCTACTACTATGTAAAATAATCCCGTCGGACATTCTAAAAGATTTGTGATTGCACTTTCAACCAGATTCAAATTTGGTCTTAAGTTTTTTAATCGGCTTTCTGTTAATTCAATGGATCTTGGATTAATATCACAACCCAAGTAACTTCTTCCCAATCGGTTCGCTGCAACACATGTTGTCCCACTTCCAAGAAAAAAGTCAGCCACCAAATCACCAGGCTTACTGCTGATTTTAATTACTCGTTCCACATACTCAATTGGTTTTTGTCCTTCATATCCAACTTTTTCGCTAAATTTATCATTTTGATTTAGGGCTTCAATTGTCCATACATCGGTATACCCTTTTACAATATTGTCATTAATTCTATGAATCGGTTTTGCGTAAAACAGCATACTCTCGTGTGCAGATTCCAATTTTTCATAACTATAATTCTTCCAGCTTCCTTGATTCCAAATAATTTCATTTCGGAAAGAGTCAAAGCCAAAAACCTTGTCCAGTTCGACTCTTAAATAATGAATTAATCTGTAATTACAATGCAGATATACCGCACCCGTATCTTTTATTACACGCCACATTTCTCTTAAACGTGGTTCATACCATTCCATTGCCTCAATAGCATTACCTAATTTATCTTCATAATCATCGAAAGTTTTCCCTGTATTATAGAGAATATCGCAAAAAATCAAATCTACTGAATTGTCCGGTAAGTTCTTTAATAATTCTAAGTTGTCTCTTAAAAATAGCTGATTATTAAATTCTTCTTTTTTTAACATTTTTTCTCCTTTAATAATTTTATATAATATATAATGTATTTTTTAATAATTAGTAAATAACAGCAAAATTAAAAAGAGCTTTCATGCTCTTACTTTTTTGTATACATGTAAAATTTTCAAAAAACTTCCCATATCCGGAATCGTACCGACATGGATACTTAAGAGAATTCTAGATCCTCAGCGCTTGCCACTTACGCCATGTGGGCATGAATAAATTTATAGGTATTAAATCAATAATGTCCATAGTGGGAATCGAACCCACACATGGTTCTTAGCCATGCACGTCTTCCTGTTCCGCCATACGGACATTTCTTAAGAGAACTTAATGTTCCTGAAGGGAGTCGAACCCTTATTTCCTAGTTCGTAGCCAGGTGGTCTATCCATTAGCCTACAGAAACGTAATAAAATTTTTCATGATGGGATTTAAATCCATAAGGCGTATTCCATTTAAAGAAAAATGCTCACAAAGGGATTCGAACCCTTACGCCTTTGGCAGCTGATTTTGAGTCAGCCATGTATTCTATTCCATCATACGAGCAAAAGCACAGTATGGGAGTCGAACCCATCTTTTCAGTTTTGCAGACTGACGCCCTACCGCAAGGCTAACCGTACATAAAAACTTTAACTATCAATTTTACCAATTGCTTCTGTCCAAAATTCAACTGAAACATCGTCAATTTCTTCTTGATATTCTTCTTTTAATTTCAATAATATTCTATAAAACGCCATTGCTTCATCCATCATTTCAAATATCATTAAACATTTTAGAATTCTTGTAATTCTTAGATAATTATGGTTTCCTGAATTTATCCAAATTTCTTTTCTCTTCTCAAAATCATTACCTTTTTCAATTTCTACTTTTTCTAATTTTAGGCCGTAAAATCTTAACATCATTTTAAATGACTTTTTAATATTTTCTTGAATTAGAGAGTACTGCATTGAATCTCTTTTTATTTGATTCATTTCATACTCTGTTAAAATTGGAATAAAAGGTTCTACTTTAGAGTACTCATACAAAGGAAACATATATTGAATATAATCATGTTTAATTTCCAACTCATCATTACTCATATCCCAGTAATCTTTTAAATAATTACTGTTAATATTCCGAGCTTTATTTTGAAAGAAATCCTCATAAGTAAATCTTTTTTGTTTTCTCAAATTTATAATAAAATTTAAAATCCTCATGTTATTTCACCTATTATTTTATTGACTATATAACAACTATTCGAAAGCTCCCTGACAGAATCGAACTGTCATTAACTGCTTACGAGGCAGCCGTTCTACCATTAAACTAAAAGAGCATAAATGACTCTGGTGGGAATTGGACCCTACATCTCCAGCTTGAAAGGCTGGTGTCGTAACCACTTGACTACAGAGCCAGAGTGCATGTGACAGGATTCGAACCTGTGGTATACGGGTTAAAGGCCCGTTGCCATTCCGCTTGGCTACACATGCAAAATTTGAAACAATGTCGGTAAAGGGATTTGAACCCTTATGCTTTTGCGCTTGATTCTAAGTCAAGTGTGTATTCCATTCCACCATACCGACTTATTATCCATAATAAAAGTTGAAAATTATACAGATAAAATGACGTCTACTGGATTTGAACCAGCGATACCGCCGTGAGAAGACGGTGACTTAAACCACTTGTCTAAGACGCCAAACTTTATCATTAATTACAATGATAAGCAGCCCATTCATGATTTGAACCTGATACTTTCCGAATCAAAATCGGATGTTCTTTCAATTGGACTAATGGGCTATTAAACAGATCCTTAGGGACTTGAACCCTAACTTTAGTTTTGGAGACTAATGCGTTACCACTTACGCCAAGGACCTATGTAACACGGATAGCAGGGCTCGAACCTGCATGGGATAAACCACTTGCCGGAGTCAAATTCCGGTGCCTTACCATTTGGCGATATCCGTATAGTACTCACAGAGGGAATCGAACCCTCACGAATTTCTTCCTGGGATTTTAAGTCCCATGCGTCTTCCAATTCCGCCATGTGAGCATAAGTATAAATAAAAAATGGGACTACCGAAGTAATCCCATTGATACACACAAATTACATGTATAAACAAACTTATGGATTAATAAAACTTCGATATTATCATTCAATTTTCACATCAGAAACTAACCACTCTTTGTTTTTAAGAGTAGTTTTTTGTTCTAAACAATCCTGCAATAATTGACGAAGGTATCTCATTTTTTTAATCTCCTTTTTTAATCTTTTGCTGTAAGCATGTGTACTATCATTCACCTAAACCATCCTGTTTTAATAATTTGACTATTATCGAAGGAAGTAACATATTTTTCTAATGGCGGCTTAAGGTGTAAAACCAGCAAATATTCCTATATCGAGTAAACTCAAAAACCAGACCGGCTTTCAATTCATTTAACTCTTATTTGCCCAAGGCCATTATCCAAATATTCACATATGGACAGCTTTGTTTTATATCTTGATTTATGTTACATATATATTATGATAGAAATTCAAAAAATGTTAACCACTTTTTTAAATTTTCTAAAAAAAAAGGCAGATGCTGCCTTTTAAACTTCGCTAATCATTTAATTCGCCGGTTAAAAAATCATATAAATCTTCTGAAGTTTTTAATTTTACATCCTTCCCATCTATCATAAACATTCCTGGCAACCATTTTTCACCAAAATCTAGACTACAAATAAAAAAACAAATAGCCTCATGTTTATCATCAAATACAGTCATTAATAGTTCGATTAGTGTATCCTCTAAAGATAGCGGACAATAGACGCTATCCTCACAGTTCTCTTCGAATACCTTATTAATATTATCTATCTTTTTATTATATTTTTTTATTTCATCTATACACCATATAAATTTTGTTTTATTTATTACTGACTCAGAGGCAACTGCAGGATAGGTTTGGTGAACATAGTTTCCGCATGAGTCAATTATAATTATCTGATTATCCTCTGTTACTGCAAATTCTCTGTTTCCACGTGTTGGTAAGTCAGCTGTAGATAAAGCTTTTTCTTTATCACCTTTAAATCTTATAAGATTCATAGATTCTCCTTTTTATTAAATATTACATCTACTGCTTCCATATTTTCTGTTTTACTATGACTCATTATACTCTACGCTTAGATAAAAAAAGAGAGTATTTCTCTCTCTTTTACATATTAGCCGAAAGTAGTCCATATCCATATTCTTTTCTTTTATATACAACACCAATTCTGCCATCAAGGATATTCATAAAGATATGGAAGTCATGATCTAGACACTCCATCTCTTCTATAGCTTCTTCTGGTTTCATCATCTCAAGATCAAACTGTTTTTCTTTTCCAACTAAATAATGCTCTTCCAATTCTTTTTCTGTTTCTAAAACAGAGTTTATTGGAATGCGCTTCTTTTCTAACATCTTCTCTTTCTGTTTTCTTAACTGTCTAGCGAGAACTTCCTCAACCATATCAATTGCTTCATAAAGATCTTTGCTTCTTCTTTCTGCTCGAATCACTTTATTCTTTTCAATTGGAATGGATACTTCAATGATCTGGTCATCTTTTACAGTTCGTATCAACACCTTCACTGGAGTACTCTCCTTCAGATATTTTTCGCATTTTGATAGCTTTTCAGTAATAGCCTCTCTCATTCCTTCAGTGATTGTGACTGTTTTACCAATAATAGAAATTTTCATATTGAAATTCTCCTTTGTTTTTAATACAGAAATATCAAAACATTATATATGCTCCGTTGACTTCTGTTGACACATATATAATGTCATTTGGCATTTATAAACAATATGCTTTATTAGAATATCATTTTATAAGCGCTAAATAATTTATATTGATATTATTTAGATTCTTTTTTACACATTATAAGAATGAACATTTTATTGAATAAAAGGAGAATATAGTATGGACCATTTTACAAACATGGTGACAATGCCACACGTCATTGAAAAAACTATTGCAGGAGAAAGATTTTATGACATTTTTTCAAGATTATTAAATGATCGAATCATTATGCTTACCGGAGAAGTTTGTGATGAGATGGCGGCTTCTATCACCGCTCAGCTCCTATTCCTTGAGTCTGTTGATCCTGAAAAAGATATTTACTTATATATCAATAGCCCAGGAGGCTCTGTTACAGCTGGTATGGCAATCTACGATACAATGAACTACATTAAATGTGATGTATCAACAATTTGCATGGGAATGGCTGCAAGTATGGGAGCTTTTCTTCTTTCTGGAGGAACTAAGGGTAAGCGTCTCATTATGCCAAATGCCGAAGTTATGATTCATCAGCCATCCGGTGGCGCAAAGGGACAGGCTACAGAGATTAAAATTGTGGCAGAGAATATTTTAAAAACAAGGAACAAACTGAATGAAATTTTATCAGCGAGTACCGGAAAGCCATTAGATGTCATTGAGCGTGATACTGAACGGGATAATTACATGTCTGCAAAAGAAGCTCTTTCATATGGGCTTGTAGATAGCATTGTATCCACAAAATAAAAGAAGGCACAAGCCTTCTTTTTTTATGTTCAAGATATTTATATATTTGCCAACTTCCTCATCCTAAAAAACAAATCTTGATTTTTAAAGCAAATCTTTTGAAAAGCTTCATTATTCAGTAAATCTTTCAACCCGTCTATTCCTGCCCAAAGTCTCAAATGCTGAATTGGAAACTTTTCATTTGAATATTCAAAAAGTTTATCATATTTTTCTTTTTCGTATTGCAATATATCTCCACTTAAATATTCTGAAATCCAATTAAATGCTTTTTTCTCAAGATCATTCATCACAATAAATTTATTATCTTCTTCTGTGATGATTTTTTCAATCATGAATTTAAAATCACCTGGATAATTACTAATTCTTAAAAGATATAAAAATCTTATCAATTGAATTAAATCAGGATTGTTGATATCCCATTTTATGTAACCAGAATCTGTTGAAATGACTTCTAAATCTTTTTTATAAGAAGCAAATCTCTTTAATTTACTACCATTAGGATCAGCGCTATTAAGATAATTGTCAAATTTTTCTCTATACAAACAAGAAGTATCTATTGTAAACCCAATCATCTCTATATCTACGCTATAAATGCTCATTAAATAGTCTCTACAAACACTTCCATCTTCAAGTGTGTCTTTAACATAAGAAACTTCTAAATTCCCATCTAGAAAGTCCCACATATAAGAGTGCATACGTTTAGCTGAAGTAATTTCCTTTATAGGAACGCATACCTCAAAAATTTCTGCATGATATCTGTCATGTTCGTTTCCATTATTGTCCCAACTTGTATCTCCTTCTCCATTCCAATCGAAACAATTAACCATCATTTGAAATTCTATTGTATTTATTTTAAGTTCCGAAATCACTAATCGATTACTATTATAATACTTAAATAATGGAGCAGCTAACATTTTACTGAAACTTTTAAAGTATTCCGAATCTTTTTTATTATTAATAGCATCTCTTGTCCCAAACATCATTTCATCCATACACATTTTCAAATTGTTTGCTTTTCTTAACTTATTGTATGAATCATTTCTATCATCTCTTTCCGCTCGGAAACAAAATGTTTCTGAATTTTTATCTACATCTAAACCATGAACCGATTTCAAAATAGACAAATAACCTTCTTCGCAAAAGTCTCTGATAGATACCTCCGCTCCTTGAAAAAGCCACTTTTTTTCTATTATACAGTTGTATTCGTTCAGAAAATCTTCTATACTTTTTTTCAACTCCATAAGTTATTCCTCCAGTTACAATAAATTAATTATATATTTTTATTATAGCATACATTATTCATTAATATATAGAAATCATTTCTAATCTGGTTTCCCTAATAAAAATCCCTGGAAATAATCGATTCTCTGTTTTCTCAAATAATCCAAATCAGCAACCGTTTCAATACCTTCAGCTATTGTTAGGCATGCATATTTTTTTGCAATCTTAATAATTTCCTGTAATTGTTCTTGCTTTTTTAAATCTTGATTAATTCCAGAAATAATACTTCTGTCTATTTTAAGATACTTTGGCGCTATGATTTGTAAGTTTTCAAACGTATTTATGCCATAATCATCAATTGCAAAATCAATACTATAATTTTTTAATCCTGCTTTTTTCTTATTAATTACCTCTGAGTCTAACTTTGGATATTCAAGTATCTCAATTACTGTTTTCCTTAATAGCTCACTATATTGATTCATTAAACTTAATAAATCAGTTTGATTAAGAAAAATATTTGGGAAGGAATTAATGAATAACTTTTCTTGAAGGTTTCTTTTTTGATATTCTTTAAAAGTTTCAAAGAAAGTTAGCTTTTCTATTTCATAGAAATCAAAATATGTATTACATCTTTTAATTACTTCGATAATGCTTGTATCTGAAAATCTCATCAATCCCTCATAAGCAAAAATCTGCATTGTTTTCGCATCAAATATTGGTTGAAAAATAATATGTACTCGACTATTCATTCGCAGATCTCCTAACCACTGGCTTATTTTCTGTTTTCGTTTCCTCTTGTTCTGAATTTACAAATCCAGGGCCATAATTATCATCTTTTTTATCTTCTGGTATTATTTCATCCATTTTGGTCTCTGGTACTGTCTCGATATAATTTTCTGATTCAGAGATGGTTTCTGCTTGAGTTATAGCCTCCTCTTGCACGACTGATTCTTTAGTCGGTTCAGTAGGTAATGTCTCTTGTGTCGTGGGTGGTTTTACTTTGTTATTTATCCCACCAGAGCGTTTATTGTCAATTTTTTTACTAATTTCTTTAACCTTTTCCGATGGTAAATACGATTGAGTTCCAAATAAAAATTCATGGGCTTTCACAACATTTGTCTCTAAAGTATCCGGGAAAACAAAATCTTGTCGGTCAACGTTCTTTTCTATTATCTCAAATGGAAATCCACCATTCTTTACAAGCTTATATTTTGTGACATTCATAGCTACATCTATGACATCCTTTGTATTAATTGAAGATGAAGTCATAGGAAATACAGTAGTTATAATATTACTTAATGTCGCCCAGTCCGAATTCTTAGCCTTTTCCAAGACAGCATTCAACACAGTCCTCTGACGTTCCGTTCTCTTATAATCATTTCCTGCTGTATACCTTATTCTGGAATATGCAACCGCTTGCACACCATCTAAATGATGCATTCCTTCGCCATGAATCTGCACAGAACCTATTCCTGTATTTTTTACAGTTTCTGTTATATAACCATTAATATATTTTAATTCGTCTTTTGTTAACTCGATATCAACACCACCTAAAAGATTTACTGCAGTAGCCACAGCCTTCCAATTTACCGCTATATAATCATCCAGCTGCAGATCAAGATTCTCATTTAATACTTCTACTGCTTTTTTAGGTCCTCCCATAGCATAAGCCTCATTCACTTTTTTATACCGATCATCTCCAGTTTTCAAGCATGTATCTCTATAAACAGACATTAATCCTATATCACCAGTCTTATTATTAATTGATGCTATAATGATCACATCTGAATTTGTTCCTGATAAGTTTTCCATATTTCTAGAGTCAAGGCCAAATAAAGCAACGGTCCAGTTTTCTTTTAATGTTGAAATAACCTCGTTTGATATATTTGGATTAGTCATCTCCTTTACTTCCTGCTTATCTATTTTCTGTATTGTATCAATCGTATTGTCCACTTTCTTATAACCAATAAATATAAATATTGCAATAACAGTTAAAAAAGCTAATATTACGGCTGCGCCAATTTCTATTATCTTTGATTTCATTTTATCTCCTTATCTCTCAAACTTTTGTCATTTATAGTATGATAAGATTCCATAAATAAAATAAAATTAGTAATAAAAAAAGGCCTTTTGGCCTATGAAATTGTTTTCTACTATTCATATTCTAGGTGACCGACGGGAGTCGAACCCGCAAAAAGCGGAACCACAATCCGCTGTTGTACCATTTGAACCACGGTCACAGTTACGACTATGGGAATCGAACCCATATTTAAGATTTAGGAAATCCTTGTTCTGTCCATTGAACTAAATCGTAAATATCAGTAACTGGAATCGAACCAGCGGCCTTCAGGGTATGAATCTGATACTCTGACCTACTGAGCTATACTGATAAAAATAAGTAGCTAAGGAAATTGTTTTTTTATTTTTAGTGTTCTGTACAGTATCTGTATGATTATTTTTTCAACAATCAGAATAGTGGATGGTAGATTCGAACTACCGACTTCCTCCTTATCAGAGAGGCGCTCTAACCACTGAACTAATCCACTTTGTTTGTAACCAGCAGCTCCTGCATGAACTGGCTTTGTGCTGCATTATATCCACTCTACGTGCACACAGCTGCTTCGTTAGAATAAACGCTCTACAGACTTATGTTTTTATACTGTGTTTTAGGGCAGGAGCTTAATACCCGATGCTGGATTTGAACCAGCGACTTCTGATTTGTAGGAACGGCACTCTCCCGCTGAGTTAATCGGGCAAAATGGAATCAGAGAGATTTGAACTCTCGACATTCTGCGTGCAAATTCATTCTATGAATTGAAACTTGATAAAATCAAGTTTTCAAGACAGATACTCTCCCATCTGAGTTATGATCCCATAGCAACCTAGCCAGAATTGATCCGGCACTATAAGGTCAAATCGGAGCAGTGGGACTCGAACCCACACTTTTTTCCTTCCAAGGGAAGGCGCCTGCCAATTAGCTACACACTCCGTTAAATATCCTTAAAGAGAATCGAACTCTTATCCTGAGTTTAGAAGACCCATGTTCTTTCCATTGAACTATAAGGATAAAATACTGGATGTCGGAATTGAACCAACGACTTCTTGCGTATCAGACAAGGTTTCTACCTCTGAATTAATCCAGTATAAGTGGGACGAGAAGGTGTCGAACCTTCATCCTGTAGATTTTCAGTCTACCGCTCAGACCGTTTAAGCTATCGTCCCTTATTTTCTGCCTTTGACTTTGATTAAATATTCCACTCACACTAATGCAATATCTAATCAAAATCTCCGGCATAACTGGATGAGCGGGACTTGAACCCACGACCATCTGCTTAACAGGCAACCGCTCTAACCAACTGAGCTACCATCCAAAAATATGATTTTAAAATATCAAACGACTCTGATGGGACTCGAACCCACAATTTTCCGATAGACAGTCGGACGGATTAACCTTTCTCCTACAGAGCCATATACAAAAAATAGAGCCGCCGAAGCGACTCAGATATGTACAGTTCTATAATCATTCCTGATTATAACATGTTTTTATCTTGCTTCGTTTATCAAAAGGTTTAAAAATACCCATGTCAAAAAATCTATCCATAATATCGTTATGCACAGGAATTGCCGGTACATTAATATGATTCATAACAGTAATATTCTTTAACATGATTCTTTACCCTCTCTTTAATTTGATATAATTTGCTGTAAGCACATGAGCTAATCACCTATAGATAATTGTATTTACTTATTAAAATGTATTAGGAAGGAAGCTTTACCCGGCCTTTAATGATTGTAGGCACAATCACGAGTCAAATACATTAGATGACATAGCAAGATAATACATGTATGGACAGCTTTGTTTTTATAACTTAATTTATGTTACATATATATTATGATAGAAATTTTAAAAATGTTAACTACTTTTTATAAAATTTTTTTATTATATTTAAAAAAGGTAGAAATGCTCTACCTTTTAATATTATATTACATATTTCTTTCTTTTTCCTTTGCCTTAACATCTACCCAGTTTAATTGTGCTGTTTTTTTAACTGTGTTATTTTTATCATTTATTAAGACATCTAAGCAATATCCCTTTTTAGCAACCTCATTGCGTACCCTCCAATTATCATCATATAATAATTTTTCTAGTTCATAACCCATAAATGCACAATACATACGTGTATATACTTTTTTGCTTTTTGCCATTAGTTGAGGATTTTTTATGATTTTATTTCTCAATATTAAATCTCTTATCAATGAAATGACATCAAAAATAACCACTCCTGTCATAAACAAAATTGCTAAAAGTAAAATATCTTTCATTTTAAATTTCACCCTTCTAAATCTCAGTTTAGCTAATTTGATATCTTAACAATTCTTTTCTTTGACGAGTCTCGATAATCACATACAAAGGAGTTTCCACCATATCTAACTCAAGTGCAGTCAAAGCACCGTTCAACCGACCTTTTGTATAAGAATATGATTCTGCATTGTCTCGATTATATACAACATTATTTTGTTTTTCGATTACATAATTTTGCACTAATCCATACAAAAAATCGTTTCTTTCATTTGCAGTCATATAAACTCCTTTTAATCAATCAAATTGTGGTTTTAACTACCTACTTTAATGGCAATTCATCTGTTTTACCAGTCAGATAATCCAGCAAATCCATTCTTCCACCGTACACACAATGTACTCTATCCATTTTTCCTTTATCATTTAACCACATAGCGGCCATAAACCTGTGATTACCATCTTCAATGAAAGGGATTGGACATATTGTCATACCATTACAAATATTGTCAATCTGAATATTATAAATCTCATCAGGGTGATTTATAAAATATATCACTCTACCAATATGCCAATCGTCATCTTTCGGAAAAGCCATTCTATCTGCATTATTTCCAAACTCATCTTTTTGCTCTGGTAAACTTATTAAAATTCCTTCCGCTACATCATCTAATGTTATCCTTGTACCTTCGTTCCAACCTCTATCTGGAATAAATCCAGACAATCGTTCAATTAATATCATTTCGCCATCTTTAGATTTTTTATACAAATCTACACTCCTCCTTTTGAATTCTTGTTTTCATCTAGTTATTTAATTATAAAATTATTGGTGGATAAACACCCACTCCATTATCGTAAACTTGAACAAATTTATACACTGCAACAATTTCATATCCTATTACCAAATCTCCTATTTCATAATCTTCCCACGCATCAGGATACTTTTCTTTTGTTTCTTTATCTAAGATAAAACCAACACCAATTTGGTCATCTCCATACTCATAAACATCATCTAATGGCAACATTTCAAAACGTTGGTCTTCGTCTCTAATGCAATCTGGGTCGTAACAAATATGAATACGGTTTCTATCCAATTCAACAAAACCATAACGGTTATGCGTTGTCTGGATTAACATTCCCTGTTCTAAATCTGATTTTTTCATTATTAGATTTTCCTCCTATAAATTATCTCTTTCTTTGGTATTAAAGCCGCTTGTCCCTTAAGTTTAACCGCATATCCATATGCCTGACATATAATATTTTCTCCTTAACTATTTGTGATTGGATACAGTTAATAAAAAAATAATCTCTTCATCAACTCCACTTTTGTCTTTAATGTTACTAATATGTATTAATACCAGGTGAAACAAAAAATATCTTACAATAAAAAAAAGGCTTACGCCCTTTTTAGAATGCTTAGCCAATCTAAGTTTTATCTCCTCTCTCCGTTAGCGTCTACATAATATCCATCTGGAGTCGATCTTTCTGTATACATTGCTCCTTCTGGAAGTGGACCATCTATACCGGTCTGTAAATAATACCACGGGCCACTAGGACCAACTGATATCCAGCCAGTTAAAACGGCACCTCTTGTTCCATCAGAAACAGGATTTAAATAATACCAATATCCATTAACCTGTACCCATCCAGTTTGCATGATCCCATAATCATTAAAATAAAACCAATGATTATCCGACTGCATCCATTTGGTTATAGCCGCTTTATTGCTATTATTAGGGTCAAAGTAGTACCAATTACCATTAATCTGCTGCCAGCCTGATACTTTTCCTTCTGAATCCTTAAACGTTAAGTTTTCTCCACTTCCCGAAAAATTGCCATAGGAAGTGTTCTCCTCAGAAGACACAGAATTGTTTGCATTCACCCAATTAGAGGATTTTAAATAATTCGATTGATCTGAATCTTTAGCAATTGCTCTAACCTTAAAACTAACATTGTTTCCATCTGTAGCATATGAAGATAAATCAATTTCAGGCTTTGTGACTTTGACTGTTTTATAATTCTTATAATCACCATTGTCATCTTCTTTTAGAATTTGAATCTCATACATTTTACAGTAGTCCACTTTATCCCAAACGCCTAAATATTCTTCTTTAAAATAAATGTTTGTGGGATCTTCAAGTGTTACTTTGGGAATATAATTAACCTTAACTGTAATTTTGCTGCTTTTAATTGTTTTATCTGCGACTTCTCCATTTGATATACTAATATTCTTTATTTTTGATGTATCAAATTTATATCCATCTTTTGGCTCAATAGTTAAATCGTATGTCATTTTAGTTCCAGGTTTCCAATCACCATAGTCTTTTGATAATGTCGAATCTGTTATTTCATAAGAACTAGAATTAGTTTTTGGCTCCACTTCATAAATCGTTCCCGCTTCTGTTTTTGTTTCATACATCGATACCGAAACAGAGGTGATTTTACTTTCTGCAAATGATGTAATGCAAAACATCATAGCAACTAACATTGTTATTATAAATACCTTAATATTTTTCATTTTTTTCTCTCCTTTTGAAGTATTTATATTAATATGTATTTATTAGCTATCATTTAATATAGCTAAACACGTATACCTACCCTTGTTAATTTATCAATGCAATAAATTTATGAATTACTACAATAACCAATATCGAATCTCATCTATAAAAAAGACTGCATCAAGCAGTCTTATAATAAATTATCTATTTCCTTTTTCCATAGATGCACAGACGCATCAGAGGGCATACGTAAATCTCCTCTTGGTGATACCGAAACAGAACCAATCTTAGGACCATCCGGCAAACAACTTCTCTTAAATTGCTGTGAAAAGAATCTTCTAAAGAAAACGTCCAACCATTTTAATATTTCATCTCTCGAATACTTTTCTTCAAACGCTTTTTCAGCTAAGCAAAGTATCTTCTTTGGCCCATATCCAAACCGTAAAGTATAGTATAGATAGAAATCATGTAACTCATATGGACCGACTTTCTCTTCAGTCTTTTGAATTATTTTTCCGTTTTCATCAGGCGGAAGCAATTCTGGAGAGACAGGTGTATCCAAGATATCGCATAGTACATTCATTAATTCGTTATGGCTTTCATAATGAGCGTAATAATCTACTAAATACCTGACCAGAGTTTTGGGAATATCTACATTTACTGCATACATTGACATATGATCACCATTGTATGTACACCACCCTAATGCCAATTCTGATAGGTCTCCAGTTCCAATTACAATCGCATTTTCCTTATTCGCCAGATCCATAAGTACCTGGGTACGCTCTCTCGCTTGCGCATTCTCATAAGTTATGTCATGAACATCACTATCATGCATAATGTCTTTTAAATGCTGTGATACAGAATCTTTGATTGGTATTTCCATCAAAGTACACTCTATTTCTTTTGCTAACTTACAAGCGTTTAAATAAGTTCTGTCCGTTGTACCAAAACACGGCATTGTGACCGCTAAGATTCCTTTCTTATCAAGTTTTAACATTTCAAAAGTTTTATTGATCACAAGCAGAGCCAGAGTTGAATCTAGGCCTCCGGAAACACCAATGACTACTTTCTTACACTGGATATGCTCCATTCGCTTCTTCAATCCAATTGCCTGAAGAACTAATATTTCTTGACAACGATCTTTTCTCTCCGAATTCTCCGATGGAACAAATGGACTTTTATTTACATGTCTTATTAAATCAGTTGAATTTTCCTGATTATAGCTATAATCAATAATATAATAACCGCCATCATTGACTTCATAAGTGTTCATTTTTCTCCTCTCAGAGTTTAGTCTTTCTAAATCAATGTCAGTAATTAATAATTTTCCAGTCTCATATTTTTGCTCTGCAAGAATATTTCCATTTTCAGCAATTAAGTTATGCCCGCTAAAAACCAAATCTTGTGTTGACTCACCCTCTCCGGCACTGGCATATAAATAAGCTGCAATTAATCTGGCTGATTGTCCAGAGACTAGATGTTTTCTATATTCACCTTTTCCAATAATTTCATTAGAAGCAGAACTGTTTAATATAATATTAGCTCCAGCCATTGCGTGTTTTGAACTTTCCGGAATAGGTACCCATAAATCTTCACATATTTCTGCAGCAATAACGGCCTTTGTTTCCTTATTTCTCAATAGGACTTTTGTTCCAAATGGAATTTTGTAAGAAACAGAAATATCTTCTGAATTTTTCCATTCAATCATTTCTACAGCCTCTTTGCCTTTGGTAAAATGTCTTGCCTCATAAAATTCCTGGTAGTTTGGTAAATGAATCTTGGGAATAATAGCTTTCATATAACCACTTTGGATAAGGCCAACAACATTATATAATTTTCCATTATGCTCAAATGGAAAACCAATTGCTATCAAGCAATCTGTTTCAACTGATTCTTTTATTACTCGATTTACCGCAATGTATGCTTGTTCAATTAACACACTATGTAAAAATAAGTCCTGACAGGTATAACCAGTAATGCATAATTCAGGTAAAACTAAAATTTTTACCTGTTTTTCTTTTGCTACCTTTATAAGACGAATTACTTCCTCCGTATTTATATCTGTATTTGCCACTTCAATTTTAGGAGTAGCCACAGCAACTCTTAAGTATTCCATTTCTTGTTTTGTTTTTTTGTAAGTGTTCTCCATCTTTTCTCCTATCTACTATACTAAATGATGATATATATAAATGCACGTCTCATATATCTCTGCAAATATCCTTTATTCCATGCCAAAACTATTTCCTACACCTATTCCGTATTTTCCAAATATAATCGCTTTCGCCCTACCGTTCCATAGTTCAAAAAACTTATCTGGATTCGTGTGTTCAGCATTTGTAATCCAAACAAAACAAATTTTCCATATCCATATAAAATAATAATCCTTTATCTTTCTCAAATATATTAATGGTCTTTTATTCATTGATTCTCCTTTAAGTCAAGGTTAGGCATTGGTTGCCACATGACAACTCTTTTATCTATTGTAGCTTCCATATGATGCATATTTCTATCATGATAGAATTCACAAAAATTCATAAATTCATAAATATCGTATAAAGATTGATACACTCTCTGCCCATCACTAACAATAAATCTCCCGTCATCTTTTAAATATTCTTCTTTAGTTGGCATTCTATCGCTACATAAAATCCAATTATTCTGGCTACTCATCTAAACTTAACCTCCTAACTCCTGCATGCTCGTTATATGCAGTTGAAGTGAAGTTGTGTGTGATTACTACACCTTTACTTTTCAAATATTCTTTTAAATTCATATAATTTTCTCTATTCCTCCTTCTTATTATTCTTATGTTTCCAACCCTCAACAACTCATCCTAACTTCTGTCCACAATATCTACAGAATTTATCAGATTTATTAATCTTACCATCGCATCTAGGGCATACGTATACTCTTGATTTTCCATCAAATGTATCTCTGTGTATGATATTCATAATATCTATGTAATTTTTCTTCTGGCTTACAATTAACGTTTCAGGCTCAATCCTTATCTGACCGGCTTCCCAATCAAACCCAGGATAAATGAGCTTTACACTTGTACAAGCCCTAGCACCTATCGAAGATTCATTCAAAGTAATAACTACCTCTTTTCCTTTTCTTGAATAGTCTGGCGTATTTTCATATATAAAATCAATTTGCTTTTTAATTTCCTCTAAATTCATAAATCACCTTTCTTAATTCATCTGACCGAAACACCAGGCTCCGGCCAAATGTTTTTATACAATATTAAACTCCAGTGAAACTGGATTTACAATCATCGAATGTTTTACCTTTTGATTGGCATTTTTCACATAGCATTTGTTTGTTATCACTTACCTTCCAACCATACGTTAATGCTGTTTTTTTTACACTCTCAAAAGAATCTTCTGCTATTGCAGATCTGACTTTGCCAGAATTCGAACCTCACTAAAGTGAGTTTGCATTTACCATTTTTCCACCAATGCCACACACGTCGCACCAGAAATTTACAACTCTTCTATATCCCATGAGCAGCTCCGCTACTTAAATCCATCAGCCGATTCAATCATTCATGTCTTATAAACTATGAGTGTTCAATAAATCTTCTTTCAGTTTATAAAGGGCCGGAGACATATCAAGGTAATGTAAATGAGGATTTTCAAATCGTTTTTCTTCTTCCCAAACTTCATTCTTCAAACGATAGTCAACCATATTTCTCAAATGATGAACATCTTGTATTTGATCACATAATTCAGTCTTCTTTCCATTATTTATAAACAAATGTTGCATTGGAGTAAAAGTACAGTGATCCAAAGATACTTTTTTCCATGGTGTCCTCGTGTCGATCACTTCATATGAACCACTTATCTTATTCGGATCTTCATCCCATAAGGTAAGCAATTCGCCTACACCAATTCCGTCTTTATTGATAATTCGCCATACTTTCTTGAGTCCGGGATTTGTTACCTTTTCAATATTTTCAGAAATTTTGATTCTTGGTTCAAATACTCCATCTTTTTCTACAGCACAGAGTTTATAGACTCCACCAAAGACCGGATCTGATTTTGCTGTGATTAAACGTTCTCCTACACCAAATAAGTCAATGCAGGCTCCCTGGCTAAGAAGAGAACGGATGGTATATTCATCAAGACTATTAGAAACAACAATCTTACAATCTGCTAAGCCGGCTGCGTCTAACATTTTTCTAGCCTCTTTTGATAAGTATGCTAAGTCTCCACTGTCCAATCGAATGCCTTTTAATCGTTGTCCCATTGGCTCCAGAACCTCGTTGGCCACTCGAATTGCATTTGGTATTCCACTCTTTAAAACGTCATAAGTGTCAACTAATAATGTCGTTGCATTAGGATATGTTAAAGCATATTCTTTAAATGCGGTATATTCATCCGGATAAAACATTACCCAGCTATGAGCCATAGTCCCGCTTATTGGAATATTAAACATTTGACCTGCTAAAACAGTTGCCGTACTGGCAGCTCCTCCAATATAAGCCGCTCTAGCTCCATACACAGCCGCGTCTATATTATGTGCACGGCGAGCTCCAAAGTCAGAAACTGCTCGGCCATCAGCGGCTCTTACTATCCTATTTGTTTTCGTAGCAATTAAAGATTGATGATTAAATTCCAAAAGGATGGCTGTTTCTACCAACTGTGCTTCAATCAAAGGTGCAATCACTGTAATTACCGGCTCATTCGGATACATAATATCTCCCTCATAAAAAGAGTAAACATCACCGGTGAATTTAAAAAAACTGAGATATTCTAAAAACTCTTCATCGAATAAGTTCTGCTTACGTAAATACGATATATCTTCTTTACTAAAACGAAGATTTATAATGTAATCTACAATTTGCTGCAGTCCTGAGAAAATAGCAAAGCCGGCTCCATCTGGATTCTTTCTGTAAAACACATCAAATGCTACCTTTACATTTTTATCCTGATGTTTAAAATACCCATTCGACATTGTCATTTCATAAAAATCCATTACCATACTTAAATTTCTTTCTTCACTCTGCAATTTCATTATTTTTTCTCCTTTTTACTCATCTTATTTTTGCTTATATACTTTAGACCACATCAATCTGGCACATTTGCATTGTTTTTAATGCTGCTTTATGGGTCTCAGGTGTCACACATGCACAGCAACTGGAATCAACCTTGATCTTAGCATCCGGAAATGTTGACTTTAAAATAATGGCATTAGACACAACACAGATACTGGTACAGAGACCTACCAGCTCAATCTCAAGTTCATTACCTAAATCATCGGCATCAAAAGCCCAAAAAGTTCTGGTAAAATCTAAAAGAACATCTCTGAAATCACCTCTCCCAAATGTAGGCTTCTCAATACTCATAAACTTTTCCATATTATTCTTTACTTCTAATAAAGCCTCTTCAATTTGCTCATTCAATAACCAACCATGCTTACCTTTAATACAATGTTCAATGGGCAGATTAATACCTTCCCAGGTTGCTAAGTAGTTCTTGTCATGTGTGTCATAGGTTGCGAAAATAACTGCGTTATCATCATTTTTATACTCTTCTATTTTCTTTACAACTTTAGGCACAATTGCCTGAGCCTCCTTAGTTCCTAAGGAACCATCAATAAAGTCATTCTGCATGTCTACTACAATCAATACTTTTCTCATATTTTTTCTCCTTTTATAATATTAATACAGCCTTAATATGGCTTTAAATACTTATTGATAATATTATTATGCTATGATTAATAATAATAGGATCTGATAGATTATCGTTTTAATATTATTATTGACTATAACAAAGAAAAGAAGGCTGCTCACCTTCTTTTAACTAATTATTGTATATACACAAAATTATTGCTTTCTAAAAAGCACCAAAAGTATCATCTGTTTTAGGAACTATATTATAATAGTGTGATGCATTTAAAGAACTCAGATAATACATTGCTTCTTTTAAAGTTTCTTCTATTGTATTAGCCGAAGTTCGACCAGTCTTTTCTTTGTATAGCAAGTTCATGTATTTCATCTTTTCAGCATCTTCCGGGTGTCCCAAAACCAACCGATCTGCCTTCTTCGCTATATATATTCCAAATTCAATATTTGTTGTTAATCCTGGTAGGTTTTCCATACATCTTGGTACCCAAAAAGCTATCACTCCGGCTACGTCTAAGCAAGCCCATTCCCATTTTGTTTGTTTGATATAATCATCCTCTCTAAATTTTCTCTCTTCACAGAATTCAGGTACATATACCGTTCCTGTAAAACCTAACTGTTCAAGAATTTCACAAGCTTTTTTTCTCCAAGAATAATAAAATGAACTATCTCTCAGTGTTGGTCCAGCTAAAAAAATTGAATTTTTATTAAAATACAATTCCTGATCTGAAAATTTTATAATCATAACGCTAAGTCTCCTCTTTTATTTGCTATTTCATATGTATCATTTTTATATTTTATAATCCCGCTTTTCCTTATTTATCATTTCGATGCAATCCTGAAGATAACTTATTTTCTTATTCATTAATTCCACAAACAACTCGTCACACTCTGCTTTTGTATCTGCATAAACTCTGCTGTAAACATCTACACCATTAGCACGTAGTGAGTATCCATCTTTCTTTAATTGATGAAACTTGTTTTTAACAATTAATCCAATTACTGGCTCCTGTCTTAAAGAAAAGCGTTGTTTTTCTACATCGTAATCAAAAGCGCATGCCCAAATCGTGTTCTTTTTTTCAATATTATTTATTTCATTCCAAGTACTGTATTTCATTATTATTCTCCTTATGCCTCACATTAATATACAAATAGTATGTTAAAAATTATGGAACAAAAAAAGAAATATCTCGTAAACAGTTCAGGTCCAGCATTTATGTTTTACTCCTAATAGATTTTTAATATAAAAGAAGAACAGTCAGAAGACTGTTCTTTAATATTTATGGATTCTTTCTTCACATTCAAAATTATTGAGAATAAAAAATTAATTAGTATCTTGATCAACTATCATAAATTCTGGTTTTTCATCTAAATCCGCTTTGGAACATTTTTTTAACGCAAAATCATAAATACGAATAGGTATAAATATACCTTTAGCCGGCTGATCAGCAAACATAAAAATCATATTATTATTTTCTATTGTACAAAACAGTAGTTTGCTATAACGATTGGACGTCTCCATGACTATCTTCTTTACCATTTCAATTACAATATCATTTAATTCTAATTCAAATATATTAATTTTTTCAATGAGTCCATTAATATCTTTCACTCTCCTGAATCTATATCCGTCTGGACAATCTGTCATTAACAATGCCGTTGTATAGTCATGTTCAATACCAACCATATACCTATGTTTCATATCATGATACAAAAATCCATACACACAATTAATTTCTACATTACAAGATGGACAAATAGAATGATTAAACTTACCCGATAAAATATCCTCTTTTATCTCCGGATTAATATCCACATTGACACTATCCCATACTCTCACTATGTTTTTTTTCTTACAAACCGGACATATAATTTCAGCATTATGGTATCTTGACATTTTAATCCTCCAAACATTTGTTCTTTTATCATTATATCAAGTGAATTTTAAATGTCAATACCATTCAAGAACATACGTTCTGTAAAATTATACACTTGCTTGCTTTATATTGATAAACCGCAAAGTATCTTCTACATTACAATTCAATATTTTATAAAGCATCACTGCCCAGAGCTTACACGATGTTTATTAATAAGCATATATTGGTTCTCCCATTGTTATCCTCAGTATGTTAAAAGCTACCTCCATTGTCTTTAAAAGAAAAAATCCAGGTTGAAAGACCTGGATCTTATATATTCTTATTTCTTTCTTTTAAGATATTTAATTCCAAAAGTAATAATTCCAACAAAACAGGTAATTCCGATAGCAGCCTTAATTAAATTTATTTTGCTGATTCCAATAGGCCAGAATCTAATATTTTCTAAATCGTCATCCGCACAATGATCACTGCAATTACAGTGACTATCACTTTCACTGCAATTTTCTTTTGATATAGATGATTTTCTCTCCTCTTTTTCTACGTCAATCGTATTCTCTGCCATTTGTGTACTCACGCGCTCATTTGAAAAAACGGTTTTATCGACTAGCTCAGGAGACGGAATTGTGTCATCTAAATCAGCTTCAGTAACTAAGGCATGTTCGAACATATTAGTATCTGTATTATCTAAAGCACGTTTATATCTTTTGTATTCTTCTTCATTTAATCCGGGAGTCCCACATGTTGGGCAAAACTTTTTCCCTTCTGGTAACTCTTTCTCACAATCTGGACAAATAATTTTCATATTAGTATTCTCCTTTTTATTCTTTATACTCTAATATTATGTAGTTTTTTACAATCAATAAATTAGTTTTTATTGTCTACAATATTAAAAGAGATCTGTATTCTTAAACCCTTATAGGTAAAAAAGGAGCAAATGCTTTAATTTGTTCTAGTGAATTTTTTAAAATAATGACTAAGATTTCTCTTAAATCTGGATGAACCACCGACATGAATCCGATTAGTACTAGCCCAATTAATAAAAATTTTAGAACAAGTCTAAAAATATCACATAAAATTTTCCAGATCGCCATTACAATACTTTGTTTTTGAATTTTAATGCCAACTGTCCGACCATTTTCAATTCCATACTGCTTTCTCAATTCTGCATCTTTTTTTGCATCTTCCTTATCTTTATTAACACGTTCCTGCAGTACGCTTTTAAACTTATTATTTTCCATGATAACCTCCTGAAAGTTCGATTCTTAATTATCCGTTAATATCGTTGCTTATAATTCTTTGATAGATTTTTGTAGATTCCGAACTCCAGATAAAAGGATCCATGATTATTTCCGAAAAATATGTACGTTCTGAACGTTCAGCCATAAGCGATACTATTGATATCCTTTCATTTTCAGGGACAAAAGAAAATACGAAATACGCATCATCATAAATAGGGTTTTTCAGCAACTCCTGAGTTTTAAATATTTCATTTGGTTTTGATCCGCATATAACTATTTTAATGTCCTGTTCAGCAAATGAAATCTCTTCAAAATTATCTGCATCTGCATTACCATAATCTTTTATTATGTATTCATAATTTGATTTAGAAACCACTTTTGCATAGTTTTTTTTATACATAGAAATCCCTGAGTAAACAACCTTTTCTTTTTGATCTTTTATATTAGCATACAGATTTATAAGGTTATTTAAATAATTTGTTCGATTCATTTCAATGTAGCATACTCTGCTCCCATTTTTTTCAAGTACTCTTACTGCTTGAATTGATTGTGTTGTTGTTCCAATATGACCAACACAGCCAGCTATAGCAATTGTTTTTCCCATAATCAGCTTCCTTCCATAACAATTTACTATTCAAAAACATTATGTGATATTTTATTCCTTTTTGACCTTGACTCTAATATTGACTTTGACTCTATTAAATACAGAGTTAAATACAACTCAGATTTATATGATCTTTATTTATCTAACTTACTTATACAACAGCCGATATTTTATATTAATTACTCAAACTAATTACTTAAATAGCTGCTAATGTATCTTATTTATAAATAATCGCTGCTTCTTTGTCACCCTATTACTCCAGAGATGAGCTTGGGAAACGGCGCCGCCAGGGCAGACTTTCCCTATCAAAAATGATAGGAAAGCCTGTCCTGAACCCTATAATTACTCCGTCGAATCGCTTTTGGGTATCCGTTTGCACACCTTACAGACTGCTTTGTAAACTCGATTTTATCGGGTTTGCGTGTTTATAAGTGATTCCGTCTTCCCTCACCATGAACCGTTTCCAGTTCCAAACACTTTCCGCAGGTTTTAGTCACCCTCTCCCTGCTAGACTAACTGATATATCAATATCAGCTGGACCTCCGCGCCATACTTTTAAGCAAATATCCGGTTTCCCAGATTTAGCCAATGGTCTTTCAACGCTTCTTAACCACTTACGAGCAATAATCAGCGGAAGGTGTGAGCCGCCTTTTTTGTCCGACATATTTTTTGCAGCGGCCATGTGGGCCTTTTACGTTTTATCCTGGTACGGCATCCAGACAGATCATAAGAAGCAGATGACCTTCGCTGCTTAAAATCCTTCCACTTAAACTAGTGGCCAGTTATTCGAAAACAGTATGTAAGAAACTTTTAAAAATAGAAAAAGAAAATATATTCTTCTAAACAATAGAGAAATAATTTATTTTCTTACATATTAAAAATGTTAGGACAAAAAAGGAGTAAGTTATGAATTTAAAAGATGAAAAGAAGAATATTATGGCACTAGAATTGGCATTTCTTCAGGTTTTCTACCTTAGCCAGAAAAAATCCAAACCAGATAATTCTTCTAAGTACAAACAGCCTAATTCAGAGTTGAGCATTTTAAAAAAAAGGCAATAAAAAAACCACTTTCCAGGTGGTTTTTTTATTATATGAGAACGCTGCGTTCAATCCGTACTACATCGCAACTACAAAGATTTATATGAACAAATTAGTTATCAATGAAGTATTTACTTTTTATAATCTCATTCTAATATAACGTGTTCTTAATTCATGATCTCTTTCTTTCTTTTTTGACAAAAAGAAAATCCCTGAGGTAAAAAATCCAATTATAACTATTATACAAGTAATTATTGTTTTCTTATTTTTCATTTTACAATTTCCTTATATATAGTATGACGAAACGGCCTACTTTTTATAGTTGTAATGTTCGTCCTAATTTAATTTTAATTTTACTAAAACATTATTAAAAGAGTTCAAAAGGAAAACATACTATGTATAAATAATGGAAGGAATAAAAAACATGAAAACTATAGATATTATCAAAATAATGAATCCTGCACAGGTTGAGGCAGTCTTTACTGTTGATGGACCATTACTTGTTTTTGCTGGAGCTGGATCAGGGAAGACAAGAGTACTTACATACCGTACTACTTATATTTTTGAACATAAAAAGATAGATCCTAGTCACATTTTAGCAATAACATTTACCAACAAAGCGGCAAAAGAAATGAAAGAGAGAATTGAAAAGTTGATTGGTGAAGATTCTAAATCTATGTGGATAACAACATTTCACTCCATGTGTGCAAGAATTCTAAGAAAACATGCCCACTCAATTGGTTACAAAAATAACTTTTCTATTTATGATACTGATGACTCAAAATTACTTATACAGAAAATCCTAAAATACAAATCCTATCAAAAAATATTTTTGCCTAAAGATGTTCTTTCTTTTGTATCAAGTCTAAAAACAAAAGGAATACGTGCAAAAGAATACTTTGCTACGACTAATACAGAAGAAAAATTAAAAGAGATATATACTGAATATGATGAAGAATTATTTAAGAATAATGCTTTTGATTTTGATGATTTATTAATAAAAGTTGTTCAGCTCTTTCGCGAATATCCAACCGTTTTGGATGAATATCAAGAATTATTTCAGTATATCATGGTGGACGAGTACCAAGATACAAATGAAATTCAGTTTATCTTGATTTCGATGCTTGCTGAAAAGTACAAAAACATTTGCGTTGTTGGAGATGACGACCAATCAATATATAGTTTTCGCGGCGCAAATATAAAAAACATATTAGATTTCCAGAAATATTACCCAGATGCTAAAATTATAAAACTGGAAGAAAATTATCGATCCAGTTCTAATATATTAAATACAGCAAATGCGGTTATTAAAAATAATAAAGTAAGATCTATCAAATCATTAACTACAACAAGGAGTCCAGGTAAAAAAGTATATTACCAAAATTATAAAACAGCTACCACTGAAGCTAATTCTGTCGTATTGGAAATACTTCATAAATTATATGATTATAGAGATGTTGCCATTCTTTACCGGACTAATGCTCAATCTCGTTTATTAGAAGAATCCTGCATCAAGCATAATCTGCCTTATAGAATCATTGGTGGATTAAACTTTTATAAGCGTAAAGAAATTAAGGACCTAATTGCATATTTAAAAATCATTGCAAATCCATCCGATGCTGTTTCCGTTAAGAGGATTATAAATACTCCAAAGAGGAATATTGGAGATACAACGGTATCAAAAATTGAGACCTACGCAAAATCAAAAGGAATTACCCTCTACAAAGCTTTATTACAAGTAGAGGATATACCTTCCATTTCCAAAAAAGCGGTATCTGCAACTTGTGATTTTATGAACACAATTGAAGAATATCGTTATAAGTTAACCAAGAGTGGTGTACTTGATATTTCCGGAGACAATTCTTATAGTATCCACGAATATTTGAATGATATTTTATACAAGATTGGGTATTTAGCTGAATTAGAAAATTTAAATGATTCTGAAACTTATAAAAATAAAGAAGAAAATATTGAAGAATTAATGAGTAAAGTAATTGAATTTGAAGAATCCGAAAAGACCTTTAAACTTGATAAATTCCTCGAAGAAATTGCTTTAGTATCTGGAGTTGATATAGAGACTGAAATTGAACGAATTACTTTGATGACACTTCATTCTGCCAAAGGATTAGAATTTAAAAAAGTATATATAGTGGGAATGGAAGAAGGCTTATTTCCATCAATAAATTCTATTATTGAAAATAATGTTGAAGAAGAAAGAAGACTTTGTTATGTGGGTATTACCAGAGCTATTGACGAACTTATTATTACATCCGCATCAGAAAGAATGATAAACGGTCGTATTCAAAAGACAAAGCCAAGCCGTTTTATTAATGAAATGCCTGATAAATATATTCAAAAAATTTATTCTGTGTAAATGATAATAATTGCATTTATCTCATTTTTTTTATAGACATAATATGATTGTAAATGAAACGTGGAGAAATTAAAACTCCTAGCATAAGGCGAGTCCATAAAGGACAGAAGGGAGAACATATTATGTTCAAGATCAATTTATCAGCAGTAAAGGAAATGAATCGAATGGAAAGGTTTGATGCAGAGCGTACATTTTTATCTCTCGAATATGAGTATGAAAATGAAGAAATGTTATCAGGTTCAAAAGCCATGAGCCGATCTCCAGAAAATATTTTAATTGGAAACCATACTTATATAGAACATAAGCTTCTTGGCAGTTACAAGCTGTTATTTGCTCTTTCCAGACAGATCAAGGACAGGACCGGAATCAATCTTGTTGAATTTGTCAAAGCGGAAGATCGAACAGCTAAAAACGCTCTTACTGCTTGGCGCACTATTTACCGTAAAATAGATGCATTAAAAGGAACTGAACATACAATAAAAAAAGAGGGTTAACCCTCTTTTTTATTGTTCTGAATTAAAATAACTTTCAATTCCCTTTAGTTTCGCAATTTCCTTTTTGATAGATACCATTTCCTCATGGTACTTTTTCATATTTTCTACTTGTTCTTCTTGAACTCCTCTCGCAAATGAATCTGTACGCTCAGCGAATTCACTTGCGACATCCAATCGAACAATATCATATATTTCAATTAGTCTCTTTTGTAGATTTTCAATTTTTTCTTCTTTATATTTTTTAAGCTCATCCATATGCGATTCCTCCATTACTATATTAATTATAATATAAAAAAAATATTTGTAAACCAAATATATGAAATTCTTAAGATTAATATTGTTAAAACTACCAAACAAAAGATCTGCATCATTTAGTCTCTGAAATTCAGATTAAATTAATTGTTTCCACTTTGTTTCAGACATATTAACTTCAACGAAGAAAATCGGAGGATAAAATATTGATGTCAAATATTAAATTAGATAGATTTTATATTTCAAATGATCCTTATGATTTGGTAACTAAGATTTCAAGAACCATTCATAATCTAATCGTTGAAGGTAAACAACCCAATCAGGAGATCATTTTTTTAATGATAGGAACACCAAAAATTTATTGGGATAGTCTCGGTCCTCTTACCGGGAGTTTGTTAGAAGAATCCAATCATTTTAAAAAAGAATATTTCATAGATGGAATTACAAATTTTTCGGTGTATGGTACAATCCAGAGACCCGTGCATGCACAAAATCTATATAGTACCGTATCCAGAATTTACGAGATTCACAAAAACCCATTTATTATTGCTGTTGATGCTTCCTTTAGTTACTTCTATACAAAAAATAATATTTTAATAAGTAATGAACCAATAAAACCCGGTTTGGGTGTTGGAAAAGATTTATTATCTGTAGGTGATATTTCTATCCGCGGAATCGTTGGATCTGATGAAGTAGATGCATATAATCTTTCTTATAGTGAACTGAAAACCATGGCTCTACTTATTTCTACAGCTATTAATTGTGTATTATCAATTAAACAAGTCCAGCCATACTGTCTTTTGCATCAGTGTGAAACTACTGCAGTCTAATTAGTTGAAAGCGTATTCCGCAAGATTGAATATGGTATGCTAACTGTCACTCTACCCAAAAAAGAATTGCCAAAAGATTCAATTAAAAAAGCAAGCTTTCCTGCTTGCTTTTTATTTAAGTCTTTAATCTGTTGAGCATGAATGAGCTTCTTATCTTTTCATTTGGTTGCATAAAAATTTCTTCGGAATTAATCGGCGAAAAAATATGACATATTATTTTTATAAAAGATAATTGTGAGAGGAGATATACTATGGAAGTATCAATTAAAGCAAAAGAACGATTCTGTAAAGATTGTAATGTGCCTTTGAGATTATTTCAAGAACCATACTTTACAGACCGGCTAAAACTGTATGATAAGTTTTACGGGACTTTAGAGAAATGGGCCTTGTTCGTAAAAGAATTAGAGAATTACAATTGTGAACAAGATTACTTTGAAGAATACAATCATGTAAAAGACAAAGCAATTAACTCCATTAAAGAATCGGATGCTTATCAGAGATTCAATAATGAAGATATGAATCGGTTTGGCATCATTAATAAAGGATTACCAAGTAAGGATATATTTAAACCGAGCAATGATAACAAAATGTTTATAAGTATTGATATGAAAAAAGCAAATTTTTCAGCACTTAGAAAGTATGATAAGACAATTTTTGGCAGTGCTGAATCGTGGGAGGATTTTATCAGCAAGTTTACTCAGAATAAGCATATTATTGGCAGTAAATACATCCGTCAGGTGATTCTTGGAAACTGTAATCCGAAGCGGCATATTACATATGAAAAATATTTGATGGATAAAGTTTTATCTAATGTTAAAGATGGGCAATTAAATAATATAGTGTTTTTTTCCAATGATGAAATTGTTTTTGATGTGACAGATTTATCAGATGATGAGCAAATATTTACACATTTGCATGTTGATTATGTATTAAAACAGATAGCTCCGTTTTGTCGTTGTGAACTATTTAGATTACAAAAAATAAATGGAACAGAAGGATATTTGAAGTCAGTATATGAAGGTCTTATAAACTCTGTTGAGTTCAAGTGCTTAGACAACTATATGCTTCCATTTGTAATCAGAAAGTTTCTCGGAGAAGAAATTAATGAATATGATAAAGTGTTTTATCATGAAGGATTACTTTCAAAATTTATTGAAGTCCCAAATATTGAAATTTAAAATAAAAAGAGGCAACCGCCTCTTTTTTTGTTATATCATTCTTTAATCATCTCTACGAAATCTTTTTCAGAAATAATTGGGACACTTAATTCCTTCGCCTTCTTGTTCTTCGAAGAATTACTGGTAGTATCGTTGTTAATCAAGTAGGAAGTCTTCTTAGATACAGATCCGCTTGTCTTACCTCCCAGTAACTCAATTTTTTCCACCAGGTCTGCCCTACTAGAGAATAGTTCCAAATCACCTGTGATAACAAACGTCTTCCCTGCTAAAACTGAGGAATCTTTACTACCTGCTTTTACATCTGGTTTTATTACTTCAACTTCCTTTAAAAGATTAAAGTATTCGCTTTCTTCAATTTCTTTTTTGGCTCTTTGTTCTTTATACCATTCATTGATTGCCTGGTTACTAATTTCGCCAACATCTTCGATGTCTAAGAAGTTCCCTGTCTCCAATTTTGCATTAAATTTATCAATATCTCCATTCATTGCTTTTGAAATCTTCTTTCCGGCATCCCGTCCTACATTATTAATCCCAAGTGCCGCAATCAGGTTTTCAAGCTTTACCACTCTGCTTTTTTCAATTGCTTTTATCAGTTTTTCATAGGATTTCTCTCCTTGTCCTTCCATTTCAACAAAAGCAGTCTTGTGATCTGCTAAATGGTAAATATCCCTAAACTCCTTGATAAATCCTGCATCAACTAATTTTTCAATTGTAGCTTCGCTTAAACCTGTGATGTTCATCCGGTCACGTTCTACAAAGTGAGTGAATTTTCCTATATTTTTCGCTGCACAGTCTGGATTGGAACAATAAAGTGTTTTTACAATCTGCCCGTCTTTTAAGGTCTCTTTGATTTCTGTAGCTGCTCCGCAAACCGGGCAAACTTTAGGAATTTCAAGTGTACCGCTTTTGGTTAAGTTTTCAGCGATCTGAGGAATAATCATATTTGCTTTATAAACGGTTACGATGTCTCCGATTCCAAGCTTTAATTCTTCTACAATGCTTACATTATGAACGCTTGCCCGGCTTACGGTAGTTCCTTCTAATTCTATTGAATTAAAAATTGCCACCGGATTAATGAGTCCTGTTCTTGATGCACTCCATTCTACTTCAGTAAGTGTAGTTTCAGCAAGATCATCGGCCCATTTAAATGCGATAGAATGTTTTGGGAACTTTCCTGTCACACCAAGAGATTTTCCATAGGCAACATCATTAAAAGACAGTACCAGTCCATCAGATGGGAAATTATTTTTTTTCACCAGTTCTTCCATCTGTGAAATTGTATCTAAGATTGTATCCTTATCAACAATATAGTAATCTACGGTATTAAAGCCGAGTTCTTTTAACCAGCTAAATCTTGTTGCATAAGTATCTCTAAATTTCTTTGCTTTAGCATTTGGGTTTTTATTTTCCAGATATGGCTCATCTTCAGCAAATACAAGTTCAAATGCTTTGAACTCTATATGGCGTCTTGCTGATTCTTTTGCGTCAAGTTGACGAACAGATCCGCTCGCGAGGTTTCTAGGATTTTTATACTTTTCGGTCTCTGAAAGCATATCGTTTATCTTTTTGAACTGTCTATATGTAATGAGAGCTTCTCCTCTCATTACCATGTGTCCAGTAAAATCAATTGTTTTGGGAACGCCTTTAAAGTATTTAGCATTATGAGTGATATTCTCTCCGATCTCACCATTACCTCTTGTTACAGCTTTAGTAAGATTACCACCATCATAAGTTAGTATAATTGTAAGACCATCAAGCTTCCAGCTAAGAAAACCAAACTCACCTTTTAACCACGCCATTAAGGAATTACGATCTTTTGTTTTATCCAAAGACAGAGCTTTATATTCATGAGCTTCTTTTGTTAAAGAACTTTCAACTTCATATCCAACATTTTTTGTAGGGCTGTCCTCTCTTACATAGTTAAATCTAAGTTCCAAATTAAGCAGCTCATCATATAATTTATCATAATCAAAGTTGCTCATAATCTCGTTTCCACTGTTGTAGTAAGCTTTACCAGCTTCATTTAAGGTATCTACTACTTCATCAATTCTCTTAAGGGCAAAACCTTTTAAGATTTTGTTTAGACTTGATGAATCTTCCACATAAGATTTATACTCTTCTTCTGTTAAACCTAATGTTTCAGGAAGACTTCTCTTCTCATTTGGATCTTCATGCCAATTCTTTATATAATCGTCTAACGCCTCTGGTGCTACTTTTCCTTTTAAATAGTCTGATACAAATGATGAGGTCTTCTCTTTATAAGACCGAGAAATTGAACTTGATTCCATTGACATAATTTATTCTCCTTTTTATCTTACTTTTTTCATAACTATTATGTATGAAAATTAAAGGCATTAAAAAAGAAGCTATGCAGCTTCCTTTAAACTAGATATTATTTTTTGTAAAAAAACAAGTTTTCGATACATCCATAAGAAAATATTCCCTCAAGATTCTTTTTTGCATCAAGATTATATGGATAAGCCTTTTCCTCTTTTCTCCAAATTAAATTCTTCTTCCAATGCTTTTAAATACTTCTTCACGTATTCGGGTGCTCTCTTATATTTCTTTTCGTCTCTGAAGTAATTGACAAATTCCGAGTTTGAAAACATGCTGGTGTATGTACCAAGAATATTGCCCTTTATAATCCCGTTTCTTTTGGCGTATTCATAAACTTTTTTATCAATCATTACTTGCGGAATCATTTCACATGTATTTTTACATTTCCGGCACCAGCCATCTGGGTCAAAATTATTTTCTGAAATGCCACATATATTTACCTTTTCATCTTTATTAAACGAAATAACCATGGATAATATTCTCCTTTATCATTATAATAATAGCTCCATTTTCCAGAATCCACAAACGGAGGGCAGGTCCAAGTATCTCCACCATCCATTGATATTTCGATTGAATTACAATCTTTAGCATATTGGAACCAGATTATCTGTATATTACTTGTATCATATACGTTGTCCGGTTTCATTCCTTTTTCAGCTTCTTCTAGCATCTCTAGTAAATTTTTTGCTCTTGAATGTACAATATTAATCAATTATATACGCTCCATTTTTAATCCATGTCAATATTTACAGGATTCTCTAAACATTTTATATTATTAGCTTGTTCAACTAAAGCAGCTTGAGTAATAGAATTGATTTTATTCTGGCAGAACGCTTCAATCTCTCCCTTTGCTTCCATTACTGTTTTGTCCATCTGTTCATTAAAACACTCATAAGCAAATTTTGCGTTTCCCGACACCTCCGCTTGTATACTAAATAATTTGCTAAGAATATTTTTGCGATCAGCCTGACTTATATTTTTCTTTCCGGAAAATAATTCTTCAACATCAGTAATTAAGCTTTTCATTTCAAGATTGGCTTTATTCATTTTTTCTGAAAATTCATCTTTGAATTGCTCTCTTTTGTTGATAAAATTACACTCTGGCATCCTTCCATCTTTTTCTGTCCAGCGTATCGTAACTGGCACTCCACTTCCCATATTCATCGATGTAATTGCTTCAGCAAATTGCGCATAACTCATCTCTACCTCAGCAATGACTTTATCTCCGTAATACCAGTCACTATTTAATCCTCTTGTAATTTCTCCATGTCGCAGAGTCAAAGCAATGACATTGTTATGTTCAATACTACTACCAAAAAGTGTGTTTTTTCCACCAGACCGTCTGCTGAATGCAAGCATACCATAAGATGGATGTGTAGACCTTTCTCCGAATTGAGTTTTTTCTTTTTTTAATTCATCCATATATTCTTACCTACTTTTTGTATTGTTATGATATTCCACA
The DNA here is from genome assembly GCF_900205965.1 of Lacrimispora amygdalina. Classification (GTDB taxonomy): domain Bacteria; phylum Bacillota; class Clostridia; order Lachnospirales; family Lachnospiraceae; genus Lacrimispora; species Lacrimispora amygdalina_A. Next base: position 136,583 of record NZ_OAOF01000012.1, read on the forward strand.
AGCGGCCTTTGCAAGGGCATCAGCTTTGTTATTGTATTTGTCGCCAGAGTGTGCTTTTACTTTTACAAATTCTAATTCTATTTGCTTTTTTGCTTCAATTGCAAAATTCTTATATCTTTTTGCACCCTCTTTATCAGCAACCCAGATTTTCGTTTTTTTGCCATTCATATAACACCCTTCAACCCAACCAGCAATGCCATTATAGTCAAAGTAAATAGTTAATTTCTGACAGCCCAATTTAATAGCTTCTTCAATAGCGATCATCGTAGCCGTAACTTCGCCAGCGACATTCCACATTTGAAGCATAACTTCATCATGTCCCGATTTACTAATTTCTTTTTCATTATCTCCATGTCGTAAAACAACACCTGAGCCGTAGATTTGTGTTTCTTGGTTGTAGCTGCCATCAACATAAGCAATTGCTGTTCCTTCTGGCAGAACCTTTTTATTTTCAGATTCTATATTTGCTTTAGGTTTTGCATCTTTCGTCTGCTGTTTAATTTTTATTCCAAGATAATCTTCGGCTTCTTCCCTTGTCGCAAAACCTTTGTATGTAGCATTTGGATAACCTTTTACCGACTCTTCACACTCAGACCATGTGGAAAAAATCCCTGTCTTTCGCCCATTTTTCACTGCATAATATTTCTTCTTAGCCATTTTTTTCTCCTTCTTCGTATAATCTAATGTTTCCTTTATAGAAGTTTCCCATTTATATTCTCCTCTCTTTCTTAATACAAAATTAATATGTGTTTTTTTCTATAGTTAAAACAAATCTTTTTTTCATATTAACTTTGAAACGTTTCCCTGGAAATATTTTTACTGGTATCATGGGTTATGATTCCATTGCATATTACGAGGCAGATGCCGGCTCTGAAACCGCACATGAAGTGAATTTCGATTAAACTAAAAAAGGACCATTCTGGCCCTTTTTCTCTTTATACTATTAATTGTTTTATGATACAGGAATCCATTTTGAAACATAATCTCTTCCCTCTTCCTTAAAAATAGGGATGTTTTTATCAATTTTCCATTCCATTTTTTCCTTACCTTCATCCAGTTCTTTAACAGCACAAGCACCTCTGGTTAACCATGTATCATAATCATCCCAAATGATACTCTTTTCTTTTAACAATCCAAGAATCTCTACTGTATTCTTTTTGTGTAATTCTGTTTTGCTAAGGTATGTTTGTCCAACATTTGCGATACTGTTTCTAATTGCATCTTTTTGCCTCCAATACAGATAATTTATAACATCATTTTCTGGAACGACAAAAGCCCTGGCATCAAATATTGCTGTACCGGATTTCTTATTATATATTACTCGTTTAGCTTCGTCTAAAATATTATCGGCTTTGACTTTGAAAACAGAATTAAACTTAACTGCAGCCAAGCCAGCTGGAATACTGAGTAACTTATTAAGCCTATTATCAAACCATGGCTCCGTCTCTAAACTCTGATAATCACATAGTATCAAACTGATTTCATCTGACTGCGTATAGCCAAATACAACACCTGGCAACTCTTTACACAAATAAAGCATTGTTTCTACCATAGTTTCTCTAAAAACCAAATCAAACGGTTTTTCCAACCCTTTCGTAAAAGATTTAAAATGCCAACCATCTAGCCTGATAATAACTGGCACACGAATTGGTAATAGATTATCACTTACTGCTTCATATCGTTTCATTCTTTCTTCAAGGCTTTTCATACTATATTCATTCTCCTTTGTCCTTATTTTATTTTTATGTATAGATGTATTATGTTAATTCTTTATTAATATTAATTATTCTTTCTTGCTTGAATGGCGTAATAGAACGTCCCGTATAAAGTAATCCTTGCCAAGGTCCTACGTTCGTTATATAGCGTTCTAAACTAAGTGGGATATTTAGTAAATCCGAAAAAAGCTTTCTAGTTTCTTTAGATTGATTTAACAACATGATTGTATCGCAATTGTTAAGAATGGATTCAGTTATTGGTGACTTTAGCAATTCGTCTGTACATGCCGTAGCGCAGGTAGGAATGCACCATTGACTTCTTCCTCTTTTATATATTTGGCTTAAATAAGAAATTGCTGAATCAGATTTCATAAAAGGATGTATTTCATCAATATAAAACCATTTATATTTTGATATATGGTTATTCGCTAAAATATGGTTCCAGTAAGCATTTAAATAGATTAACATCACACATTCTTCTAAATCACTCCATAAATATGAACACTGATATATAGTTAATCTATTTTTGTGCAGGACATTTGTTTTATAGTCAAAGACATGTAATTTTTCCAAAGTTAAAGCAATTAGCTTGGCTTCAGCCTCTGGTTGATTAAATAAAATCTCTCTGAAGTCTTTAAGCGTTGGACTTGCTGCAACATCACAAGTAATTGTAGGATCCTTTCTATGTAATTCTTCCATATGTTTCAAATACGGTTTATATAGAATCCACACACATCTATCAATAATAGATTTTTCATATGTTGAAAGCCGATAATTGGTATCTAATGTTGTTTCATATAGTCCTGTAATAAAGTCGCATTGTAAGGCTAACGGATCGGTGAAGCCACTATTGTCCACGTGCAGGTCTAATGGGTTGATATGCCAATCCGAATCTGGCTCTAAACATATAATATCACCATGAAACGTTTTCGCTATTTCAGAATATTCATTCCACGGATCAAGAATCGTTACATCATCCTCTGTTTGAAGTAAAACTTGTTTGATTTCATTTTTCATGATCTCTGTTTTTCCACTTCCAGCATTACCTAAGATGATTCCATTTCCATTTTTATGTTTCCTTCTATCATATATAATTGGCGTATCAATTAATGGATGAATGCCATAACAAAAACCATTCTTTTCTTGAATAGAATTTTTATAAGAAAACGGGATTAATTTTCCAGCTTCATTTATCGAAATTAATTCTTTTGATTTTATTTTATTTGTTCCAATTGGTAAAATTGTAGTTATGATTACTTTATTAACTTGTTTTAAATGTTCGGACTTTAAATTAGATATTTGATTCTTTAGATCTAATTCATTCTCTGCAAATAGAGTTACTACAGAGTTGCATAGGACCCTATCAAATGCTAGATACTCTGTAGAAGTATAATTTGCCTTTTTAATGAGCAGTTTTTTTTGATATTCATTAGTTGATTTAAAATGAAGACTTATCATTCGCACAGCATCAATTTCCATTATTTCATTAATTAAATTATAATTGCAATTATCAGTTAACCCTTTGAAAACAAAATGTCTAACATATTTATTCCCAATTTGACCAGAATTAGAAACAGTTACAAAACTCGTTTCTTTTGATTTATTTGGTTGTTGTTTTTTTATAATACTTTTTCCGCAAATTTCTAATAGTAATTCTTCCCATTCTTCTTTTTTTAATGGTTCCATATTATAACTAGTGATTCTATTTACCAAGGACGCTACTATACTATAAATTTTGTAATACCTGCAAAGCACCTTTTCTACAGATTCTTCTTTTATTGTGAGAATTAAATATATTTCTCTTTGAACTTGTTTTTTCTTATCTATATGTTCTTTTATCCAATTATTATATTCTTTTCTATAAGAATTCAAATCATCTAATTTCATTTTCATATATATTTCTTTGTTCTTTTTCTCTTTATTGGTTTTTCTATTATAAATATTTATCTGGATACAAACATCTGGAGCAAGTCCTGTTAACAAGTCGATATATCTTTTAATAATGCTCATTTGTTCTTCTAGATCTGCAAGTAAAAAATCAATATTATCTATTTTATAACATCTAGAAAATAGTCCTCTTTTTATTTCCATAATCCCATTATTATGTAACGTTTCATATATTTCTATCTCTTTATCTTTGTTCAATTTTTGAAACATAATTAACTTAATTCCTTTCATTCATTTATTTTTAATATGAAAGAAATTCCATTTCAAAGAAATTAAAATATAACTATATACATTACGGGCTATACTGAAATGAGCAGCAATAAAAAAAGGCCCTGCAGGCCTTTTTAGTAATTGTCAATTTGAATTTCGAATATGTTTCCCTCTCCATCTTTGATTTTGATACTGTTTTCTGTCTCTTCTGTAATAAAAACATCACCATAATCATTAATTGTGTTAGTTATACGTGATAATAATATACTTCCTGTCATAATTATTCCTCACTATTCTTTGTTATTCGTTCTCTGAAGGCAGCCTTTTCTTCTTCCGTATATTCCTTTTTAGGCCCAGAACCGGGTCTATAAATATGTAAGTAATTAACCGGAAGCTTTGCATATACAGAACCGTCCTGATTTTGCTTAACAATTTTTACCTCATCAGGATATTTACCCGCAAGTTTTTGAATCTTATTAGATAATCTAATTTGGGAAAAGGTTACCGACATAACTTTCTGTCCCTTGTAAAACTCAATATTATTTTCACTCCCATCCCATATTGAGCTCACTCTTGAAAAATCCTCTCTTACTAATTCTTCTAGACTTTTTTCTGCATTAAATAAGTTTTCAATATCGACATCAACATATGTGAAAGAAAACCCTTTTGCTTTTTTGTATTCTACAGAGCCAGGATCCGGCAAGTTCAAGCCATCATCTCTTATTTGTTCCAGCTTTTGTTTTATATAATTTCTTGCTATTATCATTGCTTTTCCGAAGCATTCATTTTCTTCTTCTATGTGAATTTCAAAATCTGGTATATCGATAATTGTTACTTCTTTTTGTATATTAATCCAAATAGGATAAGCCACAATATTTTCATTTATACTCTTCATGTTTTTAATCTCCTTCTCTTATTTATTTTTATAATGTTTTTATTTTCTTACAAACAACTATTTTAAGAAGACTATATTTTACATAATATTATTGAAATCATAAAAGGAGTATAAAAGTAATGAACATTAAAGAGTTACAACTCTCTGAATTTATTAAATCAAAACAATTTACTACTCCTCTCTCAATTAACGAACGAAGTTTTCAAATATTTGGCGATGAAAAATTTTTAAATTCTACAGAAGGAAAATCACTTCTAAATAAAAATCATATTTCAATTCATATGCTAAATGTATATAAAACTCCCGAACCATTTATTTACTATCTCAATCCATACTCAAACAGCAAGAATGCCTTAATTATTGAAAATAAGGATTCGTGGTATACGATGAAATATGTGCTTAAAAATTATGGTTCTGTCTGTGGGATTGATATAAAAGCTTTGATCTATGGTGAAGGAAGAAAAATACAGAATTCTTTTTCTTATATTGAGGAGGATGACACTGCCAATATTCATGACGTACAGACATTTTTTTACTTTGGCGATATTGACTCCTCTGGAATCGACATTTATTATAAATTAAAAAATTTGTTTAAGGCTCATAATATTTGTCCGTTTGATCCAGGGTACCAATATTTATATAATAATCGAAACTTAAAGCGAAAAAAAGAAATGAAAAATTGTACTAGAATTCCTTGTTATGAATTATCACATTTTGAATTTCTTGGAGTCGAAGCCAGAGTTGTGTTACTTGAAATCTGCAACAATGACTTTATCGTTCCACAGGAAATATTAAACCATGAAGTATTATTGCGATGGAATGTAATATCTAATTATGAAAATGATATTTATTTATAAAAAAAAGAAGCCAAGGCTTCTTTTTAATTTATTAAAATCCCAGCATCGATTTAAATCTTCTAAATCAAAATTTGATTCTTTAATTGCTCTTCATCAGCCACATTCATTTTTTTAAATTGATCCGGATGATTTCATGTTTGTGACAAAGCATATCTTAAAGATATGGGTTCACCCATCTTTATCCAGTTCTTTGGTATCTTTCCGCCATTTTCCTCTAAAAGATTGTTAATACCAATCACCGCCTCCTCACGTGTTACATTTTCAGGAAACTTGAATACAACACTATATGTTTTAGATACCCTCTCATCATCCAAACTTGGTATCGGATTTTTAAATTTACTCATGTATTTTCCCTCCTTAAATATCAGTTTTCCTGCTTAGCCGGTTCGTGACACTCCAAGCTGATTGATACACAATTCATTGTTGTTCTGACCTTTCTTGCCACTTCTTCCTGTATTGCTCTTGTGGTTATGTCCTTGACCCGGCTATTAACCATTCCGTCAATATTTGTTTCATGTACTGCCTGATTAATGGCTTTTTCTACTTTTTCATCTATTACACCTTTCACAAAATCAACGATAGTTTCCCTGTTAATGCCATTGTCAGCCAACATCTGGCTTAAAATCTTTCTCAATTCAATCTGTTCTACTGTCATATCTCATTCCTTTCTCCCGGTACTCCGGGAAATATAAATTTCATATAAAATATTATTATGGTTGCATTTCTACGACTAGTGGAAAGAAATCAGAAAATCCAACAACAACCATCGGGATGTGTTTGTGATTTTCCCAATCTTCGTTCCATTTGAAGATATCACCTACTTCTAAACTTCTATCTTTGTCCATGCTAATTTGACTATTTGTAGGCAGTTTATTTTCATCTACGAAAAAACATACAGTTCCTTTTCTAACTTCCATATTTTAAATACCACCTTTTGTTTTATTGATTTAACATAAAATTTACTTTCTATTCACTAATTGTTACACTTAATTCTAATTTACCAAAGATATACAAGTGATAGAATTTTGTTTAAAGCGGTTTTCTTTGCAAAAATCTTGACATAATTTGTGTAATACTTCACATTTCTTCTGAATATAATCAAACTGATATGGATACACATCTAACTGCGTTTGATCAGATTGACTGTCACGATTAATAAAATCAATGTTGAAATTCGTCAGTTGGCACAATACATTTCTCTGGTATTTCCATATTTATCATAGCTTTCGCAAATGTCATTTTTACCTCCATAAAATGTGCTTTCTATTTCTTATTTAATGTTAGCCTATTGGCATCGTTTATCCTCGAAAACCCAGAATCTGATAATTCTCTGTTCTCTTCTAACCAGTATTGTATCTGTGCTTTCCATATAGGCCTAACATCTGCTAAAATTTCGATTAAACACGTCATAATTTATTGTCTCTGTTGCTTTACAATAGACAGCAAACTCTACATATTTAAAACAATATTTGTATTTCTCCAATGATTCCTTAAATGCCCTGGCAACAACTTCCGGTGGATTGCAAAACGCACCACAGCCAAAAGCACCAAGAATAAGTGCGTCTACATTGTTTTTTGCTGCCACATTAAAAATTTGCTCTGTTCTCTTCTTTAATAAAATCAAAAGTTCTTTTTGTGTTATCTTTGAAGCTTCTCCTGATCCTGGATTCATCTTGTTATATGGAATCGGACGCAGATTCGGAGCTGCACAGGTTATGATATCCACTTTAGCCCAATCCTCTTCGGCCTTAAGCACCGGTTCGTCTGTATCTGTCTTAAAAACCACGATATCTGGAGTATAGATACACATATCACTATACAACACATTTTTTTCAGCCTTATGATACTTGTAAAAAGATTCATACACCATTTTTGTTGTCAGTGCTGGGTATAATGTGGAGCATCTGCACAGGGCTTCTTCCTGGGCACTGCTGCCAGCCTTCACTCCTCCTCCAGGATTCGTGGCAGAGGCAAAATTTAATACGGCGATCTTATCTTCTGGATGAAGTCTGTGATATTTCTCTGCTGCAGCAAAACTCCGATCCTTAGATACAACCACAGCACAAGCAGTTTCTTTCACATCTGTTCTTCCTTCTTCCAGAGAAACATAAACCTTGGTCTGATTTATCGAATTTATTATTGCGGCAGCCAATATCTTTTTTTCTTTCATAACTTTTTCTGTATCCTGAAAAATCTCAACTCTCTTTTCTCTATTACTCATTTTTTCTCCTTAACTTTTTATTATATGAATTTTGAAAGTCAGATAACATCGATAATGTTATACTTTTATCTCTAATTTCTAGAGTTCACAAAATTTATTTATGATCTGTCATATCTACAATCCCGTTATCAATTAACCAATTGAATCTCGCAAGTAACTTCTCCTGAATTTCTAAATCCATTTCATTTTCAATCTCTTTCGGATTAAAAAACTCTTTAAAGTTATAATTGGACATACCACCATGAGCAGAACATGATAATTTAATTTTTCCAGCATAAGACTTAGCATCATCATCATAAAAACCAAGCCAGTAATCGTTGTATGTGCAATACATGTAGTCAGATACTGTTTTGCTTGTGTTTTCGGATAGACACCATGCACCTACTACATCATTTCTCCAAAATGGATCTTCATGTAATCTCTCTGATTTTAATACCTTAGCTCTTTTAATATCTTTTGGTCTTAAATTATATTTGTTTTCTACCATCGGTTTTCTCATATTATCTTCCTTTTGATCGTTATATCCATTAAGTATTGATATACAGTCTGATTCATTGTTTATAAATCTGATCCTTCAGTCACTAGAATTATTTATTTTCTGACTGGTATAAATCAACCCTTCTTTTATATGATTGTCCTTCTTAACTAAACAACTATTTTTACAAACTCAATTTCCGGAATCTGATAGTTCCTAATAATGCTATTGCATGTATATATCTTGGATATCGGGCTATCCTCTCGCACGATTGGATATTTAATTACATTATTCTCGCAATGAGCAACCCAAAGAGCGATATCCGATACACCTCTCTGTTTCATTATATTTGCAACCCGGATCACAGTTCCTCCAGTGCAGCATATATCATCAATAATCAGTACCCTCCTACCAACAAGATTTAATTCTCCATTAAATAGTTCATAGCTAATAATTTCTCTACTGTCATCTAAGACACGTTGTTTTTCACCATAAAAATATGGATACGTATTAAGTATTTTCTGACTCAATATTTTAGGGTACTTTTTCATAGCTCCTTTATCAGGAAAAAATAAATAATCAGGCTCATATATTTTTGTCACCTTATTGATATAAAGATTAATATCCTGTACAAATACATTTTTAATCATATCTGTAATTCCAGAAGAATGGTTATCTAATGTAATAATTTTATCCAGATTCAGCCGGTTAATTATATTTGCAAATAGTTTCAGGCTAAAGGCATATCCTTTAATCGGCCGATCCATCCGACCATAGGGAACATAGAGCATGTATAAGGAAATCTTTGATTCTGGCTCCTCACTTCGTATAAATTCAACTGCAAATTGTAAATCCGCAATGTCCTTATTATCCTGAAAGTATAATTCAATCACATTATTGTCCTGTTTTATGCTTACTGGTTTATAGCTAACTTCTCCATTACTAAACTGTTCACTTCCAAATACAATTTCATTCACTTTTATCACATTATTTCTCCTCTCCATCTATAATCTTTCCTTTAATATGTCAAGAAATAAAAAATAATAAATACTTTTTTAAGAAGTAACTTTTTTATACATATTAGATTTATAAAAGATTAAAAGGAGAATATTATGATTAAGAAATATGATATGAAGAACAAATTTATTTCAATGTTTAACCCAAAGACTGGAGCTTATCTTAGGACCGGTGTTCTTGATTTAACCAAAATTAAGAAGGATTCCATTAATGCTGACCCAAGTAAATTACCATTAAGAGAATTAGGGAAAATTGATACTGGTGAGGATCCTTTTATGGTCTCCTACCCAGAACTAATTGATATAGGTGTCATGGGTCACTGTGTTCATGGTACTTCAGGCTTATGTTTAAAATCCGGAGTTCAGTGTTACCAGGACGGATTACATACAAAGTTTCCAAATATGACTCTTGAAAACTTTAAGAGGATTGTTAATGAATGTAAAGGTAAAACATATCAATTTGCACTTGGTGGACGCGGTGATGTCGATCAACATGAGAACTTTGAAGAAATTTTAAAATATTGTCGTGAAAATGGTATTGTACCAAACTTTACCTCTTCAGGTCTTGGATTCAACAATGAAATCATCAGTCTTTGTAAAAAATATTGCGGAGCTGTTGCTATCAGTTGGTACCGTCAATATCATACATTAAAAGCAATCCAGTTGCTTTTAGATGCTAGGATTAAGACAAATATTCATTATGTCCTTGGAAAAAACTCAATCGATGAAGCAATTGAGCGTCTGCAGACAAACAGTTTTCCAAAAGGGATTAACGCAATCATCTTCCTGCTGCACAAACCAGTAGGTCTTGGTCAGCAGAATAATGTTTTAGATATGGCGGATCCTCGGCTTGCTCAGTTCTTTGAGCTGATTGATTGCCGAAAATTCAGTTTTAAAATAGGATTCGATTCCTGTACTGTTCCTGGTATCTTAAACTTTACTAAAAACATTGATCCGGCAAGTATTGATACATGTGAGGGAGGCCGTTGGAGTTGCTACATTACAAGCGATATGAAAATGTTACCCTGCAGCTTTGATAACCAGGATTTAAAATGGGCTTATGATGTTTCAAATGATACTATTCAAAATGCATGGAATAGTCCTCAGTTTGATGATTTCAGAAGCCATTTTAGAAATTCTTGTTCTGGCTGTAAAAACAAGGCCGAATGTAGAGGTGGTTGCCCAATCAGAAGGGAAATTGTTCTTTGTAACAGAGAGGAGAAAAATTTGCAATGAATCATATTAATGAAGCGTTCGAATATATACAAACATTAAATACAGGAGGTAACGGCGAAGATTATTTGAACAGATTCTCTAACAGCGAACAGCTTGACATTCTCTTAAGCTCAAAGAATCTTCTTGTTTATGTAGCGGTTGAACGAGGCGAAAATATGCAGGGTGCTTGTTATAAGTGTAAGTCTCGTGGCACTATTCCCGGCGATACTCACAGCTGTTGTAAAAATCCACTTGCATTTGCATTAGGTAGCGAACACGGAGTCAGCCATGGCTGGTTCTTTCATCCTTTCAACTTTGATCCAATTTGGCTCAGCTACTGCGATGGTTTTGAAGCAAAGCATGATTAAATAATACTTAACTTCTAGTTGCATAATGAAAATAAAATAATGAGGAGAGTTAAATTATGAAAGTAAGAAGTGATTTTGTTACGAATAGTTCAAGCAGCAGCTTTTTGATTGCCTATAAAACGGGTGAAGATAGAAATACCGTATCCAGCAAAAAAATACAAAAAGTTATGAATGCTATTTTTGATTCAACCGGATGTGATACCAGAAAGGCCATAACTTGTAATAATAAAGAGGAGTTTGAAGAATTCATACTGAATCGTTATTATGTCAAGTCATTAGAGGAACTCTATTCTGAAGGCGAAAATATGAAAGAGTATATTGATAAAATAAAGAAATACCTTGAAGATGGTTACATATTGGCTTCTAAAAAAATTGGTTATGATGATAGTTCTCTATGTGAAATTATATCGTTATTGGAAGACGAGGATTTTGTTATCTTAGAAAAGGATTGATTAAAAAAATATAGAAAGGAAAATGCAAAATGAAATTTAGAGCAGACTTTGTTACAAATTCTTCAAGCAGCAGTTTTTTAATCTGTAAAAAAAATCTTTCTGATAATCAGATTAAAGCAATAAATAATCATTCAGAGCTTGGTAAAAAGCTCGGCCTTAGCTATGCTGAAGAAGAATGGTCAATTGATGAAAGTGATAACTTTATTTCTGGGCATACAGGTATGGATAATTTTCAAATCTCAGAGTTGTTTGACATAATAGGTGTATCAAACAGTGTTATATGGGATCCTGACACTGACGCTTACGAAGCAGAAAATAAGCTAAATAATAATGAAGAGTTATTTTCTGATTCTGAAAAGGAAGCTTGGGAAGAACTGTTAGATGAAATTGAAAACTGATTTTATCCTAATTCAAGTCTACTTCATTTGTTAATCTGAGTTTAATATAATTATATGAGTAAAAAAGAGGCAATGCCTCTTTTTTTGTTGAACTCAATCTTTCTAGTTACGCATAATTTCTTCGTTCTCAAAATATACATATGCAATTATTACTGATCTATCCGTCTATCTTTTTCTTCGTAGACTTTTCATTTTTCTTTCAGTTATTACATCGCCAGGTCTTACTTCATCACATAGTAAAGCAGAATCAATATTATACTTCTTCGAGTGTCTTGCTACTTCATCAATCCCATAGTTAGCATAACAGTATTTACACTGGTTCTTACAGGTATTATATAAGCCAATGTCAATGCTTTCCATACATCCGCATTCTGCCCGTTGTCCTTTGTCTTTTCCTCCAATCAATGGGTATCCAACGGTTTTTTCAATGAGATTCTTATCAATACAACAACTATGTTCTACTCCTTCTCTGGATAAATCAATCTTCTCTGCACAGGATTCCACACACATACCATTTTCGTATGCAATTGCTACGAGTTCTTTTACTAATTCCCTGAATTTATCCTCCTGGAATGTTTCAACTGTCGGCATATTCCGTTCAGTCTGTCCATATAAATCAAGAAACGAGATAATTACTTTCGTTGTATATCCTTTCAGTTTGCCAGCAATTTCCCTAAATGTTTTTATATGAAAATCTTTTGTATAGATTTCATTGAAAAAAATCGGATCATATCTCCAAATCACCCGGGATAGGCCAATTTGTTTCGAAATTGTCTGAAACGCCTCTATACTTTCATCCGTCATTCTTCCGGCAACCGGCTCAATTTCAGGGCCATATGCATTAATCGTATACTGGAAGTAATAATTGTACCCATCAAGCTCAACCAAACGGTTTAACATCGGTTTTGCATTTTTTGTCCAAAACACAATGCAATCAATTACTTCCTTTTCCAAAGATATTTTTGATACTTTCTCTGGATACATGGGATTTCTAACATATAAGAAACCTTCTTTTAGCCGATTAAAAAACCAGTCTGAATAAAACGCTGGAATATCTGTTCTTCTACTCACACTTAAAATCATATATTCTTCTCCTTTTTCGCTTTATTATAAATATAGTATGTAGAAAAAAATACAAAAAAAGAGGCCGAAGCCTCTAGAGTTCCATTTCATAATCTCCCATTAGATAATTACCAGCATCTATGCAAAACTGATTAGGAATGAGACCATTTTTTACACAAAAAGCTGCCATCTCCTCTGTCTCTACTGATTGTATAACAAGTTTCTCAATTTGATTTCTCTTGCAAAAAGTTTTCAAAAACTCATAGACGTCTGTCATCGTTCCACTTCTTTTGTTTTTAAAAGCAACCCTAGAAACCGTAAGCCTGTAATTTTCCAGAAACAAAATTCTAAGTTCAGTTTCTGATTTCGGATCCTGGTACCAGATAGAGTTGAAAGATTCATTCACTTCTAAATCACAAGGATTCTTTTTTTCAATAATAGATTTTAATTCATTTTTTTCATTTTCATTAAATTTAATTTTGAATGAATTCACGATTGCCTCCAATATCACGTTTCCTTTAGTATAACATATTGTGGTTAAATAGCAATTTCAAGCTTGTTTCAATATTCGGAAACAATAATTAACCAATTAAAATTTCGTTTTCTCTAACATTTATTGTACCTATATCATCCTCGTCTTCTCCCTGCCAATCGATGGATCCGTTTAGCTCTAATCCTATAGGCTTGAAAATATTTTCAATTAAGTATTCTAACCATTCCACGTAATTATAAAACTTTTCTCCGCCATCCCATTCAAGGCCACTCCGATCTTCTGAAATAACCCATTGGCACCATAGACCAGGTTGTGTTGCTGGCGGGACATTGTTGTCAACAACTGAATCATTTTCACAATAATCATAGTCGCAATCAAGGAAAAATTCGCCATCTACTCCTAAATCTCCGTTCCATGTTCTGCTTTCCCAGTCTGGGTACAATAATTTGATTTTATCAGGATTTCTTATCATATGTCTAACTTATTTATATATTCAGCTTGATCTACAGTAAGCTCTTTATTAAAAGTAAAGCTACCTTCAAAATCAGTGGTATATCCCATATTCTCTCCTTATCTTTCTTTTTATTTATTATGCTTATTAAGAAAAACAAATAAAAAAGAATCCGAAGATTCTTTTCTTTCAATATATTTTTATCAAAGCCGATCTTTACATTTATTTTTACAAATAATCCTTTACTAGAGAATCCATCCATTCGTCATCAAACTGGTAGTTATACTTTTCTCTCATCTCGCTTATCAACTCCATTTTCAAACTGTACAAGCTATCACTTAAGCTTCCACAGCTATAACTAGTATGCCTTAGCAGGTAACAGCTCTGTTTTAATGCAATAACTTGGTTCAATCGGTTAAATAGTTTTCCATTAACCTCAACAAAACTTTCCACTTCATCTTCTGCTAATTTATCATGTCCTACTAGATATTCATTCGCTGTATATACTGGATATGGGATATTCCTTCCGTCAATATAGACTCTGGCTTTAACATACTCTCTCATTTAATCGCTATCTCCTTGATACATCCTATCCTTGAATTCTTCCGGAATATGATCATATAGCCAGGCATCATCTCCATTTGTATCGCCTTCCGTTGTATATGTATAGAACTCTGCCAAAAGATAATAATCCTCATCCTTAATTTCAATTCCATTTTCTTTGCAATAATCAACAAATTCTTCATATTGATAATCCGTATCATTCTCTTTTAGGTA
>NZ_OAOF01000076.1 GCF_900205965.1 Lacrimispora amygdalina
CCAGTCTAGCCAGTCCAATGCTTGCCCCGGTCTTTTCATTCCCGGGTTCTCTCTCGGTTCTGTGTCCCCACAGTTCTGATAATATGCGGTACAGGAATTTCAACCTGTTGTCCATCGACTACGTCTTTCGACCTCGCCTTAGGTCCCGACTTACCCAGAGCAGATCAGCTTTACTCTGGAAACCTTAGATATTCGGCCTGGAGGATTCTCACCTCCATCTCGCTACTCATTCCGGCATTCTCTCTTCTTAACGCTCCACATCTCCTTACGGTAATGCTTCTGCGCATTAAGAATGCTCCTCTACCAATGTATCAAAGATACATTCCACAGCTTCGGTGTCGTGTTTTAGCCCCGGACATTTTCGGCGCAAGACCTCTCGACTAGTGAGCTATTACGCACTCTTTGAATGTGTGGCTGCTTCTAAGCCAACATCCTAGTTGTCTCTGAAATCTCACATCCTTTTCCACTTAACACGCACTTTGGGACCTTAGCTGGTGGTCTGGGCTCTTTCCCTTTTGACTGCCCAACTTATCTCGTGCAGTCTGACTCCCGTACATCATCTGACCGGCATTCGGAGTTTGATATTCTTTGGTAAGCTTTGACGCCCCCTAGGAAATTCAGTGCTCTACCTCCGGCAGACTAATACGAGGCTAGCCCTAAAGCTATTTCGAGGAGAACCAGCTATCTCCGGGTTCGATTGGAATTTCTCCCCTACCCACACCTCATCGCCACCCTTTTCAACGGATGTGCGTTCGGTCCTCCACCGCCTTTTACGGCAGCTTCAACCTGGACATGGGTAGATCACCCGGTTTCGGGTCTACCTTCACTGACTTAACGCCCTATTAAGACTTGGTTTCCCTTCGGCTCCGCACCTTGAGTGCTTAACCTTGCCAGTAACGGTAACTCGCCGGACCGTTCTACAAAAAGTACGCGGTTCCACTTAAAATGTGGTTCCACAGCTTGTAAACACAAGGTTTCAGGTTCTCTTTCACTCCCCTCCCGGGGTCCTTTTCACCTTTCCTTCACAGTACTATGCGCTATCGGTCACTAAGTAGTATTTAGCCTTGGGGGGTGGTCCCCCCGAATTCCCACAAGGTTTCTCGTGTCTCGTGGTACTTTGGATCCTGCTCGCTGACTATTGCTTTCCCATACAAGGCTTTCACTTTCTATGGCCGGTCTTTCCAGGACCGTTCTGGTAACAAATCGTCTCACTT
>NZ_OAOF01000005.1 GCF_900205965.1 Lacrimispora amygdalina
AAATCCAGAAATAACTTGCAATCCAGTCGATACAGAGTTAACATCAACAACCAATAAAAGAAATAACTTGTCCTTTCACCCATTGGTTTGTTGTAGATAGGCTGTCGAACCCTTGCGGAGTCAATAAGAGTTTACGCTGTCATCTGAGGTTGCCGGTACGGGAACTAATTGGTTGGAAACAAGATCAGGAGGGAGAGAATTGCAGAGAAGAGAAAATCTGCTTTATGTGGGGATTGACCTGCATAAGGAAACACATACCGCAGTGATGGTGAACTGCTGGAATGAAAAGTTAGAGGTAGTAGTGATAGAAAACAAGCCCATTGAATTTAAGAAACTAGCGGAAAAGGCAAAAAGAAAATCCAATCATCTTGGTCTTGAGCCTATTTACGGATTGGAGAATGCATACGGCTACGGCAGAAGTTTAGCTGTCTGGCTGATTGAAAATGGTTACATAGTAAAATCTAATCATCCGGTATTTTATGACTACTATATGCGGTAAATTGGTGAAGGTAAGACAAAGTCTCAGATACTGGTTACTATCATGCGCCGATTGGTGAACATCGTGTATGGATGATATTATTGTTGCTGTATGGATTGCTTTCATTGATGTAAAAAAGTTAAACGTGAAATAGATAATATATTTAGACATCTTTACACTGCTGTAAATGTAAATCAGCTGTAGATCTGTAAAATATCATAAAAATCATCTCTATTTTGAAACATATTTTTCATAAAATCCCATTATCTGCTATCTGAATCACAAAAATATTTCGATATTGAATATAAGTGATATAATCTTCAGATACTGAATCACATAAACATTTTCGAACTGAATTATATCAATAGCAGACTATGGAGGGTACTATGAAAAAGAATCAGAGTGAAAACAGAATTATAACAGAAGGCGTAATCGAAGAATACTGCAAATGGCTGTACTGCCAGGAAAAGAGCCAGGTGACCATTCAGAAATACCGGTATTATCTGGAGCAATTTTCATACTTTATGGAG
The DNA here is from genome assembly GCF_900205965.1 of Lacrimispora amygdalina. Classification (GTDB taxonomy): domain Bacteria; phylum Bacillota; class Clostridia; order Lachnospirales; family Lachnospiraceae; genus Lacrimispora; species Lacrimispora amygdalina_A. The sequence continues at coordinate 1,009 of NZ_OAOF01000005.1, forward strand.
GGGAGAAACATAAACAAAGAGCTGGTAATCTTATGGAAAGCCCAGCTGCGAAAAAGGTTTTCCCCAGTAACTGCCAACGGAGCACTGGCTGCAGTTAATGGATTTTTTAAATACAGCGGCTGGCCGGATTTCACTGTGAGATTTTTTAAGATCAGCAGCAGTGTGTTCTGTACAGAACAGAAGGAGTTAAGTAAAGGGGAATATAAAAGGCTGGTCAAGGCAGCACAGGAAAATAAAAATGAACGTCTGGCCATGATCCTGCAGACAATCTGTTCCTGTGGTATCCGAATTTCCGAGCTGCCCTTTATTACCGTTGAAGCAGTGAGGAATGGTGTGGCAGAGGTTGAATGCAAAGGCAGGATCCGTACCGTTATGCTGACCCGCCAATTATGCGAATTATTAACAGAATATGCAAAGAAACGGCATATTGTTTCCGGTATGATCTTTATTACCCGCAATGGAAAAGCGGTAGACAGAAGCAATATCTGGAGGGAAATGAAAGCATTGGGATATCTGGCCCGAGTTGCTGAAGAGAAGATATTTCCTCATAACCTTCGTCATTTGTTTGCCAGAACCTTTTATACGATGGAGAAAGATTTATCGAGGCTTGCAGATATATTAGGACACAGTGATGTGAATACTACCCGTATTTACACAAAAGAAAGTGGTCATGCACATTTGAAAATATTGGAGCAATTAGACCTATTAGTCGCACAATACAACGGAATACCTCTTTTGTTGTAATAATACGTCGAATCTATTGAATAATATACTACATAAATCTTTAAAAGTCTACAATTATTTTAAGAAATTGTTTTAAATGTATAAATTTGTTAATTTTGGATAGCACAAACAGGCTGGAGTTGTTAAAAATTCCCCAGCCTGTTTGTGGTGTCCTCCTTTTTTTTATTAAAGGCCCACATCTGGTTAAATTTTAAGTTATTTACAACAAAAGAGGTATTCTGTTGTAACCGTTTTGAATCAGTCATTGAAACAGCATACAAGCCTTATAAGTTTAGGAACATGGGGGGAGAAAATGAATGGAATTATAGTTACTGCCGTTTTGACTGGCATAAGCTGTCTGGTTGGATTTTTTATACCGGAATTATCATATTCCTTTGCCTGTTATAAATGCAGGCGGAAGGGATATCCGGGGCCGATAAGAATCCCCGGTCTCCAGTGGAAAACTGTAAGCCTGATTTTTACCGCAGGCATAACAGGATTGTCCCGCCTTCTATTACCGTTCGATCAGGCCATATTTACGATTCTCATCTGCTATATTGCAGCTTTTGGGATTTGTGTGGACAGGTTAATAAGAATCATCGCCAATGAAATGCTGTGGGTGATTCTGGCAGCAGGTCTTATATACCGTATACATTCAGGCGGCTTGATTGGTCTTATGGGTTCAGCCGGAGCAATGGCGCTGGTTATTGCTATTTTCGGTCTGACAATGATATTCACTTATGTAAGGAAAGGAACTGCCGGAGTTGGAATGGGAGATGTAAAGCTCGCCATGATCATTGCAATAACGGTCGGCTTCCCGGGAGTGTTTTACTTCCTGACAGGGATGGCCTGTGTCATCGGATTTTATTGTGTGGCAGGAATAAAATATGGTTTCCTGGTCCGGGAAAGTACGTTTCCTATGTGTGGCCACATAATGGCAGGTTTTCTGATCGCATTGCTTTGGCCGTACATATCGATCACTATTTTGTGAAATGAGGAGAATATGAAACGATTTCAATCTGAAAATGGACAGGCTATGGTTGAATATGCAACTTTGTTTGCGACAGTAGTAATCGTAGCCGCGATTACCTTCGGAAATATGTCAGGGGCAGCAGTTAAGATTTACGATCTGATTCAGAACACTCTGCTTCCGATGTTTCCATAATATTTGGAGTAACCAGCCGGTTTGGTTAATACATATTAAAGATTTGTGATGAAATGTGGAATTAGTATAATGAAGTCTTATGCTGGTTTTAAATATACAAAAGATGGGGAGGTGAAAAATATGAAAAAACTTTGGGATAAATTTGTTTCTGAGGAAAGCGGACAGGGTATGGTGGAATATGGATTAATTCTTGCTCTGATTGCTGTTGCTGTTATTCTTGGATTACAGGCACTTGGCACTAAGGTTCAGGGTACATTTGATACAATTAATGGTTCAATGCCGTAATAAAAAGTGATAAAAAATCAAACCGGCTGTTGCTTATAGAAAGACGAGGCGAATATTCAGTGAACATCTGCGAGCCTCGTCTTGAATTGTAATGAGGCGTAATACCAGGGAGGAATTAAGGTGAAAAAAATTCGTTTGATTGCATTGGCAGTTGCATTCCTTGTGTTCATAGGCGGATACCGGATGCTTGCAATGAGAGAAAACCATCAGTCCACAACCCGGGCTGACGGTCAGAAAATCGAAGTAGTTGTTGCGGCGCAGGATCTCGCCCCCTACACAACGCTGACGAAGGATATGATAAAGCTTAAAAAGGTACTGGTTGATGAAGATATAAAGGGATATTACAGTAAGCCGGAGGAAGTTGTGGGAAAGGTATGTGTGGCAAATATCTTTCAGGATGAAGTGTTTACAAACCGAAGGCTGGCAGATGACAATGCAGAAGTTCTGGGACTTTCCTCAAGGCTTGAGGAAGGCAAGAGGGCGGTATCCATAAATACCGATTTAGAACAGGGTGTTTCCAATAATCTCAGAGTGGGAAACTATGTGGACGTTATTTTTACAGGAACATTAAAATCGTCTGTGCAGGGGAGCGAAGAAGAGATTCCGGCAGGGCTTACCATGGAACGGATTATGGGACCCCAGAATCCGGCCAATGCCCAGGTTGTAAATGATTCAATAGGCAATGAATTCTCTGTCATTGCCCTGCAGAATATTAAGGTTGCAGCGCTTGGAAACTCGTTTTCCTTTGACAGCAACAAAGACTATAAAGACGAGGAATACGTAAGTGTCACATTGGAGGTTACCCCCTCCCAGGCAGCCCAGATTGCCCTCATGAAGAGCGGGGAAGGGAAAATACAGCTGGCACTCAGACCACAGGAGGACAGCAATGTTGTTAATGAACCCCGTGGATCGGTACTTAAGAATTATGAAGGAAATTAGTTTTCTTTGGGAAAGGGGAATCAGCTTGTGAAAATTAAAATTCTGCTCCTGGGAATACCGGAGAAATGTTCACAGATAAAAACGCAGATCAAAGATGATGAGATGACCGTAGTCGGATATGTGGTAGATGAGAATCAGGTACTGAATGAAATTAACCGGACCATGCCGGATCTGATTCTGATTACAGATACTTCACCCATGGCCCTGCGGTCCTGCCAGCAGATTTATCTGCTGCGTCCGCGCTCTGTACCGATTGTGCTGTCTGATCTGGATGACAGCGATCTGATGTATAAGATCCTGCAGTCCGGAGTCCACTACATACTGCCTGAAAATATAGAACCCATTAATCTGATTGCAGAATTAAAGGGTATCTACAGCAATGAATCTAACCGGATTCTGGCATTGGAAAATACAGGAGCCAAGTCTTCCAAATCAAAAGTAATTATGGTCTTCGGACCAAAGGCTGGAGTGGGAAAGACCACTCTTGCTGTAAATATGTCAATCAAGCTGGCTCAGAAAAATAATAAGGTGGTTATTCTGGATTATGACTTTCAGTCCGGTGACGTTGGTAATCTGTTTGGTATGAATCCAAGAAATACGATTCTGGAACTGATTCAGGAACAGAGTAATCCCAACGTGGATACGATCCGGCAGTTTTTGTCCCTCCATCTTTCCGGAGTGAACTTCCTTCCCAATCCACACAGCCCGGAATACGGGGCTTCCATCACAGCCAGGCAGGTTGAAAGTATCATTGCGGCACTGCGGGTTTATTATGACTATGTAATTGTCGATGCAGTTTCAGGGTTTGATGATACATCAGCATGCTGTATTGACTGTGCCTCCACTGTTTTATTTGTAACAGTAAAAGATGTGCCTGCGCTGCACAATGCGAAGAAAAGTCTGCAGGTGCTGGCAGAGCTGACGGATAAACAGAAGATTAAACTGGTTGTCGGAAAGTCCTGTGGTTATGGAATATCAGACAGCGATGTTTCCCGTGTGCTGGGCATGCCGGTGTGGGGGTCCATCCCCTATGATGAAAAATCAGCAGTGGCAGCAGCAAATCAGGGGCAGCCACTGGTATTGTCATATCCGAAAAGTAAAATCTGCAAGGAAATTTCCAATATAACAGAACAGTTAGAAGGAATGAACGAGGGTTACAGAAATGTGAAAAGCAGAAAAAAGAAACGGATATCATTCCTTCAAAAAGGAAAGGAGACTTTGTAAGCCATGGAGTGGGTAGCTCGTCTGGGTCAGACAAAGGAAACAGACCATACTGTTTCAAAGCATTTCAACGTTTCAAACGCTGAGTCAGGAAACAGGACGGATAAAAATTATGATAAATTGAAGCAGACGGTTCACCAGGAGGTAATACGGGAATACAATGACCGTTTCTCGGACAGTACCAGTGGGAAGTTCATTGATGTTATGGATATAATCCATCAGGCCATTGCCAGGCAGGAGGAGAGTCTGACCCGTCTGGAAGAATCCAAACTTGCTCAGGAAATTTATGATGATGTTATGGGACTGGGTCCCTTAGAGCCGCTTCTTAGGGATGATTCTGTTTCTGAGATCATGGTGAACAGTGCAAGGCAGATTTACATAGAGCGGGGAGGCAGGCTGGAGATGACAGCTGCAAGCTTTCGGGATGATGCCCATGTGTTAAAGGTAATCAACCGGATCGTTTCATCTGTGGGAAGGCGCTGTGATGAAGCTACACCCATGGTGGATGCACGATTGGCAGACGGTTCCCGTGTTAATGCCATCATTCCGCCCATCGCTTTAAAAGGTCCCTCCATCACAATCAGAAAATTCTCTTCCACGCCCCTTAAGATCGGTGATTTAATCGGATATGGCTCCTTGTCCTCCCAGATGGCAGGTTTTCTGGAGGCAGCAGTTAAGGGACGCTGCAATATCATTGTTTCCGGAGGAACCGGTTCAGGTAAAACCACACTGTTAAATGTATTATCAGGGTATATTCCTGACAGTGAAAGAATCGTTACCATAGAGGACGCGGCCGAGCTTCAGCTGAAACAGGATCATGTGGTGACTCTGGAAGGGAGGCCAAGCAATATCGAAGGAAAAGGTGTTGTTTCCATCAGGGATCTGGTAAAGAATGCACTTAGAATGCGTCCGGACCGGATTATTGTCGGAGAGGTCCGTTCCGGAGAGACGCTTGATATGCTGCAGGCCATGAACACAGGTCATGACGGTTCCCTGACTACGGTACATGCAAATTCTTCCAGAGATGTGATATCCCGACTGGAAACAATGGTTTTGATGTCAGGAATGGAATTGCCGGCAAAAGCCATCAGAGAGCAGATCACCTCTGCCATTGATTTAATCGTTCACCAGTCCCGTTTACGGGATGGAAGCAGAAAAATTGTCAACATATCTGAGGTGGTGGGAATGGAAGGAGATACCGTTACCATGCAGGATATCTTCAGTTTCCGCCAGAGCGGTACAGATGGAAACGGAAAAATTGCAGGCAGATTTGAACCAACCGGAATTCATCCGAAAATTCTTGATAAGATCAGGGAAAATGGTGGTTATTGCAGGGATGACTGGTTCCTTGCGGAAAGGAGGTAAAAATGATAATGGTTTGTCTGCTTTCTGCGGCAATATTCAGCTATTTTGCCATTGAATTAATACTGGAATTCCTGTTAGTAAAACAGCTGAAGATCAATAAACGGTTAAGTGATATAAGCCGGGTAAAAAAAGAAACAGCAGCGTCTGACGGAGAAGAAAAAAAGGACAGACAGCTTTTGCGCTTTATACATATTTCCAAAAAACTGAAGGAAGAGGTCAGTTTATCCGGAATCAGGCTGCGTCCGGAGGAGTTTATCATGATCTGGTTTCTTCTTATCTTTGCTCCGGCCATGCTTTTATTTGCATTTGCTCCGGATTTAATTCAGTGTATGGGACTTTTCCTGATAGGACTGGTTGTTCCCCCGTTCTTTCTTAAAATGGCAGCTGCCAGACAGCGGTCCCTGTTCGAGGCTCAGTTAGGGGATGCCCTGATGGTGCTCTCCAATGGTCTGAGAGCCGGTTTTTCCTTTGAACAGGCACTGGAGAATGTTTCAGGGGATTTAGCCAATCCCATTGGCGGTGAACTGAACACAATTGTCAGGGAGCTTAAGCTGGGTGGGGAACTGGAACAGTCGTTTTTAATGGTGGCTGACCGAATGGAAAGCGATGATCTAAAGCTGCTGACCACAGCTGTTGTTATCCAGCAGCGGGTGGGAGGAAATCTGGCAGAAATACTGGATATCATCTCCCAGACCATTCGGGACAGACTGACAATCAAGCGCTCCATAAAGACGCTGACTGCTCAGGGAAGAATCACAGGTCAGGTGATCGGAGCACTTCCGGTCCTTCTGCTTTTTGCTCTTTCCTTTGCCAATCCTGGGTATATTTCCCCGCTGTTTTCTTCTATGATGGGACGCTTATTACTGATGCTTGGCGGAGGAATGGAGATTTTTGGCTTCTTAATGATCAATAAAATTGTAAAGATAAAATTTTGATGAAACCATAAGAGATAAAAACAGGAGAAAAAAAGATGATATTTCTGACAGCCATAGCAGGCGCAGTATTTGCTTATTTTTTTGTGGATGTATGTTTCTCAGCTGCTTTTTCTAAAACACTTGCTCTGAATGAACGCTTAAAATCTGTGGAAGACATGGGAAAACGGCAGAGAGAAACAGGGGAACTGGATGTTTCCATCGCGGAACGGATCATGAGACCGGTTTTTAACCGCATTCTTACCATATTTTCCGTATTTTCACCTAAAAACCCTGCGGCTTTAGAGAGAATAGAGCAGCAGCTAAGACAGGCAGGAATTCATATGAAATCCCAAAACTACAGCGCATCAGTTGCCTTCTTTACGGCAGTCTGCATTGGTTTGGGCGTTTTATACGGAAGGACGGGAGGTTTTTTACAGTCTGTTCTTTATGGTGTACTTGGTCTTTATGCTGGAATTGTGGTGAGCCGCTTTCATTTAAAAAGTAAAATAAAAAAACGGAAAGATGAACTATATCATCAGCTTCCGGAAATGATGGATTTACTAAGTGTCAGTGTTTCGGCGGGACTGGGCTTTGACCAGGCGCTGGGATATGTGGTAGAAAAATCCAGTGGTGCCCTGATCGATGAACTTGATGTAACCCAGAGGGAAATTTCCCTGGGACGCAGGCGAAAGGATGCCCTGCTCGGATTCGCAGACCGGTGTGATAATATGGAGATTCGCACATTTGTTACTGCTGTGGTCCAGGCCGATGAAATGGGATCCTCCATGCAGAATATCCTGTCCATTCAGGCGTCTGCAATCCGGCAGACTCATAAACAGAATGTAGAGGAAAAGGCACAGAAATTGTCTGTTAAGATATTGCTCCCCATGGTGTTATTTATATTTCCGGTCATCTTTATTGTGCTTCTGGGACCGGCAGTTATGTCAATTATGGAAATGTTTGGAGGTATGTAGCTATGATAGTACAGATTGAAGGGGAGAATGGTTTCAATGTGCAGGCAGAAATTGCCGGCACCTTCTTTAAAAGACTGCTGGGGCTGATGTTTCGCCCCAGGCTTAATGAAGGAAATGCCCTGCTTTTAGATTCCTGTTCCCGTATCCATACATGCTTTATGCGTTTTCCTATTGATGTGGTATATCTGGACCATGGTAATAAGATTTTAAAAAAGGAAACCGTGTATCCCTGGAGGCTGGGAAGCTTTGTAAAGGGAACTGGAAAGATATTAGAATTAAATAAAGGTGCTGCAAGAAAGTTGAAGACCGAAAATCAGCTGTTTATCAGCTGTGTTGAAGAAAGGAGGTCGTAATATGAATTATAATCAGGTAAATGATTTCAGACAGGATGCAGAAAACGCCGCACAGATGGGGGGGATGCTTCCTGACGGCATGGAAGGCCTTACAGGTAAGAACATGCAAAACGAGCTTGCTTCAAAGCTCCAGACAACGGTAGTCGGAGGGTATACCAAAAAGAGTGTGGAAGAATATGCTTTGGAAATGAGGAATAATCTGATGCTGATCAAGATGCAGCTGGAGCAGCAGATCCGTGAGCTGACGGCTGAAAAAGTCAGCGTTACCCAGGAATGCCAGGTGCTAAGAGAGCAGTTAAACACGGCAGAGGAAAAGCTTTCCGACGCAATTGCGCAAAAGGAAAGGGCGATGCAGGAGGCCAGGCTGTCAGCAGCAAAATTGGAAGAATTGGAGAACAAATATTCTGGTTATGAAGATATGCAGCAACAGAAAGCACTGTATGAGGAAGAGATCTCCCAAAAAGAACAGGACATTATCCGGCTGAATGGACAATTATCAAATTATCAGCAGGATTATGAAGCTCTGCTGGCAAAAATGAAAGATATGGAGGAAGACCTGCTGAAAGTATCCCTTGGTGGTCTGCCTCAGCCGGAGATGGAAGAACTGCTCCGCCAGAAAGAGGAAGCTGAGCAAAAATATGAGAAGCTTCTTATGAAGATGGAGGAAAACTCCATAGCTTTAGAGCAGGAACGCCAGGCACGAAAGGAAGAGCAGGAGCAGCGGGCCCTGGTGAATGAAAGAGGGAAATGGGAACAGCAGGCTCTGGTTGTTGAACGGGAAAAGCTGGAACAACAGCTTTTGTCAGCCGAAAAGGAGAGATTGGAACTTAAGGCTTTGATTGCTGAACGGGAAAAAATGGAGCAGCAGGCTTTAGCGGCAGAAAAGGAAAAATTTGAAAAAAAGCTTGATGAATTAAAGAAGCAATATGAAGAACAGGAGAACTACAAAAAAGAGCTGGAAGATAAGGTTGACGTTTTATATAAAAATTACGAGGAAAATTCAACCCAGATAAAAAGGCAGGAGCAGCAGATTGAAGAAAAGGACATGCTTCTGAAACATTACCAGGGACAGGAGCAGGGAGCCATACTGACCCGGCAGGAAAATCAAAAGCTAAAAGATACCATAGATTCCTTAAAAGAAACGATACAGATGATTATGGAACAGATGGAAACTCAGTCCGAAAGTATGAACCTTTACATGGAGCGTACAACCCAGGAACGGGATACCCTTAAAAAAGCCATTGGGGAACAGGCGGCGCTGAAGCTTCAGAATGTGGAACTGTTAGACATCCAAAGAGGTCTTCTGGCTCAGATTGAAGAGTTAAAATCCAGGAATATGCAGCTGGAAAAAGGAATGGAGCTGCAGAAAAAAGCTTCCTTACCGGCGGAACGGGAAAAACGGGCGGTATTGCCGGAAAAACAGCCTTCTGTCAGTGCAGAAAAACGGGAGCCTTCTGACCCGGAGCTTTTTACCTGTGACAAAGCTATGCAGAAAGCCAGGGGATTATTCTCTGTGATGGAAGGAGAGTATGCCGAGAAGACCAGGGAGGTAAAGAACATTGGCTGACTTAAAAGGGAACGATGAGAACGGGCAGTCGATACTGGAATTTGCCCTGATTCTCCCTATTATAGTGCTGCTCCTTACTGCTCCTGTGGATTTTTTTATCTGCATGAATACGAAGATGACATTAAGCAGTGCTGCCAGCGAATGCATGAGCCGTCTGGACTATTCTGATATTTCTTCAGGGACGGTGAGTAATAAGGTGACACAGATAATTACACAGAATTTCACGGAGCGGTTAGATCCTTCAAAGGTTAATATTGAGGAACTGAATGCAGCAGGCAGTCAGAAGAATGATTACAGTTATTACGTATACTCTAGCGATTTGTCCAATCCATCTGATTTTGGCAGCCAGTTTGAAGTGCGCCCCGGCAGTTATGAGTATACGGAGGTGCAGATGCAGCTTTCTTATGAGCGTTCTGCAGTAACCTTCTGGGGGACCCTTTTTCTGGGAAATACATATAAAGTGAAGACACCTGTCTATTCCCGTGATATTTATATAAACGGCTATACTCCATAGCATGTACGGGAGGAGGAGGATTTATGAAATATTTACCGGCTTTGAAACAGGATAAAGGACAGGGAATGGTAGAATTTGCACTGGTTTTTCCCATTTTTTTCATGATTATCCTTTTCATAATTGAAGTGGGCTGGATGTCATACCAGCAGACTGTATTTGATCAGAGTTACCAGTATTCCAGCTGGTCTGTCCAGGCGTCGGATTTCGGGGATTCGGATCCCATGGATACCTGCCCGTCCAAAGCTGTCTACAGCGGAAATACGGTGTCAGACCCTTTGGTGGAACGAATAAAAGAGGCCAGTTTTTGGGGCTTTTTACCGGAGAATTTAACAGTCAGTGATGCACAGGCGGTAATGGAGAATGAAGAAGTAACTTTTTCGGTGCCAGGGCGGACACCGGCGGATACCGCAACGGCTATCAGCCGGACACGCTATATGGATTTGAAAGCCACCCTGTCCTATGATATATACCCCCTTACCTTTTTGGGGCGGCAGGTTTTCGGATCCAGAGTGACGAAGGAAAAAAAATTGAGCTGCAGCAGGGTTGTTGCCACCCAGCACAGATCTGAGTAGCTTTGGTAACAAAAAAGGAGTAAAGCATGAAATGTAAATCCAGGTGGAAAAAGAAATTTGCCTGTTTTGGCCGGGAAGATGGAAATATTCTGCTGCTTTTCGCCGGAAGCCTGACTGTCCTGATTTTTTTTATCGGGATATCCATGGATCTGGGGCTCATTTACTTAAAGCGCAATGCACTAATGAATCTATGCCAGCTTGTGAAGGAAGACAGGTTTACGTTCCAGGATTCCATCCGATATTCCGATAATCCTGGGCTGGACAGTTATCACTTAATAGAAGATGCAATGAGAAGGAATCAGTTTAAAGGAACGGTGAAGGTGTATTTTAAAGAAGATACCCCGGAAACCAATTACCGGTATTACAAGATACGGACACAGCTCAGCGAAGAATACTCTTATACATTTTTAAAGATTTTTGGAGCTGATACGACTACGATAACCGTCTTTTTTGACGGAGGGGAAACGTACGGAGAAGGGATTTCGGATGTCATATGGCATCCTGCTTTACCGGTTTCCAGCTACAATGGTTCTTATACCAGCCAGCCTGACGGAAGCTGGGATTATGACAGTGCAGATATGCCGGACGGCTGGTAACGGATTAGAAATGAGGTAACTTAATGCAAAACAAAGCTTTTTCAGCGGTCGTTTTTCTGCTTGCAGCGGTTTGTTCTCTCACAGCATGCAATAAAAACGGATCTATTTTAAAAAAGAATGAGGTAAGGGAGTGCACACTTACATTTTGGAATTGGGACACCGGACATGAGGACTTTTATGAGAAAATCGCATCGGATTACGAGAAGGAGAATGACGGAGTAACTATAAATATCAGGCTGGTTCCCTATGAAACATATACGGCAGAGTGGCTGAAAGCGGCTTCAGAGGGTGAGACTGCGGATGTTTTTGCCATTCCTCCTGAAAGTCTTAAGGAATTTATAAACAGCAGAAAGCTTGAGGCGCTGACCTATGCAGATCTTATCCCTGCAGGCAGTGAAGGGGAAAAGACCTATGCACTTCCTGCAGCAGGCAGTGTTCCGGTGATATTTTATAATAAAGAAATTTATGAACAGAATCAGTTAGTGGTCCCTGTAACACTTTCGGATTTTGTAACAAATTGTGCCATATTAAAACAGTCATCCTGCCGGCCATTTGCCATGTCGCTGACAGAGGAGGGGGTCTTTGACTCTTTTGATTTTGCGGCTGGGATTCTGGCAAACGGAAAGAGTCTGAAAGGAAAAGAATCAGAAAAACAGGATTTTAAAAAGCTGCTGGGTAAAAATACCGGCTATTATGATTTGCTGGGAATTGCAATGGAGTTGTCCCTGGATAAAGAACTCTGTGTGAAGGGACACCAGGCTTTATTAGAGAATTTTGCACAGAAAAAATACGCTATGATCTGCGGCACCACAGAGGATATTGCCTGGTTAAATAATAGCATGCCATCTTCCTATGGCTGGTTCCTGCTGCCGGGAGAGGATTATACAAAAGCAGGAGTCTGGAAAGCAAATCACATGTTCGGAGCTGCAAAAAAAGGGAAATCAGTGAAGGAAGCAAAAAAATTCCTTTCCTATCTCCTGACTCAAAAGAATCAGCTGGCATTTTCTTCCGAGTTTGGGATGCTTCCGGCTGTAAGAGGCTTAAAGCCGGATGATAAGGAGATCAGGCAGGCATATGAACTGGTAAGCGGGAAAAAGGAAGTATATTATCCATTCTACCATGCCATGTCTCAGGATGAAAAAACGATATGTGCGGAGAAATTAGATATGATATTTTCAGGTAAAGTAACAGATCCGGAAGGCTTTTTGTCAGATTGGATCCGGGAACTGAAGAATTAGCTTAAGAAGGAGTGTGTGGAGGTAAAACTAATGTTTAAAATAATAAGAAAAGGGCTGCCGGTTATGCTGCTGGCACTTTTTGGACTGTTTCTTTATCCCGGGAAGGTCCTGGCAGCTTCTGTCCAGCCCCTGACTATCAATGTAACTACTGTGATTGATAATTCCTCGGATTATCCAGATCAGGCCGGAAAGATATATTCCAGATATGATGCAAAACGGATCTACCAGATGTCAAAATCCGGCAGTTATCCGGCTTATTATCCATCCGGATATGAAACAGGAGTGGTAACTGTGAGAAACGGCCTCACATCAACCGTAAAGTTCTCTGGAAAGTATTCAGGCACAAATTGCAATACAGTATGGTTCGGGGCTAATGGATACACCGATTCGCATTTGAGTCTTGTCTCCGTTGAATACGGGGAAAACGTTAGCGCCTATACCTATAACGGAACAGGGAAGGCTTCCAATCCATTTGCAACCCAGGCCTATAACTGGATTTCTATTGGCGGTAATGCAGCCAATGTCAACGTCACTCTGCATTTTAAATATAATCCGGATATTGAAGAGGTTCCGCCAAAGGAGGTGCCGGAGCCAGATCATAAGAAAGTGATCGATTATCTGGGTGACGGTGCGGAGAATCCGGATACAGATGCCCATGGGGTCAATGATTACCGGCTTTATCTGGATTTAACTACCAGCAGCGAAGAGGAAGCTAAAAAATCGGATATTATTTTTGTTTTGGATGTGAGTAATTCCATGGAAGAATCAATGGGAGGCGCCTCCAGGTTTGACGTCATGAAACAGACGGTATACAATGCGGTATCTACTCTTTCAGAGAATCCGGATAACCGCTTTTCCATCATCACTTTTGGAACAAATTCCAATCTTGTCGTTTCAGGAAGTACAGACAAGGAAAGTTTATTACATACGATAAATTCCCTGGCTCTTCCAGGAGGTGCGGAAGGTGGAACAAATTATTACCAGTCCATGAATCAGGCATCAGAACTGATCGGGGGGCTTTCCTCACCGGAAGCTGAGCAGGTTGTATTTTTTATTACCGACGGTCAGCCAACTGCAGCAACTCCTGCAGCACAGGCACTTGGGTATTCCGTTTATACAGAGGTAGGAACTATTTATGCTGCTGATGCAGCCAGACAGATGCAGGGAGTTGACCGGTTTTATTCTATATTCATGGGGAGCAGTACCGGAGGCGCATCCACACTGCAGACCATTACCCAGATGGTGAATACCGGTATTGAAAAATATATGGTACAGGCGGCCAGTGCGGAACAAATAAACAATGCATTTAACCGGTTTATGTCTCAGATCAGCAATTCGTTTTACGATGTGTCAATACATGACCAGCTTTCAGAGTACGTTGATTATATGGGAGACTTAAAGGTGATGCGTCAGACCGGCAGCAATCAGCCAGAATATCTGTCAGACGGCAGCGATTATCAGGCAGGTTACGAAAATGGGGGGATAAGTATAAAACTGTTAAGTGCTACATTGCCGGCAAGCCGTTATGTCATGTCTTTTAATGTACGTGCTTCCGATAAAGCACTGGACTCCTATGATATAAATCAAAACTATCCCCATACAGGAGATTCCGGAACGGATTATCCAGGCAACAGCACCAGTTCGGGAATGCCCGGATTTTATTCCAATACAAAGGCCGGACTTACCTATTCCTACGGCAATAGCGGCAGGGCTGAGTATACTTACAATAAACCAGTGATCCAGGTTGTTGAACCGGAGCCTGTTCAGGCTGAAATCCGTTTAAAAAAGATTCTGACAGGGAAGACACTGGAATCAGGCAGTTTCCAGTTTGAGATCAGCAGGATATCTGATGGAAATGAAATTCCTGTTGCAACAGCTTTTAATGACAGGGAAGGCAATATTTCCTTTCCTGCAGTAGAACTGAACAAACCGGGGGTTTTTCTCTATCATGTAAAAGAGATCATTCCAAAAGAGAAAATACCGGGCATGGTGTATGATACGAAGACGATTCAGGTAGAGGCAGAGGCCACAAGATCCGGAGATGAACTAAAAGCCCAGGTCCGATATCCAGCTGATGTTACCTTTGTCAATCATTATGAACCTCAGCCGGTATCTGTCAGCCTGAATGCTCAAAAAAAGCTTTCGGGACGGACTCTGAAGAAAGGAATGTTCCAGTTCCGTCTTCTTAACGGAAACAATGAGGGAGTGGAGACCGTATCCAATAATGGTTCCGGAAAAATCAGTTTCTCCCCTCTGACGTTTACAAAAGAAGGTACCTACACGTATCTGATCCGGGAATCAGTGCCCATCCCTGCCGATCCCAATATTACGTATGATTTAAAAACAATTACGGCGAAAGTTCTGGTTACAGACAACAACGGTAAGCTGAAGGCAGAAGTTTCCTACTGGCCCGATCAGGTTTTTAAGAATAGTTTTACTTACCAGACGGAATCAGCAACAATAGAAGTGAAGAAAGTCCTGACCGGAATGCAGCTTACCTCCGGATTGTTTGAATTTGAACTTAAGAATATGGAGACGGGTGACATACAAAAAGCTGTAAACAGGGCAGATGGCACTGTCAGCTTTATGGAATCCTTTGATGAACCGGGCGAGTATACATATCAGATCCGGGAAATAAAACCTTCTGATCCTATCCCGTATATGAACTATGACAGCAAAACAATAACAGTCACAGTACAGGTAGAAGATGATGGCACAGGAAATTTAGTTACTACAGTGGAATATCCTGATGATACAACTTTTTATAATACCTATAAGATCCGGGGAGGGATCTGGTAAGCATAGTTTTGCGGAGTAATTTTAAGTTAAATACATTACAAAGCTATGTTATAATTATCTAAAACTGCTATATCAATTGAATCATTAAAAACAGGAAAGGGTGTGAAAAGCCAGATGGAACCAATGGAATCAGCAAGAAGATCAAAATATAAAGAACCAATCCAGCACGGAAACGCATTTTTCCCTCTCAGCATCCATGAAACAGACATCAGACTGAGAGAAGGAAAGACCTTTCACACCTTTTTTATGAATGGAGAAAAAATAGGAGGTCTTAAGGGGCCGGGACAGGAACCGCCTCTGTACTTTCACTGTCACAGGGAACTGGAACTATTCTGGGTATGCAAAGGAACGGTCAAAATCGGCATAGAAAATGAAGTGATTCAGTTAAATGAGGGAGATGTTTTGTTAATCCGGCCAGATAGAATTCACGGCTCCAATGACTGCTTAAAAGGAGATCTTATTTACCGTACCATATTATTTAGCTATGACTTTGTGGGAAGTATGGAGAATGATGTCATCAGGCAGAACTACATTGATCCCATGTTCTCCGTAGCTACTGGACCTTATATCTTTCTTTCATCGAAGCAGCAGGGGTGTGAACGTTTATTTCACCTTTTAAATGATGCATACTGCGTTTATGAAGATAGCGGAAGGGGATTTGAGCTGCTTTTAAAAGCCAGAATACTGGAGTTCTTCTATGAAGTGGTAAAAAGCGGGAAGATATTACAAAAACCGGAACAGACCAATGCGAGAATGGGTCTGTTTATGAAAAAAATGAATCATTACATCTCAGAAAATTATTCCGACAGAATCGAACTAAATGATGCAGCAAGGCACGTTTCCATGAGTAAGGGATATTTCTGCCGTTATTTTAAGCATGCATTTCACATGACGTTTCATGAGTATCTGACCAACATAAGGCTTCGGGAGGCTGAAAATCTGGTGCGTACTACTCACCTTGGTATGGAAGAGATTGCAATACGCACCGGTTTTTCTAACTCAAATTACTTTACAGTCAGTTTTAAAAAGCATTATCATATGATTCCTACAAAATACCGGAACATATCCCGCTTATAAAGTTATTTTTTTAATAAAAGTGGTCAAGAAAAACAGGGTAACTTTATATTCATACATCTAAAATAATAGCAAGAGTTCAAAAGAAAGGGGTATACAAAGTATGAACTATATCAGAGAGGACCAGGAAGCTATTATTTTCGAGAATGATGGAGAAACCCTCCGGATTGAACCTTGGGGCGAAAATTCCCTGCGGGTGAGAGCCGTGATGATGGGGGACATCAAAGATACGGATTACGCACTTCTTCCCCCGCCGTATAAGCCAGCTAAAATCATAATAAAAGATGAGTTTAACGGAGAGATCACCAACGGATCAATTACTGCAGTTTTATCTGTGGATGACTGGCACAAACGATGCCGGGTAAGCTTTTTTAATCAGAAAGGGGAACTCCTGCTGGAGGAAGAAAGAGCGGGGGGAGCCCTTAATAAAAAAACAAGAGATTTTAAACCCAGGCTGGGAGGAAACTATGAGCTGTTGGTATCCTTTGCCTCAGACCAGTCAGAACGGCTGTATGGAATGGGACAGTATCAGCAGGAAGTTTTAAATGTGAAAAACTGTATTTTAGAGCTGGCCCACAGAAACTCCCAGGCCTCTGTTCCGTTTGTACTGTCGGATAAAGGGTATGGTTTTTTCTGGCACAATCCTGCAATCGGAACGGCTTCCTTTGGGAAAAATGTTACCCAGTGGTATGCACAGAACACGAAGCAGATGGATTACTGGATCACTGCAGGAGATACTCCGAAAGAAATCCTGAAAGCTTATACAAAAGCTACCGGAACACCGCCTCCGATGCCGGAGTATGGTCTGGGATTCTGGCAGTGCAAGCTGCGATACTGGAATCAGGAAGAGCTTTTAAACGTTGCCAGAGAATATCATAAAAGAGGAATTCCGGTAGACGTGATCGTGATTGATTTTTACCACTGGCCTAAATGCGGTGATTACCGTTTTGATGAAAATGATTTTCCGGATCCGAAAGCCATGGTTGAGGAGCTGAATGGATATGGAATGGAGCTGATGGTTTCCGTCTGGCCCCAGGTGAATTTAACCAGTGAAAATTATGAGGAAATGAAGCAGAAGGGCCTGCTGGTAAAATCTGAGCGGGGAGTTCCCATAGCTATGCGGTTCCAGGGAGAGAATGCGTTCTTTGATGCGACCAATCCAAAAGCAAGAGAGTATGTCTGGAATTTATGCAGGAAAAATTATTATGACTATGGAATTAAAACCTTCTGGCTTGACGAGGCGGAACCGGAATTTTCTACCTATGAGTATGATAATTACCGTTACTATTTGGGACCGGTTAACCAGATCGGAAACATCTATCCACAGCTTTATGCCAAAACCTTTTATGACGGTCAGATCGCTACCGGTATGGATACAGCGGTTAACCTGCTGCGCTGCGCATGGGCAGGCAGTCAGCGCTACGGTGCACTGGTCTGGTCCGGTGATATTCACAGTGATTGGAAAACGTTAAGAGAGCAGGTCTGCGCAGGGCTGAATATGGGAATCGCAGGGATTTTCTGGTGGACAACTGACATCGGGGGATTCATGGGAGGAGATCCTACAGATCCTTCCTTCAGGCAGCTGTTTATCCGTTGGTTCCAGTGGGGGACGTTCTGTCCGGTTATGCGGCTTCATGGGGACCGGACACCGTCAAAGCCAGTGAATCATGCAGATGGCACACCGTCAATGCCAACCGGGGCGGACAATGAAATATGGAGCTTTGGTGATGAAAATATACCCATTTTAGAAAAATTCATTCATTTCAGAGAGGCGATGCGGCCCTATTTACGTACATTAATGAACGAAGCACATGAGTCCGGCAAGCCAGTCATGCGCACAATGTTCTATGAATTCCCTGATGATGAAAGATGCTGGGATCTGACCAGTCAGTATATGCTTGGTTCCGATATTCTTGTTGCTCCCATCTTATATGAGGATACATATCAAAGAGAGGTTTATCTGCCGCAGGGAGCAAACTGGACCCTGATCTATGATGGAACGGTATATGAAGGAGGACAAATCATTTATCAGACAGCCAATATCAGTCAGATCCCTGTTTTTCTTCGTGACGGCAGGCAGAAAGAGTTGATTGGAAAAATATAATGGTAAAAGGCAGGGCGAAGTCCCTGCCTTTTACCATTAAGAATTCGCAGTCACACTCTAAATATGACGAATAAAATCGGAATTTCTACATGTTCCGTAATTTCTTTAGTTTTTATGTTATCTTATTTGAATGTAATAAACTTTTTCATTACCTGAGGTGAGCAAGGAATGGGGTGAGTGGTTAAACGGTATGAAGATAGATTTAATAATGCAGACCAAACAAAATGAATGCGGGCTATGTGCTACAGCTATGCTTGCATCTTATTACGGCTACAGAAAGGATATCAATTTTTATCGGTCTTTGTTTCATGTAGGAAGAGATGGAATGTCTGTAAAGAACATTTGTAATATCTTCCGAATGATTAAATTTGAACCACTATTAAGCCCTTGCAGTAATATTAAAAAAAGTGAAATGAGAGGGAAAATTCCTTGTATTCTCTATTGGAATCATCATTTTGTTGTAATTGAAAAAATAAAGAGCAACTATTGCTGCATCTGTGACCCGGCAGCCGGACGTATAAAAATAAGCCTGAGTGAGTTAAACAGTTCTGATGATAAGTATTTGATAAGTATTAAAAAGACAGACGGGTTTACAAAAGTAAAAGATAAAGCCTATATTTATCATTACATTATCCGTATGTTGAAAGGTATTGAAGTCATTTTCCTGATCGCAGTAATTGCTTCTATTTTAGTTAATGTTATGAATATAATCATACCACAGATATTACAAAGAATGATTGACTTTCTAATCAATGGGACAATCAATGAACAAAAAAGGTCAATTATAATTAATATATTTGTAGTATCTATTTTTTATATGATATTTACTAAATTGCGAAATGATAAATTAGTAGAATTGCAGGGTGTAATTATTGAAAAGTTTTCCTTGCATACCATGAAGCATTTATTTCGAGTAAGCTATGAATTTTTTGATAGCAGAAGCACAGGGGATATTCTTTATCGTTTAAATACTTTATTTGAGGTACAAAAGCAAGTTTCAGGAATCTTAATATCATTAATTATTTCAATAACTTCCATTGGTGCTATATATGTTTACATATGTATCATAAAAAACGTTTTTTTGTTCGTTATGATGACGTTAATTTTTATCACATTATATATTTTTGTTTTTATACAAAATACTTCTTTACTGGAGCGTAACCGGAGATTAGTCAGTAATAATCAAAGTTTAAATATGGTTCAGACAGAAATTATTGGTCAAATGTATCAGATAAAATGTATGAATCTTGAGGATCACTTTTTTCGTATTTATAGGCAGGTCAATGAAAAATTTAAAAAGGGTTATATACATAATCAAAAAGGATTGTCAGATTTTTCTATGATAATAGGATTATTTGAGCTGTTTATCCCTCTAATGGTAATCTTTATCATGATATTTGGTAAGTTTCAAAAGAATATTTCGGTCGGAAGTCTTTTTACCTTCTATATTATAATGGAATTATATGTAAAGTATGTAATGAGCCTTGCTAATACGTGTGTGCAAATACATACATTAAGGGGTCAGCTTTATTATATTAATGATTTACTTAATGAAAAAGAAATAAAAAAAGGAATGTTTCAGATAGACAATTTCAAACAGCTAGCTTTTGATAATGTTAGCTTTCAATATAATTCCAATCAAAAAGATGTATTAAGTAACATAAATCTAATTGTAAAACGTGGCGAAAAAATAGCAGTTGTTGGTATGTCCGGCTCAGGAAAATCAACTATTGTTAAATTAATAGCTAAGTTATATCCCTGCTCCTCAGGGAAAATAATTATTAATGAAGAATACAAAATTGAGGATATAATGGAGGATAATTACGCGAATATATTTGGAATTGTTCCACAACAGTCCGTTGTTTTTAATAAAACCATCAGAGAGAATCTGACACTATGTAATGATGATATAAGAGACGATAAATTAATTGAGGCATTAAAGATGGTTAATTTATGGGATGAAATTGAACGCATGCCCATGAAACTGGATACTATGATTTCAAATGAAAATAAAAATTTATCTGGCGGGCAAATCCAAAAGTTAAGCATTGCACGATCAGTTCTTAGAAAACCACAGATTTTAATTCTTGATGAATCAACAAGTTCATTAGATAGTACCAATGAACTAAATATACATAATAACCTCAAAAAAATGGGAATAACACTTATTGTTATATCTCATAGACTGTCCACCATACAGGATGCCAATTGTATCTATGTACTGAATCAGGGAGGGCTTGAGGAGATTGGTACACATGAAGAACTGCTTTCCAGTAACAAATTGTATCGCCAGCTATATGAAAAACAGTTTCTTCAGTCAAATGGAATTGTTGAAAAAGAAATGCAAATGGCAACTTAATAATGTAAGAAAGGAGAGATCATATGGAGAAGAATGGAATTTATGAAGTCCCAGAGTGCAACATGATTGGGTATGGAGAAATGAAAGAAGACACTATTGTAGGTGGTAAAATGTCTGAGGTAATCGTCGGCTCTGTTGCTAGTGGTGTATCTAGCGCAGTAGCAGGAGTGATAATTGATTCAATTCCTGGACCAGCAATTCCTGGCTGATCTGAAAGAGTAGCTTAAACTTATATTTGTGCCATTTTTGCATTTGGTTGCTCAAGCAGTCAGTTACGGTTTGATTTTTGTATTGCCTGCTTGAGCAATAAACTATATCTAATTGTAAATTTGAAGTAATATAAAACGGATAGAAGCGTGTATGAGGGGCAGGGTGAGGATATGAACGGATTTGTAATTTTAGAGTGCGCCAGTTGGTTCGAAGAGGATAACGGCTGCATTCAAATAACGAATAAGTATGGAAATACGGTCATTTTAAATAAGTTATTTTCACTGGTTTGGAAAACTATTGATAGTGAAAAAGAGATTTGTGAACTGAAAGAAGAATTGCATGCTGTCTTAACAGACATGCAGATTGAAGAGATTATAAATAAATTATCAGATTTTGATCTGGCTTCTGTCCGAGATGAGATTGACAGCTTTGATATCATGTTTTAAGGAAGGATAAATGTATGAGTGCAATTGACATCTTATTAATTAATTTACCTACTGGATCCTGGTATAAAGATAAAATAAAAGATACTAATTCAATGCCACCCCTGGGCTTACTTTATATAGCATCTTACTTAGAAAAATATAATTACAAAGTAAAAGTACTGGATTTTGCAGTAACTCATATATCCAGCTGTGAATTTGAACAGTTATTATTGGAAGGACAGCCAAAGATTGTTGGGTTAAGCACATATAATGAGTCCTGGAGTACGCAAAAGGTATTATGTAAGCTTGTAAAAAAGGTATTACCAGATGCAGTAATAAGTGCAGGTGGAGCATTTGCCTCTTTTTGCTATGAAGATATTCTATTGCAATCCCTTACAGACGTTGTACAAAGGGGGGAAGGCGAATATATTTTTAAAGCATTGGCTGATTTTGTTATAAGGGATAATAAATGGGGACAAAAAATAGAGATAGACGGCATTTGTTATAGAGATCCGGACGGAAATATAATTGTTAATAAAGATTCATGCCGGATTCAGGATTTGGACAATATACCATTTCCAAATCGGGATTTATTGGAACTGGATAAATACATAATGCCCTATACAATATCAACTTCAAGAGGCTGTCCTGGTAATTGTATCTTTTGTTCATCCCGGGCCTTTTGGGGAAAACAGGTCATTATGAGAAGTGCGAAAAGCGTATTTGATGAGGTAATGGATATTTATCATAAATACGGAGTTACTATATTTTACATTACTGATGATACGTTTACCGCATCCAAAAAGCGATGCCTGGATTTTTGTAAAATGCTTAAAGAGACAGGTATTAACTTTATTTGGGGGTGTGAGTCCAGGGCAGATGTAATTGATGAATCATTTATTGAGATATTATATCAGGCAGGGTGTCATAAGATTCAATTTGGATTTGAGAGTGCAGATAATGAAATTCTTAAAAAATTAAGGAAACACGTTACCATTGAACAAATTGAAAATGCTGTAAAATGTGCATGTAAAATCGGAATGCATATACAAACTTCGTATATTATTGGTCATGCATTTGATACCAATGAAACAATTGAAAAGACACTCTCTTATGCCAAATATTTTAGTGATAAATATGGAGCCAGAGTGGTTTGCAGTGTAAATACACCTTTTCCAGGAACTGAACAATATGAAAAGATGAAAGAACTTGGAATCAGTGTAAAAACAAAGGATTGGTCTAAGTATTTGCTAAATAATCCTATTATTTCTACAAAAAATCTTACTACGAATGAACTAAGGAATTATCTTGCAAAAGGTCAAAAATTAATAAAATAAGGTGGTATTATATGGCAGATGATAATTGTTATCTTTTTAATTTAAAATATTTTATGATAAAGAAGTATAAGAATAGATTTGTACTTATATCAAAAGTGGAATTTTCCATCTTATCACTAAATGAGACTGCTTATACAATTCTCTCTTTGATGGATGGGAAGCACAGTAACAAAGATATTATTCAAATAGTAAAGGAAAAATACGATATACAAGAAAATTTGATTGAGAATTATACCGTTCAATTTATAGAAAACATGAAACAAAAAGGTGTTATTCAGAAAGTAGGAGAACAAGAAGAGATTGAATATAGGCAGCAAAGTCTGAATAGGGTTTATTTGGATCTGGCAAACCCAGTCCTTACCTTTAATCAGATCAGATATATGATAGATTTAATCGAAAAGCATGAACATGAAAAATATGTTCGTTTTTTTATAAAGTTAGATGACAGATATCCTGATGACGAAGCTCTGAAAATTTTGGAATACATAGGCAATCAGTCATTTGTAAAATTATTTCTCTTTTGCAATGAAAAATGCCTGGTAGAGGATATACTAAATCAATTAAAAAAATGTGTAGATGGTATAGTACTGCAAATCAGTTCCTACGAAAAAGAAAGAGATCTTAAAAAAATTACTGCAAAATGTAAACTTTGTAACTCTAAAGATATGTCATTCTTTATTCATTTTACATTACACCCGGATAATTTAGAAGAATGTTCCTTGCTACAGCAGGATATGAGTGAGCATGGTGTAAATGGAATTTTCATTGATGATTCAGGCGTTTTTCAGTCCTCCGAGTATGATAAGATGCTTGAAAAATTTTATTTAAAAAACAATTTTATTAATTCATGGAAGAATAATAGAATTAAAGCTGAAAACCAGAGATTTTATATACTTACAGAAAATGAGTTGTGTTTAAAATCGGTTTATCCACATAAACATAAAATACACTGCGGAATAGGAATTGAGGAAATTAGTATTGATTTTCAAGGACATATATATCCTTGTCATCTTTCCGGTAAACAAGAATTCTATTTTGAGAGTATAGAGGAATATTATAATAAGAGAGACGATATGTTTGGCCAGAATCTTAAGGCAAAGTCGTGTGGTTTGTGTGACTCCTGGTATTTATGCCTGGGAGGGTGTAAACTTAAAAACAGACAATATGGGAATGCATTAAGTGATCCAATACCAGATTGTGAACATATGATTGAAACTGTAGAAAATTATTATGCAAAATTGTAGGTGATCGAGGAAATGAAAATAGTACCCAATACGGACGTATTACTTATAAATGTTCCAATGGATCGAGTTCTGAAGACAAGAGAGGAACATTCTAAATTCACCTCTATGCCTCCTTTAGGAATGTTATATATCATTTCAACTTTGGAAGCAGCGGGATTTCATGTGAGTTTTATAGATTTTTCGGTGGAGATGTTTGATAAAGCAAAATTTTTGGAATATTTAAAGATAATGTCACCAAAAATCGTAGGAATATCAACCTACGTGGAATCGTGGAAAATTCAAAATTCAGTTGCCAGCCATATAAAAAAGATAATACCAGAAGCAGTAATTGTTGCTGGTGGATATTGTGCCTCTTTTGCATATAAGGAAATGTTACAAACAAACTATTATGATTACATTATAAGAGGAGAAGGGGAATTCGCCTATATCTCTTTATGTAACCATCTGCTTTTACATAAAGGCTCGATTAATGAAGTAAATAATCTCGTCTATCAGGCAGATGGAGAAATAATAGTCAATGATTTTGAGAGAATCTCTGATCTTGACCAATTGCCGTTTCCAGCTAGAGATGTATTGGACCTTAATCGTTATAGTTATCCATTTACAATATCGACAGCAAGAGGATGTCCAGGGCGATGTATTTTTTGCTCTGCACATGCTTTTTGGGGAGACAAGGTCGTTATGAGGTCATCTCAAAGTGTTGTAAATGAGATAAAAGAGGTATACCTTACTTTTGGTCTGAAAGATTTTTTTATTATTGATGATACATTTACGCTAAAGCCGGCCAGGACAATAGAATTTTGTAAATCATTAAATGAATTAAGCAGGGAGCTTGATGTTTCATTTGTGTGGGGGTGCGAATCCAGAGTAGATATTGTTAAGTCGGATCATTATCTGTTAAAAACAATGAAAGATGCTGGATGCAGTATGGTTCAATTTGGGATGGAAAGCGGTAATGATTCCGTTTTGAAATCTATAAAGAAAAACATCACCTATGAGCAGGTTTATCTTGCGGCACAAATGGCATATGAAGCCGGATTAAAGATGAACATTTCTTTTATGATTGGACATCATATGGATACAATGGATACAATCAAAGAAACAATAGCAAAAGCAGTAGACTTAAAACAGAAATTTCATGCAAATATGCTATTCTCGATTAATACACCTTATCCTGGAACTGAGTTGCGCAATCAGTTAGAGGAACTGGGAGTGGAGTTAATTGTTAATGATTTCAGTAAATTAAAAATGAATGATTCTGCGATAAATACGGCATACTTAACGGCTAATGATATTAAAAAAGGTTTTAGTCTGGCAAATCAAATGTTATATTAAGGAGGAAACAAATGAGAGATACAACTCCTTTGGTGATGAAAGAAAAAAATAACCAACATACAATCTGTGTCACAGATGTATGCAAAAGTTTCGGAACCAAATCAGTGTTAAACGGGGTGAACTTTACCATCCATGCAGGAGAAATCACAGCACTTTTAGGTCATAATGGAGCAGGAAAGACTACTCTCTTACGCATTATACTTGGACTTGTTGACATTGATAATGGGGAAGTAAGTGTATTTGGCGAAAATCCATTATCATCAGGTGAAAGAATCCGAAAAGACTGTGGTGTGTTGTGTGAAGACACAGGACTCTATGAATCCTTAACGGTCTATGATAATTTGAAGTTCTTTGCTGAGATATATGGCTGTCCCAAGCAAGAATATGAGGAGCAGATAGATATTCTCTTAGAACGGTTTGATATACTAGAAACAAAATATCAGATCATAAAAAATTTTTCTATGGGAATGAAGAAGAAGGTTGCAATTATTAGAACCATTCTTCACAACCCAAAGATTGTATTACTGGATGAACCAGTAAATTCCCTGGATCCTGTTAGTATACTTACATTACATGATATTATTGAAGAAATGAGGGAGAAATACAATACAACTTTTCTGATTACGACTCATAATCTGGAAGAAGTAAAGAAGATATGTGATAAAATAATTATTATGAAGAAAGGTAAAAACGTAGTTGAACAATCTTTGTCACTAGATTCTTATCTAAAGACAAAGATTGATCTTGTTGGGGATATTGATGTCCAATCCGTAAAAACAATTATGGATCAGCATCACCTCACCTATGCCTTAAATGACCATCAGCTCATTACGCCTGAGACGGATAAAATAGTTATTTCAGAAATCATCAAGGAGCTGGTGTATAATAAGACAGGCATATGCGGTGTAACCAGGGAGCAATTTGATTTAAATAAATTATATCTGGAGACTGAGGAGGCAGAGCATGAATAAAGTCTTAAAAATGCAGTTTCAGCTTCTGTTTTCCAATTCAAGTCAGGTAGTGTATTTACTTCTTATGAGCGTTGCAGGGACGTTTGTATTTTTTATTATGGGAGGGAATACCAGGCTAATGTTGTCAATCTTTATTCTTGTCATTACTGCTGCCCAGATTACGCCAAAGTTATTCATTACAGAAAAAGAAAATCAGACCTTTGAGACCCTATTGACCCTTCCCCTTTCGTTTGAACAAATTGAAAGAGGAAAGTCATTCTTTTGCTTTTTTATATTTGGTAGTCTCTTATATATAACTTATACTCTTTCTTTCTCTCTGGATTTCTTTCTTCGGCACGTTCCTCTGTCAGATATATTCAGTTTACGCAATATGACAGGAATCTATCTTTTTCCTTTATTGACTATCAGAAATCTTTCCATACGACTCTCTCTCTTGTCGTTACAGTCAAATGATAGTAAGGCTTGTGCCATGGATGCTACACTGCTTTCTTTTTTGTATGGAATTCCCTGCATGGTTGCAATCTCTTGCATAGAGGTGCCATTAAACGCTTTTATAATAATAAGTATGCTGTACTTTATTATAGAAGGTGTAATTGGGTTCTCACTTCAGCGAAGAAGAAAAACATACAAAAATAAATATATGCTAAGCAATCTTTATAAGATGTAAGGAGGTGATTGAAATGAAGGAGATATATGTGGTTATTAAAAAGGAATGGAGTAATTTTCTGGTCAGACGTGCAATGATTCGTTGGTATTTGTGGATTATTATCATAAATAGTTTTATAATTATATTACCCAGATATAAGATGATTCCGGTTACGAATAACAAGGCACTTTTATGTTTGGGATTTATGGCGTTTAGTGTGTTTTTAATCCCAAATAACCTGTCCCTGGATTTGGTGGGAGGAGAGAAATATCACCGTACCATGGAAACTTTTATATCTACTTCCGTTGATATTAGAAAGGCTCTCTTTGCAAAAACATTATTTATAGAGATACTGGGACTAGTTTCGTTGGTTGCAATTACTATTCTCGATAATGTTTTGTTAAAGTTAATATTTCATATTACTTTTCTTGATGCGGGGTTTTCCCTGAGGTGGATTATTGCAATGTATTTTGTGATTGGTGCTGGAATTCTAACACTTGCACTGTTAGGTTCTTATGTTGCATTCCATGTTTCTGATTTAAAGACAGGTGGATATATTATTGCAATAGCAGATGCAATTTTGGTGTATCTGATTATGAATAACTTAAAAATAATCAATGAAGAATATTTGATTATAACAGCAATTGGAATTTTTTGTATTGTTGGTGTATTGTCGCTGTTATCTATCTTTCGATTGAATAAAGTAGATGTAATGAAAAAAATTAGATAGAGGAGGAAAGAAATGGAAGGATTGATCTATGTGGTATCTTGTATTGTATTTGGTTTGATTGGATATTTTGGGGCGTCTTGGTATCGTAAGAATCATAAGAAATGATAATTGTATATTGTTTACCCATAACCTTTCGAGACCTTTCGAGAAATCATACCATATTTTACCAAAAATTACATGTAGAGTGCTAAATATTACATGAACGGAAAAAACGCATTCTTTTGTAGTATAATCATTTTAAATAAAACAGGAGGGGAGGAGATAAGATTTTTACTTCCTTAGCATTTTTAGGAATCGGATTGTTTATGATGTTAATGCCATATGAAAAATTTCTCGAAATTTTCCCGGCAGCCAAATCAAGAAAGACGATAAAAGTTATAGGGGGCTTTTTTCTGATTATTGGTTTTGGTCTCATATTTCTGACATTGAAGGGGTAAAATTCAGTTTTTACAGTTCTGTGTTGAAATATAAAGATCTCAAACAATCAAATGATGTATGAAAAGCTGTGATTTCAATCATTATAAAATGATCGGAATAACGCAAAAGAAAGAAGCAGAGGAGGTGGTTTCCCTGCTTCTTTCTTTATTTTTAAGAACCTGGTATGTGGAAAAACTCAGCTTAAGATGCTATAATAAAAAAAATAAAGAAAAAGGAGCACAATTATACATTACATGGATAAATATCAAGTACTCAGGCACTATTTCGGTTACGACAGTTTCCGGGAAGGGCAGGAAATACTGATTGACAGCATTCTGGCAGGGAGAGATGCCCTGGGGATTATGCCTACAGGTTCAGGTAAGTCTCTTTGCTTTCAGGTTCCGGCTCTTATGACGGAAGGAATTACTTTAGTTATTTCCCCTTTGATTTCCCTGATGAAAGATCAGGTGGCTTCACTCAATCAGGCTGGCATTCACGCCGCATATCTTAACAGTTCTTTGTCCCAAAGTCAGTATCTGAAAGCCCTCACTTATGCACGGGAAGGGCGCTATCCCATTATATACGTTGCACCAGAACGGTTATTGACCGAAGATTTTTTAGAATTTTCCTTAAGTGTCCGGATTTCCATGGTGGCAGTGGATGAAGCTCATTGCGTATCCCAGTGGGGACAGGATTTCAGACCCAGTTATTTAAAAATAGTTGATTTTATTGAAAAACTTCCAAAACGTCCGGTTATCAGCGCATTTACGGCTACAGCGACGAAGGCGGTACGAGAGGATATTATTGATATTTTAATGCTGCAGGATCCCTCTGTTGTTTCAACCGGCTACGACAGACCCAATCTGTTTTTAAGTGTGCAGTCTCCAAAGGATAAGTATGCCACGATGAAGAATTTTGTGGAGAGACATCCGGGACAGTGCGGAATCATTTATTGTCTTACCAGAAAGATGGTAGAGGAAGTTTGCGGGAGATTACATAAGGAGGGATTTTCTGCCACCCGGTATCATGCAGGATTAAGCGATGCAGAGCGGAGAACGAATCAGGATGATTTTATTTATGACAAAAGTCTGATTATGGTGGCTACCAATGCATTTGGAATGGGCATTGATAAGTCCAATGTCCGCTATGTCATTCATTATAACATGCCGAAAAATATAGAATCTTATTATCAGGAAGTCGGGCGCTGCTCCAGAGACGGCGAGCCTGGGGAATGCCTGCTTCTTTATGGCGGTCAGGATGTAATCACCAATCAGATGTTTATTGACAGCAATCAGGATAATCAGGAGCTGGATCCAATCACCCGTAAGCTTGTGGAAGAACGGGACAGAGAGCGTCTGAAAAAAATGACCTATTACTGTTTTACAAACGACTGTCTGAGGGATTATATTCTGCGCTATTTTGGAGAATATAAGGACAATTACTGTGGGAACTGTTCCAATTGTTTAACAGGATTTGAAACTGCAGATGTAACAGACATTGCAGCAGCCATCATTGGGTGTGCACAAACCTGCGGGCAGAGGTATGGTGCGGCCGTGATTATGGATACATTACATGGTGCAAATACGGTTAAGATCAGAAATTACCGGATGAATGAGAATCCACATTACGCCGTTCTGTCAAAAGTACCTGTCTATAAGCTGAGGCAGGTTATGAATCATCTTCTTTTGAATGAATATCTGTCCGCAACCAATGATGAATATGCCATTGTCAAACTGACAAAAAAGTCAGGTGCCGTTTTAAATGGAGAAGAGACTGTATGGATGAAAATGGCAAAAGAAGAAGAAAAAATACCATCTGATAAGGAAAAGAAAAAAGGTAAGAAGACCAGTTCACCGGTACTGAAGCTGTCGCCGGAAGAGGAAATCCTGTTTGAGAAGTTAAGGACACTTCGGCTTAAAATCGCAAAAGAGGAAAAAGTTCCTCCCTATATTGTTTTTTCTGATAAAACCCTGATCCATATGTCCGTACAAAAACCCAGGACCCGGGAAGACATGCTTTCTGTATCCGGTGTAGGTGCTTTTAAATATGAAAAATACGGGGAAAGATTTTTAAAAATAATGGATTAAAAAATTCTGCCGGGATATGCTCTTAGGTATCCTGGCGGAATTTTTTAATTGAAATACATATTTTGGGGCATAATGAAACAGAAAAACAGATCGAAATTTTTTTGCTATCAGGAGGAAGTAATAATATGAAAAAACCATTGGCTTTCATGCTTATTGCCATAATCATACTATGCCTGAACGGCTGTGGCTCCGGTAGTGCTGAAAAAGAAAGCAGCAAAGCGGCTGAACAGACAAAGGAGGCAGAAGCAGAAGCAGCACAGGCGACAGCACAAGCGGCATTGGCAACAACCCAGGCAGAAAGAGCAACACCGTCAGAGCCTGAGCTGGTCCTGAAATATGGAGAAGTAAACCCTGAGGGCAATATTGATACAAAGGTTGCTGAAAAGTTTGCACAATATGTATATGAACTATCTGATGGAAGAATGAAAGTTGATATCTATCCGGGTGCGGTTCTCGGCGATGAAAAGACGTCTCTTAATTCATTAAGAACTGGAAACGGCCTTCTGGATTTATACCGGGCCAATACAAACGCACTGACTGGTTATGGTTTTAGAAAGCTGAATCTATTTGGTCTTCCCTATATTTTTGAGGACAGAGAAGGTATGTGGGAGGTATTGAATAATGAGGACCTTGGCAGGGCGTTTTTAGATGAGGGTCAGGAGATAGGCGCCAATATGGTAGGTCTGTTCTATACCGATGAAGGTGCCAGAAATATTTTCACAACACAACCAATCACAGGTCTTGAAGACATTAAAAATAAAAGAATCAGAGTTCCCGAATCTGTTCTTATGATGGACACCATATCAGCGCTGGGAGCCCAGCCAATCCCCCTGCGGTATGAGGATCTGTACTATGCGTTAGCAAGCGGTGATGTGGAAGGTGCGGAAAATCCCATACCGGCCTATTTGTCCAACCGGTTTTATGAGGTGGCTCCCTATTATCTGTTAAGTAACCATGTTTTCAGCCCCGGGATTGTCATGATATCAGAACGGATATGGGATTCATTAAGTAAAGAGGATCAGGAAATTCTAAGAAAAGCAGGAAGAATGGCTTCTGAATGGAACAAACAGGAGATTATTTCAGAAGAAGGGAGACTGGAAAAAGAAATGGTGGACAGGGGAGTAACCGTTATACCTTTGACCCCTGAGGAGGAAGCAGAAGCCAGAAAAGCTGAAGAAATTGTCAGAGTCAGCTTTACTCCCGGGCTTGAAAAGTACCTGCGGGAAATTATTATGATTCAAAAATAAAAGGTAACAGGTGAAATTTCACCTGTTACCTTTTTACATACCGATATATAATGGAAGGCCGTCCGCCAGTGGTATAATCAATGTCACTGACAATCTGTTTTTTGTCCAGAAGGTAATTCATATATCTGCGAACGGTTACGCGGGATAAATGAACCTCTTCCGCGACAGTTTCACTGGTGAGCGCATCATCCGGATGCTCCTTCATATAAGATAGAATAATATCCAGAGTTTTTTCCTGGAGCCCCTTACGAAGGACGTCCTGCTGGGAAGAAATGCCGGAATTAATTTCAAAAAGGGAATCCAGCTGCTCCTGGGAGAAGGTCTCCTGTTTAAGAAGCTCCTGGTGTTCCATAAACCGGGCCAGTGCATGGTTAAACCGGACGTACTCAAACGGTTTTACCAGATAATCGATCACACCCAGTCCCAGCAGCCGCTTCACATGAGAAGCATCGGTTGCTGCTGTCACCATGATAACATCCATATGTTTCTGAAGCTTCCGGATTTCGGTAAGAAGTTCCACCCCATCCATGACCGGCATATACACATCCATAATTGCCAGATCAGCCGTATGGTCCTTTAGATAGTGAAGCGCATCTTTTCCATTGGAAAACTGACCGGTTACCCGCAGATATTTGTTTAATTCCACATATTGTCTGTTAATGGAAGCTACCATGGGGTCATCCTCAATAATGATTACCTGATACATGATGTTTCCTCCTCTGTAAAAGTGATTGTAAATGATGTTCCTGTATTTTCTTCAGATTCCATTTCAATGATTCCATGATGCTGATCTATCAATTCCTTAATCAGGCACATACCCGCCCCTCTGCCGTTCCCCTTCGTGGAAAAGCCTTTGTTGAAAATTTTATCCTGCATGCTGGCTGGAATTCCTCTGCCGGTATCGTCAACGGAAAGTATGCTGCCGGATTTCCATATATTAATCCCGACTTCGATTTCTTTCACTCCATTGCTTTGTTCATTTAACTCCTCGATGGCATTTTCAATCAGATTGCCCAGAATGGTAATATATAGTTCAACGGGCAGATGAAGCTCTGATTCCTGACAGGAGCTGTCAGGCTTGATGGTCAGTCGGATACCAAGTTCGCCTGCACGGATAATTTTTCCAATTAAAAGTGCGGCTATACTGGAAACCTGAATCAGTTTTGTCACCTCGCTTACAGCCACAGTGGAGGCCATACTGGTATGAAGAATAAAATCAGTTACTTTTTCAGGCTGCCCCATCTCGATAAAACCAAGAATAACATGGAGCTTGTTTTTGAATTCATGATTTAAGGCGCGGAGTGTCTCTACCATGTATCGTGCTCCGGTCAGCTCCTCAGCCAGACGGGTGTATTCTGTCTTATTGCGGAAGATGGATACGGCTCCGGTAGTGTTCCCGTTATCTATAATAGGAATCCGGTTAGATATAATGTGTTTTCCTTTTATCATCAGACTGATATTATATTCCGGCGTACCTGACCTAAGGATGTGGGGGAGTCTGGTTTCCGGATAAAGTTCCGTCAGCTTTGTACCATATTCCGGAATGTCAGGAAGCTCTAATATCTTTTTTGCAGATTCGTTGATCAGAATCAGTTCTCCTTCGGTATTAATTGCAAAGATTCCCTCTTCCAGGGCATCCAGCACTTCTTTTCTTTCAATGTGTATTTTACGGAACTCCTCCGGCTTATATCCAAGAAGTATTTTCTTCAGACGGTTGTAGAGCAGTCCTGAGACAAGAAATCCTATGGACAGGAGTACCAGTGCCAGGAGAAAAAAGACAAGAAGGATATTCCTGGTAAGCTGGGATATGCTGGTGGTCAGCACGGAAACCATTACAAAACCAATGATTTCCCCCTCTTTGTTTTTTACGGAAAAAAAGGCCCTGCGCTGACTTCCAAGAGTTCCCTTTCCATTTGTGATATAGGGGGAAGCACCGTGTAAGATGGGACCCTCGTCGCCGCCGACAAAAGTTTTTCCGATCAGTGCCTTATTATTATGATAAAAACGAATGCTGTTTTTATTACAGATGGTGACAACATCAATATAATTCAGTTCTTTAATCAGTCTGTCCATACGATTGTTAAATGCTTCAGATGGCTGCTGTTTATTTAACATATCAGTGACTTCCGGCATACCGGAGATAAAGATTCCGGCATTTCTAATGTTCATATCCAGAGAATTTCGTTTGGTCACCAGATTATAATGGAGCGATACACCCAAAGCCAGTAAAATGGCAAGGACGATGCTGAAAATCTGGGATACATAAATCTGGTGTTCTAATGGTTTTTCTCTCATGCAATACCTCCCCTGCAAAACCTATTGTAGTAGATGTAAACGAGAAAATCAACGAGTATCGGGATAATCTTAAAACCTGTTTTCTTTACTTACATAAGTTTTTAATAAGGTTCACAAGATTTCAAAATGCCGGTACCGGTGATAACATACGGTTATATTAAAAAGTCAACGAAAGGGAAAGGTGAAAAGTTATGGATTACAACAAACTTGCACTTAAGCTGCATGAAAAAAACAAAGGAAAAATCGAAGTAACTTCAAAGGTTGATGTAAAATGCAGAGAGGATTTAAGTACTGCCTACACACCGGGAGTTGCAGAACCATGCAGAAAGATCAGAGATAATAAATCCGAAGTTTACCGCTATACTGCGAAAGGGAATCTGGTGGCTGTAGTAACTGACGGAACGGCAGTACTGGGGCTGGGAGATATCGGTCCGGAAGCAGCAATGCCGGTAATGGAGGGCAAATCCATTCTTTTTAAAGCCTTTGGAGGCGTGGATGCATTTCCAATTTGTCTTGATACAAAAGATACAGAGGAAATTATTAAAACAGTCCGCTATCTGGCACCTGGATTCGGCGGAATTAATCTGGAGGATATCTCTGCACCCAGATGTTTTGAAATAGAGCGGCGCTTGAAAGAAGAACTGAATATTCCGGTATTCCATGATGACCAGCATGGGACGGCAATTGTAGTATCCGCCGGTATTATCAATGCATTAAAGGTTGTTGGGAAGAAAATAGAGGAAGTTAAGGCCGTGATCAATGGAGCCGGATCTGCTGGAATTTCTATCTGCAGACTCTTACTGTCCATCGGAATGAAAGATATTATTCTCGTTGACAAAAAAGGTGCGCTGGCAGAAGGCGAAGAGTGGATGAACGATGCCCAGAAGGCAATGGCTCAGGTAACCAATCCGGAGAATAAAACGGGGGATTTAAAAGAGATTATGAAAGGAAGAGATGTTTTCATCGGCGTTTCTGCTCCTGGAATCGTTACTTCCCAAATGGTTGCCTCTATGGCAAAGGATCCAATCGTATTTGCAATGGCCAATCCAACTCCTGAGATCATGCCCGATGAGGCAAAGGAAGGCGGAGCAAGAATCATTGCCACAGGACGTTCTGACTTTCCAAACCAGATCAATAATGTACTGGTATTCCCAGGTATTTTCCGTGGTGCTCTGGATGCAAAAGCTACTGATATCACAGAAGAAATGAAGATTGCCGCTGCTTATGCCATTGCTGGAATCATAAAGGAAGAAGAACTGACAGAGGAATACATTATACCCGGTGCATTTGATGAACGTGTTGCAAAAGAGGTTGCAGAAGCGGTGAAGAAAAAAGCTGTGGAGCAGGGGGTTGTAAAGTAAGATGGAAAATGAAAAAAACACTATGGGTAAAAAGATTATAAGCATTAAAATATCCGGAATTTCATTGCCTGTTTATCTTGCTTTTACTGCAGTCACTGCAGTTTCTATTGCTATGAAATGGCTTCCTTCCGGTATGATCGGTGCTCTGCTTGTAATGATGATTTTCGGCGGACTGTTTAATATCATTGGTAATAATCTTCCCATTGTTAAAACCTTTCTGGGGGGCGGTGCGATTGTCTGCATCTTTGCTTCCGCTGCTCTGGTTTATACGGGTCTGATCCCGGGATATGTAGTGGAGAATGTTGACCAGTTTATGAATAAAACCGGATTTTTAAATTTTTACATAGCAGCGTTAATTACAGGCAGTATTCTGGGTATGGACCGGTCTCTTCTGTTAAAAGCTGCAGTCCGGTTCCTCCCGGTTGCTCTTTGTGCAATGACCATGGCTATCTTAAGCGTTGGCGTAGTGGGAGCTTTGGTTGGATATGGTTTTGTAGATGCAGTGATGTATGTGGCAATTCCCATGATGGGCGGCGGTATGGGAGCCGGAGTGGTTCCGCTGTCCGGTATGTACGCAGAGGCGCTTCACACAGAATCTGCCGCAGTAATATCAAGAATGATTCCAGCGTCTACTCTGGGTAACGTAATGGCAATTGTAGGAGCCGGAATGCTGGCAAAATTTGGAGAAGTTAAGCCAGGCTTAACAGGAAACGGACGTCTTATGAGAAATCACAATTCTGATTTAAATGAAAAAAACAAGTCTTCTGTCAGTCTGGAAGAGCTGGGAATTGGATTAATTACCGCTATGTTATTCTTTTTAACAGGTGTGATTATTAATAAATTTGTTCCTGCGGTCCATTCTTATGCCTGGATGATTATCCTGGTTGCTGTAAGCAAGGCGTGTGGATTTATTCCCGTAAAATTTGAGGATTCCGCCCGCCAGTGGTCCCAGTTTGTTATGAAGAACTGGACCAGTGCACTTTTAGTGGGAATTGGAATTTCTATGATAGATTTAGGTGCAGTAGCAAAAGCGGTCACCCCCATGTACCTGCTCCTGGTTTTTGTAGTAGTTGCAAGTGTATCGATTGGTGCCGGAATCGGCGGTTATCTGGTTGGGTTCTATCCGGTGGAATCCGCAATTACGGCCGGACTCTGCACCACCAATATGGGGGGAACCGGTGATATTGCTGTTCTTTCCGCAGCCAGAAGAATGGAACTTCTTCCATTTGCCCAGATCGCTACCAGAATCTGCGGTGCACTCATTCTGATAGTAGCCAGTCTGCTGACTCAGTTATTATTTTAGATTGTGGTATAGAATATAAAACGATCCTCCAATAAGGAAAAATCCATTCTTTATTGGGGGATTTTTTTGCGCAGTATGAGATATACTGCGAAACGGTTTGCGGGCGGAGGGATTTTATGACAAAGAGATAAATGCGGGAATCAGTTACTTGCAGAAAAACAAAAGAAAAGACCGGTAAAAATAATCCGGAATAAATGAAAGAGGGTTGTAAATGTGAAAAAGTGGTTTGAAGATTTAAAGGTTGCGAAGAAACTATTAATCAGCTATCTCTTGATTTCAGCATTAACAGTGGTTACTGCCGGTGTTGGGATTGTATCTGTAACTGCTGCTGCGGTAAATTCCAATGCCAGGAATGTAATGGCTGCTGTTATTATCATAGTATTCATTTCAATTGCTGCAATAATTCTTTCTGTCTCTCTCTCCCGTTATATGTCAGATATCATTGCTTATCCTCTGTATATCTTTGAGGCGTTTGCAGGCATGGCAGCTGTGGGGGATTTTGGGGTTGATAAAATAGCAGGTGAAAAAGAAAGAGCCTGGGCATCCAGGAAGGATGAAGTCGGCGGTCTGGCAAGTGCGTTCGACCAGATGATTATCAATAATATAGAACAGGCCCAGACAACCAGGACAATTGCAGACGGTGATTTAACAACGGTTGTTACCATACGGTCTGAAGAGGACATACTTGGGAAGGCACTGGCAGAATTAGTTGAGAAATTCCACAATCTGGCTTCTTCTATTACAACCATAGCAGAACAGGTTAATTCGGGATCTGGCCAGGTCTCTGACGGAGCACAGGCTTTATCCATCGGTACAACTGAACAGGCTGCAACACTGGAGGAATTAAACGCTTCCATCAGCAGCGTGGCCAGACAGGCATCTAAGAATGCAGAGAGTGTTGAAAAAGCTGCCGGATATGTAGGTCAGGCGGGCCAGGGCGTTATGGAAAGCAACCAACTCATGCAGGAAGGAGTTAAATCTGGCAATGAAAGAGATTGGAGCGTCGTCACATGAGATATCCAAGATTACAAAGCTGGTGGAGGACATTGCATTTCAGACTAATATTCTTGCACTTAATGCTGCTGTAGAGGCGGCTCGTGCAGGTGATGCCGGAAAAGGCTTTGCTGTGGTGGCCGACGAGGTGCGCAGTTTGGCAGGAAAATCCGCCGATGCAGCAAAACAGACAGCGGATCTGATTCAAAAATCAGTTACAATGGTATCACACACAGAGCGGCTTGCCGATGATACTCTTAAGCTGTTATCCTCTGTGGAAGAACAGGCACAGATGGTGGAACATTCCATTCAGGAAATTGAATCTGCCTCCACCGAACAGGCAGAAGCAATTGAACAGATAAACCAGGGACTTTCCCAGGTGGCAGCTGTTGTACAGACTAACGCAGCAACGGCGGAAGAAAGTTCTGCAGCCAGTGAAGAACTTGCAGCACAGGCGGAAATGCTGCAGCAGGAGGTGAAGAAATTCAAGCTGCATGAAGCAGGACTATCAAAAAACACAAAACTTTCATCTGATGCTTCAGCCGGTTTCTATAATAAGTATTAATGAAAAACAATATAAAAAGACAGAATGAATCAGGGTTGAAAAACATGGATTGTTTTAACCCTGATTTTTATTTATCTGGAACAAACCAGAAAATTTATGATATACTTTAAACAGTACCGTATGATGGAATTGAGAGAGGAATTATTGATAATATGATGGCAGAATCCATGTTAAATGGCCGTATGCTGGCCGGGGGAGCTGGAAAGAACGATCATAATAATACCCAGCTTCTGTATATTACGTCTTCTTCAGTCAGCGAGAATGATGAGCGGCTCTATATGATCTGTGATAAAGGGGGCAACCCCAATGTTTTGGTTAAAGACCTGCTAACGGGTAATGAAAGTGACTGGCTGGGTCAGGATGCGCATCCTCACCCGATTTACAGCCATGCAGGGGACCGGATAATCTTTAACAGCCGTATGGACCAGTATGTAAATGTATACTGTGTTTCCTCTAAAAACCCTATTTCCCGGAAGCCCACAGATAGAGGAGAGGAAGAACGATGAAATTATTTCATTTGTCGGATTTACACATTGGAAAACAATTAAATGGTTATAGCTTAAAAGAAAATCAGGAAGCTGTTTTAAAGCAGATCGTGGATTATGCGGCCACACAACAACCCGATGCCATTTTAATCTGTGGTGATATTTACGATAAGACAGCCCCATCGGCGGAGGCCTATACCATATTCAGCGGATTTTTAGATGCACTGTCCATGCTCCGCCCACAGCCTGCTGTTCTCATTATTGCCGGGAATCATGATTCTCCTGAAAGACTCTCCTATGCTGGATCATTTTTGGAAAAGCATTCCATTCATCTGTCGGTAATGCCGCCCCAAAATCAGAATGAATACATAAAAAAAGTGGTGCTTTCTGATGAAAAGGGCCCCGTTAATTTCTATCTGCTGCCTTTTTTAAAACCAGGATATGTAAGAAATCTCTTTGGGGACAGTCAGCCCCAGGGATACGAACATGCGGTTAAGGAAGTTCTGGCAAGAGAAAACATAGACACCGTGGAGCGTAATGTACTGCTATCCCATCAGTTTTACGCCGGGGGAAGCTCAGATCCGGAGACCTGTGAATCAGAGCAGGCAGTTATTATGGCAGGAGGGCTGGACCGTGTGGATGTTTGTGTGCTTCCGGCCTTTGATTATGTGGCACTTGGGCATCTCCACGGACCACAAAGAGTTTCAAAGGATTGGATCCGTTATAGTGGAACGCCATTTAAATATTCCGTCAGTGAGGAGCACCATAAAAAAGGAATCACTGTGATTCATATGGGTGCAAAGGGGGAGGCGCTGACCTATGATGTACTTCCTCTTCGGGGGATTCAGGATGTAAGGCGTGAAAGAGGAACCTTAAAGGAGGTACTAGACCGTGCGGATGATACGAACTGCCATGATTTTATCAGCGTGACCCTTACCGATGAAGACGAGCCTTACCGGATCAGAGAGCAGTTAAAGGAAGTCTATGATCATCTGCTGGAACTGAAGGTGGACAATGTGCGCACCAGGGAACGAATGATGGAGGAAGAGGAGCGTGTACCTGTTTTAAATCCTCTGGAAGCATTCCGGCAGTTTTACAGGACTGTGAGAGGGGAAGAGATGACAGAGGAAGCCTTTCATGCCATGGAGAGAATCGTACAGGAAGCAAAGGAGGAAGGTGCATGAAACCATTGAAGTTGAAGATGTCCGCATTTGGTTCCTACAAAGATGTGGAAACAGTGGATTTTGAAATAGCCGGGCATGGGATTTTTCTCATTACCGGAGATACCGGTTCCGGAAAAACCACGATTTTTGATGCGCTTTCCTATGCGCTTTTTGGAGAAACAAGCGGACATCGAAGAGATCCTTCCATGATGCGCAGCCAGTATGCAGACGGGGATATGGAAACTTTTGTGTCCTTTCGTTTTTCCGAGCAGGGGGAAATCTATGAAATTACAAGAAGCCCTTCCTATTTAAGAAGCAGTAAAAGGAAAAACAAGGAAGGTGAGTACACCCAGATCTCAGTTCCTGCAAAGGCTTCCCTGTTACTGCCCACAGGTGTGGAATTTGCCGGTAGTATCCGGGACATTAACCAGAAGATTGAAGAGATTATCGGTGTGGATTCCAGCCAGTTCTCACAAATCGCCATGATAGCCCAGGGAGATTACTTAAAGCTTCTTCTTGCTGCCTCGAAAGAGAGAAAAGAGATCTTCTCCAGAATATTTAACACAGGGATATACAGCCGGATTCAGTATAAATTAAAGGAAAAAAATAACTTCTATGCTGGAAAGCTGGAGGATAACCGTAAGCTTTGTGTTCATGAGCTGGGGAATCTGGAACTGCTATGTGACAGTGTTTACAAAGACCAGTGGACTCATCTGCTGGAATTTCCGGAGACGAAAACGGAAGAAATTATCAGCCTGCTGTCAGCAATTTTAGCTGAGATCCGTGATAAAGAAGAGAAGCTGTCGGTTAAAAGGGAAGAAAACAGTGAGCGTCTTTCCAGCGTGGAAAGCAAGAGGAATCTTGCCATGGAGCAAAACCGCCTGTTTGATAAACGAAAGGAAGCTGCTGACCGCATGGAGGCATTAAAGCTTCAGAATGAGGATTGGAAGCAAAGGCGGGAGCGGCTTGCGAGAGGGGAACTGGCGGAACAAGTCTCTACTGCAGAGGCACAATATAAGGAAAGAAAAAATGACTGGGAAGCAGCTATGAAACGGGAGCTGCAGATTGAGGAAGATTTAAAGAATGCAGGGGAAATGCTTGCTTTGGTAAAGAAAGCTGCATTTGAATGCAGGGAAGCGTCAGAAAAGGAGGTTCCCCAGCTGTCGATTCTCTTAGACCGCCTGAATTCCTCCATGCCTCTTTATGAGGATTGGAAGAACATGGAGGAACTGTGCCGCATCAGAAAAAGAGAAGAGGAGGAGGCCAAAAAACAGTTTGAGGAAGCAGCTAATGAGTTAGAACGAGTCAGTCTGCGCTTAAAAGAATACGAAAAGCAGCTGGATACACTGACTGAAATCGCGAAAAGGCTTCCGGAACTGAAACAGTTAAAAGGAGAGTATACGAGAAAGGAAGAGGCTTTAAAGGGATTGTTTGTGCCATTAAAACAGGTCAGGTCTTGTCAGCTTGAATTAACAGAATTAAACAAGTCAGAAAAAGCCGCCCAGGCTGCCTATGAGGAGGCACAAGCCCTTTATAACACCTTTTATCAAAGCTTTTTTGCCCAGCAGGCAGGAATGCTTGCAAAGGAACTGACAGAGGGAGAACCCTGCCCGGTATGCGGCTCCTGCCATCACCCGCAAAAGGCAGAGCTTTTAAAAGACGGTATTTCTGCCAGGATGGTGGATGAGGCCAGAATTTCAAGAGATAAAGCCAATGAGCGCCGGTCAGAAGCCGCTCTGCTTGTGGTTCAAAAATATGAAGACTGCCGTTACCGGGAAGAATTGATAAAGAAGGAGGCAGGTCTTTTTATTGGTCCCTGTACAGACTTGGATTCTCTGGGAGAACGTCTTATATCGGAAGAAAAAGAAACCAACCTCCTGTTGGTCAATACGGAAAAAGAGGAGAAGAGAGCAAGGGAAGCGGAAGCGTTTTTAAAGGAGATCAATGAAAAAAAACGAAATGATATCAGCCGTATGACAGTACTGGAACAGGAAAAGGAAGCCTTTCGCGGAGCCTGGCAGGATAAGAAAGTGAAAAATTCCGCTTTATTTGCGAAACGGGAGCAACTGGAAAAAAGTCTTCCCTATCCGGACGAGAAGCAGGCAAAACTCCAGCAGGAACGATTAAAAAACAAAAGGGATCAACTGCTGGCAGCTGAAAAGAAGGCAAATGAGAGGTTTCTTCTTCTGTCGGAAGAGGAACGGGAAAAGAGGGGCCGCCTTGCTTCATTAAAAGAAAATACACAAGAGCTTTTCAAAGCACAGGAGAGTAC
The DNA here is from genome assembly GCF_900205965.1 of Lacrimispora amygdalina. GTDB lineage: Bacteria > Bacillota > Clostridia > Lachnospirales > Lachnospiraceae > Lacrimispora > Lacrimispora amygdalina_A. The sequence continues at coordinate 42,857 of NZ_OAOF01000005.1, forward strand.
AGGAAAGGCTTACCATTCGCTTCTGATAAAGCTGGGATTTTCTGATGAAGCAGATTATATCCAGGCTAAGATGCCCTCTGACCAGAGGAAGGCATGGCAGCAGGAAATACGGGAATACGAGGAAGCGTGTCTCACTGCCAGGACAATCTATGAGCAGTATAAAGAACAGACAAAAGGAAGGGAGCGTGTGGATACATCGCATTGGGATGAAGAAGCGTATGCATTAAGGGAGGAGCAAAAGGTCCTTCAGTTAAAGTCGGCTGAACTTGCAGGGATTGAAAGCCGGGCTGAACGGGCAGAAGGAAATTTAAAGAAGCTTTGGAAGGAGCGGCTGGAGCTTGAGACGGAATATCAGCTGTATCATAATTTAAACCAGACAGCCAATGGAAAGCTTTCAGTAAGTCTGGATTTTCAGACTTATGTGCAGCGTCAGTATTTTAATCAGATGGTTCATGCTGCCAATAAGCGGTTAAAGATCATGTCTGACGGTCAGTTTCTTTTACAATGCCGGGATTTAAATGCTTTAGGAAAGCAGGGGGAGGTTGGACTGGATCTTGATGTGTACAGCCTGGCAACCGGTCAGGTAAGGGATGTGAAAACATTGTCAGGAGGAGAATCGTTTATGGCAGCTCTTGCAATGGCTTTAGGAATGGCGGATATTATTCAGAGAACGGCAGGAAATGTGCGGCTGGATGCAATGTTCATTGATGAAGGCTTCGGATCTTTAGATGAGGAATCCAGATTAAGGGCCGTGCGGATCCTTCTGGAACTGGCGGGGGAACACAGGCTGATTGGGATTATCTCTCATGTAAGTGAACTGAAAGAACAGATTGATAAGAAGCTGTTGGTTACGAAGAATGAGAGCGGCAGCACAATCCGGTGGGATCTTGATCACATAAGTCCCGTCTGATAAGTGGTGGAAGCGGGAGACTGGAATCAGTAACGATCCGTTTTCCCGCTTTTTCTGCCGCTATTTTTTTAACTTTTTCTGACCTTCTAAAAGAAGGTTAAACAGATTGTCAAAGTCCTGGTCTTTTAATGGCGTCAGTTCTGACATCAGTTTATGAAGCAGGAGAGGATTTGCATTTTCTTCATCAAAAAACTCCCCTGGAGATATCCCGAAAAATTCACAGATCAATAGAACGTGTTCCATAGACGGTGTGGTATTCTTTGATTCTATATCACTGATGTAATTATCCGCCTGTCCCAGCAAAAGACTCATCTCAGTGGCTGATATCCCCTTTTTTGTCCGAAGCTGTTTCAGTCTTATCGGTATGTAACTTTCATCCATTCGTAACTTTCTCCTTTACAAAAACTCAATATTACAATTATAAAAGACGATTGGTCATGATTCAATAGATAACAGACATTTCTTTTAATATAATTTTATTACGATAATATTTGACTTGATTTATATATATTTACTACAGTTACTCCAGTATTAATAAATTTTGGACCTGTATCAAATCCCTTTAATGATGCAACTGCCTGGGCCATACCCAGATAGCCCATTGTAAATGGATTTTGTATCAAAACAGCTTTTATTGTATTATCTCTTATCATTTCCTGAATTATCTGTGTGATATCAAATCCAATACCGATAATATTTGTGTCATATTCTCTCAAAGCATATCCCATCCCTAACGTAGATCCTTCATTCGTTGAAAAAACACCAACAAGATTGGGATTGTCTCTTATATATTTTTCCGTTGCTTGTTTTGCTAACTCCGGGTCACCATTCGTATATATTGTATCCAATATCTGATATCTGCCAAACAATTTAAAATAATCGCGAAATCCTATTTCCCGATTTACAGTCGTTCTGTTTTCCGGTGTTACCCCAATGATTCCTATTAAACCATAAGTGACACCAATTGCCTCTAATTCGTAAAACATATTTTCTCCAGCTAACTTACCAGCTGTATAATTATCTGTAGCTAAAGTTATGACTGCTTCTTCAAACGCTGGTGCATCAACATAAATAATTTTTACCCCCTTCGCTTTCGCTTCTTCCACTGGTTCGGAAATCTTTAAAGGATCACTAGCCGCTAACATGATTGCATCTGCTCCCGCTGCTACGGCATTATTAAATATTTGAATTTGTTTATTTACATCTCTCGTTAAGGGGGCGTCCCATTCATATGTAACACCTAACATAGCAGCCATTTCTCTGGCACCATTATCCATAACCATCCAGAATTGATCACTTCTATCCATGGTTATTAAATAAATATTATAATTATCATTTACTATATGGTTCAATTCCACATCATCTCCTATATTATGAATATAGATTTACCATGTGAAGGAGATTTCGATAATAGTATTATTACTATTCAATAATCCTGTGGCATGGATATTCAAATATATGCGTGGAAGGGTTCTTAATATTACTTTATTATGATTTATATGTAATTCCCACCCACTCCCTATAATTCATTTAATAAAGGAATGGACGAAACAAATGTTTTGTTTTATAATGGATGGGACTATGAAACAGGGAATCCGCAGTTAGAAAGGAAGATACCATGTTAAAGTGTGAAAAAACCAGTGTTATGAATATAGAAAATGCCATTCGGGGTGCAAGAAATCCCATGAACAGCTGGGACCGTATGGATAGTGAATACAATGAACAGGGCGAATACATACTTGGACCAAACGATCTGGGACTTGCCAGACGCTTAAGAAAGGCCGGAAGCGACCATAGAAAGTTTATACGCCAGATTTTTGTCTCCGTAGATGTAACGGCACCTTTATACTGGTGGAAGGAATACGATACCTATAAAGTATCTACCGTAGCCAATTCCACAAGCACTATGCATAAGATTCATTCAAAACCATTTGGTATTGAGGACTTTAGCCATGATCATATGACAGAACGAACGCTTGCTTTTATGGGAACGGTTGTGGAAGAACTGGAAAAGATCCGTCTGCGTTATATTAAGACAAAGAATAAAGAAGACTGGTATGATATGATCCAGCTCCTGCCCTCCAGCTATAACCAGATGCGCACCTGTACATTAAATTATGAATCTTTAATCAATATCTATTTTGCCAGAAGAGGGCACAAATTAAAGGAATGGCATACCTTCTGCAGATGGATTGAGGAGTTGCCCTACGCAAAAGAACTGATCCTTGCAGAGGAAGAATAAAAGGTGGACAGGCATATGAATTTAATTGTTGCAGCAGATAAAAACTGGTCGATAGGGAACCAGGGACAGCTTCTGGTATCCATACCGGAGGATAAACGATTGTTCCGGGAGGAAACTCTTGGAAAGATTATTATTATGGGACGCAGGACATTAGAGAGTCTTCCGGGTAAACAGCCGTTATACGGAAGAACCAACATCGTTCTTACCAGAAATCCTGACTATCAGGTGAAAGGTGCTGTGATCTGCCACAGTCTGTCAGAGGTGATGGAAGAACTTAATAAATATCCGGAAAAAGAATGTTTCGTTATTGGAGGACAAAGCATCTATGAGCAGTTTCTTCCTTATTGTGATACAGCTCATGTGACGTTTATTGATTATACTTACAGCGCCGATACCCAATTCCCGGATCTGGATAAGGATCCATGCTGGGAGATGACTGCAGAAAGTGAAGAACAGACATACTTTGATTTGTGTTATACGTTCCGAATGTATAAAAGAACGGGTCAATCGATAAAAAAGTAATGATATTTATCGAATTATATTGTCTTTGACCCTTAAAAATGATAAGATAAACCGAGTACCATTTCACCTGATTGTCAGGAAGGCTTTCAGGAACGGTGCATAGGTATATTCACGAAGACATTAGGAGGATGAAGATGTACAGGATTTTAAAAGCAGAGATGTTAGCTGACAAGATCTATCTGATGGATGTGGAAGCACCCCGGATTGCCAAAGCCTGCCAGCCTGGAGAGTTTGTTATCGTAAAGATGGATGACAGAGGAGAGCGGATTCCGCTTACAATCTGTGATTATAATCGTGATAAGGGAACCATTACCATAGTATTTCAGACAGTGGGTGCCAGCACGGAAAAGATGGCCGATTTAAAAACGGGTGACAGCTTTGAGGATGTAGTAGGACCTTTGGGCAACGCATCAGAATTTGTAACAGAAGATTTAGAAGAAGTAAAGAAAAGAAAGTATTTATTTGTAGCCGGCGGTGTGGGAACTGCTCCTGTATATCCACAGGTGAAATGGATGAAGGAACACGGAATTTCCGTTGATGTGATCATGGGTTCAAAGACAAAGGATTTATTAATTCTGGAAGATGCCATGAGAGAACAGGCCGGTAATTTATATGTGACCACAGATGACGGTTCCTACGAAAGAAAAGGAATGGTTACCGAAGTAATTAAGGATCTGGTGGTAAATCAGGGAAAACAGTATGATGTCTGTGTTGCCATCGGCCCCATGATTATGATGAAGTTTACCTGTCTCATGACAAAGGAGCTGGGTATTCCTACGGTTGTCAGCTTAAACCCTGTTATGGTGGACGGAACTGGAATGTGCGGAGCCTGCCGTATTACTGTAGGGGATGAAGTCAAATTTGCCTGTGTGGACGGACCGGAATTCGACGGCCATAAAGTGAATTTTGACGAAGCCATGAAGCGTCAGATGATGTATAAGAGCGAAGAGGGACGTGCGATCTTAAAGTCCCGGGAAGGCGATACTCATCATGGCGGCTGCGGAATGTGTGGAGGTGACAACTAATGGACGTTTTAAAGAAAGTACCAGTCAGAGAACAGGATCCTAAAGTGAGAGCAACAAACTTTGAAGAGGTTTGTCTTGGATATAATGAAGAAGAAGCGAGAGAAGAAGCCAGCCGCTGTATTCAGTGCAAAAATCCAAAATGCGTAAAGGGCTGCCCGGTATCCATTAATATTCCGGGATTTATTAAGGAAGTGGAACAGGGCAATATCGAGGAAGCTGCAAAAGTGATTGCAAAATCCTCCGCGCTGCCCGCTGTATGCGGCCGTGTATGTCCTCAGGAAAGCCAGTGTGAAGGCCAGTGTATCCGCGGAATTAAGGGAGAGCCGGTTTCCATCGGTAAACTGGAGCGTTTTGTTGCAGACTGGTCCAGAGAGCATGGAATTGTACCGGAGGCACCTGAAAAAACCAACGGCAAGAAGGTGGCAGTGATCGGTTCCGGTCCTTCCGGCCTTACCTGCGCAGGTGATCTTGCAAAGCTTGGATACGAAGTTACCATATTTGAAGCTCTTCATGAGCCGGGCGGTGTACTTACATACGGTATTCCGGAATTCCGCCTTCCAAAAGAAGGAGTGGTACAGCCGGAGATCGACAATGTGAGAAAGCTGGGCGTTAAGATTGAAACCAATGTGATTGTAGGAAAATCTGTGACTATAGATGAACTTCTTGATGAAGAAGGATTCCAGGCCGTGTTTATCGGCTCCGGAGCCGGACTTCCGATGTTTATGGGAATTCCGGGAGAGAATGCAAACGGTGTGTTCTCTGCCAATGAGTACTTAACCAGAAGCAATTTAATGAAAGCATTCCGCGATGATTACGACACTCCGATCGTAGCCGGTAAGAAGGTGGCAGTTGTTGGCGGCGGCAACGTTGCGATGGACGCAGCTAGAACTGCTCTCCGCCTTGGCGCTGAGGTGCACGTTGTCTACAGACGAAGTGAGGCTGAGCTTCCTGCCAGAGCGGAGGAAGTACATCACGCAAAAGAAGAAGGAATTATATTTGATCTTCTGACGAATCCAGTTGAGATTCTCACCGATGAGAAGGGCTGGGTAAGCGGAATGAAATGTATCAGAATGGAACTTGGAGAACCGGATGCTTCCGGCAGAAGAAGACCTGTAGAGGTAAAAGGATCTGAATTTGTCATTGATGTAGATACTGTCATCATGTCATTGGGAACATCCCCTAATCCTTTAATATCCAATACCACCAGGGGACTGGATATTAATAAGCGCAGATGTATCATTGCGGAGGAAACTACAGGAAAGACCAGTAAAGAAGGCGTATATGCCGGAGGAGATGCAGTGACAGGAGCTGCAACTGTAATTCTGGCCATGGAAGCCGGACGTGCCGGCGCAAGAGGAATTGACGAATATCTTTCTGCCAGGGATTAATCCGGACAGAGAAGGGCTGCCGCTAAGCCGGCAGCCCTTTTGAGACGGAGAAAACAATAGATGAATAAAAAAGTAGATTTACTAAAAGGACATATATTTACTTCTTTGACGGAGCTGGCGCTTCCAATTATGATCTCCGCACTGATTCAGATGGCTTACAATCTGACAGATATGGCATGGATCGGCATCGCCGGTGCGCCGGCAGTGGCGGCGGTGGGAGCAGGCGGAATGTATGTCTGGCTCTCTCAGGGAGTTGTGGCACTGGCTAAAATGGGCGGACAGGTAAAGGTTGCCCATGCCCTTGGCGGAGACAGGAAAGAGGAAGCAGCAGTTTATGCATCAGGAGCCCTTCAGCTAGGTCTTCTGTTTTCCGTACTTTTTGGAGGGCTGTGTATATTTGGAGCAAAACCACTGATCGGTTTTTTTGGACTGAGTGACAGTCTGATTATGGAGAATGCCCGGACGTATTTAAGGATTACCTGCGGTTTAATTGTATTTTCTTTTATGAATGTAATACTGACTGGTATTCTCACAGCCATGGGGGACAGCAGAACCCCTTTAAAGGCCAATACAATAGGAATGGTTTTGAATATGATTCTGGATCCTTTTTTGATTTTCGGAGCAGGACCGGTGAAAGGTTTTGGAGTAGGCGGGGCAGCAGCAGCCACGGTAATAGCGCAGGCAGTTGTTTTTCTCGTATTTTTAATAGCTATCCGCAAAGACAGGCTGGTATTTGATAAGGTACGTCTTATCCAGAAGGTCCCCGCAGATTTTATAGTATCCATGATCAGGATTGGATTCCCGGCTTCTGTTCAGAATTTAATTTATACCAGTATTTCCATGATAATCACCCGGTTTGTGGCAGAATTCGGCGATGCGGCTGTGGCGGTACTCCGTGTAGGAGGGCAGATTGAATCCATCTCATGGATGACTGCAGATGGATTTGCAGGTGCTATTAATTCATTTGTGGGACAGAATTATGGGGCAAAGCAGTACACAAGAGTGAAAAAGGGATATTTTACTGCAGCAGCAGTGATGTTTTTCTGGGGTATATTTTGTACCTTTTTGCTGATTGTTTTCCCGAAGCAGATATTCGGACTTTTCATACATGAGTCAGATGTGATTCCAATGGGAGTGCATTATCTGGTTATCCTGGGAGTGAGCCAGATGTTCATGTGTGTGGAACTTACAACGGTAGGTGCATTATCGGGACTTGGAAAGACTTTATTAAGCTCAGTAATCAGCATTGTATTTACTTCAGCCAGGATTCCCCTCGCCATGCTTTTAGGCAGTACAGTTCTGGGACTGGACGGAATCTGGTGGGCTTTTTCCATATCCAGTATCCTGAAGGGGATTTTGTTTTTCCTGTGTTTTATCATCGTATCCAGGAGGCTTAATGTCTGTCAGGAGAAATCTTTTTTATAAATTTATAATTTGGACTTGAATTTTACCCTCTGTTTACGTTAACATAGAGGTAGGTTAAAGATAGAAAAAATGCAAAGGAACTGACGATGAAACGAAAAGTACAGATTATATATCATAAATATGCGGGATTACTTCGCAGGCTGTTCTGTGGTGTAATGGTAAGTGCCATGGTCTGCACACAGACTGTTCCGGTCTTTGCAACGTCAAAGGCAGAAAAGGAAAAGCAGGAAGCTCAGAAGAAACTGAATGAGGCTAATAAAAAGGCGCAGGAAGCGGAACATAATAAAAGTGCAGCGCAGAATCAGGTATCTAAGCTTACCAAAGATTTAACAGCTCTTTTATCGGATATTAAGATACTGGAAAATGATATGGCAAATAAGGAAAAGGAAATCAAACAGGCCGAATCGGATTACCAGGAAGCGAAAAAAGAGGAAGAAAAGCAGTATATTGCCATGAAAAAAAGAATCCAGTATATGTATGAGAAGGGTGATACCCAATATCTGGATATTTTTCTACAGGTAAAGGATATGTCTGATCTGCTTAATAAAGCGGAATACGTGGAAGATATCTATACATACGACCGGAAGATGCTTGTGAAATTCCAGGAGACGAAGCAGCAGGTAGCGGATTATAAGTCTGATCTGGAAGAGGACAAGAATGAGATGGAAGTGATGGAGCTGGAGTATAAGGATCAGAAGAAACAGCTGGAAACGCTCATTGCAACCAAGAAAAAAGAAGTCAGCAATTTTGACAGCCAGCTGGCTACGGCTAAGAAGGATGCAGATCTCTATGCACAGACGGTAGCGAAAAAGAATGAAGAGATCCGTAAGGCAAAGGAAGAGGAAGCGAGAAAAATAGCTGAACAGGCGAGAAAAAAGGCTGAAGAGGATGCAAGGAAAAAGGCCGCTTCTAACAAAGGAGGCCGCAGTTCCAGCAAAACTAATAAATATTCCGGTCCTAACGCGTCTAAGAGCAGCGGCGGAACTGTTCAGGGAAGGGCGGTTGCAGATTACGGTCTGCAGTTTGTGGGGAACCCCTATGTGTTTGGAGGAACCAGCCTGACCAATGGAACTGACTGTTCCGGATTTGTGCAGTCTGTGTACAGGCATTTCGGATATTCTCTGCCCAGAAGCTCTTCCGAGCAGCGCTCTGCAGGAACCGAGGTCTCTTATTCGGATGCCCAGCCGGGAGATTTGATCTGTTATGCAGGTCATATCGGGATCTATATCGGGAACGGCCAGATTGTTCATGCCAGTTCTCCCGCTACCGGTATCAAGGTTGGTACGGCTACCTATCGTACCATATTGTCGGTAAGAAGAGTGATACAGTAATTAGTACGCCAGTAGGCCGAAGATAGGAAACAGGTCGGTTCCTCTCTTCGGCCATTAAATTGTATGGCCTAAAAAACACTTGCGGAATTCGACATAATATGAGAAAATGATATCAAGTATGATGTGATATAATTAACAAAGTACTTTTCATGATGATTACTTATTTGAAAGGAGTTTTAACATGATTTATTCACATGAAGTAGAAGAGATGTGCACAGTAGCACAGGGCGTTCATCACGGCGCTGCTCCAATCCCAGAAGAAGCAAAATGGGTAAAATCAAAAGAAGTTAAAGATATCTCCGGTCTGACACATGGTGTTGGCTGGTGTGCTCCCCAGCAGGGCGCATGCAAGCTGACTCTTAACGTAAAAGAGGGTATTATTCAGGAAGCATTAGTGGAAACTATCGGATGCTCCGGTATGACACACTCTGCTGCTATGGCAGCCGAAATTCTGCCAGGACTGACCGTTTTAGAGGCATTGAATACAGACCTTGTTTGTGATGCCATTAATACAGCAATGAGAGAATTATTCTTACAGATCGCATACGGAAGAACCCAGAGTGCATTCTCAGAAGATGGACTTCCGGTTGGTGCAGGTCTGGAAGATTTAGGAAAAGGTCTTCGTTCCCAGGTTGGTACCATGTATGGAACATTAAAGAAAGGTCCCCGCTATCTGGAAATGGCTGAAGGCTATGTAACCGGAATCGCTCTGGATGAGGAAGATCAGATCATCGGATATCAGTTCGTAAGCCTTGGTAAGATGACTGACTTCATCAAGAAGGGTGATGATCCCAATACTGCCTGGGAAAAAGCAAAAGGACAGTACGGCCGTGTAGCGGAAGCTGCAAAGATCATTGACCCAAGACACGAATAATCGGTCGGCGAAAGCCTGCCGGTATCCGGTTATGAAAGCGAAGAGATTTGGCCAATAATAAGGAGGACAAGATAATGGCTTTATTTGAATCATATGAGAGAAGAATTGACAAAATCAATTCTGTTTTAAACAGCTATGGCATCGCTTCTATCGAAGAAGCGGAAAAGATTACAAAAGATGCAGGTCTGGATGTTTACGAACAGGTGAAGAAGATCCAGCCTATCTGTTTCGAAAATGCTTGTTGGGCTTACACGGTAGGCGCAGCGATTGCAATTAAAAAAGGATGCAGAAAAGCAGCAGATGCAGCAGCAGCAATTGGTGAAGGTCTTCAGGCTTTCTGTATTCCAGGCTCCGTTGCAGATCAGCGTAAAGTAGGTATTGGTCATGGAAATCTTGGAAAGATGCTTCTGGAAGAGAATACAGACTGCTTCTGTTTCCTGGCAGGCCATGAGTCCTTTGCTGCAGCAGAAGGTGCTATTGGTATTGCAGAGAAGGCAAACAAAGTACGTCAGAAACCACTGCGTGTTATCTTAAACGGTTTGGGAAAAGATGCAGCTCAGATCATTTCCAGAATCAACGGATTTACATATGTAGAAACTGAGATGGATTACTACACAGGCGAAGTAAAAGAACTGTTCAGAAAATCCTATTCAGAAGGTTTAAGAGCAAAGGTTAACTGCTACGGCGCTAATGACGTAACAGAAGGTGTTGCTATCATGTGGAAGGAAGGCGTTGACGTATCCATCACAGGTAACTCCACCAACCCAACCAGATTCCAGCATCCGGTTGCAGGTACCTATAAGAAGGAATGTACCGAAAAGGGCAAGAATTACTTCTCCGTAGCATCCGGCGGCGGTACAGGACGTACCCTTCACCCAGACAACATGGCAGCAGGTCCGGCTTCCTACGGTATGACAGATACCATGGGACGTATGCACTCTGACGCTCAGTTCGCAGGTTCTTCTTCCGTTCCGGCTCACGTAGAGATGATGGGTCTGATCGGTATGGGTAACAACCCTATGGTTGGTGCCACCGTGGCTGTAGCTGTTGGGATCGAGGAAAGTGCTAACGCAGGTAAATTCTAAGGATAAACCTTGATTTTCAAGGGGAAATACCATTTGATATAGAAAAGAGGAGTTCGCTTTGGGCGGCTCCTCTTTTTGCTTGGATGGGGTAAAATGATGCTTTTGTCTACCGTTTGTCTACCAAAATTATTAGTGGTAGACACTGTATTTAATTCAAATTCAATATAGCTTTGGAGGTTTTTTTGTTTGAACTCCAGTCCCATAATTCTTCAAGAATGAGTGTGACATCGCTTTTGTCTGAAATTTTAAAAGCTTCTGCTACATTAAGAGTTATTCCGGGCATAACATTTTTATAGTAATTATCAATGGCATTATTACTGGAAGAAGCTATAGTACTGTCACATTCTATTCCGTTTTGGTAAGCTGTTATATAGCTTCCGCTTCCCAATGCGCTTTGAGCCTCATTTGCTTTATTTGTAAAACCATAGTATACAATTACGCAAGCATTGCCATCATAATCGGTGGAGATCTCGTGTTTGGTATATTTAACATGACTGTCGCTTATATCAAAATCGAAGAGTGGAGCTTGTACCATTGATCCATCTGCCCCGACTTGTTTTCCGTCAGGAGTAGATGTATTAGTTAAGATGTAGCCTGATTCGTTAAAATAATATTGTTTACTGTTTATATCTTGCCAACTGTTTACCGGATAGCTTCCATCATCGTTTTGATACCACCACCCCTTAGCGTCCTGTTTCCATTCTCCAGCAAAAGCCACGGTACTCATCATCGCCGGGCTGGATCTAAATCGTATATATCGCATAATGCGCAGAAAGTATCTATGTCTGGCTCTGATATACCATTTTCATAATTGCTAAGTATATTACCTTTTACACCTATTTTTCTTGCGACATCACTCTGTATAATAAAAATATCAAGAAACACGAAAAAAGCATTTAACATCACAAGAAACATATATTGGAGTACTAATGAACAAATTTCTAAATCCAAGATCACCGAACGTGAAAGGAGCGTAAATAACGAAACTAACCGGAGTTTGATGGATCTGTGAAGAGATTGTGAAAGGAGAGAAAGAATGGGTGTGTGTTATTTCTTTAAATATTTGATACAACATAGAAAAACCATAATGTAAACAATAAATTTGAAAATTTCACATGCATAAATAAACAAAGGAATAGCAGCCATAGTGTATACCTCCAATCATTTTTTTATTAGATTGTAATATAAAAAGTTAGAAAATAATAGTGGTTATATTATTAAAAATATTTATAAAATCAGGATTTAACGTATTACTGTACATTGAAAACTTAATATTGATAGTTGGTAGTGCAAAATGGTATTATATAATTAAGTCATAATATTGTAGGAGGGGATTTATGAATATTGGATTTTGGATGTGTATTGTTTTGGTGCCGAGTTTTGGAATTATAGGCTTACTTTTTGGAATCTTCAAGGAGAAAGCGGCAAGATTCGTTTCAGGATTTAATACATTATCTGAAGGAGAGAAAGCTTTATATGATAAGGCCTATATAGCTAGGGATATTAGAAATTCATGTTTTATATGGACAGCTATTATGCTTTGTGGTGCGTTAGGCTCTCTTTTTCTTACACAGTATTTTGCAATTGCAGCATATATCATATGGGGGATTTTATTTTTCAAAGATGTTCACATTGATACAAATAAGGCATTTGAAAAGTATTTATTAAAATGAATGGGGTTCCAAATAAATAATCTCTTTAACTACTAACTATCAGTATTGAGCTGGTAGTTTTTTATTGTCAGAAAGAGAAAGGAGCTTAAGTTGGCAGAACAGAATGAAATGTTATAGATTGTCACTCCGATGATTGAGCATGTATGATCACCTGTGCGGTTCCCTGGGGATATCATATCTGCAATATCCTGAATACATATAACCGGATCAAAAGAAGCTATGAATGTATTAATTGCATTTGCTTTGTGTCACTTAGATGATCAGTGACCGTGAGGTAGATGCCCGGCATCTGGCAATGATATTGCTGGCTGAGACAACGAATACACCAACAAAGAAAAGCTACGGGAAGCGGTTGAAATTGTAGATTGTTTGAGCAATTAAACTGAAATCTAAAACAACTGAGAGATAACAAAAACCCGCCAATCCTTTAAACGAACTGACGGGCAATAATTAATAATGATTTACATCTGTTTCTGCAACAGCTTTTGTTTGGTGAATAGTGCCCCAAGGGTGAGCATACAGGCAGAGGCGGATGCAGCTGCAAAGATCACGGGAGATTGTTTGCGGTAGGGACGTATTACGAGAAAAAGACAGCAGGGAGGTGACGGTTTGGGAAATGTAAGACCATTGAACCACAGTAAGTACGGGATAAGTAAAAATCGCTTCTGAGAACTGTATTATCGAGCCGGAATGTTGGTGACGCTACTCAGCAGCTGGCTATGAGACGGGCTATGCAAAGCAGAAGCATTAGTTTGAATCTTATTTATTGCTTTAATGTTCATGAGCTACGGTAAATCGAAATTTGCTGAATTAATAATCATTGAAAACTTAATATTGATAGTTAGTTGGAAATGTAGTAGCCTATAATTATAAAGATAATTATGTTCGGAAAGGTAGATGAAAATGAAGTACTATAAACTGGTAAAACTGAAAAATGGAAAAGCATGTATCCTCCGGAATCAAAATTGTGAAGATTCAAATGAAATTCTACAGCATATTATTTTAACGTCCGCTGAAACTGAGTATATGTTAAGTTACTTTGATGAAATTACAATGACCGAAGAGGAGGAAAGGATACATCTTAGTAATATTGAAGCTAGTCCGGATGAGCTTTTAATTTCTGCGGTTGTAGACGGTAAAATTGTCGCTAATGCGGGATTGAGCCCGGTCTCAAAACTTGATAAATGCAAGCATAGAGCAGAATTTGGGATCTCCATCGAAAAGAAATACTGGGGTTGGGGAATAGGATCTTTCATTATGTCTGCAGTTCTTGAAATAGCTCGTCAGGCTGGTTATGAACAGATTGAATTAGAAGTTGTAACAGATAACCAACGTGCAATCTCTTTATACGAAAAATATGGATTTAAAATATTTGGTAAAAATGAAATGGCGTTTCGCTGCCGTGATGGACAATATCAATCCCTGTATTTAATGTCTTGCAGATTATGATAAACCATAAAATAAATATGTCAAATATTACTAACTATCTGTATTAAGCTGGTAGTTTTTTAATACCGTAATTTAGCACGTAAAACTGAGATTTAGCTAACATATTTCGTCTGCTTCATCGGAACATTCGGTTGTATTTAGTGGAATGTTTGTACATGTATTAGAAATCGAACGTCTAGCTGCAATTGCACTTAGTGAATCACTTAATAATTCAAGGTCAGCTGCTAATATGGATAATTCATTTTCATTTAAACAATCTGCAATCTGACAAGCTAACGTAGTAATAAATAATAAATCGCAACAATAACCCATAATATCTGTTATGTATATGTTTAAACCAACATAATATACCTTTAAACGTTGAAAATGCACGGGCTGGTTAAATAATTAATTTGATAGTTAAAATAGTTTCTTGTATAATATAAAAAATCAAATTAATGGAGGAATAAAACGTTGAAACTTCAATTAGTGAAATTAGATGAGAAATATAAACTGCATCTGAATAATATGATGGAAGAATGGTATGCCTCGGAAGAAAAAATTGTTCCAGCTGCAATTGTGAAAGTTGATTATCATGATTTTAATAATTACATACTTAGTATGAATGAAGATGAAGAAAAAGAAGGGTTTGTGCCTTATTCAACATATTTCTGTCTGGATGAGGAGAGAGATCTGTTCGTCGGAGCTGTTAATATCAGACATTATCTAAATGAATCTCTGCTGTTAAATGGAGGACATATTGGAGATGGTGTACGGCCTTCGGAAAGAAGAAAGGGAATAGCAACTAAAATGATTAAACTTGCCCTCAAGGAGTGCAAAAAGATCGGATTAGATAAAGTTTTAATGGTATGTGATAAAAAGAACATAGGTTCCGCAAAAAGCATAAAGAATAATGGCGGTATCCTGGAAAATGAGATTTTAGTAGATGGCATAATGGAACAAAGATATTGGATTGAAATTCATTAGAGGAGGAGAGGAGCCGTTGCAGGATAAGTGATATTTCACATATTCTGCAACGGCTCCTGTATGAGAAAATTTTGTAAAAGAATAATATCTGTAACAAAGCTTAATATACCAGCTGATTGTGTAGAAAAGTTGTAGAAGCGCAGAAATTTATGCAAATCAGACAATTTGATATTCCTGTCCGGTTGTTTCTTCATCTTCAATCCCCATACACTGTTTATACCGCTCATCCGCCTCCTGCCAGTTAATGACATGAAACCAGTCTTCTATGTATGCTGCTCTGTCATTATAACGCTGCAGAAAATAAGCGTGCTCCCAGACATCCATGGCGGAGATCACACAAAATCCAAAGGATATAGGAGTGTTTTGATTGGGGGTGGTTACAATTGTTAATTTCCCGTTTGAATCAACAACCAGCCATGCATATCCGGAACCAAAAACAGAAAGCGCCTTTCTCTTATATTCATTGAAAAATTCCTCCAGCGAACCAAAATCTCTTAATATAATAGGATAGAGTGTCTCGGCCTGTGTACGTTCCTGAGAATTAATCATTCCGTTAAAGTAGATAATATGATTGTAAACGCCACCCCCGTAATTGATGATGGACTGGCGGATTTCTTCCGGAAGACTTTCAGTGTTAGTCAGCAGCTCTTCCAAGGACATATTCTGCAGCTCCGGATAATCCCGCAGGATCGTGTTGAGTTCCACCACATATCTTTGAAGCTGCCTGTCATGATGAATGTACATGGTCTGGGAATCGATATAAGGTTCAAGTGAGTCGTATGCATAGGGAAGCGGTGGATTCACAAATGGATAATGTTCGTTCATGGGCAGGTTTTTCCTTTTGCATTTTTGTATATATATATTCCAAAGCCGATGAGATATGATGGATAAGCAAGGAATCAAAAAAATAGTGTGCGAAAAGCAAAACTGTTGTATAATATCAAAAGATGTAATGTATGAAAAAGCGGATAACAGGAAAGGAGCGGCTATGTGCGGAGTGTGCGACCGGATTCAGCTTATTAAAGAAGGCAGAAACCCGTATTTTGTAAAGGAACTGGAGACAGGATATGTGGTGCTGGGGGATTATCAAAGATTTCATGGATATACTCTTTTTTTATGTAAGGAACATGCATCGGAACTGCATGATCTGGAAAAGGAATTCCGCAATCGGTTTCTGCAGGAGATGGCTTTAACTGCAGAGGCAGTTTACCATGCATTTAAGCCGGATAAACTTAATTACGAGCTTTTGGGAAGTGGTAATTTTACTCATATGCACTGGCACATCTTCCCCAGGACTTTGAGTGACACCCCAACTCCAGGTCCGGTCTGGAAACTTCCGATGGAAGAACTTTACAGTGATAAATACTTACCAGGGGAAGAGACGCTTATCCTTATGAAGGACAAGCTGAACGAGGAACTGGATAAACTTCTGTCTCAACAGATGTAAATGCAGAATGAAGAAAACGGGTTATAGGTTTTTTCTATAGCCAGATAATAATAATAAATATTAACACAGATCTGTAAAACCTTGTATAATAGCACTTAACAAGAGACGATAAAGTATATTACCTATAGGAGGACAGGATATGAGCAAGAAGACCAGAGCAGAGAGAGATCTTAAATTTGAGACATTACAGTTACACGTGGGCCAGGAAGAGGCAGATTCCGTGACAGATGCCAGGGCAGTACCCATTTACCAGAGTTCTTCCTATGTGTTCCATAACAGCGATCATGCCGCAGCAAGATTTAATCTGACTGATGCGGGCAATATTTATGGCAGACTGACCAATCCGACCCAGGATGTATTTGAACGGAGAATCGCAGCATTGGAGGGCGGTGTGGCAGCGCTTGCTACAGCTTCCGGAGCAGCTGCAGTTACTTATTCCATTGAGAACCTTGCAAAGAACGGAGATCATGTTGTAGCAGCCAAGAACATTTACGGCGGTACCTATAACCTGCTGGAGCATACACTTCCGGATTATGGCATTACCACCACCTTTGTGGACCCATTTAATTATAAAGAAGTGGAAGATGCCATTAAAGAGAATACAAAACTGATCTTTATCGAGACACTGGGAAATCCCAATTCTGATGTGGTGGACATTGAACAGTTTGCGAAAATTGCGCATGCACATAAAATCCCGCTGATTGTAGACAATACCTTTGCAACGCCATATCTGGTAAGACCGATCGAGTATGGCGCTGATATCGTGGTACACTCCGCAACGAAGTTTATCGGAGGTCATGGAACCAGCATCGGCGGTGTGATCATTGACAGCGGAAAATTTGACTGGGAGGCTTCCGGTAAATTCCCTTCACTGTCGGATCCAAATCCAAGCTACCATGGAGTCAGCTTTACAAAGGCAGCCGGCCCGGCAGCTTATGTGACAAAGATCCGTGCGATTTTGCTTCGGGATACAGGAGCCTGCTTATCCCCAATCCACGCATTTGTCTTTTTACAGGGGCTTGAGACCTTGTCTTTAAGAGTGGAACGACATGTAGAGAATGCGCTGAAGGTGGTACAGTATTTAAAGAATCATCCACAGGTGGAAAAGGTGCATCACCCATCAGTTTCGGAAGAGGAGAGCCAGAAAGAATTGTACGCTAAGTATTTTCCCAATGGAGGAGGATCTATTTTTACCTTTGAAATCAAGGGAGACGCAAGAAAAGCCAAAGACTTCATTGACCAGCTGGAATTATTCTCACTTTTAGCTAATGTTGCAGATGTGAAATCTTTAGTAATCCATCCAGCCTCTACCACTCACTCTCAGATGACAGAGGAAGAGCTGGAGAATTCCGGAATCAAACCAAACACCATCCGTCTTTCCATCGGAACAGAACATGCATCGGATATTATTGAAGATCTGGAAGAAGCGTTTCAGGCGGTAAAATAACTGAATCAGATCATATGCAGGCTGCCATAGATTCTATGGCAGCTTTTGCGCAGGCAGAAAAAAAGGAGGACTTATGACATTACAGCAGCTTCGTTATGCCATATGCATTGCAAACCAGAAATCCATGAATAAAGCGGCTGCGGAATTATTCATTACCCAGCCCAGCTTATCCAGTACCATTCGGGATCTGGAGGAAGAAATCGGACTTCAGCTGTTTTTACGGTCTAACAGGGGGATTGTGATTACTCCTGAGGGGGAAGAATTTCTGGGATATGCCAGACAGATGCTGGAGCAGTACCGCCAGATGGAAGAGCGGTTTGTGAAAAAAGAAAAATTCAAGAAAAAATTCAGCGTGTCCATGCAGCATTACACCTTTGCAGTACAGGCCTTTATTCATATGGCGAAAGAATTTGGCATGGATGATTATGAGTTCGCGGTTCATGAAACCAGAACCTACGATGTAATTGAGCATGTGAAAAATCAAAAAAGTGAACTGGGGATTCTCTATCTGAATGATTTTAATCAAAAGTCAATGGAAAAGCTGTTTCATAGCAGTGAATTAGAATTTGCAGAGCTGTTTCAATGCAGAATCTATGTATATCTCTGGAAAGGAAATCCTCTGGCAAAGAAAGAGCTGATTGAATTTGAAGATTTAAAACAGTATCCCTGCCTCTCTTTCGAGCAGGGAACTAATAATGCATTCTATCTTGCTGAAGAGGTATTCAGTACCTATGAATACAAACAGATCATTAAGGCAGATGACAGAGCGACCTTATTGAATCTGATGGTGGGATTAAATGGCTACACCCTTTGTTCCGGTATTATCTGCGAAGATTTAAATGGGGATGAATACCGTGCCATCCCTCTTCATACCAGTGACCGGATGCGGATTGGTTATATTAAAAAGAAAAAAATGCCTCTCAGCATTCTGGGAGAAAAGTATATAGCGGAGCTAAAGAAATTTGAAAAGCAGGTTTTATAAGAAATCGCTTCCGCTATAGAAATAATAAATAGCAGGCTATTGTTTTTCAATCATACCGCTTAATCATGCCATACTGGTATACTCTTATATATGAAACACAAGAATAGAATAGAAAGCGGTGAAAAACATGGATTATGGAATTTCAACAAAATGTTTATATGGTGACGGAGCAGAGAGTTTGGTGGATCAATCCGGAGCAATCAGTTTTCCCATTTATCAGACAGCCACCTTTGCTCATAAAGGAGTAGGAGAGGGAACCGGATACGATTACAGCCGTTTGCAAAACCCCACAAGGGAACATTTGGAGAAGATTGTGGCTTCTCTGGAATATGGTGTGGATGCTCTGGCTTTTTCCAGCGGAATGGCGGCCATTACTGCGCTTATGGAGCTTTTTGCACCGGGAGACCACATTATTACTGACTGTGATCTGTATGGAGGAAGTATCCGGCTGTTTGATAACATCAGCAGAAAAAACGGGATAATCATAGATTCCGTGGACTGTTCCAATTCCTCTTACCATAAAGTGGAAGAACTGATTGGTAAAAATACAAGGGCAGTTTTCATAGAAACACCTACCAACCCCATGATGAATGTAACTGACATTGAGGAGATTGCTAAAATTACCAGAAAGCATGGGATACTCCTGATTGTAGATAATACGTTTATGTCTCCTTATTTTCAGAACCCTTTAAAACTGGGAGCAGACCTGGTGGTTCACAGCGGTACCAAGTATCTGGGAGGACATAATGATACGATAGCAGGTTTTCTTGTGACTTCTTCTACTGATATAGCCGAAAGACTTCGTTTTATCATAAAAACAGTGGGCTCCGGACTGGCACCCTTTGACAGCTGGCTCATCCTGCGGGGAATCAAGACGCTGGCTGTCCGTATGAAGCAGGCGGAGAAAAATGCGGGAGATCTGGTGGAGTGGCTGAAAAATGAGAAAAAAGTGAAGAAGATTTATTATCCGGGTCTATCGGACCATCCGGGACATGAGATCTGTAAGAAGCAGGCGGGAGGCTTTGGGTGTATGGTGACCTTTGAAGTGGAGTCAAAGGAGCTTGCCCACTGGATATTAAAGAGTGTGCGTCTGATCCGGTTTGCAGAGAGTCTTGGAGGTGTGGAAACTCTGATCACCTATCCGATCACTCAGACTCATGCAGATGTACCGGCGGATGTTCTTGCTGCTAATGGGATCACAGAACGGATCTTAAGACTTTCCGTAGGAATTGAAGATGTACAGGACTTAATAAAGGAATTGGAGCGTGTATTTCATGAGTAAAGAACAAATTGATTTTGATGAACGGATAGACAGAACGAATACAGGCTGTATCAAATATGATTTTGCAGTTCAGAGAGGAAAACCGGAAGGAATCCTGCCGCTGTGGGTAGCAGATATGGATTTCAAAGCACCCCAGCCAGTGCTTGATGCTCTGAAAGCCCGCGTGGAGCATGGGATTTTCGGCTACAGCGAGGGAAAAGAAGGCTACTTTGAGGCAGTGAAGGACTGGATGATGCGACGCCATGGCTGGAGCGTTGAGAGAAACTGGCTGGTAAAAACACCGGGAGTGGTTTTCGCTCTTGCCATGGCTGTGAAAGCATACACAAACCCGGGAGACGGTATCATGATTCAGCAGCCGGTTTATTATCCTTTCAGTGAAGTGATCAAAGATAACGGCAGAAAGATTGTTGATAATACCTTATATCTGGGCGAAGATGGAATCTATCATATGGATCTGGATGATTTTGAAAAAAAGGCGGCAGAAAATCAGGTAAAGCTGTTTTTCCTGTGCAGTCCCCATAATCCGGTGGGAAGAGTATGGACCAGAGATGAACTGACCCGGCTTGGCGGGATTTGTGAGCGTCTTGATATAATCGTTGTCAGCGATGAGATTCATCAGGACTTTGTGTTTAAGGGAGAGCATCAGGTGTTCGCAGCAATCAGTGATAAGTTCAGGAACCGGACGATTACCTGTACCGCTCCAAGTAAAACTTTTAATGTTGCAGGACTTCAGATCTCTAATATATTTATTTCAAATCCGGATTTAAGGCGTAAATTTAAAAAAGAGATCGCTGCCGCCGGATACAGCCAGTTAAACGCTTTGGGCTTAACTGCCTGTGAAGCTGCATACCGGTATGGGGAGGGCTGGCATGATCAGCTGATGGAGTATCTAAAAGAGAATGTACGGTTTGTTTGCAATTACTTAAAAGAAAATTTGCCGGAAATCAAACTGATTGAACCAGATGGAACTTACCTCATATGGCTGGACTTCCGGGGATTAGGACTAAGTGAACAGGAACGGGAAGACCTGATTGTAAAAAAAGCAGGCCTGTGGCTGGACAGCGGTGCAATGTTCGGACCGGTAGGAGAAGGCTTTGAACGAATCAATATAGCCTGTCCCCGGTCTCTTATTGTGGAAGCTCTCAATAAATTAACAGCTGCAATTAAAAATTTATAAATCTTTGAAAAAGGTATTGACACATCTCTCATTGTGCTTTAATATAATTGTATCATATAAACATATTAAAACTGTAGGTATAAATGAATAACAAAAATGGAGGTTAAGGATATGGGATCAATTAAGGAAAGTGCAGTAGAACTCATTGGAGGTACACCAATACTGAAAATCAGCCGTTATAGTACAGCAGAAGGAGTGGAAGGGGTTACGCTACTGGCAAAGCTGGAATACTTAAATCCAGCCGGATCAGTAAAGGATCGGATTGCTTTAGCCATGATTGAAGATGCAGAGGAAAAAGGGATTTTAAAACCGGGAGCTACCATCATTGAACCAACCTCCGGTAATACAGGAATTGGTCTTGCTGCGGTAGCGGCAGCCAAAGGATATAAGACAATCCTGACACTTCCAGATACCATGAGTGTGGAAAGAAGAAATCTTTTAAAAGCCTATGGTGCAGAGCTGGTACTTACGGAAGGTGCCAGGGGTATGAAAGGTGCTATAGAAAAAGCAGATGAATTAAAGGCTTCCATTGAAGGCTCCGTAATATTAGGTCAGTTCGTAAACCCTGCTAATCCCAAAGTGCATAAAGAGACAACAGGACCGGAAATCTGGGAACAGACAGACGGAACCGTTGACATCTTTGTTGCAGGTGTAGGTACAGGCGGAACTGTTACCGGAGTCGGCGCTTATTTAAAGGAAAAGAACCCGAATGTAAAGGTCGTTGCAGTGGAACCGGCAAGCAGCCCTGTGCTTAGCGGAGGCAAACCAGGACCACATAAGATTCAGGGAATCGGAGCAGGATTTGTACCGGAGGTACTCAATACTGCAGTATACGATGAAGTAATTACCGTTGAAAATGAGGATGCATTTAAAGAAGGCAAGATATTTGCAGTCACAGAAGGAATTCTGGTGGGTATTTCTTCCGGAGCGGCATTAAAGGCTGCTAAACTGATAGCGGAAAGGCCTGAGAATCAGGGAAAGACCATTGTGGTATTACTTCCCGACTCCGGTGACCGGTATTTATCCACTCCTTTGTTTGGATAAAAGAATCAATAATATCTGCCTGAATAAAACGGCTGGCTATGAGATATTCTTATTGCCAGTTGTTTTTTATTGGCAATACCTATATAATAAATGCAGAAATAATTCCAGGCAGGTGAATAAATGATTAACAAAAACAGGCTGGTCAGCCAATTTAAGACAATGGTGGAATTTGATTCAGAAACGTATCATGAGAGAGAAATAGCAGATTATCTTACTCAGGAGCTGAAGAAACTGGGCTTTGAAGTATTAGAGGATAATGCGGGTGTTATTCTGAAAGAACAGACCGCAGAGTATGGAAGCCAGATCCCTGCAGGGAATCTATATGGTTTTTTAAAAGGGAATATGGAGGGGGAGCCGGTTCTTTTCTCCGCCCATATGGATACCGTCAGACCGGGAATCGCAAAGCGTGCAGTGGAAGGGAAAGACGGCGTAATTACTTCTGAGGGAGATACGGTGCTGGGAGCAGATGATCTTTCCGGCATTGCGGCAATACTGGAAGCGGTCCGTGCCATTAAGGAAATGGACATGCCTCATCCTGACATTGAGGTTTTATTTCCGGTTGCGGAAGAAAACTATGGAAAAGGCAGCCAGCTGGCAGATTATTCACGCATTCAGGCCAGACAGGCTTATGTGTTTGATTTAAGCGGTGAGATCGGAAATGCAGCGCTTGCAGCCCCCACTCTTTTATCATTTCAGATCAATGTCATAGGGAAGAAATCCCATGCCGGTTTCTGTCCCCAGCTGGGGGTGAATGCCATAGAGATTGCGGCTGCAGCTATCTCCAGCATAAAACAGGGCTGGACAGATGAAGAGACAACGGTAAACATCGGAAAGATAAGCGGAGGAGTCCAGGGGAATATCGTATCTGATGAGTGTACGTTGATTGGTGAAATCCGAAGCTTAAGAGACAGCCGTGCCATGGAAGAATGGGATAAGATAAAAATGGTCTTTGAAGAAGCCGCTGTCTGCCGCGGAGGAAGCGTTGAACTTTTGTATGAAAAGCAGATCGAAGCGTATGAAATCAAGGAAGAGGAA
This sequence comes from Lacrimispora amygdalina, assembly GCF_900205965.1. Lineage (GTDB taxonomy): Bacteria > Bacillota > Clostridia > Lachnospirales > Lachnospiraceae > Lacrimispora > Lacrimispora amygdalina_A. The sequence goes on from NZ_OAOF01000005.1 coordinate 66,161, forward strand.
GAAGTGGTGAGGCGTTTTAAGAAAGTCTGCGATGCCATGGGAATAAAAGCGGTCACCCATAAGACATTAGGTGGGAGTGATAACAACCATTTTGTACACAATGGGATCAGGGGCATTGTGGTCGCCTGTGGTATGAATGAGGTACATACCACAAGTGAATATACCACAACCGACCAGCTGGAAAAGAGTGCTCTTCTGGCCCTGGGACTTATGACAGACCAGTAATAAATCAGTTGAATTCAGAAAACAGGAGGAAAGAAATATGAAGCGTGTTGTAACAATTCAGGATATTTCGTGTTTGGGAAAATGTTCTTTGACAGTGGCTTTGCCCATTATATCAGCCACAGGAGTTGAGACAGCCATTATACCGACTGCTGTTCTTTCCACCCATACCATGTTTCAAAACTTTACCTTCCGGGATTTGACGGACGAGATTGTTCCTATATCCAATCACTGGAAGCAGGAAAAGTTCAGGTTTGATGCCATTTATACCGGATATTTAGGTTCTATGGAGCAAATTGGTATTATAAAAGATTTTTTAAAAGATTATAAGACCGAAGAAAATGTGATTTTTATAGATCCGGTTATGGCGGATAACGGAAAGCTTTATCCAGCGTTCGATCTTGCATTTGCGAAAGAGATGGCAGGACTTTGCGGATATGCAGATATCATTGTCCCGAATATCACGGAAGCCTGTCTGATGACAGGTACCCAATACAAGACGGAGTATGATGAAAAGTATATCAGGAATCTTCTTCAGAAATTAAAAGCCCTGGGCACCAAAAAAGCGGTAGTCTTAACCGGAGTCAGTCTGAAAAAAGGCAGAACAGGAATAGCCGGGCTGTATGTGGAAAGCGGAGAATATTTTAATTACGATCACGTAAAGATTGATACCAGTTACCACGGAACAGGTGATATCTTTGCAAGCGCTTCAGTGGGTGCTTTGATGAACGGAAAAAGCCTGCCAGATTCCTTAAAGATTGCTGCAGACTATACACTGGAATGTATCCGCGAAACCTTAAATGATGGAAAAGAAACCTGGTACGGTGTAAATTTTGAAACAGTCATTCCCCGTCTCATCGAAGCTTTAAAAGGATAGTATCAGCCAAAAGATTCCATTGGTTTTACTCCATCACGCAGAAGAAGTTCTGCCAGATAGAACTGATAGTTATCATCAATATCGATAGAATGGAGGGGATCCATAAAATAGGGGTAAGTTTTTCCGCTGTAAAAATTACCGTATTTCAAATAACAGGGGACAGATGTGAGATAGATGGCGCCGTTAATCCGGCAGCCAGATCCCATATCCTGTCTCCTTATTTGTTTTTTTAAGGAGTCCGGCACTTGCATTTCACCAGTTTCAGTAATCGCAACAGCCAGATAGCACATACAGTTATAAGAACAGACACTGATTACAGAATCTGCCTGCTTTTCAAACAGGAGCATCACACTTTCCAGTATATGTTCCTCGTCTCTGAGAGGAGATGTGGGCTGGAGCAGCATAAAATAATCATATTCATTCCCCTGCTTTTTCATTTCAGTGAGTACGTGAATAATCACATCACCAGAGGCTGCATCATCACCGGACAGGTGGGGCGGTCTTAGAAATGGAACCGCGGCTCCAAGTTCCACAGCCATCTGCTGATATAGCTTTGAATCAGTAGACACTAGGATATCATCGAAAAATCCTGCTTTTTTGCAGGCATCAATGGTATATCCCATTAACGGTTTTCCATTCAGTTCTTTTATATTTTTATCCCTGATTCCTTTTGATCCGCTTCTGGCCGGAATCACTGCGAGAAATCTTTTATTCTGATACATTACAGTCTCCAGTTCATATCATAGAATTCTTTCTCCAAATGAATACCCGATTTAAAGGCTTTTTTAATACGAGTGAGGATTTTTTTGCTGGTATTGGGGCAATCATAAGGGTTTTTCGTTGCAGGGTGTTCCAGGTTAAGGTTCATTGCCTGGGAAATTGCAGCACGTATGCTGTCGGTTTTTGTGTCACAGCTGATGACAGAGCCGGGCTTTACTCTGCCCTTTTGCCGGAGACCGATATCGACGGACGGCACATGGAGAGCAGGGGCTTCCAGGATTCCGCTGGAAGAGTTTCCGATTACAAGCTGGCTTATGCTCATCATGCTTAAATAGCGAAGAGAGCCCAGAGAAGCGACATAGACTGCCTGCTCCGGATGCTGTCTGGAATAGGAGACCGCCATTTCGTTGATCTGATTCCCCCCTGTATCGGAGTTGCTTCCGGTAAATACCGTAAATAGCCCTGGAAATGAATCCAGAGCATCTAACAGAGGCTGAAACTGCTTTGTAATACAAAGAGAATCCAGTGTGGCCGGATGGTATGTGACTAGGGAAAGTGGGGCAGGCAGAGGGGTATTAAGAGATTGTTCCAGTTGTTCTTTTGACAGAAGGGTAAGCCCCTTAAGCCGTTCAATGCCAAGTGCGCCCACATAAAATACCCTGTCAGGTGATTCTCCCAGCTGTATGACCCGTTTTCGGTATTCTAAAGTACTGGTAAAATGCAGATAGCTCATCTTTGTAATGCAGTGGCGCATACAATCATCGTAAGCGCCCTGAGTCAGTTCCCCCCCGTGGATATGGGCAATTGGAATCTTACATAGAACCGCAGCGCCTGCTGCTGCAAAGATCTCATAACGGTCCCCAAGAAGTATCACCATATCTGGTTTTAACCGCTCATAGGCTCCGGAGAGACCAATCAGCTCCAGACCCATGGATTTACAGATTCCAAAGGAAGTATCACTGGCCAGATTCATTTCCACAGTTTCATCAATTTCAAATCCATCCTGTTTAATATCCCGATAATCCAGTCCGTACCTGGTATCCAGATGGGTTCCGGTAACCAGAAGCTGAAGTTTCAAATCCCGGTCTTCCTTAATTCTGCGGATTAATGGAACCAGCAGTCCGTACTCGGCACGGCTTCCTGTTACCACACATAATCTGATCATTCCCCGATTTTGTCATCCTTTCTATAATCTCTGTCTGCGGGAGTACCCAGTATCCGGGGGAGTGCCATGGGAGAAATTCCGGGAGAACAGCGTCTGGCACAGAGATTTTCCATGGTAAATGGCTCGCCCATTTTAATATCCTTTGCAGCAACAAGAAATTTTCTCACGTGATCACGGTTTTTAAGCTCTTCCTCTGCAGGGGCTTTTATCCCGCTTCCCATGGCTTTTTCGATGTTTCTTACACTATCTGTCATATGCTTGAATTCATCCGGCTCCAGGCTTGCCCGGTGATCTGGTCCAGGCATGGTCTTATCAAGGGTCATATGTTTCTCAATGACGCAGGCACCCAGAGCAGCAGCAGCAACAGCCACCTCAATTCCGGCAGTGTGGTCAGAGTAACCGGTTTTTCTGTGAAACGTCTCTCTCAGAGTGATCATGGCATTTAAATTTACGTCCTCCATAGAAGTGGGATAGATGCTGGAACAGTGCAAAAGGGTAATATCCTGCCCCCCTTCATCAAGAAGATCCAGCGCCTGCCGGATCTCTTTTGGAGAGGACATTCCCGTGGAGAGGATCACCGGTTTTTTTAATTCCGCCGCTTTTTTCAGGTAACGGTAGTCCGTAATCTCACCGGATGGTATTTTAATAATCTCCATGCCCAGGCGGTCTAAATACTCCATGCTCTCTTCGTCAAACGGGGAAGAGAGAAATTGAATTCCCCGGTAAGCGCAGTACTGACAGAGAAACTTAAAATCCGTCTGTGACAATTCCAGATCCTTTAACATTTCGTACTGGGAGCTGTTTTTTCCTGTGTTGTGAGACTGATAATCTGCTTTTCTGGCACTGGGGAGAGCAAGCAGCTCTGCGCGGTAGGTCTGAAATTTGACTGCATCTGCGCCAGCAGCCCATGCGGCATCGACCAGCTGTCTGGCGATGTCCAGACTGCCGTTATGATTTACCCCGGCTTCCGCTATTATCATAATCTTATTCATAACGACCAACCTCCCTTACCGGACTGCCGTAAGCCAGCCTGTTGGAAGAAACATCAGACAGAACCAGGCTCCCTGCGCCAATCATGGAATTACTCCCTATGGTAATATTCTGGATTACCGTACTTCCGGCACCAATATGGGTCTGACTTCCGACTGTTGTATTTCCGCAGAGAATGCAGCCAGGTGCTGCGTGGGAGAAACTGCCAAACTTACAGCCGTGCTCCAGAATTGCTCCGCTGTTAATAATGCAGCCGTCTCCCAGTATGGCTCCGGAGCCAATGACAGCTCCTTTTCCAATAAAAACTCCCTCTCCCATTTTCAAATCAGTGGATAATACGGCGCTTTTATCGATTATGCACGGCAGATGAAAGCCAATGGCTTTACATTCTTCATAAAGCCGGATTCTTATCTGAGGGTTTCCAATGCTTCCGATTGCAATAACGGCACTCCGGATGCCCCTGCGGTAAATGTCCGGAAGCAGTTCATCGGTTCCCAGTACCATGATGCCGGAGACAGTCATACCCCGGCTCTTATCGCTGTCAAGGATTCCCTCGATATCATATTCCCCTTTGGAACGAATGGTATCAATTAGACTTTCTGCATGGCCGCCGCCGCCCAGCAGAATCAGTTTCTTTTTCATAATTTCATTTTCTCTGTCATTTTTTTCATTTCACTAAATTCTCCCATATCAAGCCATGTGCTGTCCATAACCGGGTAGGCCCCTACCTTTTCTTCATTTTTCATGCACTGGCGGATCAGGTCCGGCATGTCAAATGGTGAATCATCAGGGATATATTTTAAAATATTTTTCTCCAAAACATAGAAACCTGTACTGACCAGAAATTCATAATTAGGTTTTTCATTTAATGACTGTATACAGCCGTTTTCATCTAAGGAGATCACCCCGTAAGGAATTTCGTAATTTTTCATGGCGGTTACAACCGTAATCTGATTTTTATTTTTTTTATGGTATTGAAGAAGCTTTGCATAATCCATATCAACCAGGATATCGCAGTTGCTTACAAAAAAGCTTCCTGCTATCTGGTCCTTTACAAGAGTTAAGGCGCCTGCAGTACCAAGAGGTCTTGTTTCCTCTACAAAGTGAAGATGATAGCGATGGTCACCATTAAAATATGCCCTGATCAATTCTTTCCTGTAATTAACTGTGATATAAAACTCTGTAAATCCATAGGAGATCATCTGATTCATAATCCGTTCCACGATTGGTGTATCTCCGATGGGAATTAAGGGCTTTGGAATGATTTTTGTATAAGGGTAGAGTCTGGAGCCCTTTCCCCCAGCCATGATAACAACTGGAGTTCTCTTTTTTCTTAAAGTCATTTTCTTATCCGGCTGAAGTTCATTCCAAAAGAGCAGATCAATGACCTGACCACTGTCATTGATCAGGGGAAGCCCTTCAATCTGCTTTTCTTTCATTATTTTCAGAGCATCAGAGTATTGGCTTTTTTTAATAGTAATGGGAGAGGTGTTCATAATATGGCGGACCGGCATGGATAAATCCTTATTTTTTAAGATCCACCTCCGGATATCTCCATCTGTGATCACACCTTCCAGCTTATTGTCGTGAACAACCAGCAAAATTTTTTTTGCCGTTTCATTAAGCTTCCGGATCGCATCTCTGATTGGAAGGTCCGGCGCAACAAAGAATTTTTCCACGTTCATGCCATCCCTCCTTCCGGTTGTCAGCTTCTTTTTATAGCTTCTATAACAAAGTCCATATCATCCTCTGTTAAGTTAACGCTGCAGGGCAGATTTAGAATGCGTCTTTGATAGAACGGTGCTTTCGCTATATAATAGCTCTGGCAGCTCTGATATATGGTCTGGGTGTGGTTCAGTTTCCAGACAGGTCTGGTCTCAATTCCCGCTTCTTTTAGTTGTTTCATAAGAGTATCTTTTTTCGTTTTTTTGTTCGTCAGCAGAAGAGAGTAGAACCAGTGGTTATTCCGGGCTCTTTCATTAAATGGAATCAGTGCGGCGTCAGGAAAAGCCTGCAGTGCCTCTGTGTAATAATCGTAATTCTTTATTTTGATTGTTATATAATCTTCCAGACATTCTAACTGTCCTACCCCCAGAGCAGCCTGCAGATTGGTCATCCGGTAATTGTAACCAATGTGATTGTGGGTATAGCGAAGGGGGTCATCCTTTGCCTGGGCTGCCAGATAGGCGCATTTTTTCACATCTGCAGCTCTTTTTGCTGTTACCATACCACCTCCGCCGGTTGTAATGATCTTATTACCGTTAAAAGAATAGGCTCCGAAATCGCCTATGGTGCCTGCAAATCTCCCATGAAATCTCCCTTTTGTATATTTGGTGCCCAGTGCTTCTGTGGCATCCTCGATCAGCTTTAAACCGTATTCATCAGCCAGCCCCGCAAGAGTCTCCATATCTGCCATATTTCCAAAGATATGAACAGCTATAATTGCTGTGATCAGACGTTTAGACTGGTTATTTCGAAGTCCGAGAGTAGTTTTTGTACATTCCTTTTTTAAGAAACTCTCCAATTTTTCACAATCAATATTCAAAGAATCGTCACAATCCATGAAAACAGGTTCTGCACCCACGTATTTCACCGGATTAACCGCTGCGATAAACGTCAGGGTGGGAACGATCACTTCCTGGCCCGGTTTTACACCGGAAAGCAGTAAAGACAGATGGAGAGCAGCCGTGCCGCTTTGCACCGCAGCTGTTTTATCCACCTTTAAATAATCAGCCATTTCCTGTTCAAATCTGGTTACATAACTTCCGGATGCAGAGACCCAGCCGTCTGAAATTGCCTCATCCATATATTTTTTTTCATTGCCTTTTATAACAGGCACAGATAGGGGAATCATATGGAGCCTCCTGCCGTTTTCATTAAATATTGTATCGGTCTGTCCGGTACCGCTTTAAATTATTTTTCATCCAGTGTATGGTTTCTTCAAGACCCTGGGATAAGGTGTATTGCTGTTTCCAGGAAGTCAGGGCTTTCAGCTTTTCATTCGACCCCAGAAGTCTGGTCACTTCGCTTTTATCCGGGCGCAGCCGTTCACTTTCACAAAGGATTCCAGCTTTTGGATTAATCTGGCGTATCAGCTCTAAAGCGAGATCTCCGATTGAGATTTCCGTTCCGCTTGCAATGTTGATTTCTTCGCCTATGGTATGTTTTGAAGCTTCAATTTCAATAAAACCATTGACTGTATCTTTAACATAGTTAAAATCTCTGGTAGGGGAAAGGCTTCCAAGATGAATTTCTTCCATACCCGCTAAAAGCTGGCTGATGATTGTGGGAATGACAGCTCTTGCTGACTGCCTCGGACCGTAGGTATTAAATGGACGGACAATGGTAACCGGAAGAGAAAAGCTCCGGTAGAATGCTTCCCCCAGACGGTCTGCGCCTATTTTCGTAGCGGAGTAAGGTGACTGGGCTTTAAACGGATGGGATTCATCTATGGGAACGTAGTCTGCGCTGCCATAGACTTCAGAGGTGGAGGTGATTAAGACTCTGCCGGTATTACCATCTCTTGCAGCCTGCAGAACATTTAAAGTTCCCTTCACATTGGTATCCACATAGGAATCAGGGGATACGTAGCTGTATGGGATGGCAATCAGTGCAGCTAAGTGAAACACGCAGTCCGCCCCGGAGACGGCGGTCCTTACCCCGTTGGGATCCCTGATGTCTCCGCTTTGTATTTCAATCTCTTCCTTTATATGCTCCGGAAGAGTATCCAGCCAGCCGTAGGTACCAAAGGAATTATAATAGGCAAAGGCCTTTACCTGATATCCACGGGTAACCAGCTCCTGGGTCAGATGGCTTCCAATAAAACCGTCAGCTCCGGTAACCAGTGCCTTTTTCATGAAATCCCTCCCTCGTGATGATTGTCAAAAACCTTGATCCGATAGGTCAGAGTACTGTCAGAGACGGGAAAGTAGAATTCTCCATACCTGTTTGTCTGGGTGAAATTCAAATAAACCCCTTCCCAGTCTTCCTCCATCTGTTCTTCATTAAATACCTGTACCATTCGTTCCAGAATGATGATGGCTCCCCTGGCAGGTGTACGGTTCCTGTAGCGGACCACCCCTTTTATAATTGCATGTGTCATGATTTTTCTTTCCCCTTACCTAACTGGTGAGAACCGGTTCGTAGATATCGAACCGGTAAGTAGTCTCATGATTTTTTTCTGCTACAATGGCAAATTCTCCAAACTGATTGGTTATGACATAACCCAGGTCTTTTTCTCCCCAGGGAGCAATTGCTATAATCCGGACGACGGCACCTTCCACTGCAGCGCGGCGGGAATTAAACACAGTGCCGGTCAGCAGCACTTCACAAAAAGAATCCAGGGTGATGACAGCATGGGCGATATTCTGGTTGTTAAAATTTTTGGGTGAAAGAATCAGTTCCGTGTAACTGCTCATGTTAAATCCCCCCTGCTGTCAGTAATTAACGGGGTAAAGACCGTAAGTTCATATCTCTTATCTGGATGTGCCTCAAGGGATAAAACGTAGTGCCCTGATTCATCTGTAATGGTATAGCCAAGCAGGGAGGTGGAGTGATTTACCATGTCGACCTGTGTGACCTGTATGGCAGCTCCGGCACAGGGAGTCTGATTGAGGCAGTAGACGGTTCCCTGAATGATCTGGAAATGTACCTGATTCAGATGAAAATTAAAATGATTTTCTCTGCAGGGCAGAAGCCTGGAACCTTTTATCGTAAAAGAAGCTTTTTTTTGACAGTTCATGGTTCTGCTTTGCCCCCTTTCTTTTTATCAATCGTTTTGGGTATAAACCGTTACATTTAACTGCTGACTATCTCTGGTATCCTCCGGATGAATTACATTACCTTCCCGCTCTTTTCCATTTACAACCATTTTGGATACTTTCATTTCTTTGTAATTGCTTTTCATTGCTTCAAAATCATCTTTATCAACCATATTCATTACCTCTGATTCCATTGGATTTAATAAACTATATGCGATTAGTAGAATTCTGATACCGTTGAGACAATGGTATCCCTTACCTCTGCCAGTATTTTATTCAGCTGTTCAAAATACTCCCTGAAAAATGCAGCCTGGTATTGAAGATTGGATGTCAGTTTGTCATAATCGAGTGCTTGCATGGATTCCTTTCTTTCTTTGATATCATAAAGAAATTCAGTTACATATCCATTCAGATACCGGCTGCAGATGTGATTCTCGAACTGATTTACAATTTGTAACATATACAGAATCCTCTGAAGGTCGATATCATCCTCATCAATATCCACTAGAGACTTAATATGATTTTCTGAAATAATAATCTGACATAATTCCAGCCCCTCTCTGGTTCTTGTCAGGTATTCATCTACAAATGCCATAATAGTATCAATGGTTTCCTCTGCATTTAAGTTCAGCTCGTGGTCAGGCAGACAGGCTTTCTTTTTGCCTGCAAAGGAGCTTTTTTCCAGTATTTCTCCCAGTTCCCTGTGAGGCGCGCCTTTAATTGCTGCACCATAGGAACAGTTGATAAAATGAACACGGGGCTGATTTTTGTAACAGTCGATATAATATTCCAGATTCCGCCGGAAGGAATCCAAAGTTATGGTAGATCCCGTTGGATTGCCATGGATATCTTTTATAAAAATCTGGGTATCATAACGGTTTTTGCTGTCAAAAGGAAACACTGCGCTGTTTGAGTGATGCTTTTGATTCGTGTGTGCAAAATCCTGCCCTGCCAGTAAAATAGGAGAGCAGCCAAGCATATTAGCAATGTCAATGCACGCATGGGAGACGGACCCTCCGCAGTAGACTGCTTTTAAATGCTCCATACCCAAAATGGTATGGGATAAAACCAGGGAGATCAGTATCTTCTCTCCTTTATAATCACTTAGAAGATACCGGTTGCTGTATTCATAAAAAGCCAGTGGTACGTCTAGATCCAAATGCTCTTTCATCATTTCATAATTGGCATCTACCGGATCAACAGATACAATCATATCAGGCATGATTCCGTTTTTAACCAGTGCCTGCAGCGTTCTGCTTCCGGTAATAATAAAGTAATTCTTCAGTTTATCTTTGTATTTCACCATATCCACAATATTTTGATCCAGCGATGGTCCGCCGGATACGACAATGGCAGGAACATCCTTATTGGTTAATAAATAACGGTGAATGGGAGTGGCCTGATTGATGATTTTCATGTTAGCAATCATATTCTGAATAAAAACAGTTTTAAACCGTTTTGCCAGATAGACTAAAGATGCAGCATTCATTATGGTCCAGTCCAGATGCCTGATCAGGCGGTCATATTCTTTTTTATATATTCGCTCATAATTGCCAAATGCGTGAAAATAAATGTTGTTGATATTCTTATAGGATATGGTTTCATCAAATATTTGTTTAACCAGCTGTTCCTGGTAAAGAACCAGGTGGATATTGTTACTTAAATGAACCGGAAACTGATTAAAAACCGACCGGTTAGGTTCAAAAATAACGACCAAGTTTCTGGTGCAGATGCACTTTTTTAACTGGTCTAGATAAGCTCCTGAATCGATTCCGAACAGAAATATCACAGAATCAAATTTTAAACCGTCCAGTGTATCCAATAGTTTGTGGATTTCATTCTCATAATGGTCCCGGTCTGCAAGATATTCATATATCCCCTCTTTTTTAATACGGCAGACTTGATATCCGTCAGAAGTTTTAAATTTTTTCATAGATTCCTCTTTTTTATAAATGTGAATATGCCAGGAGTTCATACTGCCTGCCAGGGATCTTAGGAAGAGTAACTCCATAAGTCCCATCCGAAAGAGAGAAGGTCACTCCAACCCGAATCACCCGAGATGGGTCAGATGCGTCAAGAATGCGTATCTCTATGGCAGCATTAGGCATGGGGGATCCCTGAGGGGTGTATACCGTTCCTGTAATGAACAGGAAGTTACAGGATAAATTAACATTTGCATTTACGATTCCGGAGCAGATCAGCTGACAGCCTGTAAAGCATAATTTCGATTGCATTTGATAGCCTCCTTAACAGGAGGTGCCCAAAAAAATGAACACCCCCGGAGTGTTTACTGAGCGTAAAATTTAAATCTCAGCTGTACGCCAGCTCTTGTAGTTATACCATAAATTGCATTTGCATCCGTAAAGGTCATTCCGTCGGGTTCAGCAGTTGTTGGGTTTGTACTCTCCCAAACAGCAACAGCACCACTTCGTAAGATGGTATTACTGAATACAGCAGTACCTCTGGTTAATAAAAGCCCCCAACTGGTAGTTGATATCGTAGCAGGAAGAATAACTCCTGAAGTTGCAGATGCCTGTGCGATTGTAGTGACGAGTGGTCTATAATTCGCCATGATAACGCCCCCCTCTTTGTATGATTAGAAATACGTATTTCTGTTATATAGTATGTACAAAGCGTTAAAATGTGAAAATTGGATTATTTTGAGGTGTCCTTTTCTGACTTAAACTGGCCAGGTGTTATTCCTGCATATTTTTTAAACACCCTTATGAAATTCTGTTGGGAATTAAAGCCAGTCGTGGAGGCAATCTCTTTTACCGGTTTACCGGTAGTTAAAAGCAGTTCCTTGGCCTGTTCTATCCGGTACTGGTTTAAATAATCAACAAAATTAATGCCAAAACTCTCTTTAAACAGCCTGCTTAAATAGCTGGTGGTAGTGTTGCACTGATCTGCCAACAGATTTAAAGAAAGATTTGGGTCTGCATAATTTTCCTCTATGCAGTGTTTTGCCCGTATTAAATACTTATGCTGCTGCTTTAAATATTTCACAGACAGCAGATTGACAGCAGCTGTACAAAACGGGACCATATACTCTTGCATACAGGAGGGATTTGCAGCGCATTTGGCTGTATAGGGTTCCGGGTTAAATACGAATGCATATTCCTTTTCCTCAGAATTTGTAATTCGGTAGGAGGCAAGTGTGCTTAAAAAAGCAAGGCGGTAATATTCATACGCTCTGCAGATCTCTTCAGGACTCCCGTCATGAGGCAGGGTATGGCAGATATGAATCGCCTTTTTTAAAGCGGAGTCAGTATCCCCTTTCATAATCAGCCCGGAGATGGACTTCAATTGCAGCTGGAAGAAATGATAGTTGTACTTTACGGAATCCTCTTCTTTATCAACAAGTTTCCCCTCTGCTTCTTGGGAGGGGTATTTCTGGCTGGCCAGTCGTTCTAAGCTTTCCTGATAGGAAAAGGATACATTTTGAATGGAACTGCATTTTGGTCCAATTTCCAGCAATACACTGCTTCTTCGGTCACCGGAGTAAAAGAAGGCTTCTTCCAGCCTGATTTCAAATTCTGTTATTCTGTTATATCCAAGTTCTGCATCAAACTGGATAATTACAGCATAAAGAGAGTCGTCAATCTGCTGCATTACATATCTGCAGATCCCTTCAGAGTCCCGCTCAAGGAACTGCCTCAGACTGTCAGTTAGCTGATGTCTTATCATGGGCTCAACAAAATCCTGGAATGTTACTGTGATTACTTTGCATGGATCTTTGCTGTTTAAGGGGCTTCCCGTATTTGTAAGTATGCTTTGAATATAAGGAAGGTCCATAGGCTTTCCAGTCAGCAGGTCAAAATAAAATTCCTTTGATATTTTTGGAATCATATTGCTTAAAATATAATCCAGTTGATATTTATTGTTGGAAATCTTTAAAAAACTTTCCGTTAAATAGTCCCATTCATTTTTACTGTCAGTATTACACCATTCACTTTCTTTTGCAGAAATCATTTTCTTTAATTTCTGAACAGGCATGTAGCTTAGATAGAGGACACAGATTGACAAAAGTGAACTTAAAATTATAATCAGTGCAAAATAAGGAAGAGAATTCATCAGCACCATTCGGGAGGAAGGCATAAAAGCTGTGTCATCTACCAGCAAAATCAGATAAATTCCAGTCTGATCAGACTTACAGAAATAATAATGCTGATTATCTGAATATACGGTATTCTTACCCTCTTTTATGTAGTCTGGTATCAGACTAATAAAGCCTTTTGGCACCCCGTTATAATCCAGCATGCCGGGAAAGAGCGGATTAAAATCATTGTCATAGGCCAGGAGATGGCTGTAAGATGTCTGGGCTGCTTCCAATGCATCATAAAGGACGGAAGATTTCATCTTCATAAACAGCGTTCCCAGTCCCTTTTTTCCATTCAGGGGAAAGTCCCTGACCATATAGACTCTGCCCTTATAAATCTCAATAGAGGTGGTGCGCCCGCTTTTAAGCAGAGCCGTAGAAGGGGGAGAGGCAAAGTGCCTGTTCACCAGATCCTTTTCCCGGAAAAAGTCCAGAGAACATTTTTCATAGGTAGAAGTCAGAATTTGATTGGTTTTTCTTATGTAGAGATAAATTTCTTCCATCCCTTCGGTTTCCTGGCAGTAACCATTTAATACAGACCATACCTGGTAATTGGCCACAGAGTCTAAAGGTTTAGGGGTTACTACAGAATCTACAATGTCTGCATCGTAGGTAATATGAGTCAGCGAATTGTGGAATCCGGAAAACAGCGTGTCCATTGTTTTTATGGAAACTTCCAGAGTGTTGGTGTAAATCAGGTTATTATTTTTAAGAAATGTGGTAGTGGTCTGGTGGTTGACTACCATGGATACCACTGTCATCAGGATACCGCTGAAAACAACCATTACAGTAAAAAGCTGTGTCAAAAGTTTTTTGTTTCGGAATTTCCGTAAAATATCTTTTAGATTATGATTCATGAATGACGACCCCTCCCAGATGAAAAAAATTAGCCTTCATACATGTAAGCTATACTCACGATACAGCAACGAGCTCGGTTGGTGTGAAATTGTATGGAGAAAGGGAACGAACATTATGAGAAAAAGAATTATTTGTTGTCTCCTGGCGGCTGTCTTAGGGGCCGGCACGCTGTCAGGCTGCGGGGGAGGAACAAAAAGCAGTACTCCGGGAATGAACGCAGCAGGCAGTACAGAAACCTCCAATGGCAAAAAAGCAGGCGGAGAAAATGTTGTAACGTATTCCATGTCTGAGGATGTTTACACATGGGATCCCATGGGACAGCCTGTTGTTCCGTTTTACAGCATTCAGCTTCTGATTTACGATATGCTGGTGCGTACGGACCACGCGGGTAATTATGAACCAGGTCTTGCTACAGAATGGAGCGTATCCGATGACGGTCTGGACTGGACTTTCAAATTAAGGCAGGGAGTCAAATTCCATAACGGAGAAGATTTTAATGCGGATTGTGTAAAGGCAACTCTGGAACGAGGTGCGCTTAACAATACCTTGAATATGAACTTCCTCTGGTCTGATATTGAATCAGTGGAAGCCGCAGACGAATATACGGCTGTTGTACACTGTAAGAAGCCAATTGGCGATATGCTCAACCAGCTTACCTATATGCCTATGCTTCCGGCAAAGGCTCTGGCAGAGCAGGGAGAGGATCTGTTTAAGACAAGCCCTGGTACAGGTCCATGGAAATTTGTCAGCTGGGATCCGGGCAATGAAGCCGTATTCGTAAGAAACGATGATTACTGGGATTGGGGCGATCAAAAATCCAATGTGGATAAGATCATTTATAAGCCGATATCGGAAGATACCACCCGTGTATCCAGTATGAGAACCGGTGAATTCGATTTGATCTCCAACATACCCCCGGATCAGGTGGATGTCCTTTCCGGAACAGATGGCGTCACAGTGGATTCCAAGCCAGGCACTACCATCAGCTGGATGGCGCTTCAGTGCGGGCAGGGGAAACCGTTTGCAGATAAAAATGTGCGCCTTGCCCTGACTCATGCCATTGACAGAAAGCTGATTGTGGAGAGCATTCTTGGTTCCGGTTCTCCCGCTTACTGGCCTGTAATGGAAGGCGTTACGGGATATGATAAGGATCTGGAAAGTAAGTACAACCAGTATGATCCGGAGCTTGCAAAGAAACTTTTAAAAGACAGCAGCTACAAGGGAGAGGAAATCTACTTCATGGCTATCGATGGAAAAGTACCACGTACAAAAGAGGTGCTTCAGGCGGTAATGTCCATGATGACAGAAGCAGGATTTAATGTAAAACTGGAGATCATGGAAGGCGCAACGTTTGTAACCAAGCGTTCTGCCGGAGATTACGATATTGCATTCTCCAATGTATTTTACAACAACGGATCTCCATGGAGGCATATGATTACACACTGGCTGTCCGATTCCTGCAATACCCAGCTTGAAAATCCTGAGATCACCTCTCTGTTAACAGAGGCCAGACAGACCATTGATACAAACAAGCAGGATGAACTGTTAAAGCAGGCGTTTTCACTGATGATGGAAGACGGAGGCCGTATGTGCTACTTCATTAATCTGGATACCATCAATGCTTATTCCAATAAGCTGAGCGGAGTCAAACTTTACAACGACACCATTATCGATCTTTCGAGAGTTATGAAAAACTAATCTATAACCAGGGGGTAATGAAATGCAGAATTTCATGCAGTTTATGGTAAAAAGACTGCTGTCAGCGGTTATCGTGCTTTTTGGCGTATCCATTGTAGCCTTTGGCCTTATGCGTCTCGCCCCGGGCAATCCGGCAGCTCTCATGCTGCCGGATAATGCCACAGCGGAGCAGATTGCAGCCGTAGAAGCCAAAATGGGACTGAATAAACCGCTTATTCAGCAATACATCATCTATATAGGAGATGTTCTCCACGGAAATCTGGGTACATCTATTTTTTTTAACCGTTCTTGCGGGGAATTGATATTCGGACGTCTTCCGGCAACAGGGTTACTGACCTTTGCTGCAGTGGTTGTGTCCATCTTAGTCAGCTTTCCCATGGGAATCATATCGGGAATTAAGAAGGGGTCAGCAGTTGATTTTTTATCCATGGTATTCGCACTTTTGGGAATGTCCATGTCTCAGGTATGGCTGGGATTGCTTTTCATCCTGTTTTTCGGTGTATTTATGGGATTGCTTCCCACACAGGGGTACGGTTCCTTCCAAAATCTCATACTTCCAGCACTCACCCTTGGGCTGCCCCTTGCTGCTTTAGTCACAAGAATGCTTCGCTCCGGAATGTATGAGGTTTTGGAAGAGGATTACATCACAGCGACGAAGGCAAGAGGAATCGGTAATTTTAAGATATATACAAGATATGCCTTAAAAAATGCTCTGCTACCCACCATTACCATCATCGGAATGCAGATCGGACAGCTTCTTGCCGGAGCGATAATTGTGGAACAGGTATTTGGCTGGCCCGGACTTGGAAGTCTGACTGTAAAAGCCATTAACATGAGGGATTTTCCCCTGATTCAGTCAATTCTGCTTGTGACGGCTTCCCTGTTCGTAATCATTAATATTCTGGTGGATATTATTTATGTGGCGGTTGATCCGCGCATGAGCCTGAATTAGGGAGGAGACAACATGAAAAAAAGTGAATTGCTTCGCAGAATGAAAAAGTCGAAGTTCTTTGTCATCGGGCTGATTATAGCAGTTTTTGTAGCTCTTGCTGCTTTTTCTTCTCCACTGTTTGTGGTTCATGATCCCATTCAGTCGGATTTACACAAGCGTCTGATCTCCCCGGAATTCCTTGCAAATGGAATTAACGGATACATACTGGGTACAGACGCCCTTGGTCAGGATATTTTTACGAGGCTGGTTACCGGCTGCCGTATCTCTTTATTAATTGCAGCAGCAGGAGTGCTGATTCCTGCGTTAATCGGAACTGCCCTGGGAGCAATAGCCGGATATTTCGGAGGCACCATTGATAACGTTATCATGCGTATCTGTGATATACAGCTATCCATACCCACTATGGTTCTGGCAATTACCGTAATGGCAATTTTCGGCAACAGCGTACCGAATCTATTACTGGTACTTGCCATTGTGGGCTGGACTTCTTATACCAGGGTGGTGCGGGGAAGCGTAATGGGAATCCGCAACAGCGAATTTATCCATGCATCAAGAGTGCTTGGTGCTTCCAATGCAAGGATACTTTTAACCCAGATTCTACCCTGTGTACTGACTCCGCTCATTATCTTAATGAGCCAGCAGATCGGATTTGTCATTCTGACAGAGGCGAATTTAAGCTTTCTGGGTATGGGAGTTCCCCTTCCTAATCCGTCTCTTGGCTCCATGATTGCAGATGGCAGAGAATATATCGCCACTGCCCCCTGGACGGTAGTGGTTCCAGGAGTGACGTTAATGATCATTGTACTGGCATTTAACTTCCTTGGTGACGGAGTACGTGACATTCTGGATCCCAAAAACAAAGATTAAGGCTGGAGGCGACAACATGGCACCATTGTTGGAAATAAAAGATTTGCATGTAGAATATAAAACCGGGCGGGCGACCGCAAAGGCGCTTAACGGGATTAATTTAACCATTGAGCGTGGAGAAGCACTGGGACTTGTAGGAGAGACAGGTGCTGGTAAAACAACCATTGCCTTATCCGCCTTAAAGCTTCTTCCAAAAGAAGTGGGCAATATAACCGGAGGTTCCATACTTTATGATGGAAAATCGATTCTGGAAATGAATAACAAAAGCTTAGAGGAGATGAGGGGAAATAAAATATCCATGATATTCCAAAACCCCTTAAGCTCATTAAACCCTTTATTTACCGTTGGAGAACAGATCTCCATGGTAATCAGAAAACATGAAAAACTAAGTAAAAGGGACGCTGCAAAAAGAGCACAGGAACTTTTAGAACTGGTGGGCATTGCAAAATACCGCTTAGAGGATTTCCCCCATCAATTTTCCGGAGGTATGAGGCAGAGAGTGGGAATTGCAGCAGCTCTTGCCTGCAATCCAGAACTTTTAATTGCCGATGAACCTACCACAGCTCTTGATGTGACCATTCAGGCACAGATTTTAGAACTGATGAAAGAGCTTCAGAGGAAGCGCTCCAGCTCCCTGTTAATGATCACCCACAATTTGGGAATTATCGCGGAGCTCTGCCAGAAGGTTGCGGTCATTTATGCGGGAACCATCATCGAATACGGTACGGTGGAGGAAGTCTTCACCAATCCAAAGCACTGGTATACAAAAGGACTTTTAGGCGCGATTCCAAACCTGAACGGCCCAAGAAACCGTCTGGCTTTTATTCCTGGAAATGTAGCCAATGCCTGCTCATTGCCTTCAGGCTGTAAATTCCATCCACGCTGTACCTCCTGTGCAGACCGCTGCAGGAAGGAAGTTCCGCCGCTGCAGGAATATGGAACGGATCATCTGGTGGCCTGCTTTATAAGGGAGGAAGCAAACTAATGGAGAAGCAGAATCTTCCGGTCATAGAAGTCCGGAATTTAAAGAAACATTTTAAAGTAAAAAACAAAGGAATCCTTCATGCGGTTGACGGTGTCAGTTTTTCTGTTATGCCCGGAGAAACTCTGGGTCTGGTGGGGGAATCCGGCTGCGGAAAATCCACAGTAGGAAATGTAATTATGAGGCTTCATAAAGCAACAGATGGAGAGGTTCTTTATAAGGGCAGCAGTGTACTTGATTCTAAGGGAAATGAAAGCATGGATTATAGAAAGAAAATCCAGATTATTTTTCAGGATCCTTATTCATCATTAAATCCCAAAAAAACAATTCAAAGTATTATGGAGGAGTCCTACCGGATCCATAATCTCTGTTCAGGAAATGAACGGCGGGAACGGATTAAAGAGATCATTGAGCTATGCGGACTGGAAAAATACGTACTGGATAAATATCCCCATGAGCTGGATGGAGGAAAGCGGCAGCTGGTTGGGATTGCCAGAGCATTATCCTTAGGACCGGAATTTATCGTTTGTGATGAACCGGTTTCCTCCCTGGATGTGTCAATTCAGGCGACAATCATTAATCTTCTTATTGATCTGCAGAAAAAGATGAATTTATCCTTCCTGTTTATTTCTCATGATTTAAGCGTGGTAAGGCATATCTCACAGAAAGTGGCAGTGATGTATTTAGGACAGATCATAGAGATGGCACAGACAGATGAGATTTTTTCCAATGCGCTTCACCCCTATACCATTGCTTTGCTGTCAGCAGTTCCTAAAATTAATTTTAAAGAAAGAACAAACAGGATTGTACTGACCGGCGATGTGCCAAGTCCCATTAATCCGGGAGAAGGCTGCAGATTCGCACCCAGGTGCTTTTTATGCAGAGATATCTGTAAAACCCAGAAACCGGATTTAAAAGAAGTGGAACCAGGGCACTTTGCAGCCTGTCATTTCTACGAAGAATCAAGAGAAAAGGCCCGAGAGCTGGAAACTGGAGGACAAGATGGATACAAAAATCAGTGATATTCAGGTAATACTAACGGCACCGGAAGGAATTAATCTGGTGGTTGTAAAGGTGATAACCAACCAGCCGGGACTGTACGGGCTTGGCTGTGCGACATTTGCCTACCGCCATCTGGCTGTAAAGACGGTAGTGGAGGAATATTTAAAGCCCCTTCTCACAGGCAGAGAGGTGGACCGGATCGAAGATATCTGGCAGCTCATGCACCAGAACGGATATTGGAGAAACGGACCAATTGAAAATAATGCAATTTCAGGGGTGGATATGGCATTATGGGATATTAAAGGCAAAATGGCAGGAATGCCGGTGTACCAGCTGTTTGGCGGAAAATGCAGGGAGGGAATACCTGTTTACCGCCATGCAGACGGAAAAGATGCAGAGGAAGTTTGTGAAAATATTCTGCGTTATAAGGAAATGGGTATTACCAATATCCGGTGCCAGTGCGGAGGTTATGGCGGAGAAAGCTATGGAACCGTTCCGGCTACAGCTCCAAAAGGCGCATTGAGCGGTGTGTATCTCGATTCCAGGGAATATATCCAGAATACGGTCAAACTTTTTGAGGACATCAGAAACCGGATCGGATATGACATGAATCTTGTTCACGATGTACATGAACGGATTGCTCCGGTAGATTCCATTAAGCTGGCAAAAGCACTGGAACCTTATGACTTATTTTTCCTTGAGGATCCGGTTCCCATTGAACAGCTTCCCTGGCTTAGAAATTTGCGGGAGCAGACAAGTATCCCCATTGCAGAGGGAGAACTGTTTAATAATGCTGTGGAATGGAAGCAGATCATTGCGGAACACCTGATTGACTTTATCCGGGTTCATTTAAGTCAGATCGGGGGCATCACTCCGGCCAGAAAGCTTCAGATTTTTGCAGAGCAGTATGGTGTAAGAACGGCATGGCACGGACCTGGAGACATGTCGCCCATTGCCCATGCAGCCAATATACATTTAGATCTTTCCGCACCGAATTTCGGGGTACAGGAGTGGTCGGGAATCGAACCGCCTAATTTTGTTATTCAGGATTTAAAAGGTCCGAGAGGAGCGCTTTTAGAGGTATTTCCCGGACTTCCGGAATTTAGTAACGGTTATGTGTATGCCAATGACAGGCCAGGTCTTGGAGTTGATATCAATGAAAAAGAAGCCGCAAAATATCCATGCGAAAGTACCGTTGTCACCTGGACTCAGACCAGGCGCAGGGATGGCGCACTTCAGACCCCTTAATTAATAAAAGAAGAAACATGGAGGAAACAACAATGAAGTCTTGTGTAATTACCAGTCCGTTTCACTATGAGATACGTGAAATTCCCATACCGGAACCGGGAGACAATGAAGTATTAATCCAGATGAAATCAGCCGGTGTATGTGGGAGCGATTTACATATCTACAGAGGAGAGAATCCCTGCTCCACGTATCCTCTGGTACCTGGTCATGAAAATGCCGGAATTGTGGCAAAAACAGGGAAAAATGTTACAAATGTCAAAGTGGGTGACCACGTAGTAGTAGACTTAATCATCACTTGCGGCCAATGCTTTCAGTGCACCCATGGAAGAGAAGAGGTGTGCGAGCATGTGCTGGTGAGAGGAAGCGGTACTGACGGAGGATGGAGAGAGTATTTTACAGCACCTGAAGATGATGTATATAAAATTGAAGATTCCATTCCGTGGAAAGACGCTGCCTTAATTGAGCCAATTGCTATTGGTGCCCACTGCACCAAACGGGGCAGAATTCAGCCTGATGATACGGTATTTATCCTTGGAACCGGAACCATTGGAACGATTATTCTTCAGGCATGTAAGGTGATCGGTGCAAAGGTGATCTGCTGTGATATTGACGACGAGTCTTTAAAACGGGCAAAAACCTTTGGAGCAGATGAGACCATTAACAGCAAAACAGAAAACATTGCCGATAGAATATCTCAGATTACCTGCGGACACGGTTGTACAGCTGCATTTGATTCCGCCTGTTTCCCGGGAAGTCTCACGCTCCTTTTAGAGCCTGGAATTGTATGCAACGCAGGCAGAGTGATTCCCATGGGATTTTCAGATAAACCGGAAAGTTTCAGTCAGGCGGATATTAACAAGCGGGAACTTGATATTATAGGAAGCAGAATGAGTGCCTATCAGTTTCAGCCTGTAGCAAAGAATATGGCAGAGGGGAAATACCAGTTAGAAGGCCTTGCCACGACCTTTGTAAAATTCAGTGAAATAGAAAAGGTATTTAAGAATATGGAAAATCCGGATCCGGCAGTAAAAAAGACCGTAATATTATTTGATTAGCAGGGAGGAACAGATATGATATCCAGCAAATTTGATGTAACAGGAAAGCATTGTATTGTAACAGGAGGTGCTCAGGGGTTATCCAGAGGCATGGCAGAAGGTCTTTTGGAAGCGGGCTGTAAAGTAGTGCTGATTGATGTACAGGAAGAAAAACTGAATCAGGTGGTAAAGGATTATCAGGATAAAGGCTATGAAGCCTACGGTGTAACGGGGAATCTGGCTGACCGCGAGGATATAAGCCGGATCTTTGATGAGTCCATGGATCTTTTAGAAGGAAAGCTTGATGTGCTGATTCCGGCAGCCGGAATTCAAAGAAGACATCTGCCTGAGGAATTCCCCATGGAAGAGTGGGATCTGGTAGTGGATATTAATTTAAACCACGTATTTATCATGATTCAGAAAGCGTTAAAGGTTATGCTTACCCAGTCAACAGGAGGCAAGATCATCACCATCGGTTCCATGGTTACATGGTTTGGAGGCACGACCGTTCCTGCTTATACTGCGACAAAAGGCGCTGTTTCCCAGCTGACCAAGAGTCTTGCAGTAGACTGTGCAGGAAGGGGAATCAACATAAACTGTATCTGTCCCGGATATATGGATACTGAGATGTGTGCCAATATGACTCAGTCCAGAAAAGATGAATGCACCGTAAGAATACCTGCCGGCAGATGGGGAACTCCCGAGGATTTAAAGGGACCGGTACTCTTTCTTGCATCTTCCGCTTCCAATTATTTAAACGGAACTACAATTCCGGTAGATGGCGGGTATCTTGTAAAATAGAATATTTATAGCAAAGAGGAAGCTGCAGACGTTAATGGCTGCAGCTTCCTCTTTAAAATATATATGAAATCCCTGGATTCAGGAATGCAATATTGACAAATTTTTATTCGTATTTTTAGGTTGAGCCGGCAAAGAAGCCTTTCAGAGCAACTCTGCCGACTTAGAAAAACATATGTATGAAGCGCTCTGACCACTCTGTGGGATCTTTCATGTTTATGATATTATCTTACATGGTAAATGTGAAGGAAATTTGACCAGGATCTAAAAAGAATATGAAATCAATGAAGAAATTATGACAGAAATTGGTACACTAACATGATCCTCTCTGCAAATACTATCATATAGTAGAAAAATTCCCATTAAGTAAAAATGGTATTGCGTGGCAGCGGAAATTATGGTATTTATATAGATGTTAGTTAAAACTAACTAATTTTTCCAAACAAAACAGGCTGATACAGTTTTTAATGATAAGTGGGAAACAAATTTCAAGATGGAGGTATGGATATGTTACTGGAAAGGCATTTAATTGATTATTGTTCCCCAACCCTGGCTTCACTCAAAACCGCAAATCTGTTTAATCATTCTTTTACATCGGAAGATGAACTAAACCGCCAGCTGGAGTATTTAAACCTGCAGCTGGGAGAGAAGGGAATCTCACTGATTGAATTATACAGACGCGGAAATAAGGCACTCATTTATGTATATCGGAATTCTCATTTAATGAAGGATTTAAACCGGCCGGGAGTAAGCAGATTTTTAAAAAAATATGGGTATAAAACAATGGATGTGGATCTTGCACTGGCCAGGCTGAAAAGCCGTCTGGAAGAGGAAGAGGGCTTTCCTCATGAGATCGGATTGTTTTTGGGATATCCACTTGGTGATGTCATTGGTTTCATCAGGAATTCAGGAAAAAACTGTAAGTGCCTAGGTTGTTGGAAAGTTTATTGCAATGAATGTGAAGCGGTGAAAACCTTTGCCAGATATCAAAAATGCAGAGCCATATATTCGCGTCTCTGGAGAAATGGGAAATCTGTCTGGCAGCTTACAGTAGCCGCTTAAGCAAATAAAAAGGAAGAAAGAGGCAGGATAAGATGAGTAAGGTTGCAGTTGTATATTGGAGCGGAACAGGTAATACAGAAGCGATGGCAAATAAGGTACTGGAAGGAGCAAAATCTGCCGGTGCAGATGCTGTTTTATTTACGGCTTCCGAATTTGGAGCAGATCATATGGATGAATATGATGCTGTTTCCTTTGGCTGTCCTTCCATGGGAAGTGAAGAACTGGAGGATGGGGAATTTGAACCGATGTTTAAGAGCTGCGAATCGAAACTGAATGGAAAGAAGATCGCTTTATTCGGCTCTTATGGCTGGGGTGATGGTGAGTGGATGCGAAATTGGGAAGATTCAGTAAAATCTCTTGGAGCAGTATTCGTTCATGACAGCGTGATCTGCAACAACGAGCCCGACGAGGAAGGTTCGGCTCAGTGTATTGAGCTTGGAAAGGCACTTGCATAAATTAAGAAATATGGGATATGAAATAAAGACGCGGTACAGACTTTCTTTCTTAAAGAAGTCTGTACCGCGTCTTTATGCTATATGACCTATCCGGGAATCGAACCCGGGTTTCCGCCGTGAGAGGGCGGCGTCTTGACCGCTTGACCAATAGGCCGTTTGCCTGTCATCTCTGACAGCTCCATTATAATATCATAGGTATTCCTGTTTGTCTACACTTTTTTTGAAAAAATAAAAAAATTGTCAAAATGAGATTTTCTATGTTATACTTTGCAATAGAAAAAAACGGAGGTTTAAGGTGAGGTATGGAACGAAAGAGTCGTAAAATACAGTATGATTATCTGCGGGTAATTGCGGTGATCGCAATTATTATGGTACACTCTATACCTGCTGATACAGTTAATAACAGGCAGTGGCTCTTTTCGGCAGCGGTCCTGCCTGTGCTTTTGTCATTTGTAGGGATTTATTTTATGCTTAGCGGTTTGTTTTTGCTGGATCATGGAACAGAGAACATTCTGGCTTTTTATAAAAACCGGTTTTGTACGATAGTAATCCCTTTTGGATTCTATACGGGGGTCTATTACTTTTATTATAAGGTATATCTTGGACAGGATAAACTCTCAGTCCTTGCGCACGTAAGAGCCTGGTTTTTAGGCTGGCTGAAGGGATCCACGCCTATGGCTCCCCATTTGTGGTTTATGTATGTAATTCTCGCTTTTTATTTGTGCGCCCCTTTTTTAGCCCGGATGCTCAGGGCCATGAATGACCATGAGTTAAAGATTTTTCTGGTTATGGTGCTTGTGGTACAGAGCATTCTTGTCTATCTGCCGCCTCTTGGCCTTTTAGCGGAAGGAGCGTTTCAGTATATGATATTTAAAGGCTGGCTGATTTACTTTGTGCTGGGCTATAGCTTAAAACGCTTATTTCATAACAGCCGGTATCTGCTGTTTGCTGCAGCGGGCCTTGCCGGGTTTGCCCTGACGATGTTTCAAAAGTGTTTTACTCCTTCGTTTACACCGGGAATTCATGATATGGCCCCTGCGATGATTGCGATGGCGGCTTGTATTTTTATGTTTTTTGAGCAATACGCAGATGTTTCATTTCCCGGAATAACAAACGCTTTTTCACTTGTCAGCAGACACAGTTATTCTTTATATCTCATTCATTATCTGGTATTAGGGCAGTTATCCACTGCGGTCGTGGAAAGAACGTGGATCAGAAATTATTATATTCCCAAAATTCTCTGTCTCACAGCACTGACATTTTTTATTTCTCTGGCTGTGTCCTGGCTGTTTGATGAAACGATACTGAAACTGTTAAAGAGAATACCGGATTTCATATGGAAACGGGGAAAAGGAAGATAACGGAGGTTTATGATGGCGAAGAAAAGCAGCTGTGAATATTGTATGTATTATCAATTCAATGAAGAGTATGAATGTTATGAATGTGAGATAAATTTAGACGAGGATGAGATGATGCGTTTCTTAAGTGATACACATCAAAGCTGCCCTCACTTTAAATATGGTGACGAATACTCAGTCGTGAAGAAGCAGATGTAAAAATCCCTGTAAAAAGGGAGGAGCCGGTATCCCTTACGAGGAATACCGGCAATTATGAAAAAAATTCTTATCTCAAAGTATGTTGGCAACATCTTTTTCTGATGATTTCAGTATATCGGCAAAATATGAAGAGAGTTTGTCCGGCATGTAACAATATTGTGACCAGAATGTGAACAATATCAGGAAAACGGCAATCTAAGATTCCTGAAAATGGTAATTATCCAGAAGCTGGTTTTTCATGTTCCAAAGAGGTCTGGATAAGTCAACGTGAACCTCATGTGGATTGACCAGGCGTCTTGATTCATCCCAGAGGGTATCCAGTTCTTTTTTACAGTATGCCTGAATCTCCATTACAGTCGGAGACTCATAAACGCAGGTTCCGCTTTTAAATACCGGAACCATTAAATCTCTCATGGTATAAGTGTTAGGAGCAAGATGGGTTTTCTTCCAGGTCTCAATGGGATCAAACAGAAGTAGAGACCGGTTTTCCTCATATACTTCACCCTCCAGACATATCAGATCAGCAATAATCTTGCCGGTTTCCCTGCTGTAAATCCGTTTAATCGCTTTATTGCCGGGATTGGTGATCTTTTCTGCATTTTCTGAAAGCTTGATCTTAGGATTGAATTCCCCTGTCTTTCGATCCAGTACAGCCGCCAGTTTGTATACTCCTCCGAAGGAAGGACAATCCTTGGACGTTATTAAATTTGTTCCAACTCCCCAGGAGTTGATGGCAGCGCCCTGGATTTTTAAGCTGTTAATCAGCGTTTCGTCCAGGTCATTGGAGGCAGAAATAATGGCATCCGGAAAGCCTGCTTCCGTAAGCATTTTTCTTGCTTTTTTTGAAAGATAGGCAAGATCCCCGCTGTCTAAGCGGATTCCATAGCTGGTAAGAGGAATATTTGCTTCTTTCATCTCCTGAAATACTTTAATGGCATTGGGAACACCGGATTTTAAGGTATCATACGTATCCACAAGAAGAATACAAGCTTTTGGATAAAGTTTGGCATAGCTGCGGAACGCCGTCAGCTCATCAGGAAAGCTCATGATCCAGCTGTGGGCATGTGTACCCTTAACAGGAACATCAAACATCTTTCCTGCGAGGACATTGGAGGTTCCCACACAGCCTCCGATCATGGCAGCACGGGCACCGTAGATTCCTGCATCGGGACCCTGGGCACGGCGCAGACCGAATTCCATGACACCGTCTCCCTCAGCGGCATATACTACGCGGGCAGTCTTTGTGGCAATTAAGCTCTGATGGTTAATGATGGTGAGAAGAGCAGTTTCTACCAGCTGTGCTTCCATGATGGGAGCGATGACTTTTACCAGTGGCTCTCGGGGAAATATGACGGTTCCTTCCGGTATGGCATAAATATCTCCTGAAAAACGGAAGTGAAGCAGGTATTCCAGAAAATCTTCTTCAAACAGCCCTGTACATCTTAAGTAGTCCACATCCTCACGGTTGAACTCAAGCTCTTTTATATAATCAATTACCTGTTCCAGTCCAGCGCAGATCGCATACCCGTTTCCGCCAGGATTGCTGCGGTAAAAGGCATCGAAGATTACGGTCTCGTTGGCATCTTTCTCTTTGAAGTAACCCTGCATCATGGTTAATTCATAGAGATCTGTTAATAAAGTTAAATTGCGCTGGCTCATAGTTTATCTCCTTTATACAAATCCTTTTCGCACATTATACCATAAGTTTACAAAAAAACAATTGCATTGACAAAAAAATAACAATGTCGACAAAAATGGAATAAACAAATAAAGTGTATTAATTGAATTGATTGTCAGAATTATTTAAAACAAATACACAATTGAAAAATAAAAATTAAAATAATTATAAAAAATCTTGCAAAACAAGGAGCGATGTTTTATAATAATATCATCTTCAAAAGATAAACACTTACACCCGAATTTTAAAATTATTTTAAGACAGAGCAAAAGGAGGTCGATTCCAACAAAAACAGCTGTATTGCCTGTTGGCTGACAAGTGCTCAGGCAAAAGATAAGACGTTTCCCAGTACAGATGGATTCGGCAATCAATTGATATGCCTATGGTTGGTTCGAACTAGTGGAACAAATTCCTATAGTTTGTGGCAAGATAGATGAATGAAAAAATGCAGAATAATTGTTATTGCAATAAGGATCAGGCAGGGAAGCGGACACAAATTCATATAGAACAGCATCCAGAGAAGTAATAGGAAAAACCGAAAGAGAGGTATGAATTAACCTGTGGATGAAAACGTATAGAGCGGGTATCGAATTAAGGAAAGAATTCGGTGCCCGCTCTGTTTCTTTGTTTTATTATAAGGTACAATGCAAATATTAGTACTCAACATGTATAATTTTGGCAGTTGGGTTGAAATGGAATGAAAATGAATATAGAATGTAATCATTTCAGGAAAGGAGGAGAGCCATGTTTTTAATTGCTATTTGCGATGACAGCAGAAAAGATTCAGTCAGAATTGCAAAATTTGTAAAAAATTATATGAAATCCGTATCAATCCCATTTCAACTAATCATTTTTAAATCTGGAGAAGAGCTCCTTAATTTTAACGGGAAATTTGATTTGATATTTCTCGATATTGCATTGACAGGAATTAATGGAATACAGGTAGGTAAAACATTATGGGAGAGGAACAGAGATGTTAAAGTTATCTATACCACAAGTTATAAGCAATTTTGCAGACAGGCAGTTAATTATGTACATGCATTTGCTTTTCTTGAAAAACCCGTTACAAAGGTAACTGTGGAACGGCAGCTTTGCGAAATCATACAATACATTCAGGAAGAGCATGGAAGAATTGAAGTTGTTAATTTTGAAGTTTTAGAAGTGACAGAGGCGGGAGAGTTAGAAAGCCGGATAAAGAGTTTTGAAGTAAACGACATTTATTACTTTGAATATATCAATCGTAAAATAAAAATAAAACTTGAAAATGAACAATATTTTTTTATTGAAAAAATGAAAAATTTAACAGAAAAGATGCAAAAATATGATTTTGCATCCTGTCATCAAAGCATACTGGTAAATTTAAGACATATTAAAAATATCAAAGGATATGAAATTTTACTTAATAATGAGGATAAGCTTCCTGCATCTCAGAAAAAGTCAGCTGATTTTAGGAAAAAACTGAATCAGTTCATACAAAATAATGTATAGGTGAGCAGATGGAAAATTATATAATACTTGCATTTGGAACCTTCGTTTCCTGTATGATTAACTCAATTATACTGTTTCAGTTTATAGAAGAAAGAAATGAAAGGCTTCTTGATAACCGCTGTCTTTACCGAATTGTAAAGACAGGAGTATTTGTCATACTTGTCGTGATTAACGGATTGGAGCTGCCTGTGGTCAATCTGTTAAGCTGGATTATACTGTTAAGTGTGATAAATCATACGTTGTATCATAATAGCAATAGAAAATTAATATACCGGCTCTTAGAAATACCGGTTCTTATATTGATATTATCTTTCTGTGAGGCCATTGGTGTAGAAATACTGGAATATGTACTTCTTAAATTTCAGATTCATGGGATTGCCCCGATTATGATAAAAAGTATGGAGATCACATTTTCCAAACTGGTTGTCCTGATCTTTTATTATCTGGTGATCACGAAGCTCTGGCGTGAGGATATTTCAGTAAAGTATACAAGAACCCAATGTTTAATCCAGATAATAATTATATTGTTCAGCATGGCAAACCTTGCTGTAATCATAGTGGTTATTTCCAAAGTAACCAGTAAAACCGGACATGTTCTGATCCTCATTAATATCGGCTGCATCCTGTTTGCAGATCTGTATTTTTTATATCTGGCAAGATTTGTAGAGGAGAACAACCAGCTTAAAGTTAAATTAAAGCTGTTAGAACAGCAGTCATTGCTGCAGTTTGAATTTTATGAAGAACAGAAAGAGAAATATAATGAATCTATAAAAATACTCCATGATGTAAACAAGCATCTTAATATGGTTGAGGTTATGTATCGGGCAAGAGAACATCAGACAGCATTTAATTATGCGCAGGAAATAAGCAAAATGCTGATTCCATTATCATTGGAGGACTATACCAATAATCCTATTTTAAATGTAATATTAAATGATAAGAAAAAGATTGCCAACTATCATAAAATTGAATTTAATCTGGTGATAGGAATTGTTGATCTTGCTTTTATGGAGCCAATTGAAGTGACAACAATATTCGGGAATCTTTTAGATAATGCAATCGAAGCATGTGATGAAGTTCCAGAAGACAGATTTATTAAAATGAGGCTTGATAAATATAATGGTTTCACAGTGATTAATATTGCTAACAGTACCCTGCCTGTTGAAAAGTGGCATCATGGTAAACCAGTTTCAAAGAAAGGGAAAAATCATGGAATCGGTCTGTTAAATGTAGAACAGGTAATTAAGAAATACAATGGCTGTATGGTACTGGAGGAAAAATACAATATTTTCACCTGCAAAATCATCTTTAATTAAAACGCAACCTGACTGATTAAAAACCAGTTCAGGATGCATTTTTTTATTTGTTTCATGTTTGAAACATATTATAACTTGTAGATTATACATAAAAACTGTAATTTGTGCGACTTTTGTTGAAAAACAAGACAAGAAGTAGGAAAATGTGGCTGTAAAAAGATAAGGAACAGAAAGGAGTAAAAAATTATGAAAAAAGTAGCTTTGGTAAGCCCTGTAAGAACTGCTGTTGGTTCCTTTAACGGTACACTTTCTTCCTTAAGCGCTCCGGAACTGGGAACTGCTGTTATACGGTCTTGTCTTGACCAGAGTAAACTGGAGGGATCTCTTCTTGATGCCGTATATCTGGGTAATGTACTTCAGGCGGGTTCCGGACAAAATCCTGCCAGACAGGCAGCAATCCATGCGGGAATACCGGTGGAAGTCCCTGCATCTACTGTGAACACTGTCTGTGGCTCCGGATTACATACCGTCGCGCTGGCCTGCGATTCGATATTGGCAGAGCAGAACAGACTTATATTAGCCGGAGGTATGGAGAGCATGACAAATGCACCTTTTTTGCTGCGGAATGCAAGAAACGGCTACCGGCTTGGAAACGGAGAACTGGTGGACAGTCTGGTTACGGATGCACTTACCTGCACCATAAATAATTACCATATGGGAATCACGGCGGAAAATGTGGCAAAAAAATATAACGTATCCAGACTTGAGCAGGATGAGTTTTCCTATAACAGCCACAGAAAGGCAGCAGAGGCTGGAAAGGCGAAGCTTTTTGATCAGCAGATTGTACCCATTACAGTCAAAAAGAAAAAGGAAGAAATCTGTTTCTCTGCGGATGAACATGTCAGGCTGGATACTACAAAGGAAAAGCTTTCACAATTAAGGACTGTATTTCAATCAGATGGAACCGTTACGGCCGGAAATGCTTCCCCCATCAGTGACGGTGCAGCTGCCATGCTCGTCGCATCTGAGGAGGCATGCAGAGAGTATAACCTAAAGCCAATGGCTTATATCAAAGGCTATTCACTGGTAGGAGTTGATCCTGCGTATATGGGAATTGGCCCGGCAAAGGCAGTTTCCACACTTTTGAAGAAACAGGGATTATCCATGCATGATATTGATCTGCTGGAGTTAAATGAAGCATTTGCAGCACAATCAGTAGCAGTAACAAGAGAGCTTGGTGTTGATATGGAAAAGGTGAATGTGAATGGCGGGGCAATAGCCATCGGTCATCCACTTGGAGCCAGCGGCGCACGGATACTCGTTACTCTGGTTCATGAGATGGTGCGAAGATCCTCCCACTTTGGTATTGCAGCGCTGTGTATCGGCGGAGGTATGGGAATTGCCATGCTGGTTGAAAATGCCTGTAATTAAATTATTTTTCATAAAGAAAGGAAGATGCTTATGAAGAAAGAAGAGATTCTTTTACTGCAATCCATGCCCGCCGCAAGTGCCAGCTATGGACGTCCCCCATGCCGATTTATAAACCGGGAATACTTCACCGTCAGTTATGAATCAGACCCCGGGCTGATCCGTAAGGCTGTACCGGAACCGCTTGAGCCAGATGGAAGTAATCGTGTGCTGTATGAATGGATCCGTATGCCGGATTCATCCGGGCTTGGGGTTTATGAAGAAAGCGGAATTGTCATTCCCTGTACATTCCGGGGGGAAGCCTGTAACTTTACCGCACAGATGTATTTAAATAACGGTCCTGCCATACTTGCCGGGCGTGAGATATGGGGATTTCCAAAGAAGTGGGGTCAGCCCCGCCTCAGGGTGGAAGATACTGAGACATTAACCGGGACCTTAACATACAACAACATTCTTGTAGCAATGGGAACCATGCCGTTTAAATACCATCCCCTTGATAAAATAGAAGTAGCACAGAATCTTGGGAAAACACAGGTCAATTTAAAACTGATTCCGGATGCGGATGGCAGCCCGAAGATTGCCCAGCTTGTGGCGTATCATCTGGAAGATATCCTTTTAAAGGAAGCCTGGTCAGGGCCTGCAAGACTACATTTAATCCCCCATGTCAATGCTCCGGTAGCAGATCTGCCGGTCAGAGCCTGCCAGGGCGGAACCCATATTGTAGCAGATCTCACCTTACCCTATGGAAGCGTGATCTACGATTACCTGAATGAAGAAAGGAGGAAGTAAGATATGAAAAGCAAGCTGCTATCAGCTGAAGAGGCGGTAAAAATAGTCAAGTCCGGAGACTCAATAATGGTCGGTGGATTTCTCGCAGGCGGTCATCCGGAAAAACTGGTAAATGCACTTTTAAACACCAGCACTGCCCGTGACCTTACCATTATTTCCAATGACACAGGTACAAAGGAATTATCCATCTACCAGCTGGTAAAAAGTGGGCGTGTAAATCGGATTTTTGCCTCTTACATCGGTTCCAATCCGGAAACAGGAAGACTCATGATGACTGGCGAAGCCAGGGTACAGCTATTTCCACAGGGTACCCTTGCTGAAAAAATACGGGCGGGCGGTGCTGGTCTTGGCGGTGTCTTAACACCGGTCGGTTTAGGCACAGTGGTAGAAGAAGGTAAGAGGAAGATAGAGATTGGTGAGAAGAACTATCTGCTTGAAATGCCCCTCAAGGCAAATGTTGCATTTATTAAGGCACAAAAAGCTGATGAGGCCGGAAATCTCATAATTAACGGTTCTTCCCGCAACTTTAATGTTGTGATGGCCACAGCCGCAGACCATGTGATTGCTGAAGTGGATGAATACGTGAAAGCGGGAGAAATTGATCCGAATTTCGTGACGGTTCCCGGAATTTTTATCAATAGCATAGTAAAGGTGGGCCGGTGAAAATGAATAAAAGAGAATTGATTGTAAAGAGAATTGCAAAGGAACTAAAAGACGGAGATGTAGTAAATCTTGGAGTCGGGATGCCGACTATGGTTGCAAACTACATTCCGGATGATATACATATTATGCTTCAGGCTGAAAACGGTATCCTGGGCGTAGGTCCCAATGCCGGTCAGGAGGCGGAAAATCTGGACTGCATTGATGCAGGAGGAAATTATGTAACAACCGTAAAAGGCGCCAGCTTTTTTGACAGTTCATTTTCATTTTGCATCATACGGGGAGGACACGTAGATGTCACTGTTCTGGGGGCACTGGAGGTAGATGAGAAAGGCGATGTGGCAAACTGGATGATTCCTGGGAAAAAAGTGCCTGGGATGGGAGGTGCCATGGACCTGGTGGTCGGGGCGAAAAAGGTGATTTTAGCCATGGAGCATGTAAACAAAGACGGAGCTCCCAAAATCCTGAAGAAATGCAGACTTCCTTTAACTGCCGTTCATGTGGTAAAGACCATTGTCACGGATATGGCTGTCATGGATGTTGTCCCGGATAAAGGACTAGTGTTAAAGGAAATCGCTCCTGGCCTCACGGTAGAAGATGTCCAGAATGCAACAGAGGCCCGTCTTAGCGTATCACCGGACTTAAAGGTGATTCATGTATAAAATTAAGTACCTGTTCCCATGACTGTATAATCCGTAAACATCAGTCATATAGTGATAAAAATAATAAGAAGAAAGAAGGCAATACTATGAAACAAGAATTAAAAAAATTAACTTATAAAATCGCATCAGGTGTTATATTAAACTCCGCAAAAAAAGAAGTTAACAGCTCCTGCTTTTTTATCGGCTATCAGCCTGAAGTACCGGATGCAGCTAAGAAATTAAGAAAATTCTAAGGCGAAAATTGAGATGATAAGAGTGGAAGAAGCGTTTGTAAGAAAACTGGTATCCAATGAAATCATCTCCTTAAATGAGGCAGATATCTATAAATTTGGGCTGGAGTGTTTCTTATTAAAAATAATCCATTGCATTTCATATTTCATCATTGCTGTCTGTTTTCAGATGGTGCCAGAATTAATCGTCATAGGCAGTATCCTGATCCCGTTAAGAAGAAGTGCGGGCGGGTATCATGCAAGGAGTAAATCTGGGTGTTATCTGTTTTCCTGCTGTTACATAGCTATACTGCTTTTCCTGTCTGAAGCTGCAATCCAACCGCTGTTCTGGTGGGGGGCGCTTATCATAGCAGATGCAGTTCTCTATTTTAAGAGTCCTGCAGATAATGAAAATAAAAGACTGGACAAGGCAGAGGTGGAATACTTCCGAAAAAAAACCAGGTATCTGCTGTTAGGGGTAAATGCAGCGTGTGTGGCATTGACTGCACTTGGCTTCTGTTACATAGGAACTCTTTTTCAATGCGCAATCTGCGCGGCGGCATTCCTGCTGGTGCTCCATGATCTGCAGGAGGCAGCAGACCGGTTTTTATAAAAACTGTGCAAAAAGGAGGGGACGCCCTCCTTTTGCACAGTTTGTTCAATCGCCAGCCATGACAGGAGAAAACAAAAATAACCTTGACATTTCTTTTTCTGATCCCTATAATTAGTAAACATATAAGGTGTTAACCTCCTTATAATAAGAAGAAAGACTTTGATGGAGACAGTAGGACCGTACGAAATTGACAGAGAGCCGGGGAGGGTGGAAACCTGGTGAGAGTATGATGGATCCGAACATCACTCCGGAGTTTCCGGCTGAATACATTTTAGTAGGTCAGGACGTAGTTTCTGCGTTAAAGAAAAGC
Organism: Lacrimispora amygdalina; assembly: GCF_900205965.1. Taxonomy (GTDB): domain Bacteria; phylum Bacillota; class Clostridia; order Lachnospirales; family Lachnospiraceae; genus Lacrimispora; species Lacrimispora amygdalina_A. The sequence continues at coordinate 100,599 of NZ_OAOF01000005.1, forward strand.
ATATGTATGTATGTGGTATTAGGTGGTATAACGAAGAATGAGAGCAGCCTTCGTCCTGATTACAGGATGGAGGTTTTTTTGATTAAAATCAAATGGAGGTCAGGAAGATGTACAAAAAAGTCCCTACAGATTTAAATTTTGTGGAGAGAGAAAAGGAAATTGAAAAATTTTGGGAAGAGAATGATGTATTCCGGAAGAGCATGGATAACCGAAAGGAAGCACAGACCTATACCTTCTATGACGGACCGCCCACGGCTAATGGAAAGCCCCATATCGGTCATGTGTTAACCCGTGTTATTAAGGATATGATTCCCAGATACCGTACCATGAAAGGATATGATGTTCCCCGTAAAGCAGGCTGGGATACTCATGGTCTTCCGGTAGAGCTTGAGGTTGAAAAGAAGCTGGGTCTTGACGGCAAAGAGCAGATTGAAGAATATGGTCTGGAGCCATTTATCAAATACTGCAAGGAAAGTGTGTGGCAGTACAAGGGCATGTGGGAAGATTTTTCAAAGACAGTCGGCTTCTGGGCAGACATGGATGATCCCTATGTTACCTATGATAACAATTTTATTGAATCCGAATGGTGGGCATTAAAACAGATCTGGGAAAAAGGGCTTTTATACAAAGGCTTTAAGATCGTTCCCTATTGTCCCCGCTGCGGAACTCCTTTATCCAGCCATGAGGTTGCCCAGGGGTATAAAGATGTAAAAGAGCGCTCTGCGATTGTAAGATTTAAGGTGAAAAACGAGGATGCATTTATTCTTGCATGGACGACAACACCATGGACACTTCCTTCTAACGTGGGACTCTGCGTCAATCCATCCGAGACCTATGTTAAGGTACAAAGTGGTGATTATACCTATTATATGGCAGAAGCTCTCTGCGAGAAAGTGCTGGGAGAAGAATATAAGGTTTTAGAGAAATTTACTGGTAAAGATCTTGAATTTAAAGAATATGAGCCGCTCTTTGATTTTGTAAAACCGAATAAAAAGGCGTTCTATGTTACCTGTGACAATTACGTTACCTTAACAGACGGTACCGGTGTGGTTCATATTGCTCCTGCCTTTGGTGAAGATGACTCCAAGGTTGGAAGAAATTACGATCTTCCTTTTGTGCAGCTGGTTAATGGCGCAGGAGAAATGACAGAAGAAACCAAATGGGCAGGTACATTCTGCAAGAAAGCAGATCCGCTGATTTTAAAAGACTTAGAAGAGAGAGGCCTTTTGTTTGCTGCTCCGGTATTTGAGCACAGCTACCCCCACTGCTGGAGATGTGATACTCCGCTTATCTACTACGCAAGAGAATCCTGGTTTATTAAGATGACGGCTGTAAAAGACGATTTGATCCGCAACAATAACACCATTAACTGGATCCCTGAGAGCATTGGAAAAGGCCGTTTCGGCGACTGGCTGGAGAATGTTCAGGACTGGGGTATCAGCAGAAACCGTTATTGGGGAACTCCTTTAAATGTGTGGGAATGCGAATGCGGTCATCAGCATTCCATCGGCAGTATCGAAGAATTAAAGAGTATGTCTGACAACTGCCCGGATGACATTGAGCTTCACCGGCCTTATATCGATGCAGTTACCATTACCTGTCCGGAGTGCGGCAAACAGATGAAGCGTGTACCGGAAGTAATTGACTGCTGGTTCGATTCCGGTTCCATGCCTTTTGCACAGCATCACTACCCATTTGAAAACAAGGATTTATTTGAGAAGCAGTTTCCGGCTGATTTTATCTCAGAAGCCGTAGATCAGACAAGAGGCTGGTTTTACTCCCTTCTTGCCATCTCAACCCTGATTTTCAATCAGGCACCTTATAAGAATGTAATCGTACTGGGTCATGTGCAGGATGAGAACGGACAGAAGATGAGTAAATCCAAAGGCAATGCCGTGGATCCGTTTGAAGCACTGGAAACCTACGGAGCTGATGCCATCCGCTGGTATTTCTACGTAAACAGCGCACCATGGCTTCCTAACCGTTTCCACGGGAAGGCAGTTATGGAAGGACAGCGTAAATTTATGGGAACGCTGTGGAACACATATGCATTTTTCGTGCTCTACGGGAATATTGATGAATTCGACCCGACAAAATACGAACTGGATTATGAAAAGCTGCCGGTTATGGATAAATGGCTGTTATCCAAATTAAACAGCCTGATAAAACAGGTGGATTCTTACCTCGGCAATTATCAGATTCCGGAATCTGCAAGAGCGCTCCAGGAATTTGTGGATGACATGAGCAACTGGTATGTGCGCAGAAGCAGAGAGCGTTTCTGGGCAAAAGGTATGGAGCAGGATAAGATCAATGCCTATATGACTCTCTATACCGCACTTGTTAATGTATGCAAGATTGCCGCTCCTCTCATTCCGTTTATGACGGAGGAGATTTACCAGAATCTTGTCTGCAGCGTGGACTCCTCCGCCCCGGAAAGCATTCATCTGTGTGATTATCCGGTGGCAGAAGAGGCATTCATTGACAAACAGCTGGAAGTAGATATGGATGAAGTTTTAAAAATTGTAGTTATGGGCCGTGCAGCCAGAAATACTGCAAATATCAAGAACCGTCAGCCAATTGGTCAGATGTTTGTAAAGGCTCCCCATGTACTTCCTGAATTTTATCAGAAGATCATAGAGGAAGAGCTGAATGTAAAAGCAGTTGTATTTAAAGATGATGTGAGAGATTTCACATCTTACAGCTTTAAACCGCAGTTAAAGACAGTTGGACCGAAATACGGAAAACAGCTGGGAAGCATTAAGAAAGCTCTGGCAGAGATCAATGGTAATGAGGCAATGGACACACTGAACGAAAAAGGAGCTCTTACCTTTGCGTTTGACGGAACTGATGTGGTGCTTACGAAAGAAGATCTGCTCATTGACACAGCGCAGATGGAAGGCTATGTATCAGAGGGAGACAACAGCATCACGGTTGTTCTGGATACCAATTTAACACCGGAGCTTTTAGCAGAAGGATTTGTGCGGGAGCTGATCAGCAAGATACAGACGATGCGTAAGGAAGCCGGTTTCGAGGTCACTGACCATATTACGGTTTTCAGCAAAGACAATGATAAAATCGAGAGTATTTTAAAGGCTCATGAAAAAGACGTTAAGAACGAGGTGCTTGCAGACGATATCATATTAAACAAAGCTGCAGGCTATGTGAAAGAATGGAGTATTAACGGCGAGAATGTAACCTTAGGCGTGGAGAAGATCCAGTAAACAGTCAGGAGGTCTTGTGGAATGAGCATGGGATTTGATAAGGAAACCTTTAAAAAGAGCGTCCTGTTTAATATGAAGAACGTATTTCGTAAAACAGTAGATGAGGCAACGAAAGAGCAGATGTACCAGGCAGTCGCCTATGCAGTAAAAGATGTGATCATAGATGAATGGATCGCAACTCACAAAGAGTACGAAAAACAGGATGTAAAAACTCTGTATTACTTATCCATGGAGTTTTTAATGGGCCGTGCTCTTGGCAACAGCATCATAAGTTTCATGGCACAGCCGGATGTGAAGGAAGTGTTAGAGGAACTTGGGTTTGACTTGAATGCAATTGAAGACCAGGAGCCGGATCCGGCTCTTGGTAACGGAGGGCTTGGCCGCCTTGCGGCGTGCTTTCTTGATTCACTGGCAACATTGGGATATCCGGCTTATGGATGCGGAATCCGCTATCGTTATGGCATGTTTAAACAGAAGATCGAAAACGGTTACCAGGTAGAGATCCCCGATGACTGGCTGAAAAACGGATATCCCTTTGAGATCCGGAGGACAGAATATGCCACAGAGGTCAAATTTGGCGGATATGTGAAGGTGGTCTGGGAGAATGGAAAGGAACGTTTTGTGCAGGAGGGCTTTCAGTCTGTCCTTGCAGTTCCTTACGATATACCCATTATCGGATATGGCAATAATGTGGTAAATACCCTGCGCATCTGGGATGCCCAGGCCATTAATACCTTCAGTCTGGATTCCTTTGACAAAGGGGACTACCAAAAGGCAGTGGAACAGGAGAACCTGGCAAAAACCATTGTTGAAGTCCTCTATCCCAACGACAATCATTACGCAGGCAAAGAGCTGCGATTAAAACAGCAGTATTTCTTTATCTCTGCCAGTGTGCAGAGAGCAGTTTTAAAATACATGGAAAACCACGATGATATTCATAAATTCTACGAGAAGAACGTTTTTCAGTTAAATGACACCCATCCGACGGTAGCAGTACCGGAGCTGATGCGGATTCTCCTTGACGATTATGGACTGAGCTGGGATGAGGCATGGGAGATCACCACAAGGACCTGTGCCTATACCAACCACACCATTATGTCAGAGGCTCTGGAAAAATGGCCCATCGAGCTGTTTTCCAGACTTCTTCCAAGGATTTATCAGATTGTGGAAGAGATTAACCGGCGCTTTCAGCTAAAGATCGGCGAAATGTATCCGGGTAACCAGGATAAGGTCCGAAAAATGGCCATTGTTTATGACGGTCAGGTACGGATGGCCAATCTTGCCATTGTGGGAGGCTTTTCTGTCAACGGAGTAGCCAGACTTCATACGGAGATTTTAAAGAATCAGGAGCTGAAGGATTTCTATGAGATGATGCCGGAGAAGTTTAATAATAAGACCAATGGAATTACCCAGAGACGTTTTCTTCTCCATGGAAACCCGCTTTTATCCCAGTGGGTGACGAAGAAAATCGGTAATGAATGGATCACCAGTCTGCCTCATATACATCGGCTGGCTGTCTATGCAGAGGATCCCAGATGCCAACAGGAGTTTATGGACATTAAATACCAGAACAAGGTCCGGCTGGCCGGCTATATTAAGGAACATAACGGCATAGAAGTAGATCCCAGATCCATATTTGATGTGCAGGTGAAGCGTCTTCATGAGTACAAACGCCAGCTGATGAATATACTCCATGTGATGTATTTATACAATCAGCTGAAGGATAATCCCAATTTAGACATGATTCCACGGACATTTATCTTTGGAGCCAAGGCTGCTGCCGGATACCGCAGGGCAAAGCTGACCATCAAGCTGATCAATTCCGTGGCAGAAGTGATTAATAACGACAGGAGTATCGGCGGAAAAATTAAGGTGGTTTTTATTGAAGACTATAAGGTGTCCAATGCAGAAATCATTTTTGCTGCCGCTGATGTCAGCGAGCAGATATCTACAGCCAGCAAAGAGGCGTCTGGTACCGGCAATATGAAATTTATGTTAAACGGTGCTTTGACTCTGGGAACCATGGATGGCGCCAACGTGGAGATTGTAGAGGAAGTGGGAGCAGAGAATGCATTTATTTTCGGCATGTCTTCCGATGAAGTGATCCGTTATGAGCGGGAAGGCGGATACGATCCCATGGAGATTTTTAACAATAATTATGAGATCCGCAGAGTTTTGATGCAGTTAATAAACGGCTATTATTCGCCCCGGGATCCGGAGCTGTTCCGTGATATCTATAATTCCCTGCTTAACACCATAAGCAGTGACAGGGCAGATACGTACTTTATCTTAAAGGATCTTCCCTCTTATGGGGAAGCCCAGAAACGGATTGACCAGGCATACAGGGATGAATCATGGTGGGCCAAAGCAGCTATTTTAAATGTAGCAAACAGCGGCAAATTTACCTCAGACCGTACGATTCTTGAGTATGTGAGAGATATCTGGCATTTGGAAAAAGTGAATGTAGAACTGTAGAATATATGAACGTGACAGGAAAAGCGTTCCGGAAGTGATTCCGGAGCGCTTTTTCGCATATATTGAACAAGGATTCAGACGAGAGAAAGGCGGCAGATCATGGGAAAAAAGATTTTAATGGCATGTATACTGGCATTTTTGTTTCCATATATTATTACGCTGGCATGGACAGGGAAAATTGAGGAGAAGAAAGGCATTCCCATTACACCCAGTGGTAAGCGTGTGATTCTGGACAGAAAAGGAGGGGAAAGTGCCATGGACGCAGAGGAGTATCTGACAGGAGTGGTGGCAAAGCAGATACCCGCTGATTACGGGAAGGAAGCACTTCGGGCACAGGCAATTATAGCAAGGACTTATATATATGGAAAAATGAATGGTCAGAAGGAAGTGAAGGAATCTGATCTACATATGGAGTATCTGGAGCAGAAACAGATGGAGAAGATGTGGGGAAGTGAGGCATTTGTCACCAGCTATCAGGCAATTGAGGAAGCGGTGCGGTCTACCGCAGGTATGGTTATCACCTGCAACGGAAATTTGATTGATCCGCTGTTTCACCGTGCCAGCAATGGAAGAACAAGGGCAGGAGATGAAAATCACCCCTACTTGCAGCCGGTAGAATGCAGTAAGGATGTGGAGGCAGAGGGTTTTTTAACGATTATACCATTTAGCAAAGAGGATTTTGCACAAAAGATTAATCAGATATCCGGTGATGTCTGCGTAAAAGCAGATCAGATTCCACAGAGTATCCAGATCGTTCAAAGAGACGACTTCGGATATGTGGTACAGATCCAGATCGGCACCCGTACCTTTACGGGAGACCAGGTACAGTATGCGCTTTCCCTTCCGTCACCTTCCTATGAGTTTGAAGATTACGAAGGCGGAGTGAGGGCTGTCTGCAGAGGAATCGGACATGGTTATGGTCTCAGCCAGTACGGGGCTAAATGCAAAAGTGAGGAAGGTTGGACAGCAGAAAAAATTCTTGCTTATTTTTATAAAAATATTGTTTTGAAATCTGAATAACTCTTTCACTCTTGGTAAGAATATTATCGAGGTGATAAACGTGAAGGAGAAAATTAGTCAATTGTTCAAGGATAAAGTATTCCTTGTCCTGTTGGTTTTAGGCCTGCTGACTATAGTAGCTGCAGCAGGAGTCATTACCGTTCAAAGAGGAAATGGTGGAGGAGAAAGCCCTTATCTGAAAGTTCCGGATCAGAGCGATATGATTGTAAAAGAATCAGTCCCCCAGGATTCACAGGTAGCTGTTGCAGGAGACTCCAATGCAACCAAAAATGAAGAAGATGAAATGCAGGCTGTTGATTCAGCAAAAGCCACTGCAGAAAAAGAAACACAGGCTGCCAAAGCTGCAGCAGACAAAAATGCCACTAAGTCACTGGCCCTTAATTTTAATGACTCCACCAGAATGACCTGGCCGATTCGGGGAAATGTTATTTTGGACTACAGTATGGATACTACCATCTACTTCCCGACCCTGGATCAGTATAAATGCAATCCAGGTCTGGTAATTCAGGGTGATGTAAGCACTCCGGTAGTCGCACCTGCTAATGCAAAAGTGCAGGAAATCGGTTCCAATGAAGAAATTGGTAACTATGTTGTTTTAAATATGGGCAACAAGTACACGGCTGTCTGCGGTCAGTTAAAAGAACTGAAGGTAACTGCCAATGAATATGTGAAAGAAGGTCAGGTACTGGGTTATGTTGCAGAGCCCACCAAGTATTATTCCGTAGAGGGAGCCAACATATTCTTTGAATTGACCCATGATGACAAAGCCATTGATCCTCTTGACTATATGCAGTGATCACTCAGGAAATATTAGGAAAAAGTTATAAAAAAATAATAATTTGTTCATACGTGATTAAGAGTCATCTGCTATACTAAGTCCGTACATCAAACGGGGAGTGTGGCTATGAATATATTGTTTTTTTTAACACCTAAGAATGAAGTGGCTTATATTTACGAAGATGATTCTCTGCGTCAGGCACTGGAGAAGATGGAGTATCACAAATACTCCGCCATACCTGTCATCAACAGGAATGGCAAATATGTAGGAACGATAACCGAAGGGGACATGCTCTGGGGAATAAAGAATAAATTCAATTTAAGTCTGAAGGAAGCGGAGAGTGTTACTGTAGCCGCAATTGACAGAAGATCGGATAACCGGCCTGTTTATGCGGACTCCACGATGGAAGACCTGGTTGATATGGCTTTGAACCAGAATTTTGTACCGGTGGTGGATGATCAGAAGAATTTTATCGGATTAATAACCCGTAAGGATATCATACATTACTTTTACAAAAAGTCCCAGGAAGTGAAAAAATCCGACAAGATCAAGATCAGGACAGTGGTAAGTAATTAAGCAAAAATAAAAGCGTTTTTGGTTTCATAACCGAAAACGCTTTTTTCATCCGGAAGGAATCTATTCCTCAAAAAGATATGGCGCGGATTCTTCTCTGTTTTTTCCTAATATTTTGATTAAATTCTCCTGCTTTAAAGGGGGGGAATAATAAAAGCCCTGCTGGAAGCTGCATCCGGCGTTTGTTAATACAGAAACCTGATTCTCTGTTTCCACTCCTTCTGCAATCATGGTTAAATCAAGATCTCCTGCCATACGGATCAGTCCTTCTATTATATATCTGGATTTCTCATTTGTCTCAAGCTGCCAGACAAAGAGGCGTTCCAGCTTCAGTGTCTGAACGGGAAGATCCAGAATGGCAGAAATACTGGAACAACCGGAGCCAAATTCGTTGAGAATCAGTTCCACGCCCATATCTGCCAGCTTCTGAAGCATGATGCCAAGGTTTAGATATCCCATTGTCAGGGAACTTTCCTTCAGCTCCAGGGCCAGTTTCCCCTTTGGAACATGGTATGTATCCATAACTTTTGAAACCTCAGCTATAAAGTCCTCCTGCAAAAAAAGAACCGGGGATACAGGAAGGGTGATGGATTCAAATTCACAGCCTGCGTCTACCGCCTGCCTTATGCACTGACATACCTTATCCAAAGCGTAATAAAGCAAAGCACGGATCTGTCCGGAATCCTCAGCTACTGGCATAAATTCACCGGATCCAATTAATCCCAGTCCCTTTATAAAAATACGCATGGAAAGTTCTGCTCTGGTAAAGTTTTTTGTATCTGTGGAGTATATAGGGCGGTAAAGGATCTCTGCTTCTTCTTTTTCCAAAGCTGTCTTTATATACAGGGCAATAGCCTGTCGCCTAAGTAACTGGTTCTGCAGCGTGCTGTCAAAGATGACTGCCTGATTGGGTCCTGCTTCACCGGCTCTGGTTACTGCAAGATCCAGGCACTTTAACATCTGTTCAGAAGTAGCTGCATGACCGGGGTAAGCACACAATCCCATCTCCACCGAGCATAAGCAGTCTGTACCGTCAATCTTCCAGGCATGATCGAATCTTGCGCCTATTTCTTCTGCCAGATTCATAGCCTGTCCCTGCGTGAGATTGTCTAAGATAATTACATATTCCACACCTATGTAGTGATAGACATTGTTTGTGCATGTCTCTTTTAAATAGGTAAGAATCTGATTCAGCAGATTTTCGCAGTATTCATAGCCCAATAATTGGTTGAGCTGTTTAAAATTCTCTATATAAAGCTTTAAAACAACACCCCGTTCATTTGAACTGAGTGCCTGACCAAGATGCTTCAGGCAGGCCTCCCGCTCTAATTTAACCGAACTGTCCTTAGTCTGTTCGGTCGGGACTGTTTGTTTGTCATCCGGCTGTTTATTCTCTTTGTTCTGAAACCAGTGCATTTGGGTTGCCTCCTGTCCATGACTGTCTGGTATTATTTTATTATATATAGGAAAGGAAAGCAAGAAATAATTGGAAACAGAAAAATAAGCATTACTTCTGACAAATGTGAGAATAATAGGAAATATACGATTAGCAGAGGTGAAAAGCAATGAATTCATTATGGACAGAAACTGCCCCCATACCGGGTAGAAATCCGCTGCCCGGTAACAGGCGGACAGAGGTGGTGGTAATTGGAGCAGGAATGGCAGGGATTTTAACTGCCTTTTATTTACTGCGGCATCATGTTCATGTGGTGGTATTGGAGGCAGACAGGATTGGAAGCGGTCAGACCGGATATACCAGCGCAAAGATAACGTCCCAGCATAATTTGATTTACGGGAAACTGGTAAAGACAGTAGGAGAAGAGACTGCAAGGCTTTATGGAAAGGCAAACCAGCTGGCAGTGGAGGAATATGGGAAGCTGATCAGACGATATGGCATCCAGTGTCATTATGAAGAGACGGATGCATATCTTTATTCTGTGCAGGAATCAGAAAAGCTTTTAAAAGAGGCAGAATGTGCCAGACGGCTTGGTCTTCCGGCAACCTTTGAGCGGGAAACGAAACTTCCTTTTCCTGTTTTTGGTGCAGTCCGTTTTTCAGGTCAGGCCCAGTTTCATCCTCTGGAGTTTTTAAGAGACATTTCTTCCGGGCTAACGGTTTATGAACGTACCAGAGTGCTGAAAGTGCAGGGACATGAGGTTGTGACAAACCGGGGAGTGGTTAAGGCAGATAAAGTGGTATTTGCAACTCATTATCCATTTATCAATGTTCCCGGATTTTATTTCACAAAAATGTATCAGGAAAAAAGTTATATAATGGAAATTGGTCCGGTTCCATCCATTCATGGTATGTATCTGGGAGTTGATTCCAAATCCTATTCCTTCCGAAATGCACAAGACAAGCTGCTTTTGGGATATGGCAGCCACAGAACGGGAAGCATTCCCAAAGAAAATCCGTATATTGCCATGGAACAGACGGCTAAGCATCTGTTTCCAGAAGCAGTGGGACTTAGAAAATGGTCGGCTCAGGACTGTATGACGCTTGATGGAATTCCATATATCGGCACTTACTCTGCCCTGAAACCTGACTGGTATGTAGCTACCGGATTCGGTAAATGGGGTATGAGTACTTCCATGGCTGCAGCAAAAATACTCAGCATGCAGATTTTGGGAAAGAGAACTCCTTACGATGAAGTCTTTACTCCAAGAAGGCATCATATCAGGGCCAGTGCCAAAACTTTAGTTTCTCACAGCCTGAAATCAGTAAAAGGACTATCCGGCGGAGTATTGAAAGGTGCCGTCAATTGCCCCCATCTGGGCTGCCGTTTGGTATGGAACCGTTATGATAAACGATGGGAATGTCCATGTCATGGATCTTCTTTTGAAATAAACGGAAAAATATCTTCTAATCCTGCACAACAGAGTATTCCATTCATAGATTGATATTAGAAACTTTTCAAGTATGAAAGGAGTCAAACATCCTATGGATGGTTATACGAAACAACAGAGTTCCGCCTGGTCTTCCCCTGTGGAACTTGATATGTCCGCATGTCCGGGGACAGTGATTCGTCCAGATATGCCTTTGGGGTCCGGACCTGCCAGAAAATTACACAATACGTCAACGCCGGACCCAATGAGACAGCAGGATTTATACAGATGTCCCACTTATTGCGGACCCAGGAAATGTCCTGAGAGAGAGGCTGCAACGTCGCCTATGAAATGTCCGGAAAAACCGGTATGCCAGATGCCAGTGAAATGTCCGGAGCAGGGCGTATCCCCGGCGACGATGATGAAATGTCCGCCAATGCCTCCTAAACCAATGAAATGTCCGCCAATGCCCCCTAAACCAATGAAATGTCCGGAGCAGGGTGTATCCCCGGCAACGATGAAATGTCCGGAAATGCCTCCCTGCCGCATGAAATGTCCGGAGCAGGGTGTATCCCCGGCAAAGATGATGAAATGTCCGCCAATGCCCCCTAAACCAATGAAATGTCCGGAACAGGGTGTATCCCCGGCAACGATGAAATGTCCGGAAATGCCTCCCTGCCGCATGAAATGTCCGGAGCAGGGTGTATCCCCGGCAAAGATGATGAAATGTCCGCCAATGCCCCCCAAGCCAATGAAATGTCCGGAGCAGGGTGTATCTCCGGCAAAAATGAAGTGCCCGCCGATGCCTGTCTGCCCCATGAAGTATCCTGATATGCCTCCATGTCATATGAGACCGGAAATGCCTATGGGAATGGCACCAGGAATGACCGGCGGCTGTAGGCCTGCACCTGCTGAATGTAAAGGTGTTGAGAGCATTGACCGGTATCCTGTTGCTATGGCATACGTTCCATGGCAGAGATGGCAGGAATTGTATTCCGTCGATACAGCGATTGAGATGGGTACCATTTTCCCGGATTTATTTAAACCATTTTTGATGGGAGGGTGCAAGTGATGACAGATTGTAATTGTAATTGTGAGTGTAATTGTGAGTGTAATTGTAATGGATATAGCAATAGTATTGCTAACTGCAATATGTTATTAATGCAGATTTATCAATCATGTTTTGCAATGGACGATGTAATTCTGTATCTTGATACCCATCCCTGTGATCAGGATGCATTAAATTATTATCATTATGTAGCGAATATGCGTGAACAGGCTGTGAATGCCTACGAAGAGTATTGTGGACCGTTAATGTCGAACCATGTTATGGACGAAAACTACTGGACCTGGGTAAATGATCCATGGCCATGGGAAGGAGTGTGCGGCTAATGTGGAGATATGAAAAAAGGTTACAATATCCTGTAAATATTACAACACCAAATCCTAAAATCGCAACTTTTATTATGAGTCAGTATGGCGGACCTTAAGGCAATTGGATATAATAAATAAAATTCATTTTTCCGGATTTTTTATCATAAACAATCTTTTTGACTACACTTCGTAATGCCCTTCCTTTTACTTCATTGCTTATTGTTTCGTCTGTTAAAATGTCGCAGACGCTGCGGATTGTGCGGGGAGATGTCTCATTTTCTGTTTCAATGGAGTTTAATCTGTTTTTTAAATCTGTTTCTAATTTCAATAAACGTTCTTTGCCGGCACGGTACTCGTCTAAATCATCAATTCCATTTTCATAGGCTGTTTTTATTTTTTGTTTTTTTGTACGGAGTTTTTCCAATGCGGATTCCAGCTGTTGTTTCTCCCGGTAGGGTGGAGATAAAGGTATTTGGGTGTATTCAACGTTTTTTGCCGGATTAGCAGCAACCTGCTGTAAGGATTCGATGATGAGGGATTCAGCCTTTTTATCAGAAATGGAGCAGGACTCCTTATGAAGTCCTTTGGTATAGCGCCAGCATTGAAAATAACCGGATTGATGACCTGTTTTACTGCCGGCATTATAGCTTAACCCGGCTCCGCAATAGCCACAGACTAAAAGTCCGGATGCCCAATGCCTGCATGCAGAGACTTCCCGTCTGTTTCTTGGCCGGTACTCCTGTTTCAAACGCAGTTGGTTTGCCTGAAAAACCGAAGTGACTTCTTTCCTGATTTCGTGGGTACCCTGAAACGAAATATTATTCCAGGTCACCGTTCCTTCATAAAATCTGTTTTTTAAGATTCGCTCTACCGCCCTTCTGTCAAACGGATTGCCCCGTTTGGTACAATATCCCTGATTGTTTGCCTCTTTTGCAATGGAAGTAAGATCCATACCGTTATAAAAGGATTGATGGATTAATATCACAGCTTCATATTCCTTTTCTTCTATTATAAAAGGTTTTCCTTCTCCCACAGCCCGGTAGCCAAGGCAGGGAGCTGCCTGATAGCCGTTTCTCAAAGCTTTTTCCGTCATTCCCCGTGTGACTTCCCCGGATAAGTTTATAGAATAATATTCATCAAACCATTCTATGATACTTTCAATCAGCCGACCGAACATCCCCTCCATGACAGGCTCAGAGACACTTTTTATAGCAATACCGCATTTTTTTCGAAGTATACTTTTGTAAAACACGCTTTCTTCCTGATTACGAGCAAAGCGTGAAAATTTCCATAGATACAGGTATTGGAAAGGAGAGGGGTGTGACTTGGCTATGGAGATCATCCTCTGAAATTCTTTCCGGTTATCAGCCCGGCGTCCGCTGATTCCTTTTTCTTCTATAAATATATATTCATCAGGAATCCGCACTCCATCCGCATTTGCCGCATTTTTAATTTCCCTGAGCTGGGCGGCTGGAGACAGCTCTGTCTGATCGTTTGTGCTTACCCGGACATAAGCGGCGCCAATGGGTTTTTGATTATTTTTAATCAATTGATTTCCTTCTTTCCGATAATCAGAAAAGATACCTGGAAACAGGTACAATCCGTGTCACATACATTTTACATGAGAGGGGATGGATTTATGAATAGAAAAATCATAATTGAGAATTACATAGATTTAAACGATGATATCGTACTGCTAGACCTCCTTCCGGAGGAAAAGAAAAAAAGAGCGGGAGAACTGATCCGTGATCAGATGATGAAACATGCAGGTTTTACCAGCAGAGAGGAAAAACCGGTCATCTGAAGCATTGATGACCGGCGGTATGTGTCTATGGAGTCTCTTTTTTGCAATTTTCAAAAGGAAAGAAGAATTCCGGAATTCCGGATGCATACGGAGCGATATCGTACTGCTGATAATAGATAACGATCCCGCAGGGCTTTAAGTAAAATGCATTCATATTAAAATTACCACGGATCAGTTCGGGATAGTCTTCAAAGTAGGAAGTCGGGGTTTCCTTCAAACGGTTTAAGATATCATATTGAATAACGTTAAATATAGAATCATTAAGTTTATTGACATCAGTGAAAAAATCGGTCAGTTGCAGCTGACTGCCTGTCTGAAAATCCCATGTCTGAGACTGTCGCAGGGTATTACCGTGAGCCCCGCCCAGATATGTATATTGGTCGTTATAGAGGCTTGTAATACAGTTTTCATTATATGTGACCACATAATCCGAATAAAATTCATAGCTTTGGAAAGGAAATTCGTTGTTTTTTGCATACATGGCATCTTCCACAGCCTGGGCATATAAGACTTCACGGCAATATTTTTCTGCCTGACGGGACTGAATCTCATAAAACTGATTGATGGCCAGGGTGGTATCGGTTCCGCAGGTTGATGTGAAATAAGGGTAATGAATAGTATAGGTAAGTACGGGAACGTCGTTATGGAGGAGGACATCTGATATTGTTTTCTTAGAAATTGTCTGCATGAGTGCCTCTGGATAGAAAGTTTTTTATATTATATGAATGCTCAGATAGTTTATTGCGCAAAAAAGCGGATTCAGAAATAAAAGGTGTATAATTGGCGTAGATTTCACCATACTATCTTTGAGGTGAACCAAATGAAAAATAGTGAAAAAAAGAATCAGAACTCCAGTCCAAAGGAAGAAAACAAAAAGCCCGAAACATTTCAAAATCACTGGGAAACAGGAAAATTCTTAGGTCCCAATACGTTGAGGCACGAAGAAAGCATTAAGGTGTACGAAGATAAGGAAGAGGAGTGATAACACGCTTCTCTTCCTTATTTTGTGATTGATGGTAAATTCTATTATCTGTTTTTGCACTTTGGCGGACCTGATGGAGAAATGGGTGCTTCCATGCGCTATTTATCCCAGAGGTATGCAATGCCTTATAAAGAAGGGAAGGCGGTTTTGACTGATATTGGTACGGAAGAACTGGCGCTTAATAGGTATCGGTAATTGGCGTTATAAGTCGCGAAACGGGAGTTTTAGGTATACGTCGAGGGTGAAGGAGTCAACTCCCTGCCCAAGGCGTGTGCCTTTTTTTGTTTTGGTGTAGTATACGTGATCCACTATTTGTTTTAACAGGGCGTTTTTGCGTAATGGGTCTTCTGTTTTTGAGTAGGATTTTAAGACGTTCTCAAAATAGGGGATGAACTGTTCTTTTCTGATGATGCGTTCTTTTATTTCTTCTAGTTCACGTTCTATGGTCTTTATGAGATTTTCGTTGTCTTCCAGTTTTTTGTTTAAGTCTCCGGATCGTTTGCGGAAAAGGTCCAGGGAGTAGACTTGCTGTTCAAAGTAATCGTATACGGATTCAAGCTGCTTGTTTAGGATGTCAGCTTCATTTTTGTATTCTGTTAGAACGGATTTTTTACGCTCAAGGACTTCGGTCCAGTCACCGGTGTTTTCGCCCTGGATCCGGATTTTGTATTCTTTTAATGTTTTTTCCAGGAACTGAATCAGGCGTTCTTCTACCAGATAGTAGAAGGAGCCAACGGTAGGGCAGCCGTGTGTTTTGCATAGTACGGTATCATTGGGGTTCCTTTTGCCTGCAGGGCGGCGGTACATGGCTTTCTGGCACTCGCTGCAGTATAAAAGTCCGGCAAGAGTGGATTTAATTGTGGAAAAATTGGTGGGACGAAAGTTTGCTTCCAGCTTTTTTCTGGCGGCGTAGAAAACGTGTTCGTCAATGATCGGAGGGTGAATAGCATCGAAGATCTCCGGGTTATTGTTAATGGGGCGGGAACGTTTAACTGTGCCGTTTTCTATGACTTTTAACTGCTTGCGCTTGCCAACCTCCAGTTTTCCGATATAGGCGTAATTTTTTAGAATTCCTTTTATGACTCCGGTTTCCCAGTGATCGGATCTGCGCGGGGATACTTTCATGTCGTCGAGCAGGTGGGCGATCTGAGTGGTGCCCAGGGGGAGTCCATCAGATTCCGGAGTTCCTTCGGTGAATAGCTGGAAGATGAACTGAACGATCTTTGCTTCTTCAGGAAGAGGAGAGAGGGTGTATCCTTTTTCGTGGGGAAGTTTCTCTCGTTCATATCCGTAAGGGGCAACGTTGGAGATCCATTTTCCTTCCTTGGTGGAAGCGCGCCGTCCGTTCTGTAAACGGCGGTTAATGATTTTGTATTCCCGTCTGCTCATGAATAGCCCGAATTCAGCGTATTCTTCGTCAAATTCATCGTTGGGGTCATAGGTCTTCATGGGGGTGATGATTTTTGTGTTTCCATATTTAAAGGTTTCCATGATTAGGCCCTGATCTCTGGTATCTCCACGGGCGAGACGCTCCAGCTCTACAACTAATACACCATCAGGCTGCTCGTTTTCGATGTCGGAAAGCATACTCATCATTTCTGGGCGGGCGGCGATGGTTTCTCCGGATACTACTTCACGGTAGATGTGGGAGACGGTGATCTTTAATTGATCGGCCAGCTCGTTAAGGCGCTTTTCGTGTCTGGCCAGAGTCTCACCTTCGCCATGGGCTTCGGCTTCCCGGTCCTCTCTGGATTTGCGTAAGTACATGTAATAGATTCCTGATGGGTCAAGCATTATATCATCTCCTTGTATAGTTTACTTAATTTTGGGTACAAAAATAACAGCTATTGCAAGCTGTTTCCGAAAATGATATAATTCCATTGATGAGATGGATATATCTTTCCGGGAATCCGGCAAGAGAATCTATGTTTTATGCTCTGGGAGTTCGCAGCTCCTGGGGCTTTTTGTTTTATGCTGTTTCTGACTCTAAAATTGATAGTGTCTGGCGATATTCTGTTGCAGTAGGTATTCTTATGAATTCTACAGTATTGTTATAGTTTTCTTTCACTACCTTTTCAATTTCATCAAGTGATACATGGAAAAATTCTTTACGAAGATTAATTCTATTTACACTTTTTTGCTCAAAATATTTATGAAGTGTATTCTCTAGTTCAGGGGCATTTTCTGAAAAAATCATGGCATGTACATCAAATTCGAAAGGTACTGATGCACTGCTCAGTTCTTTAACACGATCCATTGGTTCAAGACGACGTGTCATACCAATTTTGTATATGTCTTCCCCAAAAGAACCTATGTTTGATATTATATACACATAACCGGCCCTGGCATTTGCTTCTCTTTCAAGCACAGTTTCTTTCTCTTTTTCCAGTTCATTAAGTTTCGATTCTAATTCTTTTATCTTATCTATATATAACTGTTTTTCTATGTCATTTTGAGTTTTTTGCATATAGGCCATGAGCTTTGTAATTTCATTGGTGAATTGCATTTGATCCTTTTCTATTTTGGCTTTTTCCTTTTCTATTTCTCTACGAACTTTTTCTTCTTCAATCATCTGTTCCTTTATTGCCTTTTGTTGTTCACGCTCTTGTTCCTTTTTTAATTCATAAGTATAAATTAGGTTTAATTCTTCTAATTTATATTCCAAAATACGTTTTGACAATTGGATACCATCTACGGCGAAGATTTTATTTAAGGACTCAAAGCATTTAGATATTTTATTTCTCATGGAATCTATATTCTTAGTTGAGATGTTCATGAATATATTGTCACATTCTGCATTCAGACATCGTATGATCTGCTTAATATTATTATTAATTTCTTGCTTTGAGCCATAGGAAGTAACTATTACATATTCCTCCGATTTTAACATATCCTGTTCGTCAGACTTTAAAAGGGCTAATTTATTTTTACATTCTTCAGATGTTATTCCGTCATAATCGGAAATTTTATAGTGTTCTTCAATTAATGATTCATGCAGTGAAAAAAGTTCTTCTTTTAGAGCATCAAGTTCATTATTAATTGCTGTCTTTTGTCTGCTTATCTTTTCAGAATAATCATTAAAGTTATCTTGCATGGTCTTTTTCTTATTATCGTATTCTTCATTAATGTCACGACAAGCGATGTCATGCAATATTTCTTTTTGATGAAAATTTGAGTCTAAATCTTTTATTTTATTCTCTAATTGATCAATTGCCCCATAGTGCTTGTTTATTTTGTTATTTTCAATTATCTGTAGGATTAATAAAACCAAACCTATAATACCTGGAACAATAAAAACCCATAAAGCAAATAATAAGCAGATTAACCAAGTTTGCAAATACCATTTTTGTTTCATACTCATTCCCTCTTCCATTGTATTTTTATTAAAAAGCCATAGGCTATTTTAATCCTTATTTGTCTGTGCTTTATTCATCAAAGAAAGCATCATCATATTTTTTCATATCTTCGGTCACTTTGATATCTGTACGTTCGTGAGCAGCATTTGGCATAAGATGTGACTTATCTCCTTCTGACTTTTTCTTTATCAGTTTCGATATATTTGAAGTTTTACAGCGATTGTATTCCATTTCTAGGACCGTATCTACAGTATGTCTACCTTTATCATCTATGAAAATATATTTATCTAAAAGACTCTGCTCTGCTTCGGTAATAAACGATTGATTTTGAGGATCCTCTTTTTCATTCGTACCTAGTAGTTCGTCAGCGCTTACATTTAATACTTTCGCAATTTTTTTTATTATTGCAACTCCGGGTTCTCTATTACCACTTTCATATAAAGAATAAGTGGATTTAGCAACACCTATTTTTTCTGCAACATCCTTTTGAGTCATTTTTCTAGACGTGCGAGCTTCTTTTAAATTTCCGTGAAAATTATTTTCCATTAAGATACCTCCGTTAAATTGATTATAAAATTCCCAAAGATGTTTGTCAATAGAAAAGTTTGCATTATGAAAACATTTTAGGGGATAAGGGGTTGACAAGTTTGCTTAATGCAATTATAGTATAATTAAAGTTTGCAATTAGCAAACAATAACGGAAAAGAGGTGATTTAATGTTTAGAAACTTAGAGGCTGAACAGGCTAGGAACGCTTTTACAAATCAGGAAGTTGCAACTCATTTAGGAATTTCTAGAACATCTTATGAAAATAAGAAAAAAACTGGGAAATTTACTACATTTGAAATAAAGCTATTATGCAGACTCTTTGATAGTAAGTTCGATTATCTTTTTGAGAGTGAGCTGGATAAAAAAACAGGTTAATAACTGAGGATATAAGGGGAAGAGGAAGGAATGGTGAAATATATGGAAATTACATTATCGTGCAAGTCCTGTAGGCATCGTAGCCGTTGCCCGGATCGAAGTCGACGGTATCCCTGCAAAGATTATGAGAGAAGAGTTTTAAGTACGCAACAAGTACAACCAATATCGCATAGGCTTAAGAGAAAGAGAGGTGTTACATATGCAGATCATGGAAATGAAAATCGGTAATACACTTATTCGTGCTCACGATGATTGTTTTGTGAAAACAGAGGAAGAAAAGCAGGAGATCCTTGATAATGTTGGACGGATTGCGTCCAGTATTTACAGGGATAAAGAGAAGAAAGATGAAACCGGCTGATGCCGGTCGGAACAGACAAGCAGTAAGGGAAGGAGGTTTTTCATGCAGATGTATTTCACAAACTTGGAGGATTATAAAGGCGTAAGCAAACACCCTCTAAGGGATAAGATAGTTTGTTATGTACGCATGACACTGATTTTTGTTGTAAGTATATCTTTGATGCTTGCGGTATGTGGAGCACTGGAAGTGTTGTAAGAGGAGGTGAGGAAATGAACTCATTAAATTGGACACAGGAAGAGATCGAGAGCCTGACCATAAACACTTTGGAAAGAGCGATCGATGCAGGGAATTTGGATCCCCTGATAATAAACGATGGTCATATTATTGGCTGTGAAAATGCAGAAACCCCAGGAGCGGCAACTCCCAGGGATTCAATGTAACTCGTAATTATTTTACACCCTTATTATAAGGGATTTATAGGAGGAATGCAAGATGGCTTATTGCAATAAATGTCCTTACTGCGGTGCTAATCTGGACCCGGGAGAACATTGTAACTGTAAAGAAGAAGCCGCGGAGGAGCAATCTTCTGTAGTGAAGATTGAGTATCAGTTCCAGGAGAAACAGAATGTCGGTTGATAAGTTGGTGCTCGGTAGCCGGGAAGAATGGCTTCAGGCAAGAAAAAATCATATTGGTGGTTCTGATGCCAGTGCCTGTGTGGGAGTAAATTCTTATAAGTCTAATGTAGAACTTTGGGAAGAGAAGACTGGATTGCGTCAGCCGGAGGATATTTCTGGAAAGGATTATGTGATTTATGGAACTAAGGCAGAGGAATATCTGAGAGAATTGTTTATCTTGGATTTTCCGGAGTATCAGGTTTTCTATGATGATAATAATATGTTTCTTAATTCTGTTTATCCGTGGATGCACGCTTCTCTTGATGGAGAGCTTGTGGATCAGGGCGGGCGGAAAGGAATATTAGAAATTAAGACAACCAACATCCTGCAATCTATGCAGAAAGAAAAATGGCAGGATCGGATCCCGGACAACTATTTTTGTCAGGTGCTTCATTATCTGGCTGTAACCGGTTATGAATTTGCAGTATTAAAGGCCCAGCTAAAAAGCGAATGGGGCGGAGAACTGAGAATTACAACTAAACATTATTTTATTGAAAGAAAGGACGTAGAGGAAGATATCAAGTATCTGATTGATGCCGAAAAGCGGTTCTGGAGTTATGTGCAATCGGGCAAACGACCGGATCTGATACTTCCTGCCATATAAGGAGGTAGTTATGGAGTTAAAAATCTATAAACCGCAGGACAACGGCTTCCTGCAGAAGATTGATTGGAATTTTGAGGATTTAAAAACAGAGATCACCGCATCTGCCTTGGAATATGAAACATCGGTCTATACAGATGACACGATCAAGGCCGCCAAAGCAGACAGGGCGAAACTGAATAAGTTTGTTGATGCTCTAAACGGGAAACGGACAGAGATACGCAAGGTTCTCCTAAAACCAGATGAACAGTTTGGGAAGGAAATCAAAGAACTGACAGGGATTGTCCAGAAAGCAATTGATAACATTGATACCCAGGTGAAAGGGTATGAGCAACGCCAGAGGGATGAGAAAACAGCAAAGGTCCGGGAGTTTTACGAAGAGAATATCCATGATCTTTCTTCTATTCTTCCATTTGACCGTGTTTTTAAGTCAGAGTATGCCAATGCTTCTACCACGATGAAATCTATTAAAGAGGATATACTGGCTCTGATTCAGAAGGTCGATGAAGGTCTGGCTATTATCAATGAGGTTGATAGTAAGTTCGCGGGAGATATGAAGGAAGTGTTTCTTCGTACTTATGACATAGGATCAGCAATGGCAGAGAGAAACCGCCTGGAAGCTGCAGAAGAAAAGCGCAAAGCTTATGAGGAAGAACAGGCTCGTAAAAAGGCAGAACGGGAAGCTGCTATTCAGGCACAGACAAGCAGGGTAATTAATGCAGGGAAGGCGCCGGTAACTTCTACGCCTCCAACACAGACTCAGCATGTAGCTCAGACTACTCCTGTTGTGGAAACTGTAGAGGATCCTGTACATATTCTGGATTTCCGTGTCCATGCAACGAAAGGACAGTTGGACAAGTTAAAGGAGTTCTTAAAAGCAAATAGTATCCGGTTTGAGCCGGTACCGAAAGGAGTGTAACGATCATGGGAGTAAATAACAGCCTTGCTAAGAGGCCAAATAAGACAAGCCTTACCGCTTATCTTACTCAGGATGCAGTGAAAAACCAGATCAGCAGCGTGGTAGGTGGGAAAAATGGAACCAGATTTATTTCCAGCATCGTGTCTGCAGTTCAGGCAACACCAGCGCTGCAGGAATGCAGCAATCCAAGTATTTTAAGTGCTGCACTATTGGGAGAAGCACTTAACCTTTCCCCCTCCCCCCAACTGGGACAAGTTTATCTGGTCCCTTATGATAACAAAAATAAGGGAGTAAAAGAAGCTCAGTTTCAGCTGGGGTATAAAGGTTATATTCAGCTGGCGATCCGAAGTGGTCAGTATAAAAAGTTAAATGTTTTAGCAATCAAGGAAGGGGAGCTCATTCGCTTTGATCCTCTCAATGAGGAAATAGAAGTAAATTTGATGTTGGACGAATGGAAAAGAGAGAATACCCCAACTATCGGCTATTATGCAATGTTTGAATATACCAACGGTTTTAAAAAGGCAATGTACTGGAGCCGGGAGAAGATGCTGGCACATGCAGATAAATACAGCAAGGCATTTCATGTGGATGCTGTAGTAAGCAGGAATCCAAAGTATAACAGGGTATCTTATGAAGATTTTTTAGCAGGAAAGTATCCAGAAGAAGACTCCTGGAAATATTCCAGCTTCTGGTATAAGGACTTTGATGGAATGGCATATAAGACAATGCTCCGGCAGCTGATTAGTAAATGGGGAATTATGAGCATTGATCTGATTCAGGCTATCGATGCAGATATGGCTGTGATCAGGGAGGACGGTACTGCAGATTATGTGGAAATGGAAGAAGTCTCTGAGGATAATGTGGTTGCAGAGCAGGAGGCAGAACCTGCAAAACAGGAGCAGCCGGTTCAGGAATCAGTAGAAAGCCCGGAAACGAGTGTGGAAGATGATTTCTTTAATAAATAAATTCCAGTAGAAAGGAGGAAGAGAAAATGAAAATTAGCCTTGACAGTTTGGGCAATGGAGTCTTGTTGGAAAGAGTAAATCTGGCATTGGATCAGATTGCGAGAAATATCATGGATCCCAATACAGATCCAGAAAAGGCACGCAAGATTACAATCACTATGAAATTCAAACCGGATAAGAACAGGAGGCATGTGAAAACCACACTTGAAACTAATATCGCTCTGGCTCCACCTCTGGCAGATGAAACAATGCTGATGGTGGGACAGGATTTGAAAACAGGACGTATTGAGATGAATGAGTTTGGTAATAATCAGCAGCCTGCACGAGTTGTAGGAGAAGCCTATGTGGTAGCTACTGAGGAAATTCCGCCTAAGTCCAAAAACTTTGATCCAGAGACCGGAGAAATCATTGAACCGAACCAGTATCAGAAACCTATTAATTTAAGAGAAGCAAATTAGAGAAGGAGATCCTAAACATGGAAAATTTGAAAGAAGCTTTACAGTACATTGCAGGACTTGGAGTTGATGCAGAGAAAACGGAAGTACTTGATATCAACGGTAAGACCTATGCCAATAAGAATCTTACCCGTTATGACAAGATGCCAAAGGCAGATAGGATCAAAGCCTCCACCCTTACATCTATGGTGGATTACATTTATCAGTGTAACAAGGAATTTCCTGGCAGCATGATTATACATATTGTAAGCCCCACCAGAGTATTGCTGATGTCAGCACTCGATAAAGAACGGGAAAGAGAAGTACTGTTTGAGGTCAATGCAGAAACATCTGAATTCCGTTTCGATCAGTGGTATGAGCAGGAACGCATGATGATTGAAATGCAAGCTAATTTTCAGAAGAATGAGGACCTTGAACTGGTATTAAAAGCAGTTGGAAATATTGTGAAGAAGAATGGGGAGACCTATTCTGATGATGGTTGTTCCCAGGTTGCAACCATGACCACAGGAATTGCAACAAAAGCAGATGTAATTGTGCCTAATCCAGTAGAGCTGATCCCATATCGCACATTCCAGGAAGTGGGACAGCCGGCAAGTAAATTTGTATTCCGGATCGCAGACAAAGAGGTTCCAGCCTTTAAGATCGTAGAAGCAGAGGGCGGAATCTGGAAGAACGAAGCCATTTCAAATATTAAGACTTTTCTTATGGAACACCTTTCAAATATGGATACGGAAATAAGAAGTAACATTACAGTAATCGGTTAATTGAGTTTACCTATGTGGTTTTATATGTCACGATCTAAAACCAGTGAAGCCCCCTCGCTGTTCGTCAATGAGCAGCGAGGGATTTCCAAAAGGAGAGAATGTGAATAGCTAAAAATAGAGGAGGCGGTGGCCTGCATGAATTATATAGCCGAAATCAATTCTTTCTGGGATTCGATCATCCTAAATCCGTTGTCTACAGGGCAAGTTGCTTTATGGTTTGGATTAATGCACATAAACAACAAATGCAACTGGACAGAGTGGTTTACAGTGTCGAATCAGGTGCTTTCTATACACACAGGGCTATCGCGGAGTGGGATATTGAAAGCGAGAAATGAATTGAAGCAAAGAGGGCTGATTGATTTTAGAGAGAGGGGAACAAAAGCAACCTCTTATAAAATGGTTACTATATCAAATAGTACGCAAGATGGTACGCAAAACAGTGTTGAAGTTAGTACGCAAAATGGTAAGCAAGATAGTACGCAAAACAGTACCACATTAGATAAACAGAAATTTAAACAGAAACTCAAACAAAAACAAAAGGGTGCAACTAAAGTCTCAACAAGAAAATATTCGGAAGATGTTGAGCTCAATGATGCGATACTTGCATTTATCGCTTTCAGGTTAGATATAAAGTCTGCCATGACGGACCACGCCATTGACTTAATGCTAAAAAAGCTGGAGGAGATGGCGCCAGGGGATTCCCCTGCTAAGATAGCAATTTTAAACCAGTCAATCATGAATGGCTGGAAAGGAGTTTTTCCATTGGGTGACAAGTCTGTAAAAAAATCTGGCTCCACTGGAAAGCAAAATCAGTTTCAGGACTTCCCCCAGAGAAATATTGATTATGATGCAATTGTAAATGCTCAGCTTCAGGAAATGTAAAGGAGGATTGACCATGAAAGAGATGGATCCTGTTGTCAGGCAGGAAATTGATGGAGAAGCAAAAATAGAACCTTCTCACTGGTATGAAGGACATATCAGCCTGGAAGATGCAAAGACGTTTATTAAAAGTAATATAACAACGGCAGCCCGTTCCTTTATTGCCATTGGATTTTATTTGAAATGTGTTAGAGATCGGGGATTATTTGAAGAAGATAATTATCAGGATGTCTGGGATTTTGCTAAATCAGAATATGGGATAAGCAAAAGCACAGCCAGCCGTTATATGTCCATGAATGATCGTTTTTCTGAGAACGGAAATAGTCCCAATATAAAAACAGAATACAAAGCATTTGGGAAAAGTCAGTTGCAGGAAATGCTATATCTGGAAAACGAACAGTTGGATCAAGTAAAGCCTGGGGATAGAGTGGAAGATATCCGGAATTTACGAAAACCAAAGGAGATCCCATACATAGAGCTACCAGGGCAGATGGATTTTGAAATAGATTTTCCTGACATTCTGCCTCCGGGTCAGATAGAGCAGCCCATAACCAATCAGAAACAGACCTTTGAAATGAATGTGGTGGATCTGCTGTCTGGTGAGAAACAGGATGCTATTGCGATATCGCAACAGGATGCAGATGCGAATAGTAAGGACTTTGAGGATAAACGAAAAGAGGAATGGCTGATCCGCTGTGAAGTTCTTAGACAGATGTGCAATACTCTTTGCCATATGCATTCCAATGGTCTGGAAAAAGATAATTATAGTATGACAGCAATTCAAAGAATATCAAACGGATCCTATAGTTTTGGATTTGGTGATGATGGATCTGGACATTCCAAATATAACGTTGAATATAAGAAATCCAGGTATCACGTAGAGGAATTTGATGGAATTAGAAGTTGGGTATTTGAATCAGGGGAGATTGATCAGGATATCTGGAATTATAATGGACGTGATTGGCACAATGCGCATCCGGTTCAGCAGAAACAGGAAACCTCTCAGATCGAGGATATAGGATATTATGACCCAGATGATGAAAAAGAAGTAGATGAATCCTATAGCTACGCAGGAATTCCAAAAGCTTCTGACCGGCACGTAACAATGTTTGCCCGGTTATTTGTCCAGGATAATGCAAAAAGATTGATTTATGGAGGTATGGCCATTGGGATCACTGATGAAAGAATCATCGAAATGCTTAAACTTAGGTATTCTGGTCGCAAGGAAGATCCTATCATCATTAACAATGATGTGGAAGTTTCAGTAGCTGAAGAAATTATTGAGTTTTACCGTGGTGACGAAGATCTGGGTATCTGTCTTTTCCAGAAGTTTTGTAATTATGCCAGGAGGCAGATTGATGAATATGTAGAAAAGCAGATGTCAGAAGAGAATACGGAGGGAAATCAAGAAAACGTTATTGAACAACCAGGAAGCATACCGGAATCCTCTGAAAGCGTAATTGATGGAGAATATGAGGAAGTTCCGTCAGATCAGAAAACTCCTGATTATTCACCACGGTATTTTCTGGAGGAGCAGAAGGATAAGCTTGATAATTACCTGAGGATCTCAAAGGGAAAGGAGTTACTTCCTGCAGATATTAAGACTATCGAATGCCAAAAGACAATAGTTGCAGCACTGGCCTGTATGGTGGCGGAATTGGATAAGCCAGAACCGGATCCGGAATCGGAACCCGAAAAACAGGAACAGCCGGAGTTGCCTATACTAAAAAATAATGATCAGCGTGCTGCCTTTGTGGATGCCTATGAGACATGGCCTTTGTGGATTGAAACAAAAGAGACCGGAGAGAGGTATTACAGGTACGATCTTCCAAACGGGACCAGTATGGTGGTCAAGGTGTACCATGCTCAGCTGTTTGATTACAAAGCCACTGGAAAGAAATATGAGGACCGATATTATAAAGGGTATGGCAAACATGAGTATTATTACCTGAAGGAAGGAGAGTTCTTCCGAGATTGTGAGACGAACCGGTCCTATCTGATTGAGAGATTGAAAGAGCTGCAAAAGAAAGTGAAGGGGGATTAAGATGGCAGAACAAAATGAAATGTTAGAAATTGTAACTCCAATGGTGGAACATGTATGTGATCACCTGTGCAGGTTCCCTGGGGAGATCAGTGATCAGGAGGAGTTGGACAAGATCTGCGGAGGTTGTCAGATGGGAGATCATATCTGCAGTATCCTGAATACATACAACTGGGTGAACAGTTCTGGGATAGAAATATTACAAGGACAGGCTGTGCATGAGAATATGGTGGCTTACTGGAAGTGGCATTTAACGGAACGGTTTAGCCGAGTAGTTTGAGGAGGCGGTAATATGCAAACTAAAGAAGCTATGAATGTATTAATTGCATTTGCTTTGTGTCATTTAGATGATGATGGATGTCCATGTGGCAGATGTCCGGCATCCGGTAGTAATTGCTCCGGATGCGATAATGAGTACACCAATAAAGAAAGGTTGCGAGAAGCAGTAGAAATTGTAGATTGCTTGAATAATTGAATTAGGATTTAAATGATTTATTGTTCTTTGATAATTGAATATTGATAGTTGAGCAGTTTCTTAGTATAATCAGAGTATAGTCAGCAGGGGGGGAGGGAAAATAAAAAGTATGTTACTTCTAAGTGTAATGCCTAATCTACTATTTTTACCTTTAATAATTGTTTCAATTTTGTTAGTCACAATTACTTTTATCTCTGTTACAATATATGAAAAACAAACTAGAAGTAGTGAAAAAATATTAAAAGAAATGTTTTTGAATAATGAAATCTCTGATAAAGAGGATTCTATCAAACATATAATGACAAATATTCCAGCTGGACTTAGTGAAGAGGATTTTTTTAATAGACTAAAAAAGGAATTGTTAGAAATTAGTTATCTTCAGATAAAAAGTCCAGATAAAGCAGGCAACGAAAAATCAGTTTATTTACTATTAGAAAAGCATCATCAGCAAGCATTACAACAATCTAATGTTCAATTTTGGTTTAGTATTTTAGCAGCCATTGTAGGCTTTATTACAATAATCTTTTCTGTGTTTGTCTTCTCAAATATTAATTGGTATGATTACGTCTTGAAGACAATACCTAGTATTGTAATGGAAGCAGTATCATTTTTGTTTTTTAATCAAGCAAGAGAGACGAGAGATAGAGCAACTAAGTTCTTTAAAGAATTGAATTACGAGAAACAGATTGCGAAGAGTGTTGCTATAGCAGATACGATTGAAAGTGAGGAGATAAAGTCAAAGGTAAAATCACAAATAGCTCTGCGCATAATTGGAATTAACGAAACAGAATAGCATTACTTAAAGCCAACTATCAATATTCGGTAGTTGGTTTTTTATTGCCCAAAAGGAGGGATACATTGAGAAAATCATCAAAAGACTGCAGAGCAGATAGAGCCAGCGTAAACAGCCGTATACAGGCCGAGGCGGATGCAGCTATAAAGGCGCCGCCGGTTATGAGTTTCAGTGCGCAGATGCCAGCTTATACATATACAAGCCTGTGTCCGGATTCGAAGCTGAGGAAACCGCCTGCAAGGAAGAAGGTCCAGCATGAAGCTTAAAGAAAAACAGATAATCACCGTTCAGGTTTATCCTAGGAGGAAGTTTTGGACCATGATCGGCAGTAATGATGGTCTGATCGGGATCCTGCTGGACGATGGTGAATACATAGACATTCCCCAGGAGCGGGTGAGAATTGTATCGATGGAGGTGGAGAGAGATGGGAAAGACAAAAATAATGTACAGTAACAAGAAATGTCAATGCTGCGGAAAGTTGTATCCTCCGAAGACAGATCAAAAAAGGTGCACTTGTGAGCGAGCTGGGTTATTGGTTGAAACGGGAACATGGCACCAGCCAAAGATGGGAGGCGGTGTAGGTGGCATTTAAAACCTTATATGCTGTGTACTATAAGGGGAAGCCTTTAGGAGAGCATACCACTAAGGAGTGGGAGAGTCTGCTGTCCATTCCAAGGCAAGCCATAAGAGATTACGCCCGCGAGGGGAGAACCTACGGGAAACGGTATAAATTCAAGATGGTGGGAACGGTTTCTTCTGAGGGAGTAGAGTCCGAACCGGAGGAACCAGGTATTACAATGAGTGATCTGGCAGAGTTTAAGCGGTCTGTAAAAGTCGGGGACAAGTTTACTTACAAGAGTTACCGGAAAGACTTTGTCCGTGGAGTACAGATTGAGTTGGAAAAGATGATTGTGGTCAGGAAGTTTCCTCACCTTGTACAGGTGGCAAGTGTTAAGGATCCGAAGCGGATCGCAACCATGAGCTATGCAGAGTTGTATAAGCAGAAGAAGAACAAAGCTAAAAAGAAATTGACAACAGGGAGGTGATTGTTTGGAAAAAGAAGCGGCGGAGTTATTAGTAAGAACAGCAGCATTGGAGGCTGTAAGGGAGTTTGAAAAATTCCAGAAGAAAAACCGTAAGGTCAAAGTATTCCAGAATGCCAAGAAGCTCATGGAGAATTATAACCGGATATGCAAAAGTGTTCAGGAAGGTGTTTCCGAGTTGTCGGACGTGGACGACGGGGAAAAACTGGAGGAATTATCAGCAGAGGATATTTACATAAACAGCATTATAAAAAGTAAGCTGCGGAGTATCGTAATGATAGCACACATAGATAAGTGTTTGGGGCTTCTGGAAGAGGAGATGATCAGGAAGCAGACTCCTGAAAAGTATAAGGCTTTTAAATACTTCTATCTGGAGGCTATGGCTCCAGAGGATATCGCAGAAGAATTAAATTGTGCTGATAGAACTGTATGGCGTTGGGTTTCGGAACTTACGAATATTCTATGCGTATACTTGTTTGGTGCAGATGCAATCATACTTGATTAAGGGCTTGACAAGGAGTGTCAGAATGCTGTCATTGTCAAGTCAATATAGCAGAGTTATAATTGTAATATCCAAAATTGTATAAATTTCGTAATCTCTAATGGATATTACTGTAATAGGTACTTAAACACAAAAATATTTATAAGGGAGGAATTACTTTTCTGGCATATTAAAGGCATCAAGTTATTACTTCTTGATGCCTTTAGAGATACTAATTGTTTTCGTCCAAATTTCCAAGATCAGGTATAATTATTGTGCCTTCAGTTACAGATTGAAGTCCAAATGTTTTCCTTTCCAATCCCCAGCTTGGATTGTCGATACGTGAAGATGTACTTAGTCCTGATGTGCTTGCTGAATTACCGATAGAAGTATCTGGTTTTTGATTATTTTGTAAGGCCTTTAGGGCTGCTAACAAATCCTCATTCACATTATCACCCCCTTAAAATATTTAATATAAAAATATATACAACAAATGATATCAACGACAACTCTGAGAATTTAAGTGATTTTTTATACAAGCTTGTCCTTTTATCATTTATTAACTTATTCATTTTTGTTGCCTTTATGTAAAATGTGCAGATGGAAGAGGCAAAATCGCTAACTTGTAAAACTAGATATTCTGTTTTGTAAAAATCATCAACATTAATAATGGTGTAATCTTGTACTTGTATGCTTTTTATAAGAAAATTAAAGGATATAAAAGACAAAAAAATGGCTATTACATAAAGAGTAATCAGAAGTAAGGATAATACTATTTCTCTCATAGAAATAGTTTCTAATGTCAATAATTTATGAAGATCTATCATTTGCGCTAAAAGAAAAAAATATGCAGCAATAATTGGTAAGGCTATATTAGCTTTCGTATCAATAATTGAATTCCTGTTTAATTCATTGAAATATTCATCTTTCGCAATGCTTAAGAATAGTTCGCCGGATTTAAAATCCATGGTAGAGTCACTGCTTTCTGTTGAGTTAGTATTTTCCATATTGTACCTCCTATGTTTAATTTATAATATCATCTTTTGTTTATATTTGCTACATATATAAATAAATTATTTATATGTGGGATTTAATGAAACTAAATCTAAGTAATTTAAATAATTCCTTAGATATAGCAACTCCTTTCTCTTTTCTTTTGATTAATTTTGATGTATGATGTAAGAAAAAATTAGGAGGGGTGTAAATGGATTTTTTGGAAATGTTAGAACAAAAGAAAAGCGTTGTAAAGTTGGTAGACCATTACTTATATGATTTGCAAGACTTAAGAGAGCGAATGGGGCTTAAGATGATGTTTGGAGTAGATACATTTAGATTTGAAGAAGTAACATATGAAACAACGATAAAATTTGAAGTTGATATAAATGAACTTTATACAATATGTGCTGATTTAAAAAATGAAGTAGAAATTAAAGATAAAGTCAACGAATATTTAGCACAACTCTATTTTAAAAATTATATTATTCAAAAAAAAGATAGATAAAAGTGAAGACGAAATCAGGGTGTCTATTCTTTTGGTGCATGATGGAAGAAAAAAGGGGGATTTTCTGATGGATTTTGATTCTAAACAAAAAGTATTGGTTGCAATATATATGGAGTATCAAAAAGATATTCCTGAGATGGGATTTATACATTCTCAATCTGTAGGATTAGAATGGGAAACTTTTGTAATTGCATTATCAAAGTTAGAAAATGAAGGTTTAATCAGAGGCGTTAATTTTGTTAAAGGTGGGGGTAAAATACTTTCAGCTTTTATGGACAATGTTATGATGACCCCATATGGTTTGCACTATGTAGAAACCAAACTGAATATTCAACCAGAAAAAACAGGATTGGAAAAGATGAAAGGCATAAGCCAAAATGTAGCAGCATGGGGGTGGAGTGAAGCAAAGGATTTTGCAGCAAAAGTACTATCCGAAATCATTCAGAGCCAAGCGGGTATAAAGTGATTAAGTTACCTAAATTTAAGTATTATAGCATTCCAGAGGCGGCCAACCCCGTCTCTTTTTTAATATAAAAATTAGCCAAAATGGAAGGTGAGGTGAGACTGATGGCATTAACAGCCAAACAAAAAATATTTGCAGATGAATACTTGATTGATCTTAATGCTACCAGAGCTTACAAGGTAGCTTACCCCAAGGTCAAGAACGATGAAACAGCCTCAGCTGCAGGAGCCAGATTGTTAAGAAATGTTAAGGTTGAGGATTATATCCAGAAACGCATGAAAGACCGGGAAAAGCGTACTGAGATCACTCAGGACATGGTTTTGAAGGAGCTTGCAAAGATTGGATTTGCGGATGTCACTGATTTCGTCTCGATTGAAGATAAAGGAACCTATAAGGCTGTGCAGGTTAAGACCACAGATGAAATGCCGGGGGATAAGCTGGGAGCTATTGCTGGGATCAAGGAAGGGGCAAACGGCATTGAGATTAAGCTGAACGATAAAGGGAAGGCCTTGGAGCTGATTGGTAGGCATTTGGGTATGTTTAAAGATAAGCTGGAAGTATCCGGCACCCTGGAAACAGAGAAAACCAAGCTTGATGATCTTATCAATCAAATGCGTGGTGGTGATGGATAATGAGCAATGAGCGCCTGCTTTTGTCAGAGAAGTACAAAGCCTTTCTTAAACATGATGCTCCGGTTGAGTTCCTGGAAGGGACAACGGCCGCGGGGAAAACGACAGTCGGCCTTTTTAAGTTCATGCTTAAGGTTGCGGAGAGCCCCAAGAAGCTGCACATCATAGCAGCAAAGGATACCGGTACCGCTGAGAAGAATATTATCAACAAGGATCTGGGTATTATAGACGACTTTGGGATCCTGACTGAGTACAACGGAAACGGAACTAAAGATGATAAGATCCCGCACATTCTCTTTCATACTTCAGGAGGGGATAAGGTTATTTACGTTCTGGGTTATGGCGATAAAAAGAAGTGGCAGAAAGCCCTGGGCGGTCAGTACGGCTGCCTTTACATAGATGAGATAAACACTGCCGATATTGAGTTTGTAAGAGAGTCAGCCATGCGGTGCGATTACCTGATGGGAACGCTCAATCCTGATGATCCGAATCTCCCTGTCTACAAAGAGTATATTAACTGCTCCCGTCCGATTCCTGAGTGGCAGGAGGAGACACCAAAAGAAATACTGGAAGAATTACGAGAGGAACCAAAGCCCGGTTGGGTGCATTGGTTCTTTTCTTTTACCCATAATTTGGGTCTGTCAAAGGAGAAGCTGGAAAACATTATCCGGAACACTCCAAAAGGTACGAAGATCTGGAAGAACAAGATCCAGGGCCTAAGAGGTAAAGCAACCGGCCTGATCTTCCCGAACTTTGACCGGAAAAAGCATGTGGTTACTAAGGCTCATGCAAAGCAGTTTATACGCAACCAAAACGATCGCCATCAAACAGAGTGGTTTGTACACTTTTCTGCAGGTCTGGATACGTCCTATTCCCAGAAGTCACCGGATACCATTTCCATGAGCTTTATCGGGATCACGAACAGGGGAAACTGCTATGTGCTTGATGAAAAGGTGTACAACAACGCAGACCTGGGAACGCCTCTGGCCCCTACTGATACGGTCCATAACTTTATTGACTTCCTTGATCGCAACCGGAACGAATGGGGATTTGCCAGAGATACCTTTATCGATTCAGCGGATCAGGCAACCATAACGGAGTTTTTAAAATACAAGCGCCTGAATGGCTGCGTTTACAATTTCAATGATGCCTGGAAGAAAGAGCAGATCATTGACCGTATCATCAATCAGTTAAACTGGTTTGCCGATGCAGGCGCAAAACCATGTTTCTATATCGTGGATACCTGCTCAAATTATATTCGGGAGCTTGAAGTATACAGCTGGTTGGAAGATAAGGACAATACACCAGAAGATAAAAACGATCACATGGTAAACAGCGTGCAGTATGCATGGCTGCCATATGAAGTAAAAATCGGAACAGGAAGGAGGGCTTCATAAGTGGGTTGGTTTAAGGATATGTATTTTAAATTGCTTAAGATTGTAGGAGCAAAAGAGAGGAAGGTGGTCATAAAGGAACCCCTTTCCTTTCAGGGCAATGTTCTGAAAAATAAGATCTGGTACCGTGGAGATCCGTCAGAGCTGGAACAGTTTTTTAAACAGACTGCCTACTGTGATGTGTTTAAGGCAAGGTTCTGGGCTTCCGTTCCATTCCGGAAAGTAAGGAAAATCCATTCTGGCATTGTGGGAATCGTGGTGGATCGGTTTAAGGATATCATAACCGCAGATTTAAACGATATCAGCTTTGGAGAAAAAGGGGATAATCAGCCTTTAAAGGAATTATGGGATAAGATTGCAGAGGATAATGACTTTGAAGGACTCCTGGGCGAAGCAGTGGCCGGTGCTTTGTCAGCCGGTGATGGTGCCTTTAAAATAAGTCTTGACCAGGTCAGTAAATATCCGATCATAGAATTTTACGAAGCAGATCATGTGGAATACAAATACCTGCGGGGCAGGTTGACTGAGATTGTCTTCTCAACAAACTACTCATATCCGGATAACAAGGAAAAGGAATATCGCTTAGAGGAGACTTACGGGAAAGGGTATGTTCTTTATAAACTCTTCGATGATGCTGGTGGAGAAGTTCCCCTTAATACTCTTACTGAAACGGCGATCTATGAAGATACTGCCTATGACGGGGATTACATCATGGGAGTACCCCTTATCTTCTTCACATCAAGTAAGTGGAAGGGACGAGGCAAGGCGCTGTTTGAGGGCAAGACGGACGATCTGGACGCGTTGGACGAAGTGATCAGCCAGTGGCTTGATGCAGTGAGAAAAGGAAGAGTCAACCGGTATATTCCGGAGGATATGGTTCCCAGGGATCCCAATACAGGGCAGCTGATAGAGCCGAATGAGTTTGACAATGATTACATAGCCATAGGTGCAGTAAAGAAAGAAGGTTACAGCGATAAAATTGAGGTAGTTCAGCCCCAGATATCCTACGAAGCGTATTTAAACAGCTATACTTCCTTTCTGGATCTGGTTCTGCAGGGGATTATTTCCCCGGCTACTCTTGGTATTGATTTGAAAAAGACGGACAATGCAGAGAGCCAAAGGGAAAAGGAAAAGATCACCACTCATACCAGAGGGACGCTGGTTAAGGTGTTGTGTAAGGTTCTTCCTGAGTTGGTAAGTAAAATCATGATGACTTATGACCAGATGCAGAAAAAGGCTCCTGGGGAGTATAAAGTTTCCGTCAAGTTTGGAGAGTATGCAGCCCCAGGCTTTGATGCTGTTGTGGAGACGGTTGGCAAGGCTAGAACCAGCGGAGTCATGAGTATAGAGAAGTCCATTGATGAAATGTATGGCGATACTCTGACAGAAGATGAAAAAGCAGAGGAAGTCAAGCGGATCAAGATTGAGCAGGGGATCTTTGAAACGGAAGAACCTGGACTAAGTACGGAAGGGGTGAAGATGGATGAAAGTCAAGGTGATGAACCGCCAGTACCAAATGAGCCAGTTGGAGTACCAGGGGCTCCTGAAAGTGGCAAGTGAGCAGGTTCCGTTTGGCATTTACGCCGTTGAAAAAAAGGATTATGCAGAGCTCCGGTGTGATAAGTGCAAAAGCATTACCCAGCTGAAAGATCTTACCCGGAAGTTTAAGGCACAGGGATTAAAAGTTTTAGCAAATGGCAGGTGATCATATGAATGAGTATGATATCTCTGCCTCTTTTGAAGCGATTGAACAGGAACTTATTGCCTCCATGATCCGTAATATGAACCGACATAGGGCTGAGGAACTGAAAGAGGGATATGACTGGTCTATGTGGCAGGTAGAGCAGCTTAAGGCTCTGGAGAAATATAAGCTGGAAAATCAGAAGAAGTACAGCAAGCAGTTTAAAAGCATAAACGCCCAGATCGGAGAACTTATCTGGCAGGCCAGACAGCAGGGAGGCATGAAGCAGGAGGCGCAGATCCTCCGGGCTATTAAGAACGGCTTTAAAAGCTATAAGCCTGCTTCGGCAGCTACGCAGGCAGAGTTTTTCAAACTGAATACCCGGAAGTTGGAAGCTCTGATCAAAGCAACCAGCAATGATATGAAGAAAGCAGAGACGGCAGTCTTACGAATGGCAAATGACCAGTATCGTAAGGCTATTTTTACTGCTCAGGTGTATGCTAACTCCGGAGCCGGTACCTATGAAAAAGCAGTGGATATGGCTACCAAGGATATGCTTTCCCGTGGGCTTAACTGTGTGGAGTATAAGAATGGTGCGCGCCATGCTCTGTCAGATTACGCAGACATGGCAATTCGGACAGCCAGTAAACGGGCATATTTGCAGGGAGAAGGGGAGAAACGTCAGGAATGGGGAATCAGTACCGTTATTGTAAACAAGCGTGGAAACCCCTGTCCTAAGTGCCTTCCGTTTGTAGGAAAAGTTCTGATCGATGATGTGTGGAGCGGCGGAAAGGCGTCAGATGGTCCATATCCTCTTATGAGTGCAGCCATAGCAAGAGGACTCTATCACCCAAGGTGCAAGGATAGTCACAGTACATATTTCCCTGGGATATCTACTGCAGAAGATACCTGGACGAAAAGAGAATTGAGAGGCATTGATCAAAAGTATAAACAGGAACAGAACCATCAATACAACAAAAGGCAGGCGGATAAGTATGGTCAGTTGTCTCAGTATTCTCTTGATAAAGAAGACAAAGAAAAATACAAAAATAAAGCAGATGAATGGTCAAAAGCTTCGCAAGCTGATATAATACAGGAAGGAGCCTTTAAAAACCTTGTTATTGATCAGCTTCCTACCATGGACAGTATCAATTCGACTCAGGACAGAAAAGTATTTGCAGAGCATCTAATAGACCGGTTAGGAATTGAACGTAATAACATACCGGTGAAACTTCGGAAGATGGACGCCAGGGGTGGGTGCAGTTATTATCCTAAGGCTGATAAAGGTATCTGTGAATATATAGAATACGCTCTCCAATCTGATGATGAACGCTCCATGCCGTATCAAATAAAAACAGCATTTCATGAATCCTACCACTTGTCTTTACATGGACGAAAATGGGATGCAGTAAAGAATGGTCGACCAAGTGAAAAGTGGCGTATTATGGAGGAGACTTTTGCGGAGGTGGCGGCCCACCATGCTGCAGCACTATATGGCATTGAAGAGAAGCTTGCCCCAGCTTACGGTGATATTCTTGCAAAGACGCTACCCAGGCTTAAAAGGCTGCCTAAGTTTAAAAATTGTAATACTGCGATGGACTTTGGAAAGATAGCATGGAGAGATCGTCTTCTTGGGAATAGCGGTGTCTGGGAACAATTGTATGACGATACTTTCTCATTGAGGTTTGATGAACGTAGCTATTATAAGCAATATTATAAAAGTATTGAACTAAATAAAAAGGAGTTACTTAATAAGTTTTTTGAGAATAATCCTAAACTGCGGCAGTATGAAGACATGATGGGAGAAGATTTGAAAAACGCATTATCAAAAGTTGACCATGGAATATCGCTGGATAATTTAAGCACAAATGAGCGTGTGATATTTTCAAACGTTATAGTAAATGCTATGTGGAAGGAGGGAATAAAATAATGGTTTACATTCCGAAACAGTGGCTTCATAATCCAGAAAATGAAGTTAAAGTACATCAATTAATTGAAGAGTATTTTCCAAACACTTGTGTTTTGTCTATGGAAGATTTGGAAAAGCAGAAAGAATTTCCTGCCAGGTTGAAAGATCTGGGAGAGTTGGAGATCCTTAAGCATTATGAAAAAGGGGATATTGTAATGAATGGCTGATACCACTGATCTATTAAGGATTGGTGGTATTTTTATATTCTGCGTTGCGACCGTCGCAACAGATCGGAGGCAGTATGCACCGGATAAGAGAGGATCCGATATAATTAAAAATCATTACAGATAAAGCGCGCGGGATATCCTGGGCGTTATTTTATTGCTTAGAAAGGATGAGATCATGAAAAAAGAAGATTTTATTGCACTGGGAATTAGTGAGGAACAGGCAGCCAAAGCGGCAGAGGCTTCAAAAAAAGAGCTGGAA
Source organism: Lacrimispora amygdalina (assembly GCF_900205965.1). Lineage (GTDB taxonomy): Bacteria > Bacillota > Clostridia > Lachnospirales > Lachnospiraceae > Lacrimispora > Lacrimispora amygdalina_A. The sequence goes on from NZ_OAOF01000005.1 coordinate 138,382, forward strand.
TCCTATGTATCTAAAACTGATTACGATACAGCCAATCAGGCAAAGGGACAGCTTGAAAAGGATATCAAGGACAGGGATAAGCAGCTGGAAGATTTAAAGAAGAACAGCGGGGATAATGCGGAGCTAAAAAAGCAGATCGAAACCCTACAGGCTGAGAACAAAGCGGCCGTGGAGAAAAACGAAGCAGACATGAAGGAACTGAAGCTTTCCACTGCTATTAAGCTGGCCATTGCCGAGTCTGCACAGGACGCAGATCTGGTAACCGGTCTGTTTGATAAATCCAAACTGATTCTTTCTGATGATGGGAATGTTACCGGTTTGGAGGAGCAGTTAAAGTCCATAAAGGAATCGAAACCATTTCTGTTTAAGGAAGTAAAGACAGAACCAGCAAAAAATACTGGTTTCCGTCCTCTTGGTGCACCCGGTCAGCAGACTCAGACAACAACTACAACCGATGGCAGCAAGGTGAACATGAAATCCGCTATTGAAGCAGCGCTTCAGGCACAGATGCCGTCTAAATAAAATTAAGGAGATGAAAAACTATGGCTATTACGTTAGAAGAAGCAAGAAATAATGTGCAGGACGACCTGCAGATGGGGGTAATTGATGAATTCAGAAAGTCCAACTGGATCCTGGATCATATCACGTTTGATGATGCCGTTTCCCCGACCGGAGGCGGAGCAACCCCTACTTATTCCTACACCAGATTAAAAACACAGCCCACGGCGCAGTTCCGTGAAATCAATAAGGAATATACGCCCCATGAGGTGACCAAGGAACGCCACTCCGTAGACATTAAGGTATTTGGTGGATCCTATCAGATTGACCGTGTTATCGCCAATATGGGCGGTATCATTTCTGAAGTAGAGCTTCAACAGTCCCAGAAGATTAAGGCAGCGCAGGCGTTGTTTAATGATACATTTATTAATGGAGACATTGCTATAAATGGCAATGCTTTTGATGGTCTGGAAAAAGCTCTGACTGGCAGTTCGACAGAGTTTAACGCTGGAGAATCAGTCATTGATTTGTCTACCTCCCAGCTGGTAACGGAAAATTTCCAGTACTTCCTGGATATGCTCGATGAATTCCTCCGCGGCCTTGATGGAGAACCTTCATTCATTGCTGGTAATACCAAATTGATCTCTAAACTAAGAGCCTGTGCAAGGCGTGCTTCAATGTACAATGTAACAAAGACCGACTGGGGATCCAATGTGGAAGCCTATGGTAATATTCCGTTTGTGGATCTTGGGGCGAAACCGGGAACTAATGAGGAAGTGGTGGACATTGATGCAACCAAAGGAACCACATCACTCTTTGCGGCAAGGCTTGCGCTTGATGGACTTCACGGTGTATCCTACGCAGGAGTAGCGCCGGTGCAGACCTGGCTTCCTGACTTTACAACGGCAGGAGCAGTAAAGACTGGTGAAGTAGAAATGAATGCGGCAATCGCCTTAAAGGCCTCCAAGGCTGCTGGAACATTTCGTAATATCAAAATAAAATAAGGAGGAGTTTTCATGAAAGTATTTGCACCTAATAAACAATATACAGGTACGTCTGCAAGCGTATCTTTTTGCAATGGCGTGGGGGAGACAGAGGATCTGCGCCTATTACATTGGTTCAAAAGCCATGGGTATAAAGTTGAGGATCTGCCGGAATCAGAAGATCCTGCGGAAGATCCGGGAAAAGCCCAACAGGAGAATCCTGAAGCCCCAGAAGAAAATGTAGAGAAAGAACTGGATAAGGAGATAAAGAAAGGAAAATCTTCGAACCAGAAGGCCGGTGAGTAAGATGGCTTACGTCCCCTATGTGACACCGGAATATTACAAAGAAACCTATAAAGGTAGCACGGTGCCAGAAAATGAGCTGGAAAGAGCGCTCCGACAAGCCAGCCGCCATATTGATTCCCTGACTTACAATCGAATTGTTGGTCGGGGATTTTCCAATTTGACAGAGTTTCAACAGGAAGTCATTCAGGAAGTGGTATGTCTGCAGGCAGATTTTGAGCATGAAAACGCTGACGAGATCAACACGATCCTGTCCAGTTACAGCATAAATGGAGTGTCGGCACAGTTTGGAAGCTCCTGGAATGTGTTCATGGATAAAGGAGTGGCTATGAAGCGTGATGTATATGCACAGCTGTCCCAGACGGGTCTGTGTTGCCGGTTAGCGAGGTGAGCCTATGAAATACCCATGTTTAGTACCGAAAAGCCTGTGTAAGACAAATATAAAGGCCCACCTTGAAAGTGAAGAAACTAACAACCTGGGAGAGCCAAAATACAAGGCTGACTTAGATTTAAAGTGTAATTTTCAGGACAAGGCAAAGACGATCCTTACAGCAGAAAAGAAGCTGGTCCAGATAACCGGTACGGCTATGTTTCCTGGTGATATCGCTCCAGACTTCCCAACCTTAAGCGGAGGGACCGTTACTATATTTGGGGAAGAGAGACGGATCGAGCAGGGAAGCAAGAACCGGAATCCGGACGGGACAGTGAATTTTTGCACCCTGGAGGTGATCTGATGCAGGTCAAATCTACAGTGAAAATGAATATGCCACGGATCCGGCAGCTGACACAGGCTGCGGTAACTGCTCTTGAAATGACTGCGGATGCATTGCAAGGGGAAATAAGGGATTCTCAAGTCATGCCGTTCGATACAGGCAATCTTCAAGGGGAAAGTTTCTTCGCTGATTATTCTGATTCTTCCAAAGGAAAGGTTCAACTTGTGACCAGTACGCCTTATGCAAGGCGTTTGTATTTTCACCCGGAATATAATTTCCAAACCCATGAGAACCCCAATGCAAAAGGTCATTGGTATGAAGACTGGGAACCAGGGGGAGGCAAAGCAGATTTTGCTCCCGATGCATTTGAGAAATTTTACAAGAAAGTAGGTGGTGTATAATGCTGTCTTTAAAAGATGTACGCCAATATATATCCAGCTTGAATATTGCCGTAGATGATAATGTCTATATTGGAAAGATGGATAATAAAAAGCAGAAGTCTGTCGGAGTTTATAGCCGGTCAACGTCCGGACCTGCCAATATTGCCATTGGTGGATTGGAATGCACCACCTACGATACGAAGCTGGTTTCTCTTCTGGTCCACTGGAATAAAAGCAAGGACGAGACAGAGAGAACGGCTTTTGAGCTGTTTGAGAAACTAAGAGGTGTAACCAGCTTTACCATAGGAGATACCCCTATCAATTATCTGCGTCTGATGGTTCCTGAACCTCAGGACGTTGGGACAGATGATAGCGGAGTGTATGAATATGTGATATGGCTGGATTTTATTTATGAAAGGAACAGGTGAGATTAATGGGAGATGCTAAGGTATATCCTGTAAGCAATAACAAGTTTGAAATAGGCCTGAACGGCACTGAAGCAACAATGGTAGTTGTTGCCAACCTTACGAACTTTGCCCCTAGTATTGAAGGTGGCGTAGAAGAATGGAATGCCATGGAGCATGAAGGCTGGGGCAATGCGATGATGACCAGTAAGAAGCTATCCTTCAGCTTCCAGGGAAAGCGTACTTATGGTGACCCTGGAAATGACTACGTTGCGGGTCTTGCATTTAAAAGTGGAAACGATGTTGTAACCCCGTTTCGTTGGACAATGCCTTCTGGGGCAAAGGTTGAATGCGCCTCCATCATCAATGTGACCACTCCAGCCGGTGGAGATAGCACGGCGGTGGACGCTCTGGAATTTGAAGTAAAGTGCAAGGGTAAGCCAACATTCACAGAAGCGGAAACTACAAACACAACAGCAGCTAAAACAACAACAACTAAAACATCAGCTGCAAAAGCATAAGGAGGGAATTACAGATGGCAAGAGTAATTGATATTACAGATAAACTAACGTTTGAAGGAAATCCTATGCTTTTGATAAAAGGAAAGAAACTAGAAGTAAATGCAGACGCTCCCACCATGTTAAAAGTCATGGGACTTATGGGTTCTGATGATCCAGGAGTAAGTGAGATTTTAAAAACCTATGACATGATGTTCCCAGAGAAATCAAAAAAGGAAATCGAAAAGCTGGCACTAAATTTTAGTGATCTGATCGTGGTGGTTCAGGAAGCGGTAGGGTTAATTACGGGGGAGAATAACAGCCAGGGAGAGCAGTGACCCGTACTACGATCTTTTTGAAGACTGGGACTTGATTGTATCCAGTTTTCTTACGCAGTACGGGTTGAGAATACGAACAAAAGAATTTGAATCGGTTAGTTGGGATGAGTTTAAATCTCTGCTTTCCGGAATCGATCCGGAAACTCCCCTGGGGCGGATTGTGGCGATTCGATCAGAGACAGATAAGAATGTAATTAAAAACTTTAACAAAGATCAGAAACGCATATATGATACATGGAGAAACCGAAAGGCAGAAACAATGTCTCCGGCTACTTATGATCAGGAAATGAAAGCACTGGAAAAGATGTTTGCAGACTTGTGCAGATAGGAGGTGGTATAGTTGGATGACAGTGTAGGGCAGATCGGGCTTGATCTTGTCGTTAATCAAAATAATTTCAATAGGCAGATGGCCGGTATCCAGGGGTTGGCTAAAAAAGCAGGAGCGGCACTGGCGGCCGCTTTTGCTGTTAAGAAGATTGTTGATTTTGGTAAGAGTGCTATTGAACTGGGATCCGATCTTACAGAGGTCCAGAACGTTGTTGATGTAACATTTCCTAATATGTCGAAACAGATTGATGCCTTTGCCAAAAATGCAGCGCTTTCTTTTGGTCTTTCTGAAACAATGGCCAAGAAATTTACGGGTACATTTGGAGCTATGGCGAAAGCGTTTGGATTTTCAGAAAGTGCTGCCTATGATATGTCAACCACTCTGACCGGTCTGGCCGGTGATGTGGCATCTTTTTACAACCTCTCCCAGGACGAGGCATACACAAAGTTGAAATCTGTATTTACTGGCGAAACTGAGACATTAAAAGATCTGGGTATTGTTATGACCCAGAACGCCCTTGATGCCTACGCCATGGCGAACGGATATGGTAAGGTTACTGCAAAAATGTCCGAAGCTGAAAAGGTGGCTCTACGATATCAGTTTGTACAGGACCAGTTGGCGCTTGCCACCGGAGATTTTACCCGTACAAGTGATAGCTGGGCCAATCAGGTTCGTATTTTAAAGCTACAGTTTGATTCCCTGAAAGCTACTATAGGTCAGGGGCTTATTAATGTACTTACCCCGGTTATCCACGTAATAAATACCATAATTGGAAAACTGATGAGTCTGGCCAACGCCTTTAAATCATTTACGGAGCTGATATCCGGAAAGAAAGGGTCTGGAGGTGCATCAGCTGCAGCTGTTTCTGGCATGGAAGATGTTACCAATGCAGCAGACAACGCTTCCGGAGCAGTGAGCGGAACAGGAGCGGCTGCCAAGAAAGCGGCAAAAGATATTAAAGGTATGTCCACCGGTATTGATGAATTGAATGTCATTAGTCCGGATACTGGTTCTGACAGCTCTGGTGGTGCTGGAGGGGCTGGCGGTTATGCTGCGGATGAGTTCAACATGGGGGAAGTGAATACCACTGGTGTTGAGGAAGCCAGTAACAAGTACCAGGCTTTAATTGATAGAGCGCGAGAACTGAAAGATCTATTTAAGACTGGTTTTAGTATCGGTTTTGGAGACACATCGGTCATTGACAGCATTCAGAATTCCATACAAGGTATTGGACAGAGCCTCAAAGGGATCTTTACGGATCCGGCGGTTTTTGCTTCGGCTGAGGAATTGGGAAACCGGATAGCCGTAAATATGGGAAAAGCTGCAGGCAGCATGGCTTCTATAGGGACTACCCTTGCAGATAATCTGCTAGGCGGAATTAATAAGTTTTTAGAGCAGAACAGCCAGCGGATTAAGAATTATCTGATTTCCATGTTTGATATCGGTGCGAATATCACTGACATTGCCGGTAATATCAATGTTGCATTTGCAACGATTTTCTCAGCTTTTCGCAGTGATAGTGCAAAGCAGATCACAGCGGATATTATAGGCATTTTTTCAAGTGCCTTTTTGGGGGTAACAGAATTAGCTGCTAAGTATGGCAGAGATATTTTAGATGTACTTACGGCTCCATTTATACAAAACAGGGATTTGATAAAGACCTCCCTAGAAAATACGTTTTCAGCAGTAGAGCCTATTTTTCCTGAAATTAAGTCCATTGTTGATGAAGTGGCAACAAAGGTTAATGAAACTTACGATGTAGCTTTTAAACCTTATTTTGAAAATCTGAAACAGGGATTAGTTGAAATAGGCGCTAGGTTCCTTGAACTCTACAATCAGTATATGCTGCCAGTTATAACCTACCTCGCAGAAAAATTTGAAGATTTTCATACACGGGTATTAACTCCGCTTATTGATAAATTTATGGAGTTCTTCTCAAAAATGGCAGAGGCAACCAGCGTTCTATGGGAGACTATTCTAAAACCGTTTATCCTATGGTTTATGGAGATTGCCTTCCCCATTATAGCAACATTTGTGAAAAACTGTATAGATGCTTTCGCCGCCTTTTTTGAAAGCGTAGCAGGGGTCATAGGAGATATTATAGATATATTCATAGGGCTATTAGATTTCATAATAGGGACACTGACTGGAGACTGGGATAGGGCATGGCAGGGAATTAAAGAAATTTTCGGCGGTATATGGAACGGGATTAAAGATTTGCTTGGAGCCGCATTAAACTGGATATACGTCCAGATACAATTGGAATTTGGTTTAGTAAAAGCCGCAATAGAATTTGTATGGAATGCCATTGTAGCATACTTAAGTGGGGTTTGGGATTCTATAAAAATTAAGGCAGCGGAAATATTTGAAGCTCTTCGAGAAAAATTGTCAGAAATCTGGGACAGCATAAAGGCAACTATTGAAGAAAAATGGAATGCCATCAAAGAGTGGTTTGATCAGATCTGGCAGAAAATCAAAAATGTGTTTAAGCTTGATGAAATGACACAGATCGGTAAAGATATGATGAATAATTTTTTTAGCGGTATGCAGGAAGTGTGGAAAGACATTACCAGCTGGTTAGGTGATATTGCTGGTGAGGTAGGAAAAGCATTTAATACGGTTATTGATGGAGCTAAGAATTTAATCAGTAAAGCCAAAGATGATGCAGAAGAAAAGGAAGAGAAGGACTCATCTGGTCCCGGAAGTAGCAAAGGCTATGTAAGTAGCGGACCAGGAGTGAAAGGTCACGCAACAGGAGGATTCCCCACTTCCGGCAGTCTGTTTGTTGCCAATGAAAACGGCAATCCTGAAATGGTTGGTAACTGGGGCGGTAAAGCAGCCGTTGCCAATAACATGCAGATCACAGAAGGTATTACAAGAGCGGTTCAGTACGGTATGAGATCTGCCATTGCTCCATTAACCTCCAGTATAAGTGCCATGGTTAGTAATGCCACACCGCAGCTATCCCTGATCGGTACCACAGGACGCAGTACAGGAGCAGCAGATCAGGTTCAAAACATGGCAAATCAGGTTATGACCATGCCGACAGAATCCATGTCCGATCATTATCTGTCCCTTATGGTGGAATTACTGCGCAAGATCATAGAGCTGATCGAAGCAATGGATCTGACCGTAAATATAGATATTCGAGAAATTAAAAAGAAACTATCCGATCTGGACAAGAGAAGCGGTTTTTCAATGAGAACAACGTAAAGGAGGCGGTGCTATATGGCAGTAATAACAATCAATGGCCGGGAGTTCCCGTCTCCCGACATTGGCGGAAATTTGATTGTCGCAACAAATGTAAGTGACGGGAAAAATGCGAAAGGTGAATTTATTGGTCAGAGAGTGGGAAGGGATCAGCATAAATTTGAGGGATTACAGTGGAAGTTTTTAGATGCTGCCACCTGGGCTGCCATGCTGCAGGAGTTTGATAAATTTGTAGTAACAGCCCGGATTCCAGACATGGTAAATAACCGTATGATGACAATCCGAATGTATCCAGGAAACCGGACGGCCACACCCGTTGAGTTTGATAAGGAAGGACTTCCCACCATGTATCAGGATTGCAAAGTAAATATTATTGACTGCGGGGTGATTGAGTAATGCAGGCAGCGAGTACCCAATACAAGGATCACATGAAGTCAAAAGATCGCCTGCGCAACCAGACCTATATCCGGGTTACCATTGGTCTGATCAACCAGGAGGCGCAAGCCAGTGCATATATACCCGATCATGGGAATTATGCTTATTATTCCAGTTTCAAGCAACCGTTAGATAATTATGAGGTCCAGGAGCTTTATGCCACCTGCGATCAGGACTACACACCAGTAGATGGTAGCATGTACTTTCTTCCAAGGACCAGGGCGGATGTGGTTTTAAATCAAGGAATTGTGTCAAAGGAACTTGTGGGACCGGTAGAAATCCAGTTCCCGGTTCAATATGATATTAAAGGGTTGACCATAGAATTTGGGAAAGCCTTTCCTGTGGATTTTATAATAGAATCTGATAACAACACAGTGGAGATCACCGGGAATAAATCTGGGCATTTTGTAACAGAGGAGATATTTGCAGGAGCAACATTCCTGCGCTTTACACCGTCCAGCATGGTAAACGGTCAGAGCCGATTCCGGATTCATAAGATCACCATGGGTATCGGGATCTATTTTGATAATCAGCGGATCCTGTCTGCTACCAAAAAGGAACATATCAGTCCGATCATGGAGGAGCTGCCGACCATTGACTTTAATCTATCCGTGAATAATAAAGACAGAGCCTTTGATATTGAGAATGAGGAAAGCTCCGTAAACTTTCTGGAAATAGGTCAGGATATAACTGTTCTTTATGGTCAGAAACTTGATGACGGATCCGTGGAGTGGCTGCCAGGAGCAAAGGTGCGATTAAAGGAATGGTCTGCAGACGATGAAGAAATGTCTTTTTCTGCCTCAGATCGGTTCGACTACATGGACGGGACTTATCATAGAGGTTTGTTTCGCCAGGAAGGGATCAGTCTGTATGATCTTGCACTTGACGTGCTTTCCGATGCGGGAATTGATAGCCGGACTTACTGGATAGACAGTTATTTAAAGTCTGTAAAAGTGGTAAATCCGATGCCGGTTGTCGCGCACAAGGAAGCCCTGCAGCTGATTGCCAATGCCGGCCGGTGTATTCTCTACCAGGACCGTGGAGGGAATATCTTTCTGAAATCCAGCTTCATTCCGGCTATGGAAGCCATTTCAGATAACGAGACTTATTTCAGTCAAGCAGGATCCATCCTGGATAAATCGCCTAAGAAGCCTTATGCTATGTCCGCACAGAACTATATAAACGTAACCCCTACACAGTATTTTCTTCCAAGGCAGGAAGAAGGTGCGATCTATCTAAATGCCGGATATATCTCAGAGGCAGTGGCGGAAAGTAATGGATCCTTTGCAGTCAATCCGACCGTAGAAATTAACCTGGAAGCCTCATTCAAATGCTTCGGATTGACGTTAGAGTTTGGAAGTAATAATCCGTTGGAAATGGTCTTTCACGCCTACCGTGATGGGGAACTGGTGGAAGATTACATTGTATCAGGACTGACTGCAACAACGGTCATTAGCCACGAATTCGAGGAGTTTGACAGGCTGATCTTGGAATTTACCAAAGGCTGTCCGAATAACCGGATCGTCTTAAATAATATTACTTTTGGGGACAGAACCGATTATGTTTTTGAATACGGTCATGAGTTGACCAAAACACCAAAGGGGACACAGCTTGCCAAGGTTAGGGAGCTGCAGGTAATCAGAACGCTTTACAATCGGGCAGGGGAGATAAAGGAATTGGCGAAAGAAATGATTGTGGTAACGGCTGCAGATAACCGGTATACCTTTTACTTTACCAATCCATCGTATGACCTATCCTGCGCGATTACAGTACCAGGGGAGGGGCAGACAGCAACTATTCTAGATAGCAGCAATTATTTTGCCACGGTGGAACTTACAGGGGTTACGGGGACCGTTGAGGTATCCGTATCGGGCAGAGAGTACACAACTGTTAAAACTAAAGTAAGCAGGCAGCTAAATCCAACCGGCAGTATGGAAACATGGGAAAATCCTCTGGTATCTGATGCAGTTCACGCCGTCAATATTGCGGATTGGATCGGTGATTACCTAAAAGCAGATCGGCAGTATGATCTTCAGTATCGAGGAGAACCCCGAATTGATGCAAGCGACATTACATTTCTGGAAAATAAGTACGTTCCGGATCTGCTCCTGAGAGTGTATGAGCATACATTAAAATTCAATGGAGCTTTATCCGGATCGGTAAAGGCAAGGAGGGACATGAGCAATGTGGCAACCGTCAAAGACTAACTGGAAAGAGGGAGACTTCTTTAACATTGAAGACTACAATCGAATAAAGGGAAATTTAAACGAGATCCGGTCACAGGCACTTCTGCTCTGGCCGGATTTTGAGTTTGAGAAAATGGGGGCTGATAAGACCTATCAGGACTATGGATTCTACGCAGATGAAATCAACCGGTTTGAGGCTAATGTGGCTCATATTTGTAATGGCACCTATCCATTTAAAGTGGGGAATCGTCAAACCTTTTATGTTAATCAGCCCTTTATTGACTGGAAGGAACTAAACCGAATTGAAGAAGCCTGCCGGTTGATCTATAGCAACATACAAAGCCGTTATGACGGCAGAAAAACATTATCTTTTACACTAAATGGAGGTGCTTTTTAATGGAACTGAAAACAGATTATATGGATGCCATGTTTGATGGCCAGCGCCGGTACCGCTTAATACCCAATGAGGATGGAACTTACAGCCTTCCGGACGAAACGACTTACACCCAGAAGGGTGATAAATTTGGAGCTAATGATATAAACCAGACCAACGAAGAGATCAATAAACTGGAGGCTGTTAAGATAGTAACCTTGCCTATCGCAGGTTGGAGTAACTCCGCTCCATATACACAAACAGTGGAGGTTCTTGGCATTGCTGAGAATGACAGGCCCATAGTGAGCCTATATTTGCCAGACGACATAACAGCGGCGGATGTGAAACTGCAAAGTAAATCTTATGGCTGCATGGATCGGGCGCTTACTGGTGCTGAAAACATAACGGTCTATTGTTATAGTAAGAAACCAGCAGTAGATTTTCAGATTCAGATAAAGGGGGTATAAGGTATGGCAGAATGTATTATTTTAAAAGGCGGAGGAGGGGCAGATCTTGATGTGGTGACAGCTGGGAAGCCTGATGTGCTGACCGGTAAAGTAATTGTAGATAAAGATGGGGAGCCATTAACTGGATCCATGCCAAACCGCGGAGCTATTTCCTCTACCCTTAATGCCGGTGGGAGTTATACAATTCCTGAAGGATACCACAATGGGTCTGGAAAGGTGACGGCAAACAGTCTGGCAAGCCAAACATCGGCAACAGCTTCTGCAGGTCATATATTAAATGGGCAGACTGCATGGGTGAATGGAAACAGAATTACAGGTAATATTGCTTCAATGGGAGGTCAGACGATAACACCTAACACATCTTCTCACACTTTATCATGTAGTGGTAAATATATGACAGGTAATGTCTATGTTCCTGCTGTGTCTAATTTATCAGCAGGAAATATTAAAAAAGGTGTAAATGTTGGAGGGGTTACGGGTACTTTTGAGGGTTATGTACCGACAGCAACGGATTTATATTTGAGAGGTAATAATATTAATGGTTGGCATTCTACAGGAGGAGATACCAATCTTTTAAGATACGATTCTCAGGCAATTACACTTCTTGGTCCCAGTAGAGTAAACATTGATGCTAGAAAATCCTTCTCAACAATAGGACATAGCTGGTTGTGCTTTGAAATGAGCATTACCAATGGCGGAACAATTGAACTTTATGCTCCAGACGGAGCGACGGTTCTTAGTAGAGTGGCCATGAGTCAAACTGGGAATGTTACCGTAAAATTAAACATTTCTTCTGTGTCATTTGCATCCTTAATAGCACTTCGATTATATAGATTTTATGGGTCCTTATTCAGGATTTATTTAAGTTAATAAACCAAGAAAATGAATTGAAAAAGGTATATTGAAAGGAGAAGTTAAATGAACGTATACACAAATAATAGTTATGAAATAATAGCAATAGATGCAGAACCTCAGCATTATGAGTACGTATTCAAATGTGATCATACCAGGACAGAGATATTTGGAGATTTATGTGATATCTGTATTCAAGGTTATAAATATGAACCACAATACGAACTGATTTTCAATGAAGATGGAAGTAATAAAATAGATGAAAAAACAGGAGAATTGCTCTATAAATTAGACATAGATGGAAATAAGATTCTAAATGGTTATGCTTGTTATCCGTTTATAGATTGTCAAATGCTTATGTTAATTCAGAAGCAATATGGAGAGTACAAGAAGAGAGAAATCGCACTTACAGCAAAAATAGATTATATATCTATGATGGCAGGAATTAAAACAGATGTAGACCAAGATTAAATAATTTTAAAAGTATTTTACAATGAAAAAATAGGGTCTTTTCTATTCTGAAAAACAAAGCAGACCTTTGGATATCAGAAGAAGGTTTATAAATTTATTGGATTGTAATATATGAATAGCCACTAATAGTAGGAAACTAATTAAATATTGTGCTTAATTAATGTTGATGATATAATCTGGTTTAACACTATGAATTATAAGGGGTAAATAAAGTATATGTATTACATTGATAAACAACAATCTGAGAGAATTCAGATTATAAAAGTTATTTGCACAATTATGGTGATATTCATTCATTCTAATTCATCGACAGCATCTTTTGGTAATACTAGCATTACAAGCGATTTTTCATATTGGCAACAGATTATACGTTATATAATATCAGAATGTTTTTCGCGAATTGCTGTACCCTGTTTCTTTATTGTATCAAGTATTTTATTACATTCAAAAACATTTACATGGGCAAGTAATATAAATAAAAAAGTTAAAACTTTATTATTACCATATTTTATTTTTATTTCATTATACATAGTTATATTTTACATAGCGCAAAGCATACCATTTACGTCGAAATACTTTTCAAATGGAGATAATGTTATAAGTGCCTGGGGTGTTATTGACTGGATTGATGCTTATGTTGGAAAAATTAATAGAGATATGCCTTTTAATGTGGCACTATGGTTTGTAAGAGATTTATTTATTTTAAATTTTTTGTCAATACCAATTCAGAAAGTTGTAAATAAGTTTCCAAAGCTTTTTTTCCTTTTCGTGGCATTAATTTGGATATATAACTGGTCTACACCTATTGTCAGTAATCAAGCAATTGTTTTTTGGGTATTAGGAATATTGATTGTAAAATATAATTATAAAATTGATAAATTTGATAATTATAATTGGCTTGTGATTATTACTCTTACCTTATTTTTTTTAGTAATGGATTGTGTATATAGATCAACAATGATACATCAAATTTCTATCATTCTTTACATGATTATAGTTGTTAAAATATCAAAAAAATTAGCCATTGGGAAATTAAATAAAAAAATCTTAATTATGTCCCAATATAATTTTTTTATATATGCATTTCATTTCGTTGTTTTGTTGACTATTGTAAAATTCTGTGGACATTATTTACCACAATATCCTTTAGTAGTCTTATTAGAATATGTTATATCACCTATTGTTACATTACTATTATGCGTTATCATAGCAAAAATTCTTATACACTTCACACCCAGGTTATATAGTATAATTACTGGTAGTAGATTGATATGGAGCAGCTCGATTTGAGTATGCTCCGTTTTTATAATTTCAAATATTTTTATAATTAATAGAGAAGTTATGTCTGACAAAAAAATAACTCCTAGTGCCTAATTAAAATATGTATTAATGATTGCAGGAGTAGAAACGGAGGTAGACAATGAGTAAAAACTTTGAAAAAGTAAAGCGGTTTTATGATGCAGGTCTGTGGCCAGAAAAATGGGTAATAAATGCAGTGAACCGCTGGATCACAGCGGCTGAGTACCAGGAGATCACCGGAAAAGAATATGAGAAAGAGTGAGGATAATGAAAATGAAAAATACAATATGTACAGTAGCTGGAGTAGTGGGAAGTTTTATAGCGTCTTTGTTTGGGGGCTGGGATACCGGAATAGGTACCCTGGTCCTTTTTATGTCGATTGATTTTCTTTCAGGACTGGCAGTTGCCGGGATATTTAAAAAGAGCACCAAAACGGAAACCGGGGCGTTGGAATCAAAAGCTGGTTTTAAAGGCCTGTGCCGTAAGTGCATGACACTCCTGTTTGTTCTGATCGCTTATCGCCTGGATCTGGCCATTGGAACCAGCTACATAAGGGACGCTGTAATTATCGGCTTCATGGCAAATGAGCTAATTTCCATCGTGGAGAATGCCGGGCTTATGGGTCTGCCGCTTCCTGCAGTTCTGTCCAAAGCCATTGACATTCTGACAAAGAAAGCAGAAGTAACTGAATAATTCTTGTTGCGACGTCGCAACTTTTGGGCCTGGGACAATCCTGGGCCTTAATTTATGATAAAATAAAGAAACGAAAGGACAAGTAAAATCATGAGAGATATAACATTGTGTCACCCACGCCTGCAGGCTCTGGCCGCGAAGCTGGTGGAAGAATGTAGCAAGCAGGGATTAAAGATTGCTATTGGACAGACTTACCGGACGGTAGCTGAGCAGGATGCTTTATACGCCCAGGGCAGAACAAAGCCGGGGAATAAAGTAACCAATGCACCAGGAAGTACATACAGTTCCTATCATCAGTGGGGGACTGCCTTTGATATTTACCGGAATGACGGCCAGGGAGCTTATAACGAAGCCGGGAACTTTTTCGGTAGAGTTGGAGAAATCGGTGTAAGTATTGGTCTGGAATGGGGCGGTAATTGGAAGTCACCGGTTGACAAGCCTCACTTCCAGCTTCCAGACTGGGGCAGTTCTACCAAGGGAATAAAAAAGGTATATGCAAATCCAGAGGAGTTTAAGAAGACATGGAATGCTGAAACTCCAGAAGAAAAGAAATCTGGCTGGAAAGAAGAGGACGGCGGATGGCGATTCTATAATGGCGATACAGGGGAGTGTGTGCGGAATGATTGGCACCATGATGAAAAAAAGGATATCTGGTACTGGTTTAATGGAGCCGGAATGATGATTACTAATACCTGGTATAAATACAAAGGGGACTGGTACTATCTCAATGCTGATGGTGTTATGTGTCGGTCACAGCTGGTTGATGATTCTGGAAAGATCTATGCTGTGGACGCTGACGGAAAGATGGTAACGGAGCCAGTGAAGCTCACACCGGATCAGGACGGGGCGCTGCAATATCCAGGATTAGTGAAATAGTGCTAAATTTGTTTGGTAAGGTTACCGATTGTACAGATTGAAACAAGGTGATAATATACAAGCATTCTAAATCATAAATGAAAAAGCTGAAATCCCAGAATACTATAATCGATTATATTAAAAATTTACAAGTCATTTGTTGTTATCAGATGGCTTTCTTTTCTGCAATTTTATTTACTGATTTAGAATATTTATAACAACAATAATTACAAAAGATAAATTACGGAGGTACATAGTATGAGTAAGAGAGCAGTGCTAAGATTTGCAACGAGTATTTGTTTATCAGTTAGTTTGTTGCTTTTAGGACAGATTAATGTTTTTGCTGACACAATAGATGGAGACATTAAACCTATTCATGAATATACATTCGATAATGATGATACCAAGACGGTATATGATTCAGGTACAGGCATTGTCATTAATTTTGATAGTTCAGGTTATAGCAAATTTATTTCTGGATATAACGGGATCGGACAAGCAAGACTCTTTGAAGGTAATATGGCGTTACTTTGTAGATCGAACAGCATGGTACCAAAAGGGCAAAAATCAATTAGATTTAAAATAAAAAAAGATGCTTTAACAGTATCAAGCAGTAAAACAGAACCGATTTTTACAACTCTGAATTCCCAGGGTGGATTATATATAGGTATTGGAAAATATGATAATATTACAACACCTGGCAGTCTTTATATTCGACATCAAAATAATACAGGTTCTGAAGGAAATTCAATAAATTTTGAAATGCAAACCTCAAATAGCATATGTGATGGGCAATGGCATGATATTTTATTTACTTGGGATGGCACAACAAATACAAATTCCGTCAAACTATATATAGACGATATGACAATTCCAATTGCACAAACAACAGCTAATGCGCCTGATGTCTACTCGGGCAATATTTATATCGGAGGTTATACAGATACTGTCAAAACTACATCTTTCATTGGCTGTTTAGACAATCTTCAGATTTATGATTCTGCTATAACAATAAAATCAAATACAACACAACCAACCGGTAATAAAGCCCTTCTTGTGATCACCATGGTAACTGGTGAACGGAAAGAATATGAAATGACTACAGATAAAATAAATGACTTTATTGCTTGGTATAAAAGTAAAGCAGCTTCTAGCCCCACTTATATGATTGAGAAGGATTATAATAAAGCATCGTTCACAGCTCGAAAAGATTATATTGCTTACGAACAGATTTCAAACTTTGAAGTGAACGAATACAATGAGTGATGAAATAACCCTGGGGAACCGGGGTTTTTTCTTTGTGAATTTTACTTTGCTAATTTTGTATGAACTTTATTATTGATGGAAAAGATTAATTCTTTAAACAAAGAGCCAGTCATAACTAGAGTGTGCACTGCATGTGTCTGATAAGGTTGGGGCGTAGTATATAGGTGTTTTTAAATATAGTGTAATTGTAAGTTAATAATGTTGTAAAGCAAGAATTTGTTTGATAGAATGAAGATATAAGTTTTTTATACAAAAGAAGTTACTAAATCAAAGTAATAAGTATTTTGGAAAAGGTAATTGATAATTTGATGGGGGAATACAGATGAATGATGTTAATAACATAGTATATGGCGATGAAAAACGCATTTTTATTAACACAGCGCTTGGCTGTAATTCAGGGTGTAAATATTGTTATCTTTCTAATTTAGGAGTAGGTAAGGATATTACATATTATACTGCTGAAATAGCTATAAAAAAAGTAATTAATATGTCTTGTTTTTTACAAGGTAAAGAAGGAACCATTATTTCTATAGGCTGTTATTCTGAATGCTGGGACAAAACAAACAAAACCAATACCATTAAAATTATAGAGTTCTTTGCTCGAATGGGAAATTATGTACAGTTAGCTACTAAGAAGAAAATAGAATTAAAGGATCTACTCTATATAGATTCTTTGCTTTTATTTAAGAATCAGTTGAGTATTAATATAAGCGTCCCTACCATTTCAAATGCCTTAATATTAGAACCGAATGCAGATACAATTAGTGAGCGGTTAAGTTTATTAGAATATAAAAGTAAGTTAAATAAAATATATATATCCTTATATATAAAACCTGTATTAAAAGATATAACTATAAAAGATATAACTCAATATATTGACCTAATGGAAAAATACAAAATTAGTGCTGTTATTGGAGAATTATTAGTTACAAACATGGATGAAAATAAGATAAATGAATTGGTAGGAGAAAATAGATTGAAAGAACTGCCGTGTTCAGACACTAATATTATTATGGAAAAACTGAGAGGGATAGGTAAAATATATTTTCATAGCACAGATTTTATAAATGAACAGCGGTTTTTGAAAGAGGAAAGAGTATGAATATAACAGAATTTTTAGATTTGCTTAATCAAATAGTTCTTTTAATCTTAGGTCTATCAACTATTGCAGGTATACTTGATTATGTGGGTTTTTTACCTAAATGGTTACGTGGAAAACTTAGGCTGAATCGTAATGATGATACTTTGTCTCTTCTTAGAGAGTTAGGAGTTAATATAGATCAACAAAAGAGAATGAATCAATTTATAAGTTTTCCAAGGGATTTACATCAACAATCATTAGAAGAGACCACAAATGAAGCTTTAAAAAGATATACAATTAAAAAGAACATAGCTATTGGACATAATAGATTTACAGAAGTAGACTATTATATCGATTTGATTGGGGCGACATGTGATTCAGAAATAGCAATTTATTTTGCACGCTTGTTAAGTACTTACTGGAGCATTACCTCATTTAATGGTAATGATATTAAAAACAGTGAATTTGATTTTGTGGTTTCGCCAAAAGGAGGTAGTCCAATTTTAGGCTATGAATTTGCTAAACTAATAGGAAAACAATTTATTATACATGAGGAAAAAGAAAGGTTTAGGAATCATACAGATGATTTTAGATCAAAATTTAATTGTAAATCTATTCCTGAGAAGGGTAAAGTAGCATTAATAGTAGATGATAGTACAACTGGAGGAATGATGGTTATTGAGACAATTAAGGATCTAAAAAAGTTTGGTTATAACATATATTCATGCTTTGTTGTGTTTGAGCCACAACACAAGGATGCTAGGCAAAAATTAGCGCAACAAGGAGTTCAATTAGTATCAATAGTTAAAACTCATTCTAAACGATCTTGAAATAATTATTCTATTACCGATACCTACTAAGTCCAGACGAACTGGCTCACCTAGAAATTGTAGCAACCATAATTCATCAGCTGACCAGAAACTTAACCCCAGAGCAGGTGGTTGAATCTGGTTTTGGTCCATACTACATTGACCATACCACTGGTATCTGGCCTCAGTCAGCGGGCGGAATTCCATTTAATGCATGTGAATTTCAGTCCAAAGGGGATCCGATCACTGACTTGGTAGAAGATATGGCAGCGGAACAAAAGGCCAGGAGTACTTACGACAATATTTTGCGTGTGATTACTGATCCTGAGATTTGTGATCCTATCCGGTTCTTAAGGATGCGTGAAGTTGTTCATTTCCAGAGATTCGGGGAAGCTCTTAGAATCACCCAGGATAATCTGGACAGCAAAAACTTTTATGCATTTAATCCCAGCTTTGATATCAAAACAAAATGTAAATAGGGGTAATTATTACCCAGACATAATGAAAGAGAGCACCGATTCACTATTTGTGGATCGGTGCTTTTAAAAGTGATTTAATAACATTAATGTAATATATACTTGACATTATGAAAATTATATATTAATATATGTCAGTGGAGGTGATTGCGATGGGTCGAAATATTCCAATAAAAGTTGCCCGTGCCCAACTGGATCTGACACAAAAACAGTTGGCAGAAAAAGTAGGCATCTCTCGGCAGACTATGAATGCCATAGAGCAGGGTGAATACAATCCGACGATTAAATTATGCCGGGCAATTTGCCGGGTATTGGGAAAGAGTCTTGATGAGTTGTTTTGGGAGGAGGAAAATAATGAATAAAAAAAAGAATAATTTAGATGAGATGCAGGAACAAAAATTATTAAAAATTGAACACTATGGATTCTGGCTTGCATTCTGGGGTCTGGCGGCAGTCATTATGCTGCAGGTTATCATGACCAAAGATATAAGTAAAATATCTACTGAACTAGCTGGTGAGATGCTGGTATTTTTACTCATTTCCATTTATACACTGGTGGCATGCCTGGCCAATGGAATATGGGATAGAAGGCTGAAACCAAATTCAAAAACCAATTTCTTACTCAGTCTGTTAACTGGTACCATATGCGGAATTATATATTTTGTCTCATCCTTCTATAAGTATGGAAAATTAGGCGGTGCAATTGCCACTGGAGTCTTCATGTTTGTAGAAATCTTTCTATTGTCCTTCGCAGCATTAACGTTTTGCGTCTTCATTTATAAAAAGAGAGTAAAAAAAATTGAAGCAGATGTGGATGAAACGTCTGATGATAATGAGATTAAATAAGCACGACGGCATTCAAAATTGTATTCCAATAAAATGGAGGAAGCCGGCAAGATGGGGGATCCTGCCGACTGTATGAAAAAAAGTTTTATTTAAAAGGTTAACCTCTTTACATTTACTACTATACTGTCAAAATGTGACGGGATTTTGATAGATTTGTGAAGAGTCTGTGAAACGGGACAAGGTCTGAGATTAAATACATCACTTACTTGTAGAGGAGACGAAAGATGCGGGAATATTTTATCAAAACAAAAAGAATTGGATTTTCTGTCTGGGATGCAAAAGATCTGGATCTGGCAACTGAGCTATGGGGACATAGTGAAGTCACAAAGTACATTTGTTCCAGTGGAAAGTTTTCAAAGCAGGATATTATAGACCGTCTCAATACGGAGGTCCATAATCACGTAATATATCATATCCAGTACTGGCCGGTATTTGAATTGTCAACGGGTGAACTTATTGGCTGCTGCGGAATACGCCCTTATAAAACCGAATCTCATTCCTTTGAGCTGGGATTTCATCTGCGAGAAAAATACTGGGGACAGGGGTATGCTTCAGAGGCAGCAAAAGCCGCTGTTGACTACAGCTTCCGTGTTTTAAAAGCTGAAAAGCTGTATTCAGGTCATCACCCGCAAAATAAGGCATCTGAAAAGCTGATTTCAAAATTAGGCTTTCAATTGACCGGCACGGTGTTTTATGAACCCACAGGACTGTATCATCCATTTTATGAATTGGTAAATCAGACCATTGATACCTGAAAATGTGCTTGTTTTTGGTAACAAAATAAAATTTTTACATACATAGGCCAGCAGTCATGTATCAAAAATCTATCTTTTTCAACAAAAGTTTCCTTTATTCGATTGACGGAGCCCTCTTATACTAGTAAAATAAAAGACAAATAGGAAAGAGGATGGGGCGTTATTTATGGATAACAGAAATAGCATTTTGACAGATACACTTCCGGATCAGGCTATTTTCGCTCTGGATATTGGAACCAGAAGCATCATTGGTATGGTAGGAATTCCGGATGGAGACAGAATACATATCGTTGCCATAGAGAGGGCCGAGCATACCAAGCGGGCAATGATTGACGGGCAGATTGAGGATATTGATCAGGTTGCAAAAATTGCCGGACAGGTCAAGGAAAGATTGGAAAAAAAGCTGGGCTGCAAACTGGTAAAGGTTTGTGTGGCAGCAGCAGGAAGAGCACTGAGAACAGAAAGTGTAACCTTTGAGATGGAGCTTGCCAGAGCACAAAAAATCGATGCAGAATCCGTCAGCAGACTGGAAGCAGGAGCAATCAGCGAGGCGGAAAAGCAGTTCATGAACCGGGAAGGGCGGGATAATGAACGTCAGTTTTATCTGGTTGGCTATACTGTAAGCAGATATTTTTTGGATAATTACATGATTTCCAATTTACTTGAACACCACGGAAGGGTCTTGAAGGCAGATATAATTGCAACTTTTCTTCCCACTGAGGTTGTTGAAAGCCTTTATGCAGCCATGCATAAGATCGGTCTGGAAGTGGCAAGCCTTACTTTGGAGCCAATTGCAGCTATTAATGCGGCGATACCGCAAAACATCCGCCTGTTAAATCTTGCTATGGTAGATATCGGTGCAGGTACCTCAGATATTGCTGTTTGCCGGGATGGAAGCGTAACCGGTTATACCATGGCGATACTTGCAGGAGATGAGATTACGGAATCCATTATGAAAGAATACCTGGTGGATTTTTCAACTGCGGAAAAAATCAAGTCCCAGATTGATGAAGCAGAAGAACTGAAATTTACGGATATTCTCGGATTTGAGCAGACGATTACCAGGGAAGCGGTTTTTGGCAGCATCAAAGAGGCTTCTTCCAGGCTTTGTCAGGAGATTTCTGAAAAGATTCTGGAGGTTAACGGCGGTATGCCGTCGGCAGTTTTCCTCGCAGGAGGCGGCAGCAGGCTGGCCGGACTGAAAGAAGGAATCGTGGAACATTTAAAAATTGATTCCAAGCGTGTGGCAATTGCAGGCAATAATTTTAAAATTAACGCTTATTCTGATGAATATGATCTGGAGAATCCGGAGTATGCGACCCCTTTGGGGATTGTTATTTCTGCTGGATTTAATATTGTCAATGACGGTTTTCGGGTTATTTTAAATGACCGCCCTGCAAAGCTTTTCCGCGGCGGGACCTTTACAGTTATGGATGTTTTAATGATGAACGGTTATAACTACCAGGATATGATCGGTCGTTCCGGTCAGAATCTTGTAATCAGTGTAAATGGAAAACGAACTGTTTTTTACGGAGAGAAGGCGGAACCATCTGTGCTTACACTAAATGGAGAGGAAGCACAGCTTTCTGATCAGGTAAGTGCGGAGGATTGGATTGTGTTTGTCCCTGCAAGTCACGGAAAGAGCGCCTCTGCCATGCTTTCTGATATCGAAAAACCAGGATCAGGCAAGAGGATTCTGGTTAATGGAATCGAGGCAAAGGAGGATGTTTCGTTAAAAACAGGTGATAGTATCATAATAGAAACGGTTCAGACAAAAGAAGATCTGGCAGATCAGGCTTTATTTGATAGCGCGGATGAAGAGCAGGAACTGTTAGATGAGTCCGTTTCTGTACCTCAGAATGTACCTGGAATTCTAATTCCTCCGGCTCAGATGGTATCCACAGACATAAAGCTTGATCAGCGGCATCCACAAGACTTAGTTCAATCGGAAACTGCCTTTCATAAAAGCGATGGGAAAATCACATTTTTCCTGAATGACAAGCCAATTACTCTTCCGGTGAAAGCCGACCAGCGTCCCTATTATCTGATGGATATGCTGGAATATTCCGGTCTTGATTTTAAGAATCTTACGGGACGGGTAGTATTGGAAGTAAATGGAGAAAGCGGATATTTCCAGCAGGAATTAAAAAGCAGAGACCGTATCCTGATTTATCAGGTAAACGAATAAAGGGGTGTGTATGGGCGTGTTAAATGTAGTAAAAAGGGATGGAACGGTCACTGGATTTGAATTATCAAAGATCGAGGCAGCAATTAAAAAAGCCTTTGAAGCCACCGGCAAGTATTATACTGACAGCATCGTAGAGCTTCTGGCTTTAAGAGTTGCTTCAGATTTTAAAAATAAGGTCAAAACAGAGAGCATCCCAGTGGAAGATATCCAGGACAGTGTGGAAAATGTTCTGGAGGAAACAGGTTATATAGAAGTGGCAAAGGCTTACATCCTTTACCGGAAACAAAGGGAAAAGATCAGAAACTTAGGCAGTACCACACTGGATTATAAGGACGTGGTAGACCAGTATGTGAAAGTCGAGGACTGGCATGTGAAAGAAAACTCCACGGTTACCTATTCTGTAGGCGGTCTTATCCTGAACAATTCCGGAGCAGTCACCACAAATTACTGGCTTTCGGAAATCTACGACAAGGAGATTGCAGACGCGCATAATCATGGAGAGATACATATCCATGATCTTTCCATGCTGACCGGTTATAGCTGTGGATGGTCATTAAAAAGGCTTCTTCTTGAGGGGCTGGGAGGAATCAGCGGAAAGATTACAGCTTCACCAGCGAAGCATCTGGCGACGCTGTGTAATCAGATGGTAAATTTTCTAGGTATTATGCAGAATGAATGGGCGGCATCCCAGTCATTTTCTTCTTTTGATACATATCTGGCACCCTTTGTGAGAACAGATGGATTGACCTATGATAAAGTGAAAAAATGCATGGAGGCCTTTGTATTTGGAGTCAATACTCCGAGCCGCTGGGGAACGCAGGCCCCATTTTCCCATATTTCCCTGGATTTAACAGTGCCGGAGGATATGAAATCCCAAAAGGCCATTGCAGGCGGTAAATATTTGGACTTTACCTATGGAGACTGCCAGGCGGAGATGGATATGATAAACCGTGCTTTTTTAGAGACGATGCTGGAGGGAGATGCCGGAGGAATGGGATTTCAGTATCCGATTCCCGTTTTCTCAATAACAGAAGCGTTTGACTGGTCTGATTCGGAAAGAAACCGTCTTTTATTTACACTGGCATCCCATTATGGTACTCCCTACTTTTCCAATTATGTGAATGGAAACCTCTTCCAGGGAGATGTACGGGCTTATACTTCAGACAATACCCCGGATTTAAAAAAACTGCGCAATAAGGCAGGTGGCTTTTTCGGATATGGGGAGCATACCGGTTCCATTGGAGTGGTTACTCTTAATCTCCCCAGAATTGCATATTCAGCTTCTGATGAAACAGATTTTTACCGACGCCTGGACCGGGTGGCAGATCTTGCAGCAAGGTCTCTTGATATTAAGCGGAAGGTTATTTCCAGACTCCTGGATAACGGTCTTTACCCTTATACCGTATGCTATCTGGAAAACTTCACCAATCATTTCTCATCAATTGGTATTGTAGGCATGAATGAGGCAGGTCATAATGCGTGCTGGCTGGGCGCGGGTATGGAATCGGAGAAGACCCAGGTCTTTGCAGTACAGATAATGGAACATTTAAAGGAAAAACTGGTTGGGTACCAGATGCAGTATAAAAGCCTGTTCAGTCTTGAAGCAACGCCGGCGGAATCGGCAGCATACCGGCTTGCTTTGATTGACCGGGAAGAGTTTCCGGAAATCATCACTGCAAGTAAAAATTCCACAACCCCTTATTACACCAACAGTACCAAGCTTGCGGCGGACTGGGGCGGAGGTCTTTGGGAGGCTTTGAATAATCAGAATAAGGTACAGCCGCTCTATACGGCGGGTACAGTATTTTCTGTCTATATGGAAAAGGAGGAAGATGATTACAGGAATGTCAGAGATGCATTAAAGAATATGACAGACCAGTATAAAATTCCTTATTTTACATTTACTCCAGTTTATTCTGTCTGCCAGAACTGCGGTTATCTGCCAGGAAAGCATGAGATCTGTTCCAACTGCGGGAGTCATACAGATGTTTACAGCAGAATTGCCGGTTACTACCGCCCGGTAAGTGACTGGAATGTAGGCAGGGCTGAGGAGTTTAAGAACAGAAAAATGATGACTCTGGAATAAGGATTTTTTTATTTTAACTCACAAATGAAAGCTTAGGGCATAAAATATACTACGAACTGATTAATTAGGAGTATATAAAAATGAGTTGGAATAATGGATGTAATTGCAATTGTAATTGCCCGAGCGGAAATAGTAATGCGAATAATTGTAATACCAGCTGCAACAACAAATGCAGCGATGTGAGCGATGCAACAACCGGAAACGGCAGCATGAATATGTGCTATCGTCAGGGATATGCATGTGGTTTTAAAGATGGTTATGAGACCGGTTTTCGTGATGGATTCTGGAGTGCAAACGGCTGTGGAAGAACCTATGGCGGATCCGTCATGGGAACTACAGATTCCGGATGTGGATGCAAATAATGCAGTGAACGAAAAGTTCCGATTTTCATTTAATGAAGACCGGAACTTTTTTATTTTGGGTAAATTCAGGATTTGGAAAAATATAACTAAATAAAAATAGTCTACTTTGTCTAATATGTATATTGAAAAAATATTTGCACTGTGTTAGCATAAATACAAGTCATTGGATTTGTATACAAACTTTTGCACTTGAATACAAACCAATTATCTAATGACGAAATAACTGACCAAAATAAAAGCAAAGGAGAATCAATAATATGGATAACTTTACAAAACAGTTTTCTCTTGAAGGAAAAGTTGCACTTGTAACAGGCGCTTCTTATGGCATTGGATTTGCTATTGCAAAGTCTCTTGCAGCAGCTGGCGCTACCATTGTTTTTAATGATATTAAGCAGGAATTAGTAGACAAAGGAATTGCAGCTTATAAAGAAGAGGGCATTACTGCTCATGGATATGTTTGTGATGTAACCAGTGAAGAAGGCGTGAATGCCATGGTTGCACAGATTGAAAAAGAAGTAGGCGTGATCGATATTCTGGTAAATAACGCAGGTATCATTAAGCGTATTCCAATGTGTGATATGACAGCAGAACAGTTCAGACAGGTAATTGATGTTGATTTAAATGCACCGTTTATCGTAGCAAAAGCAGTGATTCCGTCAATGATTAAAAAAGGACATGGAAAGATCATTAACATCTGTTCCATGATGTCTGAACTTGGTCGTGAGACCGTATCTGCATATGCAGCTGCAAAGGGTGGTTTAAAGATGCTGACAAAGAACATTGCTTCTGAGTACGGCGAATTCAACATCCAGTGCAATGGTATCGGACCAGGATATATTGCAACACCACAGACCGCACCTCTGCGTGAGGTTCAGGCAGACGGTTCCAGACATCCGTTTGACCAGTTCATTATTGCTAAGACACCGGCAGGACGCTGGGGCGAGGCTGAGGATCTTGCAGGTCCTGCAGTATTCCTTTCTTCTGACGCTTCCAACTTTGTCAATGGACATATTCTTTATGTTGACGGCGGTATTTTAGCATACATTGGTAAACAGCCACAGTAATTGATGCCCTTACAGGGAAGTCCCGGATGGGATAAACATGGCCATGATGCCCGCCCTTAGAAGGCGGGAGTCATGGCATCTTTTATATTTGTAAATTTAAAGGACGGAGAGGGTTCTATGGAAGGAAAGACCAAGACCTATAAAAACCGTGGCGAACTGGTATTTGAAACGTTAAAACAGGAAATTCTGGATCTGGAATTAAAGCCCGGTCAGATCATAAGCGAGAATGAGATCTGCGAGCGGTTTGGTGTATCGCGCACCCCGGTCAGAGAAGCAGTAAGAAAGCTGCAGGAACAGGGGTTTGTCATATCCGTACCTTATTCCGGTACGCAGGTCACGCTTCTTAATCTGGACACCATTAAACAGATGATTTATATGCGTGTTGCTGTGGAAACCATGGTTATGCGTGATTTTGCCAATATGGCCACTCCATTATGGATGGAAGAAGTCCGGTATTTGATTCGAAAGCAGCAGGCACTGATCCTGGAGAAAGGATTTGAACCAGAGCAGTTTTACCGCATGGATGCACAGATGCATGCTATTTGGTACCGGGCGACGGGAAAAAGAAAGCTTTGGGATATGATACAGGCACAGCAGCTGCATTATACCAGATTCCGTATGCTGGATTTTGTGACGGAAACAGATTTTACAAGAATCATAAGAGAACACACGGAGCTTTTTGAATTACTGGAAAAAAAGGATATTGAAGGTCTGGAACAATCCCTCAGAGAGCACTTGACTTACAGTATGAAGCGCATGAAGCACCAGATTGAAGTAGAGTATAAAGACTATTTTGAACAGGAAGAGCAGGAGGACGAATGATGACAAATGTATCCATAACTGTAAAGGGATACGGTGATACCATAAAGGCTTTTGCATCAGGAGAAGATCAGGCGGTTCTGGTGTATGAAGGCATCTACGAGGAAGGCGATCTTATTGTCTGCAGAACAGATCAGCCAGGTGGCCACTACGTAATCAGGATCGATGACTGTATGGATGAATCCTTTGTATATCTGACAAAGCAGGAGGTGGTTTTTGACATACCTTTTGGTGATAAAAAGGTTTCTTACAATCCCAGGGCATTTACCGGTACCAGGCATTATCTGACCATTCGAAAAGCGGAAGAGTGGGAGACATTTAAATACCGTAACCTGGCTGTTAATGTGATGGACCAGCATGGTGATACCGGCTGTTATCCACATGCATATGCAAATGTGGAAACAAGAGGTGAGGCTGTATTTGCGGCACGTAATGCCATAGACGGAGTTATTGCCAATGAATCCCATGGAGAGTGGCCATACGAGTCCTGGGGAATCAACCGTCAGGATGACGCGGAAATCACCCTGGATTTTGGACGTAGTGTGGAATTTGACCGGATCGTATTATATACACGGGCTGATTTTCCTCATGATAACTGGTGGGTGGAGGCAACTATCACATTCTCAGACGGGACGAAAGAGATTGTGAAAATGGAAAAGAGCGTAAAACCACATGTATTTGCATTGGAAAAGAAAAATATTACCTGGCTGAAACTGAGTCATTTAATAAAAGCAGATGATCCATCCCCATTCCCAGCTCTTACCCAGATCCAGGTATATGGAAAAGATTCTCTGTAACTTCAATTACCTCTTTTCCTTTTCATGATATTCATGTAAAATATAGGAAGTAAGCATACAGGGTTGACACATAAGGAGGAAGAGTGATGGAGTTTTTATTTCTGGAACCGGTTTTTAAAGAAGCCATCTGGGGCGGTAATAAGCTTCGGGAGGTATTTGGGTATGATATACCTAGCGAGACCACAGGGGAATGCTGGGCAGTTAGTGCTCATAAAAATGGGGAATGCCGGATTGCCGGCGGTATTTATGACGGAAAGCTTTTAAGCAGTTTATGGAAGGATAAACCGGAACTCTTCGGCTTATATCCGGGGGACGAATTTCCTCTTCTGGTTAAGGTCATTGATGCTAAGAATGATTTAAGCATTCAGGTACACCCCGATGACAGCTATGCGAAAATTCACGAGAAGGGTTCTCTGGGAAAGACGGAATGCTGGTATATTCTTGACTGTGAACCGGATACTGAAATCGTCATCGGTCATCATGCCAAAGACCGGGATGAGATGGAATCCATGATAAGAAACCATCAGTGGTCGGAATTTATCCGAACAATCCCCATAAAGAAGGGGGATTTCTTTCAGATTAACCCCGGCTGTGTTCACGCAATCAAAGGGGGAACTTTAATCCTTGAGACGCAACAGAGCAGTGATATCACGTATCGTGTTTATGATTATGACCGCCTGTCAGGCGGAAAACCAAGGCAGCTTCATGTGGAACAGAGTATT
Organism: Lacrimispora amygdalina; assembly: GCF_900205965.1. Lineage (GTDB taxonomy): Bacteria > Bacillota > Clostridia > Lachnospirales > Lachnospiraceae > Lacrimispora > Lacrimispora amygdalina_A. Next base: position 166,938 of record NZ_OAOF01000005.1, read on the forward strand.
GCTACGATCAGAGCTCCGTTTAAGGATACTGATGTAGCGGTTGTTACAGAGAAACTATCCGGAGCTGTGCATACGCATTTAATAACCTGTAAGTACTATTCAGTTGATAAGTACGAGATTGAAGGGGTGTTTACGAAAGAATTTTCCAGATATTTTACCAATGTCAGTGTAATAAGCGGTAAAGGCTGCATCAATGGAATTCCATTGGAAGCTGGTCAGAATTTTATTATACCGGCTAAGAGCGGAGAGTGCAGATTTGAGGGAACGATGTCCGTTATTTGTTCCAATCCGGAATAAAGCAGGAGGAGAAGTTATGAGACTGGGTGCATTAGAAGCAGGAGGCACAAAGATGGTTTGTGCTATTGGCAATGAGAACGGCGAGATATTTGAACGTATTTCCATACCAACGGAAACACCTGAGATTACCATGCCCAAGCTGATTGCCTATTTTTTGGATAAGGAAATTGAAGCACTGGGAATTGGCTGCTTCGGTCCTGTTGATCTTAACAGAAATTCAGAAACGTATGGCTATATCACCACAACGCCAAAACTTGCGTGGCTGAATTACAATATTGTGGGTGCGTTTAAAGAGGCTTTGAAGGTGCCGGTGGGATTTGATACCGATGTCAATGGTTCTGCCCTCGGTGAAGCTACCTGGGGGAGCACAAAGGGACTTGAGAACAGTATGTATATCACCATCGGAACAGGAGTGGGAGCAGGTATTATAAGCAATGGAAAGCTGCTTCACGGTATGCTTCACCCGGAAGGCGGACATCTTCTTCTTTCCAGGCACCCGGAGGATGCCTTTGAGGGGACATGTCCATATCACAAAAACTGTCTGGAAGGAATGGCAGCAGGACCTGCCATTGAGGCAAGATGGGGAATGAAGGGAGCACAGCTGGCAGACAGAAAAGAAGTATGGGAGCTGGAGGCTTACTATATCGCTCAGGCACTTGTGGATTATATCATGGTATTGTCTCCCCAGCGTATTATTCTTGGAGGCGGTGTCATGCACCAGGAGCATTTGATGCCTTTGGTAAGAGAAGAAGTAGCACGTCAGCTGGGCGGTTATATCAAGACGAAAGAACTTGAAGATATGGAGCATTATATTGTTTTACCGAGCCTGAATGACTACCAGGGAATTATGGGCGCACTGAAACTTGCAGACGAAGAATACAAACTGGAAAACATAGGGTAATTGCCAATTTTCTCCTAGTGTAATTCCAATTTATGTATGTTATGATACATTTTGTAAAAGAAATGTAACAATTATGTAACATATAAGGAGGATATTACCATGAGAAAATTACCAGCATTTGTTTTAGCAGCAGCAACTGTATTGACCGTAGCAGGTGTCCCAATGACAGCACAGGCAGCAACCTGTTCCAGATCATTACCGAACTCTTATTCATCTAACTGCTATGGTCAGTCTTTAAACAGTCTGTTAAGCCAGTATGGATGCAACAGCAAAAACAGGTCTAACTGCAGCAATAGCGGTCAGAAAGGCGCAACTTACAATTCCAGAAGCAACTGTAATTTCGGTCAGTTTTCTTCTTATTTCAGAAACTGCAGATAATTGAAATTAATTTTTTTATGGGTCGTACCTCAGGGTGCGGCCCTTAATTTTTGTTTCTCTCTTATACTGTAACAACCACAGGTCTATGCGGCCTGTGGCTGTCAGTGAAGGGATCAGCTCCCTTCATCTACGATTTCCTCCAGAACGCGGATGAGATCGTAAATGGTATTAATCTGCACATTTCGTTCCAGGATCTGATTTTTTAAATCAATGGAGAGCGTTTCAAATTTTGCCTGGACTGCAGGAGCTATATATGACATTTTTATCACCTCATAATTAGAATGTACCAGGTAGAATTAATTATGCATTTTAATCAAAACTGTATAAAAAACAAACGCTGCAGACATATTAAAGGTGAGGTGATATAAATGTCAAAGGATAATACAAGGAAAACCAGTTCTGTAAATCATAAACCGGAAGAAAAAGGGAAAATTGAGAATCAGAATCAGACCCATAATTCCCGCAGGGAAGGTATGGGACCGAATACCAAAAGAAGACCAGAATAATAAAAAGGGCGAAAACCAGGATGCGTTGGTCTTCGCCCTGCTGAGGTTTCATACTTATGATCGGGCAGTTTACAGAACTCATTATCAACAGGAAATACAATATCTGACAGCGCGAAAAAATGAGTTGTTTTACATTGGTAAGGCGGTTATGCGGCAGCTTGCGCTCGTATTTGATATCTCCATTATTGATTTGATATCTTGTTCTGTAATAGTAATATATGCATGTTCTTATATTGTGTGAACAAGCTGGACATGTCTCATCTACTTCATTCACATCTTGTCTTTACCCACCATATAATACATTATAATTTGAAAAGGGGGTAGTAACTATGGGATGCTTTTGGGGTTGTGGAAATGGCTGCAACAGCAATTGTAATAATAACTGTAATTGCAACGGCAACGGCAATGATGATGACTGCTCAGAGGAAGTAAGGAGAGCTTACTGGGCTGGATACAGAGCAGGATGTAATGATCCTCGGTGCCATCATCATCATCATGACTGTGATTATGATGGTTATGATGGTTATGATGATTGTGGTTGTGACTAATGCATTTTGGCGGGTATCCGATTTGTTTCGGGCCCGCCATTTTTAATAATCTGTATAATTAATTTACGAATAAATAGTTTGAGCCAGCAGAGAATATGAAATAAACCCTGCTGGCTTAGCTGTAACAAATAAAAATATCTCTGACTTTTTAAAATACAGATGGTTGTTATATCTGTATGAAATTAAGCGACGTGAACATTAACAGCCTGAAGGCCGCGGTTGCCATCGATTGTTTCGAAAACAACAGACTGTCCGTCCTCTAAAGACTTAAAACCTTCCATAGCAAGACCGGAGAAATGAACGAAAATATCGTTGCCTTCTTCATCACAGATGAAACCAAAACCCTTTTGTGCGTTAAACCATTTTACTGTACCTTTTTTCATGAAAAGATACCTCCTTAAATAATTATTCTGTATTTTGCTTAAAACTAAAAATCGCATATACTTGTAAATCATCAATAGAATAATGACTTACAAATATATGCGAAATCAAAACTTTATTAAAATACTTACTTAGTATAGCACACAATATATGAATAGTCAATAAAAAATTTGTGATTACTTTGGAGTCAGTCCATGCCGCATAAATAATACATATTTTTCAAGTATATCTGTAATATCCTGTAAATCGTGATCCATGTCCTGAAAAAATATAGATTCAAATTCCAAAAATAAGTGATGCATTAATTTGACTGTAAAATTAATAGGATATTGGTTGTTGATTTCTCCTTTTTGGTAAGCGTTTTTTATCATCTCATCCAGGACATCCGGATCAGACGATTTAATATGCTTTAATGCCGTCCCAAAAATGGGGGTCCCTTTTTCTTTCAGAAACATCCGCCCTAATTTATAATACTGTGGATACTCTTTGGCGAATCTCACGCTTGCTTTTGCCTGAGAGATAAATCTGTCAAAAATATCCTGAGTATGATAGTCCACGTTATCTGTATGTGACTTTATATACTGCCACTTTTTTATAAAAGCATCCTCTAGAAGAGCGAGATAAAGCGATTCCTTGTTTGGATAATGATAGTAGAATACACCTTTACTGAGATTTGCATGTTTAATAATAGTATTTAAAGAAGCTTTTTCATAATCTTTATCTGTAAACTCTTCAAGTGCAGCAGACATCAGCTGATCTTTGCGTTCAAATGTCTTCGGATTCATTGCTACCTCCAATAATATAAATAAGTGATTAGATTATATCACAGAATAAATGAAATAACAGGCATATTTATGGTATATGTTCTACAATATAATTTTCGTATAGAGCAATCGTAGTTGACAGAGCGATTGCTAAGTGTTATATTTAACTTATAGACCACGTGGTCTATAAAGCCTGTACAATCATTTTGCGAGGTGATTTTATGGAGAAAATATGTTTTATTACTGGAGGAAATGCCGGAATAGGCAGAGAAGCAGCCATACTTTCATTGGTGCTTGTTAAATTACTGAAGAAGGTACCTGTAATTGGTACAATTTTTGGAAAAGCCTGTGAACCAGCGTATCGTAAGGCACTGATTGTCGTGACATTAATCATGGTATTTCTCTTATTGTATCTGTAGATGGAATAAATATGAAAGGAACGGTGAAATAATGAAGAATTTAGATAAAAACACAGCGTTACTATTTGCAGTATTATCTGCAGCCTTTGTATTCCTGATGGCAACCGATTCAGTTTTCTTTGAATGGGCGTTTTCAAGACACCAAAATATATTGAGCTGGTATATACGGCCTATCTTTATGATTCCGTTATGCTATTTTGCTTTTATAAGAAATGCAACCGGAATAAGTGCTACGATCTTTTTATTGTTAACCAGTATGTTCTGGTTTCCCAGACCTGGTGCGATTGATCCGAAAGTTGGAGAGTTTCTGGCAATGGAGCGGGAATATCTTACACAGAACTGGACGGCTGCAAAAATTATAGTTACCAGCATCGTACCTGTTTCAATGGGATTGTTAATATGGGGTTTATGGAAGCGCAATATAAAAGCTGGTATCGGTGTGCTGACCGGAATTGCCTTTGGCAAGATAATATGGAGTGTCGCGGAAGGCGGAGCATCTGGAGCGAAGGTTATTATTCCTGCATTAGCAGGTCTTGCCATATGCTTAGTGGCGGTAATATGGTGGTACAAAAAGAGACATATTGAATAAAGGAAAAACAATTATGCATGTATCATACTGTAAAAGACGGTGTCAGGACAAAGGTCCCGGCACCGTCTTACCTAATTCATCTGTTTCCAATATTTCGATAGAAAAGCAAATGTAATGATAGGATTAATAAAACCGGATAACGCCAAAATAATACCCACATGATGTATTGCTACATTCAGAATCATGGTAATTATTATACAAACTACAATGGCATAAAAAGCAATCTTTCTTTTTTTTACCAACAAAAGAATATAAGCCACAATAACAAAGGCTCCTACAACAGCCAAATCAAAAAAACCTGCTGCACAATTAACAATTAAAGTAAATACACTTAAAATTATACAAATGATGCTCCAGATTTTAATACCTTTACCAAATACTAATGTTTCTTCGTTCATATCATTCCCTCACATTTCTATTAGTTCTACTTATGTATAATCGTCTTTATCGATAAATTCTTAAGGTTTTATAATATAATTGTATAATAAAAATAAAAACACCGGGAAACAGAGCATGGTCCTGAGTTGTACGATTTAGAGCGAAACTTTAAGGTAAAGCATCTTGAAGAGATGGCAATGGTTGCAGAAGCAGTCAATAATATTTTTAAACCGGATAAAATGAATTATGAATTACTTGGAAACAGTTGCCCTCACATTCATTGGCATTTATATCCAAGAAAAAAAGGTGACACTCCAATAGTAAGCTCGGTATATCAACTCCCTATTTCAGTTTTATTTGATGAACGTACACGACCTTCTAATGAAGAAAAAGAAGAATTAAAACAAATAATTAAAAGTGAAATAGAACTATTACTCGCCAAGCAAGCATAATAAGGAGTTGAAAAATTGAATATATAACGAATACTACTAACTATCAGTATTGAGCTGGTAGTTTTTTATTGCCCAAAAGAGAGGAGCTTAACAAATTGAAATCATTATTACATTATCCCGGAAGCAAAAGAAGAATCGCCTACTGAATAATTGAGAATATGCCAGAGCACAACAGCTATCTGGATCCGTACTTTGGCGGAGGTGGAGAGAGATGGAAAAGACAAAGTTTAGTAATGTACGGAATGGTTAGTGTAGCAAACGTAATTATTGAATACACAAAAAAATACCCTGCGGTTGCCGGGTGTAAGAGGGGTTAATAGTTGGTTTAAAGAAAAATGGGGAGATAAAGGGGCTCGAATTGCAACTGGAATATTTACAATAGTTTTTCTAGTGTTAGCAATACTAATATGGAGTAATTTTAAGTGAAAAAAGATGGCTTAGGCTGTCTTTTTTCAATCTTTACTAATAAAAATGATTGGAAGGTGAGACTGATGGCATTAACAGCTAAACAGAAAATATTTGCAGATGAGTACCTGATTGATCTTAATGCTACCAGAGCTTACAAGGTGGCTTATCCAAAGGTCAATAAGAGAGAGAAAATAGAAGAAGTTCTGCGTCAGTTGTATCGAGAGAGGAAAATATAACCTCTCTTTTTGGTTTTAGAGATAAATTTTGTGTTGCATTTCGTGTTGCATAGTTAGGAAAAACACCGAAAAACCCAGTAATTACAAGGAATCTCGGTGTTTTCTATATTTTTAAAATAATGGAGACAACAGGACTCGAACCTGCGACCCTCTACACGTCAAGCAGATGCTCTCCCAGCTGAGCTATGTCTCCATAACTTTATCAGTAAACCAAAAGCACCGGTTTCCTATCATTTGGGAAATCCGGCACTGATTCGTAATTGTCAATCGGAGTAACAGGATTTGAACCTGCGACCTCTCGGCCCCCAGCCGAGCGCGCTACCAAGCTACGCCATACTCCGTTTCCTGACACTCAGACATTATAGCAGAAAATTTCCAATTGGTAAAGTATATTTCTTGAAAAAAATTTAAATTTAATATATGATGGAGTAGACAAGACGATAAGGAAGAAAAAAAGGTGAAGATAGATGAAACCAATTGTTAGCTTTGATGTAGACATGACGCTGCTTGATCATAAAGACTGGTCTATTCCGGCAAGTGCGATGGAGACTATCGAAAAACTGAGAGAAAATCACACTATAGTGCTGGCCACCGGAAGAGACATGGATTCCATATTCAGTACTGCAATAAGGGATCAGATACGGCCGGATGCCATTATTCATCTCAATGGTACCAAGGTGACGGTAGGAGAGACCATAATCTATGAGCATACCTTCGATAAAAATCTTTTGAAGCAGATTCTATCCTATGCAAAGCAGACGCCATACAGCGTAGGAACCAGCGTAGGTGAGTATGATTATTATGTGAATCCAGAGGTAGTAAAGGAGCATGACAGGAGGCTGTGGGGGGAATGCAGCAGAAACTTTGCAGATGCCGATATGCTCGCTAAGCTGGATGTGAGAACGATGGCTTTTATTGGAGATGAGGACGGCGCCAGAAAGATGGAGGAGGAGTTCCCGGAAATTCATGTTCATATGTTTGCGGACAAGAGAGGCGCAGATGTTGTTGAGCGAAAGGCATCAAAAGCGGTAGGCCTGGCCAGACTCTGTGAATATTATAAGATTCCTCTTTCCAGGACAGTAGCTTTTGGAGACAGTATGAATGATTACGATATTGTAAAGGCAGCTGGGATCGGGATCGCTATGGGCAATGCAATGGAAGAATTAAAGAGAGCGGCAGACTATGTTACAGATGCCATCGATCAGGATGGAATTAAAAATGCCTGCCTTCATTTTGGAATGATCCGGCAGGAGGAGATTTAATGGCAGACCATTATGACATTATCATTATAGGAGGAGGACCGGGCGGTTATACTGCTGCATTAAAAGCAGCTTCACTGGGATTTAAAACCGCAATTGTAGAAAAGGAGAAGCTGGGAGGCACGTGTGTTAATAAAGGCTGTATTCCCACAAAATCGCTTCTGCACGCAGCAAGTAAATTTAAAGAACTGCAAAATTGTGATGAATTCGGCGTATCCACAGATTTTATTTCCTTTGATTTTAAGAAAATGCAGCAATATAAGAAAAGTTCCGTTAAGTCCTATCGAAAGGGCATTACAGATCTCATTGAAACAGAAAATATTACGGTTCTTTCCGGAACGGGTATCATACGAAGAAATAAAACGGTAGAAGTCCACAGTGTACAGGGAAAGGATTATTATACTGGGGATTACTTAATTATAGCAACAGGTGCAAAGTGTGTAATTCCTCCAATACCGGGTGCAGATTTGCCGGGGGTTCTGACCAGTGAGCGGCTGCTGGCTTCGGACAACTGGAATTATGACCGTCTTGTGGTGATCGGAGGAGGAGTCATAGGTGTGGAGTTTGCTACCATTTTCAGTGCACTCTGTTCCCAGGTGACAATTCTGGAACGGGAAGCCCATCTTCTTGGACCTATGGATTCGGAAGTATCTCAGGCACTGGAAGAGGAGCTGAAACTAAGAGGGATAACAATTCATTGTCAGGTCAATGTGAAGGAAATTAAAGAAGATACAGACCATGGTTTGTCCTGTGTCTTTGAAAAGGCGGGAGAAGAGCATACCATTCAAACCGGGCACATCTTAATTGCAGCAGGGAGACAACCCTTTCTGGAAGGTCTGCTGGGAGAGGACGTAAGTCTGGAACTGGAGAATGGCCATTTAAAGGTAAATTCGGAATTTCAGACCAGTGAACCCGGGATCTATGCCATCGGAGATGCAGCCTCAGATATTCTTCTTGCCCATGTAGCTGCGGCACAGGGTACATATGTAGTGGAGAAGATCGCTGGAGTGGAGCATACCATACGCCTGTCTGTTGTTCCCAACGGAATGTTCGTGAAATTACCGGTTGTTCCCAGCTGCATTTACACAGAACCTGAGATTGCATCAGTGGGGATTACCCGGGAAGCTGCTATAGCAAACAATATGCATGTACGATGCGGTCATTATTCCATGAGTGGCAATGGAAAATCCATCATTACCAGCAGGCAGAACGGATTTATTCATCTGGTATTTGAAGAATTTTCCGGCACTCTTGTGGGAGCCCAGATTGTCTGTCCCAGAGCAACTGATATGATTAGTGAGATGGCGACCGCAATTGCAAATGGATTAACGGCGAAACAGCTTCGGCTGGCCATGCGTGCCCATCCAACGTATAGTGAGGGCATAACGGCAGCAATTGAAAATTATTTTGAAACCAAAGGAGAGCAAGGCAATGATTAAAGAGAGACTGGAACAGTTAAGAAGCCTTATGGCAGAACGCCATATTGATGCCTATATGATACCTACCTCTGATTTTCATGAATCAGAGTATGTAGGGGAATATTTTAAAGCGAGAGAATTTATGACCGGATTTACCGGATCAGCAGGAACTGCAGTGATAACAAAGGATGAAGCTGGCTTATGGACAGACGGCAGATATTTTGTGCAGGCAGGAATGCAGCTTTCAGGTACTGGTATAGAACTGAGAAAAATGGGCAGTCCAGGAGTTCCTGACATCATGGAATATCTGGAAAAAGTGCTGCCGGAGGGTGGAAAACTGGGTTTTGACGGACGGGTTGTCAACTGCCGCCAGGGCCAGGAACTGGAAGAAAAGCTGGCAGACAAGCATGTAACTATAGTATATGAAGAGGATCTGGTGGATCAGATCTGGAGTCAGCGCCCGGCTTTATCCAAAGAGCCTGTCTGGATTCTTGATGAAAAGTATGCCGGTAAATCCGCTTCTGAGAAAATCAGTGATTTAAGAAAAGAAATGAAGAAAGAAAAGGCAACAGTTCATGTTCTCACCACACTGGATGATATTGTATGGCTTTTAAATATCAGAGGCAATGACGTAAGCTGCAATCCGGTTGTCCTTTCCTATGCAATGGTAACAATGGAGCGGTTTTATCTGTTTATTAATGAAGAAGTGTTAAATGATGAGGTGAAAGCTTATTTAAAAGAGCTGTCTGTAACAGTCTGCCCTTATCATGATATCTACGTTTCTGTTGGACAGCTGAGAGATCAGAAAATTCTTATGGAAACAGGAAGAACCAATTATGCCATCGTAAAGGGTATTGATTCTTCCAACCGGATCATTGACCGGATGAATCCCACTGTACTGGCAAAAGCTATGAAGAACCCTGTAGAAGTGGAAAACATGAAAAAAGCTCATGTGAAAGACGGTGCGGCCATGGTGAAATTCATCTACTGGCTGAAGAAGAATGTGGGACATGAAACAATCACTGAGGTAAGCGCCCAGGAGTTATTAGATAAACTTCGTTCTGAGCAGGAGGGAAATTTAGGGATCAGCTTTGATACCATCTCTGCTTATGGAGCCAATGCGGCCATGTGCCATTATAAGGCTACATCAGAGAGCGATGCAGTGATTGAGCCAAAAGGACTTTATCTGGTGGATTCCGGCGGTCAGTATTACGAGGGAACCACAGACGTAACCAGGACTGTAGCAGTAGGTCCGCTGACCAATGAGGAGCGGGAGCATTTTACACTTACAGTCATCAGCATGTTACGCCTGGCAGCTGTAAAGTTTCTTCATGGCTGCAGGGGTCTGACGCTTGACTATGTTGCCAGAGAGCCGTTCTGGAGCCGGGGCATCAATTTTGACCATGGTACGGGACATGGAGTGGGGTATCTGCTCAATGTTCATGAACGTCCCAATGGAATCCGCTGGCGTATGGTTCCGGAGCGTCAGGACAACTGCATTCTGGAAGAAGGTATGATCACTTCCGATGAGCCTGGAGTTTATATAGAGGGCAGCCACGGAGTGAGAACCGAAAACCTGATAGTATGCAAAAAAGCGGAGTCAAATGAGTACGGTCAGTTTATGGAATTTGAATTCCTGACCATGGTGCCGATTGACTTAGAAGCGATTGATCTTTCCCTGATGACAGAACGGGATATAACGCTTCTCAATGATTACCATAAGGCGGTTTACGAAGCGGTGGCACCACATCTTACAGAAGAAGAAGCATTGTGGCTGAAAGAGAATACCAGAGCTATATAGAAAACAGGCAGGACCTTTTAATTAAGGTTCTGCCTGTTTTTGACTGTCTGCCTTCGCGCTGAGCCGCAATAAAATTGGAAATACTGCTTCCAGATCTTCATGGCTTAATTCTTTCAAGATTGCGGCGGCCTCCCAGAAAAGAGTCTGCTCTTTTTTTTCTGTATTAAAAAACTCAATGGGAGTAATTTCAAGATAATCACAGATTTCAAAAAACTGTTTCATGGAAGGCAAAGAACGCCCTGAAGAGATACCCTGAATATAGCTTTTATTCTTTCCCAGATCTAAACTCATCTGATATTCGGATATATTTTTCTTCAGGCGGAGTTCCGTAATTCGGTTCCTGACAAATTGTTCATCCAACATTATCACCTCTTGGTTTATCATAAAGGATATTTTAACCAGACATTACGTATTATATGCGTAATAATGCCCTAAAAACAAGTTGCATATACGGTTGAAAAGCGTTATCATGTATGATATACGAATAGAAAAGATGGGTAATGAAGGATTCCATGAGGTACAGGGGGAAGTATCATGACAGGAAATTCAGAAATGCAATTAGAAAGTGAGAGTAAGGGAATCGAACAGGAGCTTTACCGTTTCAGCCAGACGGAGCAGCTGTACGGGTATATGAGTTTTTTTACTGACACTGTATTGTTCGAGTATTCCTATCCGGAGAAGCGGCTGTATCTTTCCGCTAATGCAAAAGGTAACATTAATCTGCAGGCATTTCAGCTTTTTTTTTCTAAGCACAGAGACAATGCACCAAAAGAGGGTGAGATGCGTTCATTTGAGTTCAGCCTTGGAAAGATGGGAGAGCCATTTCACTGGTGCAGCTGCAAGTTAACTGCTATCTGGGAGGACAAAAAGTCAGCTCCCTTTAAGCTGATCGGAAAGCTGCAGGACATCAGTGGATTAAAAGCAAGAGAAGAACAGCTGCTTTTAAAGTCGATTAAAGACGGCCTGACCGGAGTATATAACAAATCGGCATTTGAATATCGGGTTGATGAGCTTTTAAAAGATGAGATGGAAAGCTGGCTATGTATGATTGACATAGACAATTTCAAAGAAATAAACGATTGCTATGGACATCCCACAGGGGACAGGATCCTGATGAAGGTAGGCGGAATGCTTTGCGACCTTTTTCCGGAACCAGATCTGGTAGGCAGAGTAGGCGGAGATGAGTTTGTGGTATTTACATCTGGCAATAATGTTTATAAGCGGGCGGAAAAGCTTTTAAAAAGGGCAAAGAAAGCAGTACCGGATGGAGAAGGACGCCTTTCTGTCAGTATCGGCATTGTTTCCAGTGCCGGAAAAAAAGAAATAAATTACCAGAAGCTTTTTTCACAGGCGGACCGTGCCATGTATTATGCCAAGCAGGCGGGAAAGAACAGAATAGCCTCCTACCATGATAACATCTGGCAGGTCACTTAGCATTAGTTCATACCAGGCAGATCAACCGGGATGAAGCTATGGTTTATGGCGGGAAGAATCTGGTTAATTAAATCAGCTGTTTTCATTTTCAGACTGCTGGTATTGATGCAGGGGTGGCAGCCAAAGAACTCAGAGAAGAGCACATCTTTGTCAATGAGCAGCTGAACTTTGTTATCTCTATCATTCATAAGCCCGAGAACAGAAACAGAACCGGGAGTGATATCTAAAAATTTAATCATAAACTCCGAATCAGCAAATGAGAGTCTGGAGGAGCCGATTTGTTTTGAAAGAAAAGAAGTGCGGAATTTCTTTTTCCCAGGAAGCAGGAGTAAGAAGAATTCCGTTTTTTTTGCGTTGCATAGAAACAGATTTTTGCAGATATCAATGTTTAGCAGGGAATCAACTTCCCGGCAGGCATCAATGGTGGGGAGCGGAGCATGGTCGAGCCGCTGATAGGGGATTTCAAGCCGGTCTAAGAGATCGTAGGTGCGGATCTCTTTTTCCAATCGGTCAGATAAATCAGCTGGTCGGCCATAATAAAGTGTTCTATCTATATAGAAGTTGTTACTGGCATCTGACAATTGTCTTTCCTCCTTTTTCTCTTTTGAACTATTATAACCGCCGGCGGTGAAAAAGCAATAGTTTTTTAAGAATCAAAGGAATTCGGTGGTTTTATGGGAAAGAATATACTATAATAGCTTTTGATAATAGAAAAGAAAAGGCGGTTTCATGAAATGATAGATAATCGATTGAAAAAGGAAACGTTTCGTATAGAAGGAAAGAAAGCCAGGGGAAAGAGCGGTGAAGGAGAAAAAGCCGGAGGAAAGAAAGCCGGGGGAAGAACAGAAAAGAACGAATTTGCCAATGACAGGAAAGGGCGTATGGGGGAGAAGGAGAACGGGAAAAAGGAGAGTGGGAAAAAGGCGGTCAGGCAGAATGGGAATGAGCAAACAGGCAGGCTGCGGACCGGGAAGATTCGAACCGATAAGAAAAATGATGATGAGAAACCGAATAATAAGATCAGAAAGGAGCGGGGACAGGGCAATACAACCCAATGCCCGGTATACAGAAGGTGTGGAAGCTGCCAGCTTCTCCATCTGCCCTATAAAAAACAGCTGGATCAGAAACAAAAAGATCTGGAGACATTGTTAAAGCCGTTTTGCCGCCTGGAGTCTATGATAGGTATGAGCGATCCTTATCACTATCGAAATAAAGTACATGCCGTTTTTGACCATGACAGAAAGGGAAATCCCATATCGGGTGTTTACGAAGCCAATTCCCATATAGTAGTTCCTGTAGAAAGCTGCCTGATTGAGGATCAGAAATCAGATGAGATCATCGGAACCATCAGAGGAATGTTAAAATCATTTAAAATCCGTACTTATGATGAGGACACAGGATATGGCTTACTGCGCCATGTCTTAATCCGCCGCGGTTTTGTGACAGGCGAGATCATGGTGGTGCTGGTGACCGCCTCTCCCATATTTCCTTCAAAGAATAATTTTCTAAAAGCCTTGAGGGAACACCATCCGGAAATTACGACAGTGATACAAAATGTAAATAACAGGGGAACCAGCATGGTGCTGGGAGATAAGGAACATGTACTTTATGGTAAAGGTTATATCGAAGACGTTCTTTGTGGATGCCGCTTCCGCATATCTTCCAAGTCCTTTTACCAGGTAAATCCGGTACAGACAGAGGTTCTCTATAAGAAAGCGATTGAAGCAGCGGGTCTGACCGGAAAAGAGCGGATCATTGATGCTTATTGTGGTATCGGCACAATTGGAATTGTTGCCAGCAGCCATGTAAAAGAAGTGATTGGTGTGGAATTAAATAAGGATGCGGTTCGTGATGCAATTGAAAATGCTAAAATCAATAAGGTAAAGAACGCAAGCTTCTATTGTAATGATGCCGGAAAGTTTATGGTGAATATGGCGGAGTCCGGAGAGCATGTTGATGTTGTGTTTATGGACCCGCCAAGGAGCGGGAGCACGGAGGAGTTTATTGACTCTGTTTCTAGAATGAGACCGGATAAAGTGGTATATGTGTCTTGCGGGCCGGAGACATTGGCCAGGGATTTGGAGTACTTTAGGAAGAAAGGGTATGAAGCGAAGAAGGCGTGGGGGGTGGATATGTTTCCGTGGACCACACATGTTGAAGCGGTGATAAGGATGACGTATTGTGGTTTGGATAAGAAAAACAGGGGTTAGACCACAAGATATAGTGGTTTTTGACTGAAAAATGAGCAAAAGATGGGGCTAAAAAATGCGATTTTTAGCCCCGTTTTTTTGGCTCTTCCACGGATGACATAGGATAGTTGAAGGCAAAATCGGTCCAAATTGTTTTTATAAATAGGAAAAAGTAAGGGATATAGCTTAGCAGGGAGCGCGAAATGTCGGGTGTGCGACCCCTCGAAAAAGAAAAAGTTTCAAAATTAGAAAAGACGGAGAACCGCATAGATAAAGGGTTTTCTGGCATATGGGGATATAGCTCAGCTGGGGGAGCGCTTGAATGGCATTCAAGAGGTCGTGGGTTCGAGTCCCATTATCTCCACTTAAACTATAAGCCACGGGCAGGGATGCTTGTGGCTTAAATTATAACTTATAGGGACGGGACACTTGGTAAATCAAGGGCAAAAGAGGTACATTTTCAAATGTGAAATGTGCCTTTTTTATTTACTTAACAAATCTAAATTAATGATTATACTTATAAGAGAATACAGTTTGGACAGAGATGAGATTGTAGTAGCAACTAAAGTGGATATGGTAATACGTCCTGGAATATTAAATGGTGGCGGACTTTCACGAAATGATGAGGTTTCTGCTTTAGGTATCAAGCTTTCTGAGGATGAAATTATAGCTCTTGAAAAATCATATGTTCCGCATCCGGTACTTGGATTGTTTTAATAATTAATTGTAAAAAGGCATTTTTCAAAGAAAGTTCTTTGAAAAATGCCTTTTAGATTAGTTAAGCAATAATATAATCTGTAATCTGTAACATGATATGAACTTCTATAAATATGTAAAAAAATCTTGCTACGGAGTTAACTCCAAGTGCTATTCTA
The DNA here is from genome assembly GCF_900205965.1 of Lacrimispora amygdalina. Lineage (GTDB taxonomy): Bacteria > Bacillota > Clostridia > Lachnospirales > Lachnospiraceae > Lacrimispora > Lacrimispora amygdalina_A. The sequence goes on from NZ_OAOF01000005.1 coordinate 182,171, forward strand.
AATTAAAAGATATTTGGTTAAGCTTCTGACAGGCTTTTAACTATAGAAATAGGTTTGACAGAGATAATAATATTTAAAGTGAGGTAGAGAAATGAAAAAGCAAATTTTAGGTAGAAAACTTGAAGTATCAGCAGTTAGTCTTGGTTGTATGGGAATGACACATGCCTATGGAGCTCCATCGGGTGTAAAGGAAATGACTCAACTAATCGAACAGGCAGTAGATATCGGATATACCATGTTTGATACTGCTGAGTGCTATACAGGAACGAATCCCGATGGAAGTACAGCGTATAATGAAGAATTAGTTGGAAATGCATTAAAACCACACAGAAATAAGGTGATAATCGCAACTAAATTTGGTGTACGGATAACTGCATCTGGTCTTGAGGCTGACAGCAGACCTTCCACGATAAGACAGTCAATCGAGGGAAGTTTAAAACGCCTTGGTACAGATTATATTGATTTATATTATCAACATCGTGTAGATCCGAATGTACCAGTAGACGAAGTAGCCGGTGTTATGCAGGAACTTATGAATGAAGGGAAGATTATAAATTGGGGCATTTCTCAAGCGGATATTGATATAATCCGACGCGCCCATGCAGTATGTCCTTTGAGTGCTGTTCAGAATCGCTACTCAATGATGTATAGAGATACAGAAGTTTTGTTTTCCGTTTTAGAGGAATTAAATATAGGACTTGTAGCTTTTAGCCCACTTGCAAACGGTTTATTAACAGATGCGTATAAGAAGGGGACAGTATTTAATGAGAGTGGTGATTATAGGAGTTTTATGCCACAGTTTAAACCAGAAGCTTATGATGCGAACAGAGAATTATTAGATATGCTGAATCATATTGCAGTGGAGAAAAATGCAACTCCAGCAGCGGTATCGCTGGCCTGGATGATTTGTAAGAATCCATGGATTGTGCCGATTCCTGGGACAAGAAAGCTGACACGTCTGGAGGAAAACGCTAATGCAGCCAATATTGAACTTACTCAAGATGATGTAAAACAAATGGATGATTTGCTTAATCAAATGAATATGTCTGAGATATTTGGCGGTATGCATGTTAACAGATGATTTCAGCTACTAGAAAAGGAAGAATATTGGATTTAAATCAAAATGATATATTTTTCTATATACCTATAATTGCTAGAAAAAAAGGAGGTTTTCGATGCTACTCAGACAAATAAAATATTTTATAAAAGTTATTGAAATGAACAGCTTTACAGTAGCCGCTGAGGAGTGCTTTATTTCTCAATCTGCTATTTCTCAACAAATCCAGGCACTTGAGGCTGATTTGGGAGTGGAGCTGATTGTTCGCGAGAACAGAAAATTTTCTTTGACTCCTGCAGGTGAATACTTTTATAAACATAGCCTTTTATTGCTAGATGAGGCAGAGAGGCTAAAAAAAGAGACACGTGAGATTGCAGGAAATAGGAATAATCAACTCAGAATTGGATATTGTATGAGTTTTGCTATGCGGGAACTACAGCAGACTTTGGCATTATTTTCTCAGAGACATTCCGAAACTGATATTCAGATTGTGTATGGTAATCATGAAGATTTATATGATTATTTAAGGAATGAAGATGTGGATTTGATAATCAATGATCAAAGGCGGGCATTATCAGATGCTTATATTAATTATCATTTGTGTACAGCATATTCATTTATTGAAATATCAAGCATGAGTCCTTTAAACAAAATGGATTTTCTGACTATTGAGGAACTAAGGAGAATTCCATGTATATTGATTGCCTCCAAAGAACAACAGGAAAATGAACAAGATTATTATCAAAACACCTTGGGATTTAACGGAAATTTTATTTTCGCAGAAAATTTAGAAGCAGGAAGAATTTTAGTTGCGGGAAACAAGGGATTTATGCCGGTGGAAAGCGGTCAGAACTTTATGCAGACGCAAATTCCAATCCGCAGATTACCTCTGATTCAGGATAAAAGTCAGATTCAGAGGAATTATTATGCATTTTGGAAAAAAGGCAGAGATGCAGAAGATGTCAGGGAATTTGCTGACATATTGCGAACACAGCTTGCAAATAATGAGGAAGAATAATTTCAGATAAGCTTAACTTATGGAAGTGATTAGTAACTGGAATTGCTCTCTTGGGGATGAAAAGATATTATGAGATTACAAAAGAAAAGGAGTAATTGTAATGTTTGGTGACTGGAGGAGAAAAATTATATGAAAGTAATTGCGGTATGTGGAAGCCCCAGAACGAATGGAAATTCAGATGTATTGTGTGATCAATTTTTAAAGGGAGCTGGGGAAGCAGGATGTGAGACCCAAAAAATCCAGATTGGAAAAACAAAAATAAGTCCATGTTATGCGTGTTATGTATGCAAGGAAACAGGAAGATGTGTTCAAAATGATGGAATGGATGAAATTCTGGAAAAGATAATTCATTCTGATGTAATTCTATTGGCAACGCCTGTTTATTTTTATTCCATGGATGCACAGATGAAAATTTTTATCGATCGTTCTCTGGCAAGATATCAGGAGATAAAAGATAAGACCTTTTATTTTGCAATTACTGCGGCAGATACAAGGCATGAAGCAATGGAACCAACTATAGCGGGACTAAATGGTTATACAGCCTGTCTTCCAGGCGCAGTTGTTAAAGATATTTTTTATGGCACTGGCACATGGGAAAAAGGAGATATTTTAGGACTACCGGTAATGAAGAAGATTTTTGAGGCAGGAAAGAGTTTGGGGTAGGAGGACAATGTAATGGATTTAATGAATGAAAAAAAATTAGGTTTTGGCTGTATGCGTTTGCCGTTACTTGATAAGGAAGACCAGACTTCCTTTGACTATGATTTGATCTGCAGGCTGTTTGATAATTATCTGGAGAAGGGATTTACCTATTTTGATACTGCATATACCTATCACGGCTACCATGCTGAAGAGGCAATGCGTACAGCACTTGTTGAGCGTTATCCAAGGGAAGCGTTTCAATTGGCAACCAAATTGCCGCTTCGAGATTTCAAAGATTCCGAACATATGGAGCAGATTTTTAGTGAGCAGTTACAAAACTGCGGGGTTACTTATTTTGACTATTATCTGTTACATAATATGGGTTCTAACGTTTATGACAAATGCTGTAAATACAATGCCTTTGATTTTGCAGCAAAGAAAAAAGAAGAGGGAAAAATTAAAGTTGTCGGAATGTCTTTTCATGATATGCCGGAACTTTTGGATGAAATACTGGAGAAATATGGTAATAAGATTGATTTTGTTCAGCTTCAAATCAACTATATCGATTGGGAACAGCCAAATGTTCAGTCACGCCGGTGTCTTGAGATAGCGAATAAATATAATAAACCAGTCGCAGTCATGGAACCATGTAAAGGCGGAACTCTAGTGAATGTTCCGGAGGAAGCTAAAAGTTTGATGAAAGAATATAATAGCAATGCTTCGACTGCCAGCTGGGCTATGCGATTTGCAGCAAGTCAAAAAGGAGTATTTCGTGTGTTAAGTGGTATGAACAGCATAGAACAGGTAGAGGATAATGTCTCATCCATGCTCCATTTTAAACCATTAAACGAAAAAGAGATGGAGATTATTGAGAAAGCCAGAAATATTATTAATTCAAAGACAGCAATTGCATGTACAGCATGCAGCTATTGTACCCATGATTGTCCAAAGAATATTGCTATACCACAGTATTTTGCGTTATACAACAGCATAAGCAATACCACGGGAAGCTTTTCCAGTCAGATGGTTTACTATAATAATATTGCAATTACTCATGGCAAGGCCAGTAACTGTATTGGTTGCAGACAATGTGAAAAAGCCTGTCCGCAGCATCTTCCGATTACCGATTACCTAAAAGATGTAGTTAATAAATTTGAAAAGAACAGGATTATACCAACAAGAAAATAGAGAAGGAAGGATTTTATAATGGCAATTTCAGAATTTTCAAAAAAATATCATGAAAAAATGTTTCCTGGATATGCTTCAAAATTTTTGGTGACAGATCCGGAATTTATTGAACGGTTTGATAACTTTGCATTTGATGAAGTCATTAACCAGGATGTTTTAGATGATCGGACAAGATTTATGGCTATACTGGCAGCCTTATTAGGATGTCATGGAATTGACGAATTCAGAGCTATGCTTCCAGCCGCACTCAACTTTGGAGTGACTCCTGTAGAAGCAAAAGAGATTGTATACCAGTCAGTTGCATATTTAGGAATAGGAAGAGTGCTTCCGTTCCTGCATGTTGTGAATGAGGTTCTGACGGATAGGGGAGTGAAACTTCCTTTGAAAGGTCAGTCAACTACTACAACAGAGAACCGTCTGGAAAAAGGAATTCAGGCACAGGTTGACATATTTGGTGAAGGAATGAAAGAGTTTTACAAGTCCGGACCAGAAGAGTCAAGGCATATCAATTATTGGCTGGCAGATAATTGCTTTGGAGACTATTATACCAGAAGTGGGCTGGACTATAATCAACGCGAGATGATTACGTTTTGTTTTCTTACAGCTCAGGGGGGTTGTGAACCCCAGCTTACAAGCCACGCAGCAGCAAATATGAAGATTGGTAATGATAAGGCATTTCTGATAAAAATCATATCTCAGTGCCTTCCGTATATTGGCTATCCACGTTCCCTGAATGCACTTCGTTGCGTGAATGAGGCAGAGAAACAATTATAAATAAAAAATTTTATGGAGGAATGCAAAATGAGTATCAATAATAAAGAATTAAGCAATGGAGCAATTTTCCCTATCGGCGAACCTCTTCCAGAGATGTTTAGTAAATTTTTCGTTGGACAGGCATATTTGAATATGCTTACGACAGAAGGTGTAGGCATCGGTAATGTAACATTTGAGCCAGGATGCCGAAATAACTGGCATATCCATCACAAAGGGGGACAGATTCTTCTTGTTACTGGCGGCAGAGGCTATTATCAGGCATGGGGAGAAGATGCAAGAGAACTGGTTCCTGGAGATGTGGTAAATATTCCGGCAGAAGTAAAACATTGGCATGGAGCTGCCCCAGACAGTTGGTTTGCTCATTTGGCTATTGAAGTACCAGCCGAAGGGACAAGTAATGAGTGGTTAGAAGAAGTTACTGATGATATTTATAATAATTTGAAATAATCAGGAGGTAGGATTATGAAGACATGGCTTATTACAGGAGTAAGTAGTGGTTTTGGTCTGGAAATAACAAAGCAGCTTTTGAAAAGCGGAAATAAGGTCATTGGAACGGTAAGAGATATGAGTAAAGTTACTGATTTACTCGAACAATATCCGGATACATTTTTTGGAGAGCTATTAGATGTAACAGATGAGAAGGCAATACAGGAACTGGTTGCTCTTTCTTATATAAAACATGAGAAAATTGATGTAGTTGTCAGCAATGCAGGATATGGCTTGTTTGGAGCAGCAGAAGAGCTGTCAGATGATGAAGTAAATCATATTATTGCGACAAATCTGACGGGATCCATTCAATTGATACGATCCGTTATTCCTTATATGCGTAAGCAAGGTGGAGGTAGAATTATTCAAATTTCATCCTATGGCGGTCAGGTTGCGTTTCCAGGAAACTCCATGTATCATGCTACAAAATTTGGTATTGAAGGATTTTGTGAATCCGTAGCGCAGGAAGTCGCTGAATTTAATATCGGTGTTACAATTGTTGAACCGGGAGGTGCGCGTACGCAGTTCCGTTATGGAAGTGCAAAAGTTGCAAAACTGATGCCTGAGTACGATGGAAATCCAGCTCATAATTTCCTTAACATGCTTGATGCTTCCAAAGTATTGGCTCCGGGTGATCCTGAAAAAATAGCTGCCCGGATCATTGAAAGCGCAGAAAGGGAGCCGGCGCCTTTAAGAATGGTGCTTGGATCACAGGCTCTTATCAGTACAATTAATACACTGAAGGTGCGTTTAGAGGACTTTGAATCGCAGACGGAATTAGCAGCTTCTACTGATTTCCCGGTTAAAGGATAAATTGGGAATGCGACTAGAGTTACCATAGATATGAATATTGATCTTTATAAGATTTTATATTTGGGGGACATTGAAGAAGATATATTACCTCAAATGCAAGTGGAAGGAAGTAGGATACATGTGGTTGTTGAGGTGGATAGATAATGGAATTGACAGAAAAAGAACGATTAAAACAGTGTTATCTGGAGATGTATCGATGTATGGTAGACAAAGATACCAAGGGATTAGCAAAGATTCTTGACGGTTCTTTTGTATTAGTTCATATGACAGGAATGCGTCAGAACAAGAAAGAATTCTTATCATATATTTCGATGGGCAAGCTACGCTATTATGCTGCTCAGTTGGAGAATATTTTTATCGAAGATGATATCCAGCCAATACTTGTAGGGCAGAGCAAGGTTGATGCTTCCGTATTTGTTGGTGGCAGCAGACATATTTGGTCATTACAGTTAACAATGAAAATGATAAAGAACAATAATCAATGGTTAATTACAGAAGCAGTGGCTTCAACATATTGATAGGATGTTATAAAATTATGCACAAATGGAGTTAACTCCAGCGTGTGTACAATAAATGAGAATTTCATAAAGTTATAAACAAAGTAAAAAAAAACTTGCTTTGGAGTTAACTCCAAGTGATAGAGTTGTAGTAGAAAGAGATATTGGAGGTTTCTGCTATGAATTATGTAACATTAAATAATGGAGTTAAAATGCCAATCTTAGGATATGGAGTATATCAGGTCACACCGGAAGAATGTGAAAGATGTGTACTTGATGCGATTAAAGCAGGGTACCGTTCCATTGATACGGCTCAGGCTTATCAGAACGAAGAAGGAGTTGGAAATGCAATTGAAAAATGTGGCATTCCGCGAGAAGAGCTGTTTATTACAACAAAGGTATGGATTTCTAACGCAGGTTACGAAAAAGCCAAGGCATCCATTGAAGAGTCGCTAAGAAAGCTGAAAACAGATTATATTGATTTACTGCTGATACACCAGCCTTTTGGAGATTATTATGGAACCTATCTTGCAATGGAAGAAGCTTATAAAGAGGGAAAAATCAAAGCCATTGGAGTGAGTAATTTCTATCCTGACAGACTAATCGATATCTGTCAGTTCACTGAGATTATCCCGGCAGTAAATCAGGTAGAGACACACCCATTTAACCAACAGACACAGGCTCATGAAATCATGGAAAAATACAAAGTACAACATGAGTCATGGGGACCATTTGCAGAAGGAAGGAAAGATATGTTTACCAATCCGGTAATTTCTGAAATTGCTGCAAAATATAACAAATCTGTTGCGCAGGTAATCTTAAGATATTTAATTGAAAATAATGTAGTGGTAATTCCAAAATCTACGCACAAAGAAAGAATGATTGAAAATTTCAGTGTATTTGATTTTGAATTAACGGAAGAGGAAAAAAAAGCAATTAAATCTCTGGACGAAGCAGAGAGTGCATTTTTCTCACACTATGATCCACAGACAGTAGAATTTTTAACAGGACTAGGCAAGTAAAATATATTGGAGGAGAATAGAAGTGGCAAAAGAATTAATAGCTTATTTTTCTAGAAAAGGAAATAACTATGTAAATGGTTCAATCAAGAACCTGTCAGTTGGTAATACAGAAGTTGTAGCAAAAATGATTCAGGAGTTAACAGGAGGAGAGCTGTTTTACATTGAACCTGTCATAGAATATGATGCTGATTACGATACATGTACGAAGGAAGCACAAAGAGATTTAAGAGCAAATGCCAGACCTGAGTTTAAGAATGCGCTGGATCATATTGATGAGTATGATACAATTTATCTCGGCTACCCAAATTACTGGGGAACTATGCCTATGCATGTATGGACATTCCTTGAAAAATTTGACTTTACAGGCAAAACCATTAAACCATTATGTACTCACGAAGGAAGCGGTATGGGACATAGTGAAAGCGATATTAAAAAGTTATGTCCTGGAGCAAAGGTCGAGAAAGGACTTGCAATCCATGGCGGCAGTGTAGGAAGTGCAAAAAAAGCAATTGAAAAGTGGATATAAGTTTTATTTGAAAGAAGAGGTGGCTTGCAGATGAAAGTTCTTTTAGTAAATGGCAGTCCGCATCAGCACGGGTGTACCTATACTGCTTTGTGTGAAATTGCTGATACATTGAAAATAGAAGGGATTGAGTCAGAGCAGATAAATAAATATTTCCTACATGCACAGATGCCGGTGATTCCATCGAGATACTGGAACATGGTTCATGGTGCCGCACCAGAACAAGTTCGTGAAGACAAAGAAGGTATGCAAATCATGAGAACTCTGGCAAGAAACATGGCATGGTTTCTAAATTGTAAAGAAATAGGAATGAAACATGGTATTTCCTTTCCGTTACGCGAAGAACGCATTTCTACAAATTTTATTCGATAGTTATCAAGGGGGTTATTCATGGAAAATATAAAAAAGAATTTTGGCTTTGGATGTATGCGTTTGCCAATGATAGATAATGAAGTGGATTATGCTCAATTTTCAGCTATGATTGATATTTTCATGGAGAATGGATTTAACTATTTTGACACAGCTCATGGATATATCGGTGGTAAAAGTGAAACTGCACTTAGAAATTGCCTGACAAAGCGTTATTCCCGTAAACAGTATATTTTAACGAATAAACTATCTACCCACTTTTTTGAGAAACAGGAACAGATACGTCCGTTATTTGAGAGTCAGTTAGAAGCCTGCGGTGTAGATTATTTTGATATCTATTTGATGCATGCACAAAGTAAAGATATTTTTGCAAAGTTTAAAAGATGTGAAGCATACGAAACTGCACTGGAACTGAAAGAAGAAGGGAAAATCAGACATTTCGGCATCTCATTTCATGACAAGGCTTCTGTTTTGGAAGAAATCCTGACGGAGTATCCCCAGATTGAAGTCGTTCAGATTCAATTCAATTATGTAGATTATGAAGATCCGGCTGTTGAAAGCAGAAAGTGCTATGATGTCTGTCGCAAATATGGGAAACCGGTTATCGTTATGGAGCCAACGAAGGGCGGTAATCTTGTCAATCTTCCAGATGATGCAAAAGTGATATTAGATTCGCTTCATGGTGGAAGTACAGCTAGTTATGCAATTCGTTTTGCTGCTGGTTTTGAGGGAATTATGATGGTACTTTCAGGAATGAGCAATATGGAGCATATGGAGGATAACATCAGTTACATGAAAGACTTCCATCCACTGTCTGAAACAGAATTAGAGGCAGTAAACAAGGTATGCGAAGTGTTCAAGGCTCAGAATCTGATTCCCTGTACAGCATGCCGTTATTGTACCGATGACTGTCCTAAGAAGATTGCTATTCCTGATTTATTTGCCTGCCTGAATGCGAAAAAGGTATTTCATAATTGGAATACTGACTACTATTATCATAATGTACATACTGTACAAAATGGAAAAGCCAGTGAATGTATTAAGTGCGGTAAGTGCGAGCATGTTTGTCCTCAACATTTGAAAATTCGTGATTTGCTGGTTACTGTAGCAGAAGAATTTGAAAAAAGATAAATTGTGATGTAAGAAGTTTGGAGGATATATGATGGAATACAGAAAGCTTCCGCGCGGAGAAGAGAATGAAGTATTCAGCACTCTTGGTCTTGGTATGGGAGGAATTCAAAAATGCAGTGAAGACGAAATAGAAAGGGTTATCCGTAAAGCAATCGATCATAGAATTAATTTTTTTGATCTCTGTGCCGGAGGCAGAAATGTATATGCTCCTTTTGGCCGTGCAATAGCAGGACAGCGCGATAAATTGTTTTTGCAGCTTCACTTTGGAGCTGTATATAATTCCCAAGGAGATTACGGATGGTCAAGGAATTTAAAGCAAATTAAAGATACCTTTCAATGGGAGCTTGAAAGTCTTGGAACCCATTATACCGATTTTGGTTTCCTGCATTGTGTTGATGCAGATAACGACCTGAATGAATTGATTACTTCTGGAGTTCTGGATTATCTGAAGGAATTAAAAGCAGAAGGAAAGGTTCGTCATATAGGGTTTTCTTCGCACACACCTGCTGTTGCCAACAGAATTATTGATACCGGCTTGGTTGACATGATGATGTTCAGCATCAATCCTGCTTATGATTTTGAAAAAGGCGATGAGTATGGAATTGGTTCTATCTCTGAACGAGCACAGTTATTTCAAAGATGTGAGCGGGACGGGGTAGGAATTTCTGTCATGAAACCCTTTCACGGAGGACAGCTTCTGGATGAAAAATCCTCCCCTTTCGGAAAATCTTTGACAAGATATCAATGTATAAAATACGCTCTTGATCGTCCGGGCGTATTGACGGTTGTTCCGGGAGTCCGAAACCTGATAGATTTAGAACAACTGCTTGGATTTTCTGAGGCACCTGCTTCGGATATGGATTATTCGGCTGTTGGTGGTTTTATTGAGATCATTGACACTGGAAACTGTGTATACTGTAATCACTGTCAGCCGTGCCCAGCGAAAATCGATATAGGGTTGATTAATAAATATTACGATTTGTCTCTTGCCGGAGACAAAATGGCAGCAAATCATTATGAAAAATTAAATATCAAGGCGGATGCCTGCTTAGAATGCGGTCATTGCGACAGCCGCTGTCCGTTTCATGTAACTCAAAGTGCACGGATGAAAGAAATTGCAGAGTATTTTAAAATCTATAATCATTAATGTAGAAAAGGAGACAAAGTAATGAATAATTTTATTTATGATATACCGACAAGAGTATACTTTGGAGAAAATCAGTTAGGGCATCTTGGAGAGGAACTGAGTAATTATGGGACAAGAGTTCTTCTCACTTATGGTGGAGGATCTATTAAAAAAACAGGACTTTATGACAAAATAGTTGCAGAAATTAAAAATGCAGGATTAGAACTTTTTGAATTATCTGGGATCGAACCAAATCCAAGGGTTTCATCCGTAAATGCAGGTGCAGAAATCTGCAAGAAAGAAAACATTGATGTGTTACTTGCAGTAGGTGGTGGTTCTGTTATAGATTGTACGAAGTTTATTGGTGCAGCCGCTTTTTATGACGGAGATGCATGGGATATTCTTATGCAGAAAGTTTCAGTTGAAAAATGTCTTCCAATTATTGATATCTTAACTCTGGCAGCAACAGGTTCTGAAATGGATTGTGGCGGAGTAATCAGCAATCCGGAAACAAAGGATAAGATTGGATTGTTGTTCCCGGTTATGCAGCCAAAGGTATCTTTTCTTGATCCAACCAGTACTTATACAGTTAATAAATATCAGACAGCATGCGGTGCAGCAGATATGTTGAATCATATCATGGAAGTCTACTTTAATATGAATCAGGATCTGTATATGCTTGATACAGTCATGGAAGGACTGATGAAGACAATCATCAAGTATGCTCCAATTGCAATGAAAGAACCAGAAAACTATGAAGCAAGAGCAAATCTTATGTGGACATCTTCCTGGGCAATCAATGGTTTTGTCAATGGGGGAAAAAGACAGGCATGGAGCTGCCATCCTATGGAGCATGAAATTTCTGCATACTATGATATTACTCATGGCCTTGGTTTAGCAATTCTTACTCCTCGCTGGCTGGAATACACATTAGATGAAACAACTGTTTCCAAGTTCTATCAGTTCGGATGTAATGTGTTTGGCATAGATGCATCACTTCCACAGATGGAAGTTGCGAAGAAGAGTATCAAAATGGTGAAGGAATTTTTATTCCAGACATTGGAACTTCAGAGTACATTTACCGAGATTGGAATTGATGACAGTAACTTTGAAATTATGGCTAAAAAAGCAGTTGCAAGTGGTGGTCTTGGCTTTGCATTTAAACCATTAAATGAAGAAGATGTAATAAACATTTTTAAGATGTGCATATAAGAATAAAAGGGGACAGGCGCAATCTGCCCCCTTATTAAAAAGGAAGGTGACTATGAGAAGAAAAGTTGCTATATTAGTTCTATTTATTGCTGTTGTTTTAACAGGTTGCGGCAGAAATTCTGAAGAACGTGTAACCAGAAGTGCTGCTGCTGACGAAACAACTGCTAATATGATAAATAGTACGAATATTGATGAAACTTCACCTGATAAGATAGATACTGGAGTTAAAGGTGATGATGATACAACAGAGAAGAGCAGAATTTTAATTGTTTACTTTACCCGTGCGGATAATGTAAAACAGGATGATAAATTAGATGCAGTTTCGTCAGCCAGCATAACAAAAAATGGAGATACCATTATTGGCAATATGAAAATAATGGCAGATTATATTAAGGAAACCACTGGTGGAGAAGAATTCTCTATTAAGACAGAATTATCATATTCGCAAGATTATGATGAAACCACAGATCAGGCAAAAAAAGAACAGCAAGATGATACGAGACCAAAATTAATCAGTCAGGTTGAGAATATGGAGGAATATGACATTATATTTTTGGGATATCCAAATTGGTGGGGTACCATTCCAATGCCGGTTTTTAGTTTTTTAGAGTCATATGATTTCACAGGAAAGACGATTATTCCATTTTGCAGTCATGAGGGCAGCGGCCTTGGAAGCGGAGTTTCAGATATCGAAAAACTTTGTCCGGATTCTGTGATCTTAGAAGGATTAGCAATCCGTGGATCCAAGGTTAATGAATCAAAGAACGACATAACAGAATGGATTGATTCACTTGGTATTTTGAAATAAATTTTATGTAAGAGGAAATAGTAGTGAAACTATGAAAGAGGCTTATACAATGAGCAGTAATATATAGAAAAGGAGTAGCAGATTATGACAATTGCAGAGGTAAGTAAAAAGTATGATTTAACAGCTGACACTTTGCGTTACTATGAACGCATCGGACTAATACCGCATGTAACACGTAACAGCAGCGGTAATCGGGCTTATACAGAAGAAGATTGCCGTTGGGTACACTTTATCAAGTGCATGAGAAGTGCGGGGCTGTCAATAGAAGTTCTTATAGAATATGTAAGTTTATTTCAACAGGGAAATGATACAATTGACGCCAGAAAAGAATTATTACTGGAACAAAGAAGACAGATTGCAGATAAAATTGAAGAATTGAGTAATACATTAAAGTATCTTGATACGAAAATCGAGGGTTATGAGGAACGTTTGCTGAAATTTGAAGAAAATTTAAAAAAAGCATGAAGAATAGTATTAGGAGAGATTAAGGATGAGAATGAATACAAGAAAGATTGTTTTGTCAGCTTTGTTCCTGGCAATTGGAATTGTGCTGCCCACTGTGACGATGCATGTGCCGGGGATAGGCAGAATGCTTTTACCAATGCATATCCCTGTGTTATTATGTGGATTTATTTGCGGAGCGCCATATGGTGCAATTGTTGGGTCGATTTTGCCGATTTGCAACAGCGTTTTGTTTGGCGCACCGCCTTTGATGCCAGTAGCGCTTGCGATGTCCATTGAACTACTTTTTTATGGAATGATGTCTGGTATTCTATACAGACAATTGAAGAGATACAAATTTGGAATATATTACTCGCTGATTCTGACTATGACAATTGGGAGAATTGCATGGGGAATAACCTCTTACCTATTATTCTCAATTCTTGGAAACTCTTTTACATGGATTATTTTTTTAACCCAGGCATTTGCAAGTGCAATTCCGGGTATTATCATTCAGTTAATTATAGTTCCCGCGATTGTAATCAGCTTAAGGAAAACGGATATGGAAGTGTATTTATATGGAAAAAGAGAAGTTAGTGATAGCACATTCTTGTAAAAAAAAGTTTGCTCCGATCGTAGAGTATATTAATGAAATGCTGAAAACAAACGAAAATTCATCAATTCTGGTTGGAATTGATGGTATGTGTGCTTCGGGAAAGACAACACTTGGATATTATCTGAAAAATGAATTTGATTGTAATTTATTCCATATGGACGATTTTTTTCTTCAAAAACACCAAAGAACACAGGAGCGTCTCAATGAAATTGGTGGTAATGTTGATTATGAACGATTTAAGAAAGAGGTTATCGTTCCGACGCTAAATAAGCAAATTATAACATATCGTCCCTATAACTGTACTTTAGGGATGATACAGGTTGGAGAAGAACTTTCATGTAAGCGGTTAAATATTATTGAGGGTTCCTATTGTCAGCATCCCTATTTTGGTGACATTTATCAAATAAAAATATTTATGACTATTTCTGATACTAAGCAAATAGAACGAATCAAAATACGTAACGGTGATAGTATGTTAAAAAGGTTCATATTGGAATGGATCCCAAAGGAAAAGGAGTATTTTGAAAAATATCAGATACGAGAAAATAGTATATTGATTGATAACTAAGTCAAGGTACTCGACTGCAATGAAATACATGATTGGTATTAAACTATAGATAGACTCACTAAAGGAGCGTGGATTTTGAAGAAAGTATTACAACCGGATTATGTATCCAGATTTACATGCATTTCGTCAGACTGTGAAGATACCTGTTGCTGTGGGTGGCGGGTTGCCATTGATAAAGATAGTTATGAAAAATATCAAAGTCTCATGTACACAGGTAATAGTAATCTGTTCGAAGGAAAAATAACAAGAGACGGCATCTTGAAGGTCGAGGGAAATTATGCGGAAGTCGTGTTATCTAAGAATATTTGCCCTTTTTTGACCGATGAAAAGCTATGCGATATTCAGAAATTGTACGGTGAAAACTATTTATCTGTAACGTGTGGTATTTTTCCCCGAAATTATGTGAGGGTTAACGGGCAGTTGGAATTGTCGTTGAATTTATCCTGTCCGCATGCTGCCCGCCTCGCCTTGCTGGATTCTCTCCCCATGCAGTTTTCATTGGTAAGTATAAAGGATGACCCTCGGATTGCGAAGATACCCTCTGTATATTTATCGGAAACAGAGTACCCTGACCGGATATATCCGTATTTTGGAGAAGTGCGTCATTTTGTATTAGCACTTTTACAGAATCGGAATTATTGCTTTGAAGATCGATTGATTATACTTGGGCGCTTCTGCAATGACCTGAATTTAATGCATACATTCTCAAAAGATGACGTGCTGCAGCTTATCGACGATTACACGCATCTGATTGACTGTTTTGGTTTCAATAAATTTATCAACAGCATCCCAAACCAACCTGCAGCGATGTTAAAAACGTTGATGAGTTTACTTGAATATCGATTGAAAACTGGTGTAACCGGCAATCGGTTTTTAGAGTGTATTGGCCAATTCAAACACGGACTTCATTACACAGATGAAATACAAGATGAGACGTTAACCTTTGAATACAGAGATATTAAAATGAACTATTATGATAGTTTCATGAAGCAGTATGAATATATATTCGAAAATTATTTTGTTAATTATGTTTTCAAAGAACTTTTCCCATTTGGACAGCAAACGAGTATTCATGACAAAAGCATTTTTACTGTTCAAAAAACAATATTTATCGAGTACATATTAATGGTATTGCATTACACAATGATCAAGAACTTATTGATTGGTATGGCAGGTTATCATAAGAATCAATTTGGAACACAGCAAGTTCTGAAATTAATACAGTCATATGATAAAAATATCAACCATGATATTCCATATCTTCAAAGACTTCTTCAATTTTTTAGTGAAAATAATATGATCAATGTTGCCTGCGCAGCGATGCTTATCAAAAATTAAAGATATTTATTATTCAATTTTTATTGGAAGGGTTTTCTATATAAACCTCGCTTTTGGCATTTAACAGATATTTTGCAACTGATGATAATCCCTGTTTTACTCCGGACGTAATAACGATTTGATTGTGATGGCATCAAATTCTCCTGCTCGTTTTAAATAAGCTGACGTATTGTTGTGAAGAGAAGAAATATATAGGTTGTACCATAATACGTAGTGGTTTTTGGGCTCTTCTACGGATGAAATAGGATAGTTAAAGGCAAAATCTGTCCAAATTGCTTTTAGAGATAGGGAAAAGGATAGCATATAGCTCAGCTGGGAGAGCGCTTGAATGGCATTCAAGAGGTCATGGGTTCGAATCCCACTATCTCCATTATATACATAAAGCCACAGGCATGAATGCTTGTGGCTTGAATTATAACTTATAGGGACGGGACACTTGATAAATCAAGAGCGAAAAAGGTACATTTTCAGTTTTGAAAATATACCTTTTTTGCCCTTAATCTAAATTGAACTAATGATTGTATTTTAGAAAACAGTAGATATGATTTCTTATACCACGTATGTTGAGACGGTTGTTCTATTGTCCCAACAAAAGCCGAATGATAAGATTGTGGTTGATTTGGACTCGGACGAGTTAGATGCGACAAGTGCGAAGACGAAGGCTGCTTATGTGTCTTATGCACTAAAGCCGGATGGGCTGCAGGAATATGTAGATGCGATGAATGTTTTTAACTGAAATTGATTGTGGGAGTCAGTCTTGTATTGTAAGACTGACTCATTTTTATGAATATAAAAAATTAGAAAGTAATGATAGAATATAAAGAGGTGAAAATTTATGCATTACGATGGAATAATGTTTTGTAATGGATTGACAATAAATCTTCTACAACAGTTAAAGCCTTTAATTCCAAAGAATAAAAAATATTTATTATCTATTGATTAACTATTTTATTGTAGAGTTCATTCCCCTTTTGTAACTATTTTTTTTATCTTTGATAGTGCCAATGGGGCGTTGATTAAACTATGGTTTGTTTGCTTCATTGATTGTCACATCGAGTAAAAGAGAATCAATCTTGATATTTAGTTGGAACAAGCATAATGTAGCAGAGCATGGGATAACACTTTTGGAAATTCCGTATAAGAATAAGAGATTTGAGAAAGTGGAAGAGTTCTTAAGAGCAAGTGATATTATTTAATTTCCAGTTTGTAAGGACGAGCAATTAGCTTTGCCATTAATTAAAAGATTTTGCAGGGGAAACGGCAGCAAGTGGGGTAAAAAACTTACCCCACCTAAGAATCTGGCAGTTTGCTTTTGCAATGTAGTATAAAACTTCCGTTTACGGGAATGTGGAGTGTGTGGCTTGATGTCATAAGCCGAGAAATAGAACAATGAAAAAGTGTAGAAAACAAGCGGATTTTGGAAGTTGGTGCTGTTTGGACAATGGCTCGGGCTACCGATTTTTACGTTCTTAAACCGTCTGTGGAAACTGGTCTATTGCAAATAATGGCGAAGTGTTGAGTTGACAGGTTGGATATGAGATAAGATAAGCAAGCAAAAATGAAAGGAAAGTTCTTGTTTTAGTATGTGGAATGTTGAATAGAAAATGGACGCATTAAAAATTATTATAAGTGTTAATAATATATTATTGACAAAAGTTCAAGACAGTGGTATCCTGATAATAACAAATTATTAACACCAATAATGCTAGGTGTTAGAAAGTGAGGGTAACAATGCTAGTTTCAAAAATGGTACAAATTGAATTCGCCGATTCCAGAATACGGGCTGTTGATGCAATTCAGGATATTCGTAGAGCCGCGGAATCTGCATCATTAAATTTGTTTTCAAGGTACGATGTTCAGCTTCAGATGCCTATGGTAATTGGTGACAACAAAGTTATAGTTGAAATAAAGGTGCCGGAAGAGATTGTCGGGACATTTGCGGTAGGAAACCATCTCCGTGGCATCGCGTCTTATCTGCTGAAAAGATGTAATGGAAGATATGATCAGTATGTATTTGGAAAAAGGCTTCTTAATTATAATGAAATTCCTGCTCCAGAGATGAAATCTGACAGCTTGCCGATGGTAGACCGCCTTGAGGCAATTTCAGAGTTTGCGAAACTTCTCGAACGTTCTGATTCTGAGGCGATGGAACAGATAAGTCAAATTCTCATTATTTTAAAGGAGGCGAGCAAGCCATGATTTTGACTGTTTTCAAAAATGTAGGAGATCGGCTCTCTGTGGCAGATGCATACCAGAAGCTGATTTCATTATTGGCAAATGATTTATACGCCAGAAATAAGGCATCAGGATCATTGGGAGGGGCAGTTAACGGAGGAACGATTTTTCTTGATAACAATGGATACTATGAAAGGATTAGGTAATACATATATGGAAAACAGCCTTAATAATCTGACGCAGGGTGTGCCGGAACTTGCAAAAAATTCTACAGTCACTTTTTGTCTTGAAGGCTGGCTAGCTGCAGCAGTTTTAATCTCAATTCCAGCTTCGCTTGTTCTTGTATATGCAAAAAAGCTTTTGCAGCAAACTGATTTAAAAATTAAAATGTCTATGAATAGGTATGAGGCTTACGATATTTCCTAACCAGTATGTTGAGGATTTTATCGTTGGCAGCTCCTATTTTTACTAAATTAAACATCGATATATGAGAGTTGCTATGCTATAATTGACATAGTTATCAATTCTAAAAAGAAACATGACATGCTGAAAATCTTGAAATTATACCCTTACACCAAGGGGACACCAGATGTTGTGGTTTCGTAGCGAAAAATGAGCAAAAATTGGGGTAAAAAATGCCCCTTTTTTGCCCTGGTTTTTTTAGCTTTTTAGATGACATCTGCCAAAAGTGAATCTGAACAAATATATTTTGATCTTTTTGTGAGGGGGTGTAATTAAATGATTTCTATGCGAATTAACTTATTTGATAACGAGACTAAAGAAACTCTTAATCAAGAAATTGCATTCAATGATAGGAACAGCATCGAATTTTGTGATACTTTTTTTATTAGTATTCTTAATGAAATTAATACTAGAGAGAGATGTTTTACAATAGGAGATATCCATATTTCTTGTGAAAATGCAACTATAATTGTTAATAACTACACATTAAGAGATACGATTTATCTTTTTTCTTTTTCTGATTTTCATTCTTCGGTTTCAATACTAAAATGTTATAATACTAATCTACATATCGTTGATATTGACGTAAAGCATATGGAAATAGAAAAAGGAGATTTACTTATAGCAGATTCTAAAACGGGTGATATTTATTCGGATGCATCCACTTTCATGAAACCTGATTTAGAAGATAGTGTAGTAGATAATTATACAAATAAAATAGATATAAGAAGAAGTAACGTAGATAGACTTATTTACCATCAATCTGCAACATCAATTGTATTTACTGAAAGTAATGTGAGAGAAATAGTTGGACATGTTAGGGGAAAGAATAAAATCAATGTTGGATTGTTCTCTTTATGGAAAAGTAATGTAGAGGTTTTACAAATTGGAGTGAAATGCAAACAACTTCAATTTACAGATTCATTTATTAGGCGATTATTTTTGCAGTCATCTGTAATAATTCATTCCTTCGAAATAAATAATACTGAGATACAATTTGTTAATGAGTGTAAATTAGAATATTTTGAGAAACAGAACCTTGCTACATGGCAAATTATAAAACAAGGAAATTATAAAAAAAATGTTGAATTATATTGTCAAGCTAGTTATAAAGTATCAGAGATAGAAAATGATTTATGTATAGAAAAAGAACAAAATAATCTCAAAAAGGTTTTACTAAAAATATCAAATAACTTTTTGAAAATCTGTAATGGGTATGGATATAAACCTAAAAATGCAATAATATTTTCTGCATGTGTAATTATAATTTTTGGATTCTTATTCTGGATTTGTGATTTTATTGAATTATTTTTTTCCGGTAATATGACAGTTGGAATTCAATACTTACCACAAAACGTTAAAACTCTATTCGAATATATATATTTATCAGGTATAACATTTACTACAATAGGTTTTACCGAATTGGGTAAGCTTTCTTGGATTAGCAGGCTTTTTATACTAATAGAGGGATGCTTAGGTGTATCAACACTTTCGTTATTCGTTACTGCCCTTGTAAAAAAATATTCGGATTGAGTTTTTGTATAATAAAAATTAATTAACTCATAGGCTATGTTCTTCGTTATGGAAAAACATAGCCTTTTTTATTGTCTAATTTGCAGAAAAGAAAGGACTGATATGATACTAATGCTTGCTTAATTTATGAGAGATACCCCTCTTGACACTTAAGAATACAGCGGTTTGTTGATGGGAGTGAGACAAGCAAGATATTTTAAAAATCGGCTAGGAAACCAACACAGACATCTGTAGAATGATAAATATATAGGCAGGACTAAGCCCTAAAAAAATCAGGGCTTAGAAAAAACGGGTGTTTTTTAATCATAAAAATACACCCGTTTTATATCTAAGCTTATGTTTAAACAAGGAGGTACAAAAGTATGGTATATAACTACAACCAATTTCCAACGAGGATAAGAAAGGCGGCGAAAAGATGATACAAGTAATGCTATCCAACCCTAAACGAACAAACCTGCTGCCCGTGTCGGTCTGTTTTCCTATTTCAAAGTATAAAGATGTCTACACAAGGCTGGAAGCCGTCGGGATCGGAAGTGCCACAGAACGTGACTGCCATGTCACGGAAATCGTCGAAGTACTCCTCATCCTTAAGCGGTTGGAGAAGGTTTCGGTCAATGTGGATGAGCTGGACTATCTTGCAAAGCGTCTTGAGAGCTTTGATAAGCACCAGCTTGCCAAATTTCAAGGCGTAGCCGTCAGCCATGGCTATGACGATATTGCCGACCTCATCAACCTGACCTTCTGCTGTCTGGATGCAACGGTCGTCCTCGATTTCACGGACCTGAGCGCTATCGGACGGGAACACTATATGGATCTCCACGGCGGCGTAACCGAGGATGCGCTTAAAACTGTGGACTTCCGAAAAACTGCGCTTTCCCTGCTTCTGAACGAGGACGGCAAGGTCACGCCTTATGGTGTCGTTTACGCAAACGGTATGAGCTTGGAACAATTCAACAACGGACAGCATTCCCCCGATTATGACTATGATGGGTGAAGCTGTAATGACCGTGGCCATGACAAATCGTAATGAGCCTAACCACCATGAAGCCATTATATCCCGCCCGCTGTTCGAGCAGGTTTAGGCGGAGATCGCGCGAAGGGCCGGAAAACGCAAGGTATCGGACAAGACCAGTAAAACCCAGCAATCCAAGTAATGATGGGTTCGGCGAAGGTTTTGAGCAGAGGCCGATTAAAACTTCGGCTGGAGAAATCTATGTTAGTTTATGGAACGGCGGAAGCAGCTGGAGTATAATGACGCAGGAAGAACTGAAACAGGGACAGGGGCAACAGATGGGTAGTATGCAGTTTGGATAACCAGTCTCACAATAAAATAACAATTTAATTTGCGTTTTTTGGTTTCAATGGAAACTGAGAGACGCTCTTTTTTTACAACCTAATAACAAAATAATTATAAATTGGCGCTGTCTTTGAAAAAAAAGATGGTGCCTTTTTTATTTTCAGCGAAAGGAGTGCAAAGCATGAATCAAAATTCAAAACCAACAGAAAGAAAAGGTACGGGAGCAACCAGTTTACCCAAACGCTATGGTGTCTCACTGCCACAGGATCTCTCGCGCTGTGATGGCTGCCCATACCCCCAAGTCGGTTTCATCTGCTGGAGTCCGGATGGAACCTGTATGAAAACGGAGGTTGATGCGATCAACCGCCGCAGCAAGGGCAGGTGAAAAAATGAACAGCATCATTAGCTGGGTGGGCGGAAAGAAGGCGTTGAGAGAGTTGATTTATCAGCGAATGCCCAAAGAGTTCGGACGTTACATTGAGGCTTTCGGTGGTGGTGGCTGGGTGCTGTTCGGGCGTCCCATGGATACTGCCATGGAGGTGTATAACGATTTCAACTCCGACCTGGCAAATTTGTTTAAGTGTGCAAAGGAGCAGACCCTTGACCTGGTTCGGGAGCTGAACTTTCTGCCGCTGAATAGCCGGGATGAATTTAGTGTACTGCGCAAGTATCTCTCAAAGGAGGAGTTCACCAGCGAGTATCTTTCAAAGGAGCTGGAGCTTGCCGAGCGTCACCTTCCTCCACCAGATTATAAGGACATACAGCAGATTCTAACGGAGCAAGCGGTAATGAATGATGTCAAGCGTGCCGCTGCTTTTTTTAAGCTCATTCGCTACAGCTACGGAAGCGGCTGTACCAGCTTCGGCTGCCAGCCTTTCGATATTCGAAAGACCTTCCATCTGCTCTGGCAGGCCAATATTCGTTTAAGGGACACAGTCATTGAAAACAAGGACTTTGAAGATCTCATCCGGCAGTACGACCGGGAGAATGCCTTCATTTACTGTGACCCTCCTTACTACCAGACAGAAGGACATTATGCGGTAGAGTTCAGAAAGGAAGATCATTATCGCTTGCGGGATACGCTGACAGTCTGCAAGGGTAAGTTTTTGGTCAGCTACAATGACTGCGAATTTATCCGGGAGCTGTACCAGGACTTTCATATAGAAGCTGTTAGCCGTCTTAACAACCTAGCACAGAGATATGACAACGGAAGTGAATACGCCGAGGTATTTATCTCCAACTATGACACCGGAGAACGGCTGAGAGATAGGCCATTACAAATGACTCTTTTTGATCCTGAACTCTTTTTCAGTGAGTCTTAACCGGAAAAAATATAAAGGAGGAACTAATTTTGAAAATTATGAAAACAAAAGCGGCAGTCGACCACCAAGGGCTTCTAACTATTCCTGTGATTCCTGCCGGACTTACCCCTGGTGAACAGGTTGAAGTGGTGCTTGCATCCAGGGGAGATGAAGCATCTCCACTTCTTTTACTTACGCAGGCAGGGATTGAAGTTGCCATACCACTGTGCGCTCTGCAGGAAGAGGATACGCTGGAAGAAAAGGATGAACCAGAGGATGAGGACGGTCTGAATCTTCCAGAAGAGGTGCTGGAGGGGGCGGGGATTTCTGCAGACAGTGATTTGGAAATCATCTGCGGCGATGGTGCTATTGTTATTTTGGTTCCGGATATTTTGAACCGTCTGCCGGAGGAACTAGCTGGGCTCTTTCAGGAGCTTGGCATTTACCCTGATACCATTCGGGAGGTAATGAGGAAGGAGGGATACTGTCTATGAATTCAAAAAATACATACCGAATTATTGACTGCAAGGGCCGTGTACTGATTCCAAAGGAGATGCGCTCCGCGTCTGGATTGGACTATGGCGATATCGTAAAGATGAATGTCCGACAGGGTGCGGTCAGTATTCAAAAGGTGGAGCTCATCGAGGTGGGAGATCAGTCTCCGGAAGCGGTGGAAGCCTTCGTCCGTGCAGCGATTAAGCAAATGCCGGACGGCACACGTCTTGGACTGATCGGTGAATTGACTGAGCTTCTTAAGCAACGGAAGGAGGATTAAGTTATGGAAGAAAATATGCTTTTTACCCCGCTAGACTGCCAGCAGATCGGATATGACTTTTCTATTGCCGGTAAGGTTGTCATTCTTCGCGCCTCCTCTCTGCCTGAAAATAATAGAAGTGCGGAGAATCAGCTGTATTTTTGTACCGGAGGTTTCGGCAGCAAGCCCAATCCCAATGGACGGGCGGTCTTTGCCGTGTCTCTGGAAAACGGGGAGCAAACCCGCTGGAACCGCAGCGATATTATGGGCATTGCAAAGCCGGAAATTCTCACAGACCATGCCAGGCTCCAGCTTAGTCAGATACGCCCGGCAGGAGCGCTGGATTTAAAAAGCCATCAACCGCAGTACAGCGGCTATTGTTTTCTGCCAGATGGTCGCTACACCTCCGGTGTATGGCTTTGCAGCCAAAAAGAAATGCAGGAATTTGTTGAAATGCAGATGGATTACCAGCATAGGATTATGATCTGCGACAGGAATGACTTCTGCGTATTTGAGATGCAGGATGGAAAGCTCCTTTATCCGACCCAGGAAATGCTGGAAGCGCATCAAAAGGAACAGGAGCAAAATGGCGGCATGGAGTTTAAGCTATGAAGATTACATACTTTAATTGCTTTTTTCAAAAAAATGAAAGGAAGGTACTCTCATGACAGATAAAAAAAAGAAGAGGGTCGGCATGCTTGCCATACTCCTTCTATTCCTGCTGCTTGGCGGCGGTTTTTTTATTTATACCCAGGAGCGTCCGGAATTGTTTATACCGAAGGATGAAATCATTACCCGCGGTGAATTTGCCGCAATTATAGTACGGGACATTCCGCTGAATACGGCGGATGCAAAAAAGGATACAGCCAGCTTCCTGGATACCCGCGGTCACTGGTCGGAGAAGTATATTGAGGCACTCATCAAAGCAGGGATCATTGATCCTGCTGATTATCCAGATGGCTTTAAACCAGATGAACCCATTACCCGTGCAGAGATTATAAAGATGCTGGTGCGTATCAGCGGAAGGGATGAGGAAGCCAAGAATACCAAAGGTCACAGTGGATATGACGATGACAAGGATATCAAAAATAGTGACAAGGGCTACGTCATCATCGGCAGGGAGGATGACATTATTGGAGATGAGGATGGCGGCAAATTGAAGCCGAATAAACCAATCACCAAGGGCGAAGCAGAGAAAATGATTGATAAGACAAAGCCGCTGCCTATTCCAACCTCTGAAATACCCAAACCGACCCCAGAGCCCACTACGCCTGTTCCAGTGGAGCCAGCGCCAATGCCGGTGGAGCCTGCGCCAGAGAAGCCTACACCTATACCAAAACCCGGACGGGATTCGGATGACCACGGTGATTCCAGCGGTGGCTCCTATTCCTATCCAGATACGCAGGTGCGCTTTGAGTTTCCCGTCACCGCTCATACCGATACTGAAATTAAAATCATACCGGTATGGAAATACATGGAGAGCTTTTCCTGGTCATTGACGAAAACTGCTGCGGATGGCTCCGAACAGCCAATGGAGCTTGCAGGTATCGGCACACTCGGTATGGAGGAAGGAACGCTCCAGTTTAGGGAGCCAGGGAAATACACCCTGACCGCAGCTGCAAAAAATGTCAGAGGAAAAGAAACTCTGCTCGCTAAAACAGTAACCATTTACCCGACGATTGACCTGACTTTTGCCCTCCCTGAAACGACTCATACAGACAAATCCGTTACGCTGGACTATTCTTTGGAAGCCCTCTATGGATATGACATTGTGTGGACGGCAGAAAAGGACGGAGAAGCGGTTCAGCCAGCCGATATTCTGGACGGCACTCTCTCTAATGAGGGAGGCAGCTTTGTCTTTAAAAGCAAGGGCACATACACCCTTACTGCCACGATCATGGATATAACCGGACGCATCTTTATCCATACGGAAAGAACAAGAGTCTATCCCGTCGCGGAGATTGCATTCAAGCTTCCAGAAACGTCTCACACCGATACGGCCTTGGAAGTTACTGCAGCACGAATGAATGCAGATGGATTACCTGTGGTCTGGAGCTTAATGAAAAACGGTGAATCGGCTGAAATCAAAGACGAACTGGAAGGTTCCCTGACCAATGCGGGTGGAAAGATTCGATTTAGGGACAAGGGCGTGTATCGGATTACCGGAACGCTAACTGATGAAACCGGCAGAGTCTTTGATGCTATGCAAACTATTATTATTTACCCAGTTGGCTCTGTAGGTTTTTACCTGCCAGAAATTACGCACATGGACAAATGTGTTCAGGTAGAAGCTACATTCCAGAATCTTGGGACTTCTAAAATCCAGTGGTCACTGACCCGAAACGGTGAAGACATCACTCTTTCTGATAATATTGAAGGAACGCTGACCGATAAAAACAGTACCGTCCGCTTTAAGAAAAAGGGAGATTATGTTTTAAAAGCCGCCTTTACAGACCCTGCCGGACGCAGCTACAGCTATACCTCATCCATTAAAGTTTATCCGGTTCCATGTATTACCTACCAGCTGCCGGAAACAGCCCATACGGATACCCCCGTTTCTGTGATTCCAAAAACCATGGATTTGGATGGCTTAACTGTGGAATGGCTGTTAGAGAATAGCTTTGGATTCCAAAATCTTGCGACTTATCTTGATGGTACACTGACAAATAGCGGCGGAACGATCCGCTTTAAGCACGCCGGAGTTTATGAGCTCATTGCAAGAATCACCGATGAAACCGGGCGTGTATTCCTGTATGAAAATGGAGGAAAAATTGAAGTACTTCCGGTACTGTCTCTTTCTTTCGAACTTCCGGAAGCGACTCATACCGACCGAACGATTGACCTGCGAACCCGCGGCAACAATAACACACTGCCGGTAGAATGGACGCTCACAAAGGATGGAAATCCTGCGGAACTTAACAATGCGCTGGAGGGCAGCCTGAATGCCTATGGCGGGAAAATCCGTTTTAAAGAAGTGGGAACTTATACCCTAACAGCTTCTATGACGGACGCATTGGGGCGGATATTTTCCTACAGTGCCAGTACTACAGTCTATCCAGTTCCTACGATTACACTAAATGTACCTCTCATCTGGTATACAGGTGAAGCCGGAACGATCACCGTCAGCGGTACGGACATGGAGAACCTCACTGCCTGCTGGAAGATTATTCAGGACGAAGAAGGCTTGGAGCCTTATGAAATCTACGCCTCCGGAACCCTTACCAGAATGGGCGGTACAATTACATTACCCGCAAAGGGGAACTATCAGCTGATTTTGACAATGACAGACCCTGCCAGCCGTACCTACGAAAGAACCCAAAGCTTTACCGTATACCCAATCCCTGATATGAACATAAGTATTCCAGCATTGACCTACAGCGGAGATTCTATGGCGGTCAATACCACAGGTTCCGAGCTGGATAATATGAGTATAGCATGGCTCCTCTCAGCGGATGGCGGGGCAGCAAATCCCTATACCCAGCATGCGGATGGCTCCCTTTCTACCAATGGCGGGAATCTGCGTATCTCTACAGGCAAAACAATAGCTGTAAAGCTGGTGGCAGAGGTAACTGATTCCAACAGTCGGAAATTCACCTTTACTTCCAATATCGGAACCATCAAGCCCATTGCCAGCTTCCCGTTTACAGTTCCATCTAACGTTCACATTGGTTCCGGTTTTCAAGTATCCCTGCCGTCAGCTACCGGACTGGACGGTAGAATCCTTTCGTGGTCATTAACAAAAGGAGGCAGTACCGCCAGCTATAACGGAAACCTATCTAATAGCGGAGGTAATATTTCTATCAATGTCACAGGAAGTTATGTCCTGACTGCCAGCACTACCGACAGCATGGGCCGAACCTTTAGCTATTCCCAGAGCTTTGCGGTTACTAATAATGCGCCGAACAAGCCTGTAGGATATGCCTCAGTCTATAGAACTGCTCGGAACGGTAAGCTGTTGGTAAACATTACTGCATCAGCTGCAGATCCGGATGGGGATGCAGTAACGCTGGAATACTCCGGTAACACTGCTGACAGCTATTATTCCGTGGGTACCCATACTGTTAAGGTCCGTGCCAAAGATGCATGGGGGCTATATTCCGACTGGACGAATATTACCTTTACTGTAACCAATTCTGCACCCAGCACTCCAGCCATTACCCGTACACCAAGCGGAAACAGTATAGCACCCGGTGTTCCTGTCACCATTACTGCTTACAGCACAGATCCGGATGGAGATGCCATTACCTACATTTGGGAGGGACGTCCTGCTGAGACCAGCACAGCGTATCCGCTTGGCAAAAATGTGGTGCGGGTAAAAGCAGTGGATTCCACCGGAGCCGAATCCTCCTGGGCAGCCATTGTATTCTTTGCAGCTGACCCAAACCGCGGTGGCGGTATGACCCTGACCGGTCCGGAGTCAGTGATTTTAGAGCAGGGTATTTCCGGCGCGACCATAACCAACTATACCTTTACTGTGCCGCCAGTATCCGGGCATTCCGGCAATGATTATGGCCGTGTCCGAGGCTACAACATCCTGACCGGGCAGTGGGATCAGCTGGATTACGAAACCACCACAAACGGCATCACCTTCAGCCGTTCACTTTCACCCGGCATCTACAGTCAGCTGGAATTTTATTACTACACAAATCACGATTGTATGTATAACAAGAGTAATATTACATATAGCGTAGAGTTTTACTTCCAGTAAGGGTGAATGCATCTGAAGGGAGGAATTTTCATGAGCAACATTCAAATTAGAAGCAACCGTATTCTCTATTACGGCAACATAGCTGGTTACCTCTCAAGAGAAAAAGCTGTGGTAGATCCCATGTTTCAGACCGATGAGCTGGAGTCCTATCTTACAGAAAAGAGAGGACTGGAGGTGGACTGGAAGCCCGGCACCTTTGAGAGACTGGCGGCAGGAACCATTGATCCGGAGGGCAACGCAGCATTGCTCAAACGCTGCCGCGTGTGGCAGCTTGCACCCGAAGTAGATATTATGATGAAATTCATTAGCTATGATACGCTTACAAGACGCTTCGGGGAGCCGGACTCTGCCAGCTATCAGGTAGTGTATGACGGCGAGGTGGAGACTAATGATTTGGAAGCACTCTATACGAAATTTAATATCGACCACCCACCCGGCTACCAGGGACATAGCTTTTCTATGTCCGATGTGCTGGAGTTGTACGATGAAAATGGCTGTGCATTTTACTACTGTGATACCTGTGGTTTCAAAGAAATTTCTTTTCAGGAGCCGCAACAGGAGCAAGGTCAGGAACCACAAATGAATCTATAATTACAAGTATTGCAGTTGAAGGGCTGCATTTATTCTAGAACTAGGAGGAACTCAAATGAATTCACAGACAACACCTATGAAAATCGACGTGAAGATCGGCTCTATATACCCGGACGGAAATGTTCGCGCCTATGCATCCGTTAATGTGAATGACTGCTTTGCCATTCGCAACATTAAAATTGTTGACAGTACTAAGGGGCTGTTTATTGCAATGCCAAGTTATAAGGCAGGGAGCGGCGAATACAAGGACATCTGCTTTCCGGTTACGAAAGAATTTCGGGAACAACTAAATCAGGCAGTATTTCAGGCTTATGATCTTGTTCTGACACAAAATCATGAACAGAACCAGCGGAAAGCCGAGATGCCTACTTCGGATGAAATGCCAGAACAGAATGCTGGCATACAAATGGCAGGGCTTTGAGGTTCAACATTTTATCATCTGTTATTAAATAATTATTTTGGAGGAAAATTGTCATGAGAAAACCATTAAATAAGGTAAGATACAAAATGTCAGGTATTTCTGCAACTATTGAAAGTAAGCTGGTATCTCTATTTGATAAATCAAAAAATACTCTGACTGTTTCAAACGTATGGAAACTTCTTAGCTCCCAGCGTGGGGAAGGTTTTGTGGATACTGCTATTAAGATTCTAATTTCTGTAGTCATTGGTGCGTTGGTGTTGTCGGGACTCTATGCCCTATTTGGAGAAACGGTACTCCCGACTTTGAAAGAGCGCATTGTAGATATGTTCAACTATGGTAAGTGATTGGCCGCATCTGCTGCAGGGCGGCTTTTTTATTGCTTTACTGGTTGCAGCTACCATATGGGATGTAAAAAAACAGATCATTCCTGACGTGATTTGTCTTGGAATTGCTCTGACCGGGCTTTTGGACTTTACACCGGAAAAATTGTTTGGACTGTTAACCGCTGCAGTGTTTCTGTTTCTTGCGCTTTTCCTGGGTGGTCTATTCGGAGGCGATATCAAATTTTCAGCTGCAGTGGGTCTGGTATTGGGCTTTCAAAAGAGTATGACCGGTATGATTTTAGGACTGATTCTGATGCTGACATTCCATATGATCCATACTCTGATTTGTAAACGGCACAGGAAAGATATAAAAAAATCATATCCCCTTGCACCTTTTCTTTCAATTGGCTGCCTTGCAGCTTATTTTTTATGTTAGGAGGAACATTCATGCGTTTTTTAAAGAACCGCACAGTACTTGGTGTTATTTGTATTATGCTCGCATTACTTATCTGTTTTGGAATTACACCTCTCTATAACCAGAGTATATCGCAGAAAGCAACCATTGTCCGGGTGGTAAAAGAGATTGGAAGCGGAGAGGAGATTACTAAAGATATGGTTCA
This sequence comes from Lacrimispora amygdalina, assembly GCF_900205965.1. GTDB lineage: Bacteria > Bacillota > Clostridia > Lachnospirales > Lachnospiraceae > Lacrimispora > Lacrimispora amygdalina_A. The sequence goes on from NZ_OAOF01000005.1 coordinate 211,985, forward strand.
GTCGGTAGAAGTAGGCAGCTATAACCTACCAGAGCAGGTGGTTCGGCAAATGGATTCTGCTATTGGTAAATACGCAGTAACGGCATTGTCACCTGGTGATTATATTCTAACTTCAAAACTGGCGGCTGCTCCGGCAGAGGAAAATAATTACTTATATGACCTCGATGGAGATAAACAGGCTATATCAGTCAGTATCAAAAACTTTGCACAAGGGCTATCTGGTAAACTGGCATCCGGCGATATTGTCAGTGTCATAGCATCGGATTATAAAAAACAGGGGGCAACTGTTATTCCACCAGAACTGACTTATATCAAGGTCATTGGGGTAACTGCAAGCTCCGGTTATGATCTAAATCAGAATAACATCGAATCCAATCAATCGGCAGAAAAAGAAAAGAAGTTACCTGCTTCTGTGACCCTGCTGGCTTCGCCGGATCAGGCGAAAATCCTGGCAGAGTTGGAATCGGAGGGCAATATCCATCTTTCTCTTGTCTATCGGGGCAGCAAAGAAAACGCAGATAAGTTTTTAGATATTCAAAGTAAACTATTGGAGGCTTTGTATCCTTCCCTAAGCCAGAACAGAACCTCTCAGGCAGACAGTACAGTTCCAGAAGATAGTTCTGGTGATACATCATCAAATGACAGCTCTGAAACGGACACATATGCCAATTCTGCTGTAGAACCGGAAAGTAGGGGGAATGAATGATTAATTTTATGAAAGGAAGTCTTTTTTTCAGGAATCAGATGAAGCCATCCCAGGAGGACTTAAATCCAGATGTTCAGGTGTTAGCGGTGTGGGGCAGCCCTGGCAGTGGAAAGACTACAGTTAGTGTACGGCTTGCCAAATATCTGGCTGCTCATAAACGCAATGTATTGTTGCTTTTATGTGACATGACGGCACCGATGCTGCCATGCATATGTCCGCCGACAGATCTGGAATGTGAACGTTCCCTCGGAAGTATTTTGGCAGCAACTCATATTACAGATGAGCTTATCCGTCAAAATTGTATTACCCTCAAAAAAATGGAGTATTTGACCATCATAGGAATGAAGAAGGGGGAAAATATGTATACTTACCCACCCTATACTACGGAGTTGGCAACGGAATTAATTGACCGTCTTCGGGATATTGCTCCTTATATTATCATCGATTGTAGTAGTTACATTGCCTATGATGTTCTTTCCGCTGTATCTCTTCTGGAGGCTGATTCGGTTCTTCGGCTGGTAAATTGCGATTTGAAATCCATCAGTTATCTGTCCAGCCAGCTCCCGCTCCTAAAAGATCAGAAATGGGATGCAGATAAACAGTATAAGGTTGCATCTGATGTAAAACCAAATCAGGCAAGCGAGCATATTGAGCAGGTGCTTGGAAATGTAACCTTTAAACTTCCGCATTCTGATGAACTTGAGAAGCTGGGATTAGATGGGAACCTCCTTGGAGATCTTTCGCTTAAGGACAGCCGGGGCTTTCGGAAGGAGATAGCAGAAATCGCAAAGGAGGTGTTCGGTGTATGAGAAAAGAACACGTACAAACGGATATCCTGTTGAATCAAACCACCGACGGTAATCAGGAACTGTTTTTTTCTGCGGAAGGGTCGATCAGAGAGTTCCGGCAGGTACTCAAAGAGGTGCAGTCCTATATTTCCAGCAAGTATGCAGCGTTAATCACTGACGGAGATAGCGAAGAAGTCAAGTCCCAGGTGAAGCGCTATATCAGCAAATATGTTCAGGATTACCGCCTGGCAGTTGCCGATATGTCACAATCCCAGCTGGTTGATGCCCTTTACACTGAGATGGCAGAGTTTTCTTTCCTGACTAAATACGTTTTTGGTGCAGGAATTGAAGAAATCGATGTTAATGCCTGGAATGATATCGAGGTGCAGTATAGCAGCGGAGTGACCAAAAAACTAGATGAACAGTTTGAAAGTCCGGCACACGCGGTCAATGTGGTACGACGCATGCTTCATGTTTCCGGTATGGTTTTAGATAATGCAAGCCCCGCCATCTTGGGACATTTAAGTAAAAACATTCGAATTGCGGCTTTAAAATCCCCGGTGGTAGATGAGGATGTAGGCGTAGCCGCTTCCATTCGTATCGTAAATCCTCAGAGTATGCAAAAAGCTGATTTTATCCGGGGAGGCACAGCCACGGAACCTATGCTGGATTTTCTTACGGAATGTCTGCGGTATGGTATTTCTGTCTGCGTTGCCGGAGCTACCAGTTCCGGTAAAACTACACTGGCCGGTTGGCTGCTTACCACAATCCCAGACAATAAACGTATTTTTACCATTGAAAACGGTTCCCGTGAACTGGCACTGATCCGTAAAAAGGACGGCAAAGTTACTAACAGTGTAATCCATACTCTGACCCGGTTCAGTGAAAATGAAAAACAGAACATTGATCAGGATATTCTTCTGGATATGGCTCTGCGCTTTAATCCTGAAATCATCTGTGTGGGCGAGATGCGTGGACCAGAAGCTTATGCTGCACAGGAGTCTGCCAGGACAGGGCATACGGTGCTGACCACCATTCATTCAAATTCATGTGAAGCTACCTGGCGCCGTATGGTTACCCTTTGCAAGCGGAAATACGATATGGCTGATAACACCCTGATGGATCTGGTCACAGAAGCCTTTCCTATCGTGGTATTCGCAAAACAGCTTGAAAATAAAAAACGGCGAATGATGGAAATCATGGAATGTGAAATCCTACCGGATGGCACAAGAAACTATCGGAGTCTGTTTCAGTTTCAAATTACGGAAAACCGTGTAGAGGACGGAAACTTTATTATAAGTGGAAGCCATCAGGCAATACAAGGTATCTCTCAAAGTCTGCAGAAACGCTTTCTTGAAAATGGGATGCCGCAGGATACCTTAAAACGGATTCTTGGGCTGGGAGGTGATATAGCATGACCACAATTCTTTTAGCCTCCTGTATCGGGTTAATAGCCGGCTTTTTCCTCTTATTAGGCTTAGCTCCCATGGAATTTACAGATAGCCTGTTTGGATTTCTGACAAGAAAGAATAAGAGCATACGTTCCGAAATCAACGAGGCGGCCAAGCGGAAAAAGATGTCTCTTTTCCGGCGGGAGATTACAGAGATACAGGAAATTCTAAAGATTACAGAACGGATCGGATGGTTTTCTCTTGTCTGTGCCGCCTCACTATTAGGCTTCGCCACCGGTGTCAGCCTTGCTGTACTTATGAATAATGTATTTCTTGTTCCAGTTCTGGCTGTCGGTATGATGTTTCTGCCATTCTGGTATATAAGGCTGACCGCCAGCCATTACAAAAAAAACATTGCGGATGAGTTAGAAACTGCTTTATCTATTATTACCTCAGCATACCTTCGGAATGAAGATATCGTTACTGCGGTAGAAGAAAGCGTCTCTTACTTAAATCCTCCTGTAAAAAGCGTGTTCGCCGGATTTTTGACAAAGGTAAAACTGGTTAATCCGGATATTGTAGAGGCACTTCATGGCATGAACTCACAAATTGAAAATGAAGTATTCCATGAGTGGTGTGATGCTATCGCAGCGTGTCAGTATGACCGGTGCTTAAAAACGACTCTGACTCCTATCGTAAGCAAGCTGTCCGATATGCGAATCGTTAACGCGGAGCTGGAGTATATGGTGTTCGAACCAAGAAAAGAATTTATAATGATGGCACTCCTTGTAGTCGGCAATATTCCCATTATGTACCTGCTAAACAGAGACTGGTACTATACTTTGACGCATACGGCAGTTGGACAAATTGTTTTGTCGGTATGTGCAGCAGCAATCTTTATTTCAACAGCCTTTGTGATTAAGCTTACAAAGCCCGTAGAGTACAGGAGGTGATGAGATGATGGGACAACTATTTTTTGTTGGATTTTTACTTGCGTCAGGACTGTTCTTTCTTTTGGCAGATGTTTTGAAGCTCCCCACTTTGAGTACGTCAAAAGCTATGCGGGGAGCAGGAAGCAGTAGTAAAAGAGCTTCTGGAACCCTGGAAGCCTGGTTGATGTCCGGTGCAGTAAAGATGTCTAAATACATTCGATTGGACGAATATAAGCACAGTCGTATGAGCAATGTTCTAAAAGCGGCCGGTTATTCTATGACCCCGGAAGTATATGAGGCATATGCTCTCACAAAGTCCGGAGCTATTCTGTCCGGAATTATTCCATGTCTGATCCTGCTTCCGTTGCTTACTCCTATTGTGGTAATCCTTGCGGTACTGTCATATTTCAAAGAAATCCGAAAGGCGGACGAACAGCTGAAGGTAAAAAGGGATCAGATTGAAGGGGAACTGCCGCGGTTCGTGGCAACCATAGAGCAGACCTTAAAAGCCAGTCGTGATGTACTGGCTATGTTGGAAACATACAAGAAGAACGCCAGCTCTGCTTTTGCTCAGGAGCTGGGCATACTGACGGCCGATATGCGTTCCTCCAGCTATGAGGCAGCACTGACTCGATTTGAGGCAGGATTTAATTCCCCCATGTTATCCGATGTAGTCAGAGGACTCATTGGCGTCCTAAGAGGAGACGATAGTGCTGTATATTTTCAAATGCTGGCTCATGACTTCAAGGCGCTGGAACTTCAGCGTTTAAAAGGTCAGGCACAGAAGGTCCCTTCGAAGATCCGTGTGTATTCCTTTGTGATGCTGATGTGTTTTCTGCTAACCTATCTGGTTATCATTGCGATTCAGATTATGGATTCTTTAGGCAGCATGTTTTAGGAGGAATTTATGGTTAAAGATGAAAAGAGACAGAAAGAGGATAGTGGGAGCATGTGCTATGGCGTATCACGTTCAGAGAGTGGGAGAGATGGGGGACACTATGTTATAAAACTTAGACGAGGTGGTACATTTATACAAAAACTTCTGCGTTCTCAGTGTGGGGAGGGATATGTTGATGTGGCGGTACTGGTTCTGTGTGTTATGCTGGTGATTGCCGTCGGGGTCAGTGTTCTGCCGGTATTTATCTCCAAAAATAAGCTGGACATCTATGCAAGTGAGCTTTGCCGTGAAGCAGAAGTAGCAGGAGGTATTGGGACGGAAACCACCCGTAGAGCACAGATATTAACGGAACAGACAGGTCTTAAACCGGATATTTCATGGTCCCAGACTGGAAAAATCCAGCTGAATGAAGAGTTTACGGTAACTTTAACCATGCAGACAGATATCGGGATTTTCGGAGGTTTCGGCAGTTTTCCTATTACTCTGGCAGCTAAGTCATCTGGTAAAAGTGAGGTGTATTGGAAGTGACAACTGTTAAAGTTGGTGATATACTAAAAAGTAAGAAAGGTTCGTCTTTTCCTCTTACCGTTGCAACAGCACTTGCCCTTTTACTACTTCTGTGTGTTATTTCGGAGGGCCTCCGATTGATGATTGTTGCACAAGGTGTTCGTGATGCAGTACAGTCCGCTGTGATTTCGACTGTAAATGACAGCTATGATGACGTATATCACGGTGTAAGGGAAGGTTACTCGGGAGCATATCAGCCGTTTGCGGGTGATTTTGAGGAAAGTTTGGATTATGGTGATATTTACAGTCGTTTGGATCAAGTGCTTGGATTAAGACAGGAAAAAGGATATCATGTGAAATATGCCGGGAGCACAGCCGAGTTCCGATTGTCAGCTCTATCTGTCAGTTTAGATAACATGACGTTTGCTCCTGCAATTCCTGACAATTCCAATGGTCTTTTGGTTGATACGACAATCCGGTTGGAAGTTCCGGTATCTTTTGGAGGAAACTTCCTTCCGCCTATGACAATAAATCTGAAGGTTATGGCTAAATATATGCCTTTATTTTAAGTTCTCACATATGTACCATAGACTTGCGAAAGGATCTGTGGTAATGTGTGTTACTGAATAAAGGAGAAACTTATACTGAAAGAGGGGGAGATTTGAATGAAACTATCTGACAGGAAAAAGAAATGGGGTATTGTCACAGGAATCGGTTTTATGTGTATCATCCTGGTAATTGCAATTGTTTCCAGATTTAAGACGGAGACACTTGTTGAAGCAGAGGCAACTACCGCTGCGTTGATAACAACTACAGATTCTCCGACCATTTCAACACTGAGTGTCACGGGAGAGGAAACGACAACTCCGGTTACTACGCAAGAAGTAAGCGTTCAGCCGATTACTTCCACAGAAGCGGATATACAGAATATGGATACCGGAGATTCAAGCGGTACCGAGCAGAGTATTCAGACAGAGGTAACAAAACCCGCTGAACCTTTAGAAGAAGCAAAAAAAGATCCGACTAAAACACCAAGCGGAGAAAAAGTAACTACTGCGGTTCAGGCGGAAGAGAGCGAGGTCCAATCAACGACAGCACCTACGCAAACATCATCGTCAGAATCAGAAGATAATCATGAAGGGGAAATTTATGTTCCCGGTTTTGGTTGGGTAGAAGATAATGGTGGTAGCGTATCTGGAACGACCGCTGAAGATATGTTTGAAAATGGAAATAAAATTGGTTCAATGGATTAAATGTAACAATAATCAGAAAATGCATCACCTTAGATTTATGGGGGGTGCTTTTTTTGTGGAAGGGAGCAGTATGAGAGGTATTATTCATCTGATTCTTATGATTCTTATGGTGACCTTATTTCCAGTAGCAGCCTATGCAATCGGCGACGGAAACATTGACAATGGTGGAGGAAGCATGGGACAGGGAACCTCACAAAACAGTTGGACTCCGGGAATGGAAGGGGTTCGGGTAACTGTGGTGGAAACTGAGAGTCGAAAATCGGTCACGACACCCATTGATCTTACAAATAAGAGATTAAGCAATATTTCATGTTCATTTGGAAAGGTTTGCAAGATTTCTTATTCGGAAGGAGCTATCCTTGCTTTGGATAAAGGAGCATATCAGTTCGTGAACCCAAGTCAGTCTCTTCCGAAGATTATCAGTTCCCAAAGTCTTGGAGCAGCCAGCATTGAGGCGATAAAAAGTTATTTCACAGATGAACAGGTCATACGAAGCATCGCAAATCAGACAGGAATGGATTATGATGTATTGATTGGTGGAAGGTATAAGCTGTTGCTGGAACCAATTATATATGTTAAATTTCAGGGATTATATATGGCAATGACGGCAACAGAAGCAGCCATGTATGATGAATTAACAAGCGGAGCGGTACGTGCTGTGCTTCCAACGTCTGCTTTTCAAAACTTACCTCTTTCCATGTTTTTGGAGGCGGAAGATTTGGGGTATCCAGCATGGAGTGGACCAAAAACAGGTATTCGAACTAATCAGGAAATAAAAACAGCCTTGGGTTTGGGGATTGTTCGATTTAAAGAGACAGATATACCGCCAGAAGCTGAGGACTATGATTACGAATATAGAATCAACACAGAGGTGATTACCTCAGTAACTGTTAGCGGTGAGCAAGCTGATCCAGATAATCCTGTAAAAGTTAAATTTACCGTTGGGAGTGAGACTTATACAGTAAGTGGTGTGTATTATCCGGAGGGAGATAGTCAGTTGGTTTGGGTAAGGTGGACGACACCTTCTACTCCACAGACCATGATTATACGTGTATTTGCGACAGGAGGAGGTGTGGTAAATAAGGGGACAATTACCGCAAAGATTGTAGACCTGTTAGGAAACGACCCTCCTAATCCACTGGCAGATGATCGTAACGACTCATACACCGCCTCATCTATACCAAATAATACCCAGAAGACCTCGGCGTCATGGGGAGTCTGGCACCCATGGTGGCAGGAGAATTGGGTGTGGCATGACGGAAATGACGATGATGATGGGTATTGGGAAGATGAGGGATGGTGGGGTGCGACTTGTTAGCTTACAAACACTATTCTATAGGAATAAATCCTATGGACGAAAGACCGTATAGTGCTAAAAAAGCTGGATGGCAATGCTATCTAACTGTAACTATTGATAGGTGGAATGATGGAGTAACGCCCTGAAGCACCTACCCTAATACTCCGATTAGCATTGCATAATAGCATATGCAGTGTTAAAAGCTCGGTGAAGTCGGCTGTATGCACTCGCTATATCGACAGTGGAAACACATCGTTATGGCAAAAACAAGCTATAAAAGGCTGTGGGTGATAGGTCGGGGGTCTATAAAATATCTATGGTGAGAATGAGAGAAAATCTCTGACGAATATTTGAATGAAAGGGTCTAAAAGCCGAAGTTGTCTAATTGGCAACTAAGCAAATTGCTGGTGTGTGAGGTAAAGTAAAATTCCCACCCATGAAATACCTTATGCCGTTACAGGCGGTATCAAGCACACAGGCTCATAGGATACACCTAAGGATATATGCAAAGATAGAAAGTTACGGAACAAGGGAAAGTTAGAACACGAACACAAATAATTGTGGGAAAGTGATTGCTATATCTGTGTTGGCAGAGAAAATGAAAAATTAATATAATCTGCCTTTATCTAACTGAAAGCGGTGGCACGAGCGATGAAGTTGCTGTAATGGCAATGGAGCAACAGCCACTAGTCAATATAAATGAAAACAAATACAACGATGCTAAACAAGGTTCTCTTACGACTAAAAGATGCGGTATTCCTGCAAAGGAGGAAACAGACTTGTTTGTAAAACACAAAGTCAGCAAAAAGCAATCCCTGCGTAACAATGAATACTACGATATGCAATCCATTTTTGACAGGCTATACAGGCAGTCGGCACAAGGAAAATCATTTGACAGACTGCTTGAAAGCATTGCATCAAGAAACAATATTTTACTTGCTTACAGAAATATCAAAGGGAACAAAGGCAGTCAAACAGGTGGTGTAGACAATCTGAACATCAAAAGCATAAATGAAACCAATACAGATATTCTGGTGGAAAAAGTGCAGAAAATGTTCGACAACTACTGTCCCGGAAGAGTCAGACGGGTAGAAATACCAAAATCGGACGGTAGCGGAAAATTTAGACCGCTTGGAATACCAACTATTTCTGACAGACTGATTCAGCAATGTATCTTACAGGTTTTAGAGCCGATTTGTGAAGCAAAATTCAGTGACAACAGTTATGGGTTTAGACCCAACAGAAGCTGTGGAAATGCAATATCAAAAGCGATGAACTGTATGCAGCAAAAGCATATGCACTATTGCGTAGATGTTGATATTAAAGGCTTCTTTGACAATGTTAATCATGGGAAATTGCTCAAACAGATGTGGACTTTAGGACTAAGGGACAAAAAACTGCTGTGCATTATCTCGAAAATTCTAAACAGCGAAGTTGTTCTGCCAAACGGTGAGGTTATCAAAAGCGACAAAGGCACACCGCAAGGCGGGATAATCAGCCCCCTGCTTTCCAATATCGTGTTGAATGAATTGGACTGGTGGATAAGCAACCAATGGAGTAGCAAGGAATTAAAAGAAATTACTCCGAAGTTCAATAAGCGGGGCAATCGTGATAGGGGCGGCGAATACAAAAGGTTGAGAACCAAAACCACCCTCAAAGAAATGCACAGTGTGAGATACGCTGATGATTTTAAGATTTTTACAACCGATTACCATACGGCTAAGAAAATATTTGTGGCGGTAACACAATGGCTAAAAGAGAGGCTTGACCTCGATATTAGTTCTGAAAAGTCCACGATAACAAACCTCAAGAAAAATTACACCATATTTTTGGGGTTTAAGCTGAAGCTGCATTCAAAAAGCAATAAACAGGTTGTTAAAAGTCATATGTCAGATAAGGCGAGAAAGAAAATCATTACAGAATATATAAAGCAAGTAAAGCAAGCCCAACGCTCCAAATGTCCTAATAAGGATTTGTGGTTGCTGAACAGCAAGGCAATCGGATATCACAATTACTATCAGATAGCCACAGGGTGTAGCAAAGATTTTGGTAGTATCGCATTTATCGTAAGGAGAGCCATAAAACACAGGCTTAAACCCAAACGAACAGGAACAGCAATAGGATATATCAAGGACAGATACGGTGGCAGTGTACAAGTTAGCTTTATCGGGAATACAGCAATCGTGCCAATTAGCTATGTACAATTCGTCATTCCAGTGGATAAGAAAAGAAGTGTAAACAGTTATACCGTAGAAGGCAGAGCAGAAATTCATAAGAAGCTTGCCAATATGGATATTTCAATTCTTCACTATTTGATGGAAAATGTACCTCAAGGTACAAATGCTGAATTTTACAACAATAGAATTTCCCTATACAGCGGTCAAAATGGAAAGTGCTTTATCACAGGTAAACCGCTGGAAATGGAAAGTATGCATTGTCATCATAAAATTCCAAGATGTATCAGAAAAGATAATAGTTACTCAAATTTGGTGTGGGTTACTGCTGATGTTCACAGACTGCTTCATGCAACAAAAGCAGAAACAATTGAGCATTACAGAAGCCTTGTTAATCCGGACAAGAAGCAACTGTCTAAAATCAACAAGTTAAGAGCCATGCTGGAACTCCCCTGTTTGTAAAGGAAATCACTTTGTGTTTAGTTAAAGTATCATTAGATAAGTTGAAATTTATATTGATGGAACGCCGTATGAGGTGAAAGTCTCACGTACGGTGTGGAGTGGGGGAAAAGTTAGAGATGACATCAAAGACTTACCTATCACTATAATTTGACTGGAATTCATATAGTGCAAGTCTTTCGGCCTCTATGAGAATCACTCCGGATGAAAAAGACCCAACTGCTTCAGACAAAAATTTAAAAAGTGGATACGGAATCAATCAAGCTACAACTGCTCATGTTAGTACCAATCAATCATCAGCTGTGACGAATGTACAGACGGCCTTGACTTACTTTCCTGAATTTCAATACCAAACCTACTGGAGAAAGCTGGATCAGACTCAGTCAGGATATAATGCAAAGTTTGAATTCCCGATTAACAAATTTTCAACCTATAAACGGCGGACGCATTTTACACCCATTTGGATGCCGAATGGCAGCTATACCCCGTATACCTGGCTATTCGATTGCTGGACACCAGATGGTATGCTATCCATGAATCTAACTGATTCGGTGTATATTCTAGGAAGCCTTTGGGACGATTGGCATATCGCTCCTGTAAAGCCCTGATTGAAAGAAGAAAAAGGAGTGCACTGTTAACTTAGTAGTTTATTCTAAAATTAATGAAAGAGGTGCAATTTCAATGAAGCTAAAACGTATCCTTGTGATTTTTAATATAGTATTCTTGCTGATTTTCCTGTTTGCAATGACTGCACTCGCTGCTGGAAGTGGTGATGTTGCTGGAGCCATTGAAAGTACGTGGAATGATGCGTCCAGCCAAATAAAGACTGTTGTTAACAAGGTTGTATTTCCGGCTATTGACTTAATTTTGGCAGTCTGCTTTTTTGCTAAACTTGGGACTGCATATTTTGATTATCGTAAGCATGGTCAGTTTGAATTTGCTGCTCCTGCTATTCTTTTTGCTTGCCTTGTTTTTACTTTAACTTGTCCTTTATATATCTGGGGCATTTTAGGCATATAGGCAAAGCAGTAGCCGTTGCATCTTTGGTTCGATGCAACGGCTCAACTTCGTGATAAGTAAGATTTTATTTGGTTGGACTATTTTTCAAAATCCCGTGCAATACTCATTTTATTCGCCCAATGATTTTCTTAAATCTATAACATAAGTTTCTTGCTGCTTTTTAAGATATGACTTTACAAATAAATTCATAATGGGATTTGCGACTTTAACTTCTTCTGTGAATTCAATCTTAGTGCCAGATCCGTCTTTTGAAAAAAGCCCAATCCAATGCCCGTTCATATTTTTGTTTTTCATATCAAATTCATAGCGTTCATATGGATTTTTAATCGTAATAGTAAACTGAGTTTCAAATCCATCTTTCGTAAATTCAGTAAAGCTATTGCCATCATCAGACACTTCAATTCTTACTACATTACTACGCCAAGTATACGCTGTATTGTCAGTAACAATGTTCCAAACGGTTTCGATTGGACTACAAAAATTTGCTATAATAGTTGACTCTTTTATCTTTTCCACCTTCTTGTTACATAAATTCGCTTCTTAAGCGTAAACTTCGATTACTACCTTTTCAAAAATGTCTTACTGAGTAGAAAATCTAAGAAGAGTTTACCATAGAGGCGAAATGGATACAAGCAACTCATTATGAATTAGCAGAAAAGCACAGAGAGTCAATTTCCCCTGTGCTTCTCCTTCTCCATTTGCTTATCACCCTTACAAAACATCAATCATAAGCTGAAATACTAGTCTGCTGGTTTCAGGATCGCGGCACATAAGTCTGTCAAGCAATTCATCGGTAAAGCCTTGTGCAAACACTACCGCAATTGGTGCAAGCAGAAACCGCTTTTTCAGTCTTAAGTTGAGTTCTTCCATAAATGGCTCACCTACAATCTGAGAAATTTGGTTATAAAACTCCTTCAGTCGGAAGAAATCAATCGCATCCTCTATAATTTTCACTTGTTCTTTTACAAAGCATTCAGTTGCATAAGCTTGCAGCTCGTCTTCAAGAAAGACGAGAAGCATATATAATTGCGTGTTATTTTCCTGAAAGGATAATTTTTTTCTCTGCGCTTCATAAGTTTCCAATATCGAATGGTAAAGAGGGTGTGGGCTATCTGGCTCAGTGCCGTCCAATACATGAAGGCATAGGCTCTGGAATTCACCGCACCCCATAAATCCATCGCTAGCGGCCTCATAAGTAAGTACTGTGTTGACGCCCTCGAAAAAGAGGGAGAGGTAGCAGTCCAGCAAATAGCCTTGTGTTCCAAGTCTCTGCTGGATCTGCTTGGCAAGCCTTAGAAGTGACAAGAGGGAGTCTCCGGAGTATTCAACTTCCTGCCTCCCCAGAAAACTGGATTTGTGTTCAAAAATATTCATAGTATCCCGACCTTTCATAATGTGGTCGGGAATTTCCCGTATTATAAAAGCGCATGCAAAGGCGGGGGTAAGTACACCCCATTTCCCATGCACACGTTTATTTTTTCATCTTGTGCCGCACCGACAGATGCAGTATAATAACCTTGTCGTGGTGCCGCTTTGCGGTTGTGCTGGGTGCCGAATCACCTTAGCGCAGGGTTGATGTGTTACCGCACATCAGCCTGCCATGACGTTTTTTATTGTCGGGGAAACCCCGCCAATACCATGTAAACTCAGAAAAGATAAAATGTCAAGTAATGCTTTCCGAATCTCTCGGAGGGCATTTTTTAATTTAATGAAATGGAAGTTAATTAGATGTAAACTGACTTAATTTGTATTGATAGGAGCCTGAAAGGGCTCTTTTTTTGGAGGTGATGCCATGTTCATATGGGACTTTGTAGCCGATACGGTGCTGGGTCAGATTCTTGATTGGATTTATAGTCAGATTATAGGATTTCTCGGAAATTTCTTTTCTGCCATGGGGGGTATGGGTGCGGATCTGTTTGAGATGAGCTGGGTTAAGTCAATTGTGCTGTTTTTTGTTTACCTGTCTTGGTCGCTCTATGGTACCGGGCTGGTAGTGTCCATGTTTGAATGTGCGATTGAATATCAGTCCGGAAGAGGAAGTATCCGAGATACTGCTCTTAATGCTATTAAGGGCTTTATGGCGGTAGGACTGTTTTCTACAGTTCCGGTAGAACTTTACAAGCTGTCTATTTCTCTGCAGAGCAGCCTGGCAACTGGCATAACCGGCTCTGGAAGCGGGTTAAACACTCTTGCAGGCAACATTATAAGCGAGCTTTCCGCAGCAGGCAGCCTTGAAAGTGCAGGCAGCCTTGGTGTTTTCGGCGGGCTGGGCATAATCACCAGCCCCATCATGATGTTATTTATCCTAATTATGATGGGCTATGCCGTAATCAAGGTGTTTTTTGCAAATCTTAAGCGCGGAGGAATTCTGATCATTCAGATTGCAGTGGGGAGTCTATATATGTTTTCTGTTCCCCGTGGATACATCGATGGTTTTACTGGCTGGTGTAAGCAGATTGTAGGTCTGTGCCTGACTGCTTTTCTACAGGCAACCATTCTCATTGCTGGTCTGATGGTGATTAAGGATAATGCTCTGCTGGGGTTGGGTCTGATGCTGGCAGCAGGAGAAATTCCCCGGATCGCCGGAGCTTTCGGGCTGGATACCAGTACGAAAGCCAACTTTATGAGTGCTGTCTATGCAGGGCAGACAGCCATGAATATTACAAAGACCATTGTAAAGGCGGTGGCGAAATGAAGCTGGTATATATCTGTTCCCCCTATGCAGGTGAGGTTGAACGAAATATAAGGTTTGCACAGGAAGCCTGCCACTATGCCATCTCGCAGAACTGTGCCCCGGTGGCGGTGCATCTGATTTATCCTCAGCTGCTGGATGATATGGTTCCTAAAGAACGGAAAATTGGAATTCAAATGGGACTTCGGATACTCATTACATGTGAGGAATTATGGCTGTGCGGTTCCTGCATCAGCACCGGAATGCTTTACGAGCTTAAAGAGGCCGAACGGCTGGGTATACCAGTTAGGAGAGTATCAGAAGAGGATATTATGGAGCATAGAAAAATAAGAAAGGAATTTATGCCAGAGGAAGAGCCATCCACCGGAATACGATATTGATAAAGCCGTTAAATGTCGACAGCCTATATGATGGACTGTAACGATTTCATGTGTGGAGCATGTGCTCCGGGGAATCGCCTATTTACTAAATTTAGAAAGGAACAGGAGGAATACGCATGTACATCTATCCCGATAACTTAAAATCAAGGGCCACACTCTGGTTGTGGCAGCTGCGGGATATTGGCATCATCGGAGTGGGGCTTTTAATATCTGTGTTTGCATTTGTGCAGCTGTGGCTTTTGCCACCTATTGTGATCACCACTCTTTATGCCTTTTTAACAATACGTTTTGATGATATCAGTATCCTTGACTTTATTAAATATTCCTGTGCTTTCTTTTTAACGAAACAGCAGACCTACGAATGGGGGTATCCAAAATGAGTAAAGAAAAGAAAAGTACAAGACAGCGTCAGGTCACCCGTCAACTGATTGGAACCAGAGAGGTGATGGATTATTGTCTTGAAACCTACAGGAGCGATCGTCTGGTATTTTTTATGATTAAGCCCACAAATATTTCTGTTTTATCAGAAGAAAGTATATCAGCTCGTATATATGCGTTGATGACTGTTCTCAAAGGCTTTGCCGAGCTAGAGTTCCTTTGTCTCAATAGCCGGGAGAGCTACGAGGATAATAAGCGATTTTTGCGAAGCCGTATGGATCAGGAAGATAAACCGGCTGTGCGGAAGTTGCTGGAGTTGGATCTCATTCATCTTGATCGTATACAGGTGCAGATGGCAACAGCGCGGGAATTCCTCGTTATCATACGGCTTTGTAACGAAAAGGAAAGCGAGGTTTTCCCTTATTTAAATCGCATAGAGAAAATCTTGCGGGAGCAGGGATTCATTGCACAACGAGCTGGCAAGGAAGATATTAAGCGATTACTGGCAGTCTATTTTGAACAGAATGTTACAACCGAAAAATTTGAGGATTATGACGGTGAGCGTTGGGTAATACTTGGTGATTAATATCTTAGTCTTGCATTGAATAAATAACCAAAACATGGTAAAATATCATATTAGGAATAGAGAAGAAAGGAGTGGATAGCTTGGATTATAAAGTAATACTTCAAAAGAGAGATGACTACGAACAAATTAAAGATTCACTCCCTGAAATAACGGTAAAAAGCTACGCACAGCAATTTGAACTACAATATACACATAATTCTACAGCAATTGAAGGGAACACACTTACCCTTCTGGAAACTAAGGTAGTATTGGAGGAAGGGCTGTCCGTAGGTGGAAAAAAACTCCGAGAAATTTATGAGGTCATTAATCATAACAAAGCCTATCAGTATGTAAAAGACTGTATCGCAGAAAAAAAGCCTTTGGACGAGCATATTATTAAGGATTTACATGCTATTTTAATGGAGAATATTATGATTGGAGGAATATATCGGAATGTAGATGTTTATATTTCTGGTGCCTCCCATACTCCGCCGAGCCCTAACGAAATGTATCGTCAGGTAAAAGCATTTTATATGGATTTGCAGGATAGAGCAATAGAAAATGTAATTGAGCTTGCAGCCTGGACCCATGCTGAGTTTGTGAGAATTCATCCGTTTGCTGATGGAAACGGAAGAACATCCAGATTGATTATGAACTATCAGCTGATGGCTCATGGCTTTTTGCCAATATCTATCGCGAAGGAA
The DNA here is from genome assembly GCF_900205965.1 of Lacrimispora amygdalina. Classification (GTDB taxonomy): domain Bacteria; phylum Bacillota; class Clostridia; order Lachnospirales; family Lachnospiraceae; genus Lacrimispora; species Lacrimispora amygdalina_A. Next base: position 228,129 of record NZ_OAOF01000005.1, read on the forward strand.
AACCGTCTGGAATATTTTAATGTTTTGGAAGCTTATGCAGTTGAACGGGATATTACACCATTTACAAATATGATTGCATCCCTAGAGGAAGAGCAGCTTGACCGCTATCTTGGAATGGCAATTTCACAGGAACAAACACAGCAACAACAACTTTAACTAGAAAGACTTCCAGTAATGGGGGTCTTTCTCTTTACCAATTTAATATTCGGCAACCGCAATCCGTCACTTTTTAGTGGCGGTTTTTTTGATTTAAATGAAACGAAAGGAGTTTGCCCATGTCGAAAAAAAGCAATCCTGATAGTATATCGCAAAAGGATATTCGAATTCAGGAGTTTCTTGATATGATTGCGCCCTCGGTAATCAAGTTTAATACTGATCACTTTATATGCGGCAATACCTACCGATGTGTGTGGGCACTTCGCGAGTATCCAACCGCTACTGATGAACAGGCTATCCTGCGTCATCTTGGTGAAAAGGACGGCGTGACGCTGCACCTCTATACCCGTCATGTTACCCCGGTAGAGGAAAAGAAGATCATCTCAAATGCTGCAAATAAAAACCGTATGCAAAGTACCAGTACGCAGGATTTACGGCAGACGGTCACAGCGGAAAGTAATCTGCAGGATGTTGCAACTATCGTGGCGCAGATGCATCGGAGCCGGGAACCACTGCTTCATGTTGCTGTGTATATAGAGCTGACTTCCCATGACTATGACCAGCTGAAGCTCTTACAGACGGAGGTTTTAACCGAACTCATACGGAGCAAGCTCAACGTAGACCACCTGATGCTGCGCCAGCAGCAGGGATTCCAGTGTGCCATGCCATCTGGTTATAACGTGTTCGGAGATCAGTTTGAACGGGTGCTTCCTGCCAGCTCGGTCGCAAACCTGTATCCCTTTAATTACTCCGGCAAGACCGATCCCAACGGCTTCTACCTTGGTAGAGATAAATTCGGAAGTAACATTCTGGCGGATTTTAACCGCCGTGCTGATGATAAAACCAATGCTAATATCCTCATTCTTGGAAATTCCGGTCAAGGCAAGAGCTACCTTCTTAAGCTCATTTTATGTAACCTGCGGGAATCCGGCATGCATATCATTGGACTAGATCCCGAAATGGAGTATGAGGAACTGACCCTCAATCTCGGTGGCTGCTTCATTGACCTCATGTCCGGCGAATTCATTATCAATGTATTGGAGCCAAAAAGCTGGGATGAAACCGGCGACCCGAAGGATACAGAGGCACCCCAGGCATTCCGGCAGAGTAGCAAGCTCAGTCAGCACATCAGTTTTTTAAAGGATTTTTTTCGTACCTATAAGGACTTTACCGACAGAGAAATTGACACGATTGAAATCATGCTGGGTAGGCTTTATGAGAAATGGGGTATCACCGACCGAAGTAATTTTGACCGTTTAAAGCATACGGATTACCCCATTCTTTCTGATTTGTACGACTTTATCGAGACAGAATACAAGAATTTCGATGAAAGTCACCGACAGCTCTATACAGCAGATTCTCTGCGGGAAATTTGTCTTGGACTCCATTCCATGTGCAAAGGAGCAGAGTCTAAGTTTTTCAACGGCCATACCAACATCACCAGCAATGATTTTATAACCTTTGGTATTAAGGGTGTGTTAAATGCCAGTAAAAATCTGCGAAACACCTTACTGTTCAACGTATTGTCCTATATGAGCAATGAGCTTTTAACTACGGGGAACACCGCTGCCAGCATTGATGAACTGTATCTGTTCCTGACGAACCTGACCGCAATTGAATATATCCGCAACTTCATGAAACGTGTACGTAAAAAGGAAAGTGCAGTCATTCTTGCCTCGCAGAATTTGGAGGATTTTAATGTAGAGCATATTCGAGAACTGACCAAACCACTGTTCTCCATCCCGACTCATCAGTTCCTATTTAATGCAGGCTCCATTGATGCAAAATTCTACATGGATACCCTTCAGCTGGAGAGATCTGAATTTGAGCTTATCCGTTATCCCCAGCAGGGTGTGTGCCTTTATAAATGTGGCAATGAACGCTATAACCTGATGGTTCATGCACCGGAGCATAAGGCAAAGCTGTTCGGAAATGCAGGCGGTCGCTGATGACCGTCCGGAATATATGGCGAAGGGAGTATAACTCATGGACATGAAGGAACAGCGGTTTGGCATTGAAATTGAGATGACCGGCGTGACTCGTGAACAGGCAGCAAAGGTTGCCGCCGAATATTTTGGAACTGCCAGCCATTACGACGGCACTTGTTATGATACCTATTCTGCGTTGGATTCTCAGGGGCGTAAATGGAAGTTTATGAGTGATTCCAGTATTACTGCACAGAAAAAATCCGGACGTCAAATCGTTTCCGCGCCAAGTGAATACAAAACCGAGATGGTTAGCCCTATCTGTCGCTGGGAGGACATCGAAACGGTACAGGAGCTAATTCGCAAGCTTCGGGAGGCTGGTGCAATTACCAACAGCTCCTGTGGCATTCATGTGCATGTGGACGCATCACCTTTTGACGCAAACACGCTGCGCAATATCACCAATATTATGGCAGCCAAAGAGGATATGATTTATAAGGCTCTGCAGGTGACTGTCGACAGACAGCACCGATGGTGTAAGCCGGTAGAAAGCCGCTTTCTGGAGGAACTAAACCGTAGAAGACCCAAAACGCTGGATCAGGTCAGCAGCATCTGGTATAACGGCACGGATGGCAGCCATGAGCATTACCATGACAGCCGCTACCACTGCTTAAATCTGCACAGTGTATTCCAGAAGGGTACGGTGGAGTTCCGTTTATTCAACAGCACTACCCATGCCGGCAAGATTAAAGCGTACATTCAGCTATGTATGGCGATTTCGGCACAGGCCCTTAATCAGCGCTGTGCCAGCCGAACCAAGACACAGACCACCAACGAAAAATATACGTTCCGTACTTGGCTGCTGCGCCTTGGTCTTATCGGAGATGAATTCAAAACCGCAAGGCTGCATCTGTTGGAACATCTGGAGGGCTGTATTGCCTGGCGTGACCCGGCACAGGCCCAGCAGCAGAAAGAACGATTACGGCAGAAAAAAGAAAGGCATTTAGAGGAGGCGGAGCAGAGTATTTCGGCGCAGCCGGAGTCAGTAACAGAATACGAAACAAATCAGGCCGGGGAAGACGAGCAAAACCACGGTCTTACTATGTCCATGTAGAAGGAGGAATTCCTAAATGAAAAAAGAAACCTTGTATATTGCCTATGGCAGTAATTTAAACCTTACTCAAATGGCATATCGATGCCCTACTGCCGAGGTGATAGGCACTAGTGAAATGAAAGATTATGAGATGCTGTTCCGGGGGAGTCGCAGTAGTGCTGTTGCAACTGTGGAGCCTCTTATTGGTGCAAGAGTTCCGGTTCTCTTGTGGAAAATTCGTCCCCAGGACGAGCTTGCTCTTGATAGGTATGAAGGATATCCAAATTTTTACCGAAAGGAGCTGTTTCCTGTGGAGTTGGGCGGCAGATCAGTAAATGCCATGGTGTATATCATGAATGATGGGCGTCCGTTTGGAGCCCCTTCGGATTATTATCTTAAAACCATTCTGGAGGGTTATCGTTTGGCTGGTTTTGATACGGACTTTCTGGAACAGGCAGTGGAAAAATCGATCCAGTTAGCACAGAGTCAGGAACAGTATGAGCCGCAGCAAGGGAATCTGTTCGGACAGAAATGGTGGTGAAAAATAAGTTTTACTGCCCTTTGAGGATAATCCGTGTGTAAGTTTACGAAAAGGAGGTGCAGCCATGGCTGATCCCGTAACAATTACCCTAGTGGCAAAGGCAGCAATTATGGCAGCTGCAGATAAACGAACCTGGAAGGCGGTGGGTGTTCTCATTGCCGCGATTTTAACACCTTTTATCCTGATTATTGTCATGATTTCCAGTCTTTTGTCTGGAACTGCGAACCATAACAACGCCGCTGTTCAGTTATCCTTTCATGACGGAGTTATTTCAGGTCAGGTACCGGAGGATTATCAAGAATATATTGAGGACATGCGTAAAAGTTTTTCAGAGCTGGATGTGATTATTGCTGAAATCTTATTGATAATTGAGGAAGGAAGTCTTGACCCTGTACAGGTTAAGGCTATTTTTTATTCTCTGTATTTCGGCGCTGAATCTTTGCGAGGGATTGATTATCAGTCATTTACTGACTGCTTCGTTCGCTACGAGGAACGCACTCGTATTTGTTCTGATGAGGACGGAGTGGAGCATGAGGAGACCTACACTGCAGCGGTGCCGCTTACTTCCCTTCCAGTAATTTATAGAAATCTGGAAAGTACGCTCGGGCGCAGGATTTCTTACGAAAATCAGGCAAATGCTTCAGAAATTTATTACCGGGCCTTGTATGGAACCGGCGCAGCAGGCGAAGGAGACCGTTTTGATCAGTGGTCGGATTGGCTGCCGGAACAGTTTGTCAATCCGACCACTGATCTGATGGCAGGAGAAACTGGTTCCCAGGCTGTTCAGCTTGCGCTGTCCCGTCTGGGAGATCCCTACTCACAGGAGCTTCGCGGTCAGGCAGGTTATACCGACTGTAGTTATCTTGTACAGTGGATATACCGTCAGCTTCGGGTAAATCTTCCTGGTACCGCCGCCGAGCAGGGAAAATATTGTGTCAACAATGGTCTGACCGTTTCGAAAGCCAATCTTGCTCCAGGTGATCTTGTGTTTTGGAGTCACAAAGTAAACGGACGTTATCTCAATATTACTCATGTGGGTATCTATGCCGGCAATGGCAAGGTGGTGGACGCCTCATATTCCAGAGGCCGGGTTGTGTACCGGGACCTGTTTGATGCAGACAAACAGGTGCTGTATGCAAGACCTTATGCGAAAAATACGGCACAGTAAAGGCCGTATTTGCCGGAAATAGAAATTAAATTATAGGAGGAAAAGCAATGAGCATGTCAGAACTAAAGGTATCTTTTCCGTCGGAAAAACTGGAAGCACTTCGTTTTTTCATGGACAAAAAGGAACTTACCATTGAACAGGAGCTGAAGGATTATTTGGAAAAAACCTATGAAAAAGTAGTTCCTGCGCAAGTGCGGGAATATGTGGAGAGCCGCATGGAGCAGGTGTCTGCGCCGCAGGAAGGCCAGGATACATCCTCTGCAAGAGAACGACCAGAACGACCTGTCCGTCAAAATCGCCGCCAGAGGGAGCAGGCAGCTGCAGAGACACAGTCAGAACACGTACCATCCGAAACACCATCTGAGGATTCTCAGGAGGAAACTCCTGGTATGACAATGGGGATGTAACCATAAACGCAGAAAAAGAAAAAGGAGGTTCCTGCCATGATCAAGCTTGGAATAGACAATGGAAACTACAATACAAAATCCTCAGACGGGATGCTTTATGCTTCTGGTTTTACTGCAAGTGACCGGGAGTTTTTAACACCAGAGCTTCAGCTGTCCTATGAAGGTAGCTATTACGCCATCGGAGAGCGGCGCCTGCGTTTTCAACAGGATAAGACAATGGAGCAGGACACTTTTATTCTCACCCTGCCAGCCATTGCCGAAGCTATGAAACGTGTTGGTGTAACTGATGCAGATATTATGCTTGGTGTGGGGCTTCCCATCGACAGTTACGGTACACAAAAAGATGCGTTTCGGCAATATTTTCTACAAAATGTGTCCTTTGAATTCGAAGGAACAGCATACCGATGTCGTATTTCTGACTGTAAAGTGTTCGCCCAGGGACATGCGGCACTATGCCGGTATTATCCTCGTTTGCAGGAATACAGAAGCATTACCCTCGTTGACATCGGCGGTTATACGGTGGATGTTCTCACAGTCCATAATTTCAAGCTGGAGCGTGCAAGCTGTGTTAGTTTGCGTTTGGGAACTATCATCCTCTATAGCCGCATTCAGGACGCTCTGCAGAAAAGTGGCATTCTGCTTTCGGATGCTTTGATCACTGACGCAATCCGAGAGAAAATTCAACACACTGATCGTAAGAAAATTGAAGAAACAGTGGAGTATGAAGTGTCTGCCTACTGCAAGGAACTGCTGAACGCTCTGCGGGAACGAGGCTTGGATTTAAGGCTCCCTACTGTGTTTGCAGGCGGCGGAGCGGAGCTGCTGGAATCCCGGCTGCGAGGAAATGAGATTAATATTGTTGCTGTGCTGAACCGGTTTGCCAATGCGGACGGGTACAAGCTCCTGCTGGGATAAGACTATGCGAAAACGATACTATCTGTCTTTTGATATGGACGATCCCAGACACCAGGAAGCCGAGCGGTTGTTCACGCAGCAGGCCAGCCGTCACCGAACCGAATTTGTGGTGTCCAGTATTCTATCCGCTAAACAAAACGGTCATATTGAACAAATTGTTCGGCAGGCTGTTCGAGAAGAAATAAATCAGCTCTCATTGAGAGTTCCTCCTCCACAAGAGGTACAGGCTGTGGCACAACAGTTGGAGGATGTTCCTGGCAGTTTGATACATGCACTTGAAGATTTATAGCATCCTGATGTTTAACCCGGAAGAAAGGTTGCACCAACTTGGCTCAAATTCATAGCCAGTTATTTAAAATAAATGCACCAACTTGGCTTAATTAAATGGAGGTTAATTATGAAAACAACTAGAATCCAAATATATTACGAACTGGAGAAATTGGAAGCTCTGCGACAGTATCGAAATGACGCAGAACTAAAGGCAGATCTGGAGGCTGTGCTTCAGGCTCTCTATGAAAAGAATGTTCCTGCAGAGGTTCGGGAACGTATTGAATCAGCAGGCAACATATAGGAATTTATGCTTTAATCCCTAAAATATTGAAAGTGGTCAGAACCGTCAAAGCTGTGAAACGTAAAAACTACAAAAAACAGGAGGATTTGCACAATGGAATATAAAGAATTTATGGAAGAAGTAGAACGGCATATCAAGGAATATCTGCCTGAGGAATGGAAAAATGAAGAGGTATCGGTTCGTCAGCAGCTAAAAAATAATGGCATTCAGTTATATGGAATGAGTATACGGATACCCGGAAGTGATCTTACTCCGCAGATATACTTAGATAGTGCCTACCAATCTTACAGCATGGGTGTCAGTATGGAGGAAATCCTAAAGAAACTTGCGGAACAATACCTGGAGTCAGTGGAAGCAGCACCGAAGTTTGGCATACATAACTTTGACTACGAAAATTGGAAAGACAGCCTGTTTATGTGTGCGATAAATGCTGATAAGAATCGGGAACTGCTTTCCTCTGTCCCCCATCAGATAGTAGAGGATCTGGCTGTTGTATACCGCTATTTAATTGAAGAGGATGGAGGCATTTTTGGTACGGTACTAGTCAATAATGATCATTTAAAGTTGTGGAATATTGATTCAGAGATGCTGCATGAACAAGCTGAAAAAAGTATGAAGCAGCTTATGCCATATGAGTTCCATAGTATGGACTATGTAATTGCGGATATGATGGGGTGTCCCATAGAAGAGAGTCAGCTCAGCATGGAAAACAGCTTTATGTTTGTATTGAGTAATAGCAAAAAGTGGCAGGGGGCGTCTTATCTGTTCTGCCCGGATGTATTGGAATCAGTCTCAAAGGAGATTGGCGGAAACTATCTGATTCTTCCCTCATCGATCCATGAGTTAGTTTTGATTCGTGAAGAAAAGGAAAGAGGAATTGAGTATTTAAAGGATATTGTATGTGATATTAATCAAAGCCAGGTTGATGAGGAAGAACGTCTTTCTAATGAAGTTTATCGGTATGATGCGGAAACAGGAAGTATATCAATGGTATCTGACGGAGATATGCAGCAGGGTATGCATCTGGAGATGTAATGGTAAAAATAATATTTTACCCACTCAGTAAAGCATGTAACAACATGGAGAAAAGATTCCCCCTGTTGCCGCCTGTATGCCCCTGTGCCGCCTTTATCTATCAGGAGCGGAGTATTGCGCCATAAGTCAGTAAAAGCCCCCGTTGCCGCCGTTAACACCAAAATACTGGCAGTGGTAAGAACTGCCAAAACTGGGGTGAATCATGGGGGTGAAAATGATGCTGGTTAAAGGCAGGTGGTCGCTTCGCGCCCACCTGCCGCAAAACATCGCCCCGCAACGCGGGTCGTGGGCATTTTTAAGGTGCACCTAAATGGGAGAGTGGTCACCTCTTAGGTGGTCAAAACCTTCTAAAATCTGCTGCATAGCTTAGAAAACAAAGCGTTTCCCGAGGTACACCTGTCAGGTGGTTCCGGGACTTTTTAAGACAAGGAGACCAATCATGAGTGAAGAAATCAAAACACGCATCCCGCTCTGGCTCTATCCAAGCACCTTAGAAGGGCTGGATGCAATTATTCAAAAAGATAACTGTAAAAGCCGAAGTGAATTTATAGAAAATGCAATCCGTTTTTACAGGGGATATATTTCTGCAGAGGACGGTATGAAGTATCTGCCGACCTCTATCACTTCCGCCATGTCGGGAATTGTCAGCTCATCTGAAAAGCGCATGGCTAGACTGATGTTCAAGCTGTCGGTCGAAATGTCAATGATGATGAATATCCTTGCCACCACTGCAGATGTGGATGAAAATACCCTGCGCAGGCTTCGGGGCAAATGTGTGAATGATGTGAAAAAATCCGTCGGTTCTGTGACTTTCGAGGATGTTGTAAAATTCCAGAAGGGTGATTAACCATGCCGCGGATTATCTTTAAATGCGGTTATATAAAAAACGACCCGGAGCATGTAAAGAACCTGGTCGGGTACATAGGGACACGGGAGGGTGTTGAAAAGCTCCCGCTTTACCGGAAAAACCAGCCTGCCACACCTAAGCAGTCCGAGCGTATAAAGGATATTCTCAGACAGTTTCCCGATTCCAAAAGCCTATTTGAATATGAAGACTATAAAAATAAGCCGACACTTGAAAATGCCTCTGAATTCCTTACTGCCGCCATAGATCATAATCTGGATCAATTGTCGCACCAGGAGGTCTATGTCAATTACATCGCCACCCGCCCTCGTGTTGAAAAACTAAGCAGCCACGGATTGTTTACCGATGATGATCAGCCGTTGGTTCTATCTCAGGCAGCCGAAACTGTTGCCAAACATACCGGAAATATCTGGACACCTATCATATCCATGCGCCGGGAGGATGCCGCCCGGCTTGGTTATGATAATGCCTCTGCCTGGATTGCGCTCATACGTCAGCAGCGAAATATTTTTGCGGAACAGATGAAAATCGCACCGGATAACATGAGATGGTATGCAGCTTTTCATAACGAAAGCCATCATCCGCACTGCCATATGATCATTTACTCTGTCAATCCTCGTGATGGATACGTTACGAAGCAGGCTATAGAAAAAATGCGAAGCGGCTTGGCAAGAGAAATTTTTCAGCAGGACTTACTGCAGATTTACTCAGAGCAAACCATCCGGCGAAACGCACTGACAGAAGAGAGCCGGAATATCCTTCGGGAGCTTTTGAATCGGATGCAGACAGGAACCTGTGACAATCCAGTGATTGGAGAATATATGTCAAGATTGGCGGAACGTCTGAAACAGACAACTAAAAGAAAGAAATATGGCTACCTGCCGGTATCGCTTAAAGAGCTGGTGAATCAGATTGTAGATGAGCTGACAAAAGATGAGCGTGTCGCAGCGGCCTATGCATATTGGTATGAGATGCGAAATGAGGTTCTGCATACTTACAAGGACAAGCTGCCTGAACCGCTCCCTCTATCCCAGCAGAAAGAGTTCAAGCATATTAAAAATGTAGTAATTGACGAGGCTGTAAACCTTGGAAATATGATCTTTACTTTTGAAGGGGATGAAAACGCTGAGCCTCCCTTCCAAGAAGAAAGTTTTGCGGGGGAGATCCAGGAGGAGCCAGCAGTAATATGGGAACCGGTATTACTGGCAGAGGATTACGATGACAGCTTTTCCGATCCTCCGGATAGAAGTTTTGGGGCTGGTGCCAGGCAGCCGGAGTCAGGAAAACCGTACATTGCCTGGAATAACCGGTATAAGAAAGCTTGTACCTACCTATACGGCAGTGACATAACGGAACCGGATTTTGAGCAGGCACTGATCCTGTTCCAGGAGGAAGCTGTGGCCGGAAACGCCCTTGCCATGCATGACATGGGACGGATGTATACGGACGGGCTGGGCGTCGTGATAGATGGTGAAGCAGCGTTTGAATGGTATCATAAGGCTCTTTCGGCATTTATGTATATCGAGGCAGAAAAAGAAAATCGATACATAGAGTACCGGATTGGTAAAATGCATGCTGTAGGACTTGGTACGGTTCAGGACTACGAGAAAGCGGTCGGCTGGTTTGACACAGCCGTATCTAAGAATCACAAGTATGCCCAGTATTCCCTTGCCGGTCTGTATTACCGTGGGCAGGGTGTTGAGCAGGACTTTCAGAGATCCTTTGATTTATATTGCCAGGCAGCAGCACAACATGTTCCCTATGCAAGCTATGAATTGGCTAAAATGTACCGTGATGGTATTGGAACCGAAAGGAATGCAGAAAACTCAGAGCTGTACTTTGAAGAGGCTTTTTATGGATTTAAAAATCTGGAGGAACAGAGCCACGACGATAAGCTCCAGTACCGCCTGGGGCAGATGCTCTATACCGGAACCGGAACGGAAAAGAATATAGAGAAAGCTATTGGTTACTTTGAAAAATCGGCCCGACTTGGAAATGTTCACGCTCAGTACATGCTCGGAAAGCTCTATTTGGATGAAAACAATGGATATACCAATATAGAGCAGGCAATTGAGTGGCTGACCAAGGCCTCGGAAGGCGGCAATGATTTGGCGCAGTACGCCCTTGGCAAGCTCTTCCGGGACGGAAACCATGTAGAAAAGGATACACAGAAAGCAATCTCTTTGTTTACCCTTTCCGCCGAACAGGATAATTCCTGTGCCGTATATGCCCTTGGTAAGCTGTATCTTGACGGAGAAGATGTACCCTTGGATATTTTTAAGGCAGTAAATCTGTTCAGGAAAGCAGCAGAACAGAATAATTCATTCGCTCAGTATCAGCTTGGTAAGCTCTACTTGCTTGGTGAACATGTCCACAAAAATGTGGAGGATGCTGACAAATGGCTGAATGCATCTGCCGGGCAGGGAAACCAGTACGCACAATACGCCCTTGGTAAACTATATTTACTGGGCAAGGAAGTACCCTGCGACAGGGAAGCAGCCATCCAATGGCTCACCCGTTCAGCCGAGCAAGGCAATATCTATGCACAGTTTTTCCTTGACCATCTGGACTCCTTCCGTGACCCTTCCCTGTTTCTTAGCGCAACAAGGCTTTTGCGCCATTTAAGCCAGTTATTTCGAGAGGAAGAACGAAAGTTCCCAGGCGGACCGGGTATGCAGGTGGAAAGCAAGCTGCGCCGGAAAATCAGGGAGAAAAAGATTGCTCAGGGGCACGCCCGAGACGATCACGAACAGAGACTCACGACATATTAACAAAAGGAGGACGCTCATGAAGAAAAAGTATCCGATCAGGCAGAAGATAAAAGTACTGCCTGATAGAAAACCCAGCCGTCTCAAATTCAAACCACCTGCAAAACAGCGGGTGTTTTTTTTACCGCTGTGGAAAGTGCAGGCATTAAAAAGGAGGTGCCCGGGAGATGGCATATATTCATTTTACTAATGAGCAAAAACATCGTGCAAATTCGGTTGACCTGGTGGATTTCCTCGAACGCCAGGGAGAAAAGCTCACACGCTCCGGCAGGGAATGGCGCTGGAAGCGGCATGATAGTGTAACGGTACGCGGAAGCGAATGGTTCCGTCATAGCCGTAAGGAAGGCGGTCATGCTATTGATTTTGTACAAGAGTTTTATAATCTCAGTTTTCCTGAAGCTGTACAATGGCTTCTCGGTGGTGAAGCAGGCGTGGAGTGGAATCAAACTTCTAAAAGTGCACCAGCACCGAAAAAAGAATTTAAGGTACCGAGGATGAATCCTGATATGCGTCGAGTGTTTGCCTATCTGATCAAGCAGCGATTTATAGATCGTAATGTGCTGACACATTTTGCCCGTAAAAAACTTATTTTTGAGGATGCAGAATATCATAATGCTGTTTTTGTAGGGCTGGATGAAAAGGGTATCACCCGGCATGCTCATAAACGCGGTACATATACCCAGGGTGAACCCTATAAAGGCAACGTTGTAGGCAGTGATCCCAGATACAGCTTTCACTGGAACGGTAAAAGTAACAGGCTCTATGTTTTTGAAGCTCCGGTGGATATGCTGTCTTTTATCACACTGTATCCAAAGAACTGGCAGGAATACAGCTATGTCACCCTGGATGGCGTTGCAGAACATGCCATGCTTCATCAGCTCCGGCATAATTCCCATCTGCAGGAAGTCATCCTTTGCCTGGATCACGACGAAGCCGGGATCGAAGCAAACTCACGATTAAAGGACATCCTTTCAGAAAATGGATACTCAAACACAACAGTAATGCAATCCATCTACAAGGACTGGAATGAGGAGCTAAAAGAGAGACATGGAATAAATCCCATTCCCTCCAAGGAACACCCAAAGCTGATATTGCTGCCACAGATGTGTGCCATACTGCCCGGTTTGTGTGAGATTCTTGCAGTACAGTGGGATGTCAGAAAGTTTTTAACTGATTGCCTTAAGGAACTGGAGCCGCTTGTAAGAACTGAAAAGATTGTACCGGAAAAAGTGAATGTTGTCAGAGAATGTCTGCAGTGCATGGCGGCTGGTTCCCTGCTATTGGCAAAGGAACTGTGCCGCCAGATGGAGCGTTCGGTGACAGTCGATCAGCTTATCAAAAAGCTCCAGATGAATTACCGCATTCATGAGGACAGGGGCTGGATGCGAACCCGGATGGAGAATATCCGGTGGGATCTGGCTGAGATAGACCAGATGACAAATACGCCCGGCATCCGCACAGAAGCTGATCAGCAGCGGCTTGGCAGTTTATATCTTCGGTTGGCACTGGACTGTGTTAGAACGGGAATGTTTGTAGAACTGGAGCATCAAGTCATAATGCCAAAACAAGAGCAGACTGCTAATATGTTAATGCGTATGTAAGAGATGACTTTCTTTTATATATTGTATTTTGTGCTAAAATAATATATAATATTAGCATTAAATATAAAATAAGGAGGTACTCCTGTATGCATACGGAAACCTTAGAGGCGCTTCTGGAAAAAAGTGACGGTGTGCTATTTGCCAAGGATATCGCTAAAGCCGGAGTGCCAAATATTTATGTGGCAAAATTTGTGAAGGAAGGAAGGCTGGAGCGGGTGGATCACGGTGTGTACATCACACCGGATGTGCTGGAGGATCGGATGTTCATCCTGCAGAGCTGTAAAAGCCGGATTATTTACTCCCATGACACTGCCTTGTATCTTCATGATCTGACCGACCGTGATCCTCTGACATACAGCGTGACAGTCCCCACCGGCTACAACACCAAGCGCCTGGTGGAGGAAGGTCTCGTGGTGTTTTCCATTAAACAGGATTTATACGAAATCGGGGTTGAGGAAGTCAGGACGCAGTTCGGAAGAACGGTACGGACATATAATCCGGAACGAACCCTCTGTGACATGATCCGCAGCCGGAATCAGATGGACAGCGCCTTGCTTCCCGACGCAATCAAACGCTATGTACGCCGTAAGAACAAAAATATCCCGCTGCTGATGCAGTATGCCAATCAATTGCGCGTGGCAAAGCTGCTGCGGCAGTATTTGGAGGTGCTGCTATGAAAACATCAAGACAGCTCAATGCACTTATACGAAATATGTCTAAGCAAAAAAATATCAATTCGCAGATTATTTTACGAAATTATATGCTGGAACGTTTGCTGGAACGGATATCTCTGTCACCCTATAAGGAAAATCTGATATTAAAGGGCGGAATGCTGGTTGCTGCCATGGTAGGGCTGGATACCCGGACAACTATGGATATGGACACGACGCTCCATGGCTATCCAATGACAGAAGACGCTATCCGCTCCGTTTTTACAGATATACTGTCTGTTCCGGTAGATGACAGCATAACCCTGACACTGAAAAAGCTGGAGGAAATACACGACGATGCCGAGTATTCAGGGCTGCGTGTAACACTGGAAATGCTCCTCGATGAAACAAGACAGACTCTGAAGGTAGACATCACTACCGGCGATCCCATTACGCCTCGTGCAGTCAACTATGCTTTTCAACTGCTTTTTGAAGATAGAACCATAGAAATTAAGGCATATACACTGGAAACCGTACTTGCCGAAAAGCTGGAGACTATCTTTTCACGGGGGACTGCAAACACCCGGATGAGGGACTTCTACGATGTGTATATTCTTACCCATTCCAGAAAATCTGATATCAGCGATTTCGTTTTAGAAAGTGCATTTGCACGAACCGTACAGAAAAGAGGCAGTGATTTTTTACTGCGTGAGAATCTCGGACAAGCTGTCCAGATTATAAAGGACAGCCCGGAGATGCACAAGCTGTGGGAGCGGTATCAAAAAAAGTATGCCTATGCAGGCGATATCCCGTGGCAGGATGCAGTTGATTCCGTTTTGGAGCTTACCAACGGAATTTCGATGACTGAACAGCAAGATATGGATATGAAAATGGAATTTTAAATAACCCTAAATCTCTAAAGCCGTCAAGGAGTATGAAACGCTCCCTGGCGGTTTTTATTTACCCAAATATAAATTGGAGGCAGACTATGCAGGCATCTCAACTTATCACGCTGATTGTCGCAGGTGCGACAATGTTTGGCGTAATCGGCTTTTTATCCTTGCTGGCCCATTATTACACCCTTAATGGCATCAAATCAAAGACTGTGGGGGATGGACAGCATGGGACGGCAAGATGGGCCTCAAAGCAGGAAATCAAGCATACCTATACGGAAGTCCGTTTTGAGCCGGAGAAATGGCGTAAAGGTGAAAGCCTTCCAAAGGTACAGGGGCTGGTCGTTGGCTGGCAGCGGGCATCACTTTTTGATAAGACGGCTCCCAACGGCTATGCATTGATTGATGACGATGACATCCATTGTCTGATGATCGGTGCTGCTGGTGTCGGTAAGACAGCCAATTTCCTCTATCCGAATCTGGAATATTCCTGCGCCTGCGGCATGAGTTTTGTCACGACTGACACAAAAGGTGATCTCTACCGTAACTATGGCAGTATTGCAAAAGATTACTACGGCTACCATGTAGCAGTCATTGATCTTCGTAACCCCACCCGGTCGGACGGCAATAACCTTCTGCACCTGGTAAACCGATATATGGATTTATATCTTGCCAATCCTCACAGCCTGGTATATAAGGCCAGAGCAGAAAAATATGCCAAGATTACCGCTAAAACAATCATCAACTCCGGTGGTTTTGATACGGCTTCCGCAGGACAAAATGCTTTTTTTTATGACGCCGCAGAAGGACTGCTGACCTCCGTGATTTTACTTATTGCGGAATACTGTGAGCCAAAGCAGCGGCACATCGTATCTGTGTTTAAGCTAATACAAGATCTGCTGGCGCCCAGTGGAGTCAAGGGACGAACCCTGTTCCAGCTGCTGCTGTCGCATCTGCCGGATGAGCATAAGACCAAATGGTTCGCTGGTGCGGCTCTTAACAGTGCAGAGCAGGCCATGCAGAGCGTCCTCTCCACGGCACTGTCCAGACTAAATGCATTCCTGGATTCTGAGCTGGAGCAGATTCTGTGCTTTGATACTGCCATCGATGCAGAAAAATTCTGTACAGAGAAAAGTGCTATTTTCCTCGTTATGCCAGAGGAAGACAGTACCAAATATTTCATCATCAGCCTTATTGTCCAGCAGCTCTACCGGGAAATCCTCTCCGTAGCCGATGAGCATGGCGGCAGGCTTCCGAACCGGGTGATGATGTTTCTGGATGAAATCGGTACGATTCCCAAGATTGAATCTGCTGAGATGATGTTCTCTGCCAGCCGTTCCCGCCGTATGTCCATCGTCGCAATCATCCAGTCCTTTGCCCAGCTAGAGAAAAACTACGGTCGGGAGGGCTCTGCCATTATCATTGACAACTGTCAGGGTGCGAAACGTTCCTAACTGAAAAGGTTAGGCACAAGCACAAAATATAAAGGAAACTGAGAGAAGTTTCCAAAATAATGCTTGGAGAACTGATATTCCAACAGGTGAAATAAGAGGGTAACGCCTTGAAGCGCCGCCATAATACTACGATATGCGGTTTTGCCTGTATCGGCAAAACGGTATAAAGCTCGTTGAAGTCGGCTGAAAACTGCCGTATTGCAGGTTGCAACGAAAGCTGGTTAGAGGTAACCGGTGCAGTTGATAGGTCGGTGGTCTACAAAATATCTATGGTGAGAATGTGTTTGCAAAAACACTGACGAACGCTCGAATGAAAGGGTCTATAAGTTGATTGCATAGAAATGTGCAAGTGCCTTCATTGGCAGTATGCGAGGTTTAGTAAGACATTGGCTATGAAAAACCTTATACCGTTACAGGCGGTATCGTGCATACAGGCTCATAGAGAACACCTACGGATATATGTATAGATAGGAATATCGGAACGTTGTAAGGTTAGAATGCAGAGCTGATACAGGCGATGAAGCATTGGCAGGAAAGACATAACCTGTCTTAATCTAACCGAAAGTGATGGCACAGTACCGATGAAGCTATGGAAACATAGTCGAGGGAAAGCCATTAGTCGTCAAAATATTAATACGCATAACTACACAAATTCAAAGGTTCGAGTATGACTAAGAAAAGCGAAATCCATAAGGAGAGTAGCAAACTTTGACAAAAGTTAAAAAGCCAAAGAAACAAAAACTGCGCAATGCCGAATATTATAATTTCACAGTGATATTTGATGGCTTGTATTCCAAAAGTAAGGAAAAGAAAAATTTCTATGACCTCATGACAATCATTACCCATGAGGACAATATCAAGCTTGCATACAGGAATATTAAGAAAAATCATGGCAGTAAAACGGCAGGAGCAGACAACAAGACGATACTTGATTTGCAAAAATGGGAAACAGAAAAATTGGTAGAGCATGTGCAAAAGAGATTTTCACATTACACCGCCAATAAGGTTAGACGGGTGGAAATCCCAAAAGGAAATGGGAAAATGCGGCCGCTCGGCATTCCTACTATCGTGGATAGGTTAATACAGCAGGCTGTTCTACAGGTTTTAGAGCCTATATGCGAAGCGAAGTTTCATGAACGAAGCAATGGGTTCAGACCAAATCGAAGTGTGGAAAACGCACTGGCTCAGGTCTATAAAGCGATACAGCTTCAAGGTTTACATTTTGTGGTGGACATTGACATCAAAGGATTTTTCGACAATGTCAATCACGGCAAGCTTATAAAGCAAATGTGGGCAATGGGCATACGAGATAAAAAGCTGTTAAAAATCATATCAGTAATGCTAAAAGCCGAGGTTGCAGGAATTGGATTTCCTGAAAAAGGCACTCCGCAAGGAGGAATTATTTCACCGCTACTGTCCAACATTGTGCTAAATGAGTTGGATTGGTGGATAGCCTCACAATGGGAAAACATGAAGACACGCTACCCATATGTCCAAACGGTAAACAAAAACGGCTCTATCAATAAAGGCAGTACCTTCCTCGCACTCAAAAAAACAAATTTAAAAGAGTGTTTCATTATCAGGTATGCCGATGATTTCAAAATATTTTGCCGCAATAGAAAAGATGCTGATAATCTATTCATAGCTACGCAGAAGTGGCTGAAAGAACGGCTGGGATTGGAAATTAGTCCTGAAAAGTCCAAGGTTGTGAATCTGAAAAAGAAGTATTCGGATTTTCTGGGATTTCAAATCAAAGCCGTGGAAAAGAGCGGAAAATATGTTGTGGCGAGCAGATTAACTCCCAAAGCTAAATCAAAAGTATCAGAAAAGCTAAGCAATCAGATAAAGAAAATACAAAACCCTAAAAATGTAAACGATGAAAATCATGAAGTTCACATCTACAATTCCATAGTGATAGGAGTGCAGAACTATTATCGCTATGCGACTAATGTGAACATTGACCTACAAAAAATAGCTTTTCTTGTTGACCGAACCTTTAAACTCAGATTGCGAAGCAGAATAAAACGAAAATGCGAAAATCCCACAGTTGGCTTTGTCTACAATCATTACAAGCACAGCAAGCAAATACGTTTCATTAAAAATCAAGCTGTTGCGCCTATTGGTGCAGTCGTACATCGAAACCCGATGTACAAGCCTGTCAAGGTTAATAAATACACGGAAGAAGGGCGTGCACTTATCCATAAGTCACTCGAAAAGGTAAATATGGGTATTCTGCATTACCTAATGGCACACCCTGTTAAAAATCGAAGTGTGGAATATAACGATAACAGATTAGCGTTGTATTGCGCACAAACTGGGAAATGTGCTGTAACGGGAAAAATTCTTGAACTTGACAGAATACATCTTCATCATAAAACTACCATTCGAGACGGCGGTACGGACGAGTATCGTAATCTTATCATGCTTGATATTGATGTGCACAGACTTATTCATGCAACCAAAAGTGATATTGTAGAGAAATATGTTCAACTGATACAGCCTAATTACAATCAAAGGGATAAAATCAACAGGCTTCGCAACAGGCTCAATTTAGAGCCGATAACCATGTAAATGGCAGATTAACATTTGTTGTGTAGATTATGATTTCTAATATTAGACGATGGGGCGCCGTGTGAGGTGAAAGTCTCGTGCACGGTGCTAAGCGGGGGAAAAGCTGGAGATTATATCAAAGGTTTACCTATCGCAATATACGGTGTTCGGCGGTTTTGCCCCCAACAGCGAATCGGCACAGATATTATCCAAAGCTCTCGGAAGCAAGACGATCATGAGCGGTTCCGTCAGCCTTGGGAAAAACGACCCAAGCCAGTCTCTGCAGATGATTGAGCGGCCGCTTATGACACCTGATGAATTGAAGTCAATGCCAAAAGGTCATTTTGTCGTAACTAAGACAGGAGCCTATCCCATGAGAACCAGGTTGAAGTTGTTTCTCGAATGGGGAATTGTTTTCGGCAAACCTTATGAAATCATGGAGAAGTCAGCCAGAAAGGTGGACTATGCCGACCGATTCACCTTGGAGGAAGAAATTATCCGGCGTCATGCTGTCTGTGAGGAAATGCCGGAAAAGCCAGCAGCAACTGAGGCTGCATCAGAAGGAAATACGCATTCATCAGCATTCATCAATCTTGATCCATTTGTTCAAAAACAGGAATCCAAAAAGGGGTGACGCTATGGGTTACTTTACCTCGCTTTATTCCTCTGAACTGCCGCACCGTGCAAGAACTGTCTATATGTATCTTTCTGACCGGTCTGATAAGGAGGGCAGATGCTATCCGGCGATTGGCACTATCGCCAGGGAACTTAAACTGTCCCGGAGTACCGTTAAACGTGCTATTGTTGATTTAGAAAAAAATGGATATCTTACGAAAGAGCAGCGGTGGAGGGAGAGCGGCGGCAAGAGCAGCAACATGTTTTATCTGAAAAAATCGGATACCAGATAAAAGCCTGAAATATGATTCTCACACCAAGGGTAAAGTCTGCTTTTTTAGTGGACCATGGTATGGTTCACCATGGACCATGTAGGGGAACTTCTCACTTTAAGAATATTTAACAGCAGAAAAAGAACAAGGATTGGGGGGAGAGAATGGCAGAGGTATCGGGGGTAGTTAATCCTTGATTCCTCTGTTTTGCTATTAAGTACTGAAAGGATTTAAAGATTTGGATCAGTTTTTAATTCTGTGTATAGAGCTAACTCTGGTTTAGATTTCCGCCAAGATTGCAGTTGAGTTGACATAATATTACCAAAAATTACATGTAGCAGGTTAAATGTTACATGAAGCACAAATTTGACGATTTATGGTATATAATGTAACATTAGAATAGTATTACATATTGATTAATAAAAAAGTCCAAACAGATGCGAGAGGTGCTATTTTATGAATGCAGTAACATCAGGGAATCTAATAATCAGCAGCGATCTGAACATCAGTGAAATTCAGGAATTTGATATGAAAATAGAGAAAAACTGCCATACCGCTGCCAGGATCACAGGATCTGTACCGGATGAGACAGGAGAGTCTCCGGTCTTCCAGAAGCTGGAGGGAAGCAGTGTAACAATCTCAGCTGCAGATGAAAAGGGTAATAAATCCAACCCACCTATCTTTTGCGGTTTCATAAAAAATGTTGAGATATGGCAGGAAGGAAATGGGTATAAAGCAAGGATTGAGGCAATATCGCCTACGGAGTTGCTGGACCTAAAAGAGAGAAGCAGGTCATTTCAAAAGATTGATATGACTTATAAGGAATTGGTGAGAAGTGTATTATCGGACACAGAAAATGCGGATGTAATCTTTCATATCGAAGACCGGAAAATCGGCAGACCAATCTATCAATACAGAGAAACAGACTGGGATTTTTTAAAACGGATTGCAAGCCAATTAGGAACTTCTCTGCTTCCAGGAGGAGCTTCCCTAAAGCCGGAGCTGCATTTTGGCCTGCCTCTAGGAGATTCGGCAGAAGAGAAAGGAATCCTGCCTGAAAGAACGTGGTTTGATAAGACTTACTATACATTTGACCAGGATCAGTACCATTTTGCAAAACATCAGTTTATTTGTTATAAAATAAGCAGCTATGAAAACTGGAAGCCCGGAGACCATATATCTATGTCCAATGACCGGGAAATGGTGGTGCTATCAAAAAAGTGCAGGCTGGAAAATGGCCTGCTGGTTTACCATTATACGGTAGGTTCCCCAAAAGTATTCGGGACGGCGGGATATGATAATCCCAAAATGATCGGAGTTTCCCTGGCAGGAACGGTGCTGGAAACGAAACAGGAATCTGTGCGGGTTAAGCTGGACATTGACGGGGAGCAGTCAATCCGAGAAGGGTATTGGTATCCATGGATGCCGGAAACGGGTAATTTAATGTATTGTATGCCGGAGGTTGGAGAGCGAATCACGATAACATTTGATGACGGAGAAGGCACTGCCAGGGCCATCAGGAGTATCCGGAAAAACGGAGCTGGAAATGGAGAGATGGGAGATCCGTCCAAACGGTATTTTACAACAGCAAAGGATAAACGGTTGTTTCTATTGCCGGATAGTCTGGGATTTGTGGATTTAAAGCAAAAGGTTCCGTTAAAGGTAGAAATTCATGACAGGACGGGAGCGGACATTGAGAGCAGCCGGGAGGTGACAGTCCTGGCTAAAAAAGGAGTATGGCTGAAAGGCAGCCGGGTATCTTTTCAGGCTCCTCAGGAAATTTCGATTGTAAGAAGAAATAGCATGTCTCCAACGGTGATCAATATGTGCAATGGATTTGATTCCATTGGTAAATTTGGAAAAGTAAAAATGGAAGGAAGCAAAGATGCCGGATTTCCTGTTTTTGAATCTTCAGATACCAAAGGATATGATATCGGTGGGGCGGAGAATGCTGTAATGGCTTCCACTCCGAGCTCAGCCGGCTCTACCGGGTTGGAGCGACAGATAACAGGAACAAAGGTAGATATGGTAAAGATCAGATAGGAATAGTTCCTAAGGGAGGTAAAAAGATGGGTAAGACCATAAAAATCGGCGGCGTGGGGAAAAGTCCTGCAATTGAAAAGGTCAATCGATTGAATGCAATCAGCAGCAGTCTGGAGGCAGCAGCCGTGCTTGAAAAGAAGGTATTCCAGTCGGAACAGGCTAAGGCGCAGGAACGCTTGAACAAAAGAAAGCAGATCATTGAGGATTTTGCCATCAGCTTTCAGGATAAGAATGGGTAAGGTGTAGGAATGATGAACATATTGTATGATCCAGACACAGAAGGGTGTCTTCAGGAGCAGGTCATTATGGAACGGATTACATTGGCTGATGCAATGTTATCAGCAGAGATCCCGAAAGAGCTTAAGCAAATGCCTGAAAGCATGAAAGACATGCTTTACCCATATGAAGAACGCCCGGAAATGATCTTTTCAGATGCGGATGGAAAAAATCAGATGACATTCCAGTTGATTCATAAAAACCTGGGACAGGAAGAAACAAGAAAAGCAGCAGAAGCGGTCAGGGAATACATAAGCAGCAGATATCCAAGAAGTGAGCTGTCACCAGTTCATTTACATGCAGGCGGACAGTATCCGGCAAGCTGGTTCACTATGGAATTGGAGGACGCCGGAGAAATGCAGCAACATGTAAAGGCAGTCCTGTCAGTCCGCAGCCAAATGTTTCTTGCAACAGCGACTTACCCGGAGCAGGACCGCATGAAATGGGAAGTGCTGTTGAAACACTTCTTTAATACGCTGAGCGAAACAACTTAGTATATCAGGTAATGTTGGGAGGAAAACCAGATGGAAGAGGTTCAGGATGATGATATAGATAAAGTATTCCTTCAAATACAGAAGGAACTGCAAAAGATAGAACCGGATACGAAGAAGCCGGGAGGAGAACCGTCTGGCTGGTCAGAGTTTAATGGTCCTGGTTTTACAATCAAGATTCCTGGTGGTTTTGAAGAGGTAGGAAGGGAAAAAGCAGCGTCGGTTTTCTTCTCCAAGAACCGTCCGGAATTGATTTTTGTCAATCCACATGAACACGCAGGACTCACGTTCCAGAATGCGATATTGGAATGTGAAGAAACCGATACAGATCTGGAAGCTGAGAGGGAACGAATCCGCCATATACTAAAACAGGCAGACGGAAAGAACGTTTTCTATGACCAGGGAAAAGTATCTGTCACTGTCCTTGTCTTGTGGTTTGACTACAAAAGCTTTGCTGCCGATGAACGAGTCTATAACATGATGTTCCTGTTCCTTTCGGAGGGAAAATTAATCATAGGAACCTTTTACTGCATATTTAAGGATTACGACAGATGGAAGCCTAAAATCCTTACCATGCTTGGTACCATACAGACAGAGGAGGAAGAGTGTGAAAGAATACAATCTTAAAACAGAACCGTTACAGTTTATAGAGATCAGAGAACTTAAGGTAAGCAAAGAAATTAATGAACATGGTACTGCTGTGATAAGCGGATACATTGAAGATAAGGATGAAGATAGTTATATAAATCAGCTGACCGGAGACGTATGGGAGAAAATAGAAGCAATAGGAAAAGATGGTGAAGCACAGACACTTTTCTGGGGCATTGTCACTGGTTTTTCCATTGAAAGCATGATGGACCAGAAAAAGATGACCCTGGAAATAACTACGGGTACGTGTTTTATGGATTTAAAACCGCATTTCAGAACCTTTCAGGACAGTACAGTTACATATGAGATGATCTTTAAACAGATTACCGGTACGTATGAGAACTCAGGGCTCATCAAAACACGGCCTCTTACAGACTCAACAGGAAAACTGGTGCTGCAGTACAGAGAGACCGATTGGGAATTTTTAAAGCGGATGGCAGCAAGATTTCACAGCTTCCTCGTACCAAGCACCAGAACATGGGGAGTTAAATATTTTTATGATCTGCCAAAGGGGGAACGTTATGAACTTGCAGATCACATGAAATATGCAGTGAAAAAAGATCTGGGAGACTACCGCAGGAAACGGAATCAGGGGCTTTCGAAAATGCCGGAAGGAGCCTGTCTGGAATACATCCTGCAGAGTCGGGAGGAATATCAGATCGGGGATCAGCTGACAGTAAACGGACTGCAGCTTTTTGTCTGGAAAATGGAAAGCAGCTATGAGAGAGGAGAAATGCTTCATACATGCCATTTAAAATCCAGATCTGGCATGGACTTTCCAGAAACATTTCAGGAAGACAGGACCGGATGTTCCTACCGGGCAGAGGTTCTGCAGGTGAAAGAAGATAAAGTGATGGTAAAGGTCTTAAAGGATGAAAACCAGGAGCAGAATATCAATTTGTGGTATCCATACTCTACGGTTTATTCTACTCCTGACGGGACCGGCTGGTACTGTATGCCGGAAATTGGTGATGCGGTAAGGCTGCATATACCGGAACAAAGGGAAGAAGAGGCTTATGTGATCAGCTCCGTCCATCTGGATACGGAAAGCCAGGACCGGAAAAATCCGGAACACAAGATCATCAAGAATAAATACCAGAAGGAAATCCGTTTTACCCCGGATTCCATTGTAATTACCAATAACCAGGGGACGAAAATAGAACTCAACGATTCAAAAGGGGTGCAGATTGTCAGCCAGCATGACATCGTGATAAAAGCGAAGGACGACTTAACGATTTCCAGTGAGACCGGTTCTCTCATAGCGGCCGGGACTGCATCTGTAAATTTAAAACAGAAGACAACCAGCATTGACATTGATCAGGGCATCTCATTTACCGGGGGAGAACTGAAAGTACAATAGGCAGGAGGATCATGATGGACCGGTTAAAAGAATTGGAGAGAGCCGCCCAAAATGCTGAAGAAGAATTATTTGCTTCCCAGTGTAGGAGACTGGAGAGTGAATACCGGAAAAAGGAGTACAGAAAAGAAGCGGTAGATTCTTTTGCACAATTATTCAGCCAGGCAGTAGATGAGAAGAAAGAAGTATCATGGCTGGGAATCTGCTATCTCCACACCAGCCTTCAGACCGGAAGCCATGAATTCCGGTTGTCCCTGTATGACGAAGAATTCTTTTTTGATCCGGCTCCGGCAGAACTGTACTGGCGTCCTTCCTGCTTTTTTGAATGCTTTGAGGAAGACATGGAATCCGTGATGACAGTCTTACGGAGACAGTACCCCAGGATCTGGAGGTATGAGGAAGAGGCTGTCCGCAGGATATGTGTGGAATATTACTATGCGGCTGTCCGTCAGCTGTGCTTTGACCTGACAGAAGAGATCATGGAGACGGAAGCTTTTCAAAAGGCAGTAAAGGCAGAAAATTTTACTGCCTTTTTCGGAAGATATCAGGGGGAGGGGGAGATTCTTTGGCGTATGAAGGAAAGATGAAATATTTTATATTGACCAATGGAGATAAAAATCCTTTTCCGAAGATCATAAACTGGAGCCAGACCATTGATGTAAGAAAATTAACACGGGACGAGTACCAGAAGATGCCGCCTTTCATTCAGTTTAACGCGAAACTTGGAATGGACGGGATATTCCCGGATATCATTGATAAGCCATTTTTTTTGCTTTCCAGGGAAGCTATGGAGGTGACGGCTTTATATGATTTAAATATTCCATTTTTGTTTTTTGTACTATTTGATACAGAAAAAGGGGAATGTGCCTCCTATTACTGTCCTGTGCTGGAAGAAGAGGCGTGTCTGGTGAAGCAGCCCGGTCCCGGACAGAGGGAGATAATACTTGACAGAGA
The DNA here is from genome assembly GCF_900205965.1 of Lacrimispora amygdalina. GTDB lineage: Bacteria > Bacillota > Clostridia > Lachnospirales > Lachnospiraceae > Lacrimispora > Lacrimispora amygdalina_A. Next base: position 253,377 of record NZ_OAOF01000005.1, read on the forward strand.
AAAATTTAGTGGAGCTCCTCTATTTCGTGTCAGGACAGGAACAGAAAGTACAGTAGTAATTCGTATGGATTTAGCGGAAAGTCTGCTGGAACGGGGGGTTATCGGTATGAAGCTTAAGGAGGTAAGTTTATCTGACGGAAGCATCTTGAAATATTGAAATAGGGGAAAGAGAGGATAAAAAGCAATGAGTGAGACAGGTAAATTGAATTTAGGTCTGGGAACCGGAATGCAGCTTAATCAGGCCCAGAAAGCAGCAGATAGTAAGGAGTATTTGGTAGAGGGAGCAAAGCTTTTCTGTGTTAACGGAAGCAATATTACCCAGCTTAAACTTCAAACCGGTCATGGATATACCAGTGGTGGAAAGAAAAAGGTGAACTGTAAGGATTGCAAGGCCTGTGAGAATATCCCATACTTTGGGGAGTGCCGAAAGAATGAGAAGGACCACAAGTGCGAAGGCTTCATGGATCTGGTTGATAAATGGGAAAACACGGCAGTAGGAACCGGAAAGGCGGAAACCGTAGGAGGAGAAGAGGCTATCAGCATGAGCTCTGTCCTGCTCTGCAAAAAGGGAGGAATCATTATTCCGGTCACATCCGGTCAGGGGTATGATGGAAGAATTAATTGGGATGCCTTCCTGAAGCGTTATCAGAACGTAGTTCGCTGGGCCTCAGGGAAAAATATACTTTGCCATGTTTTTGGTAAGGATCCAATCAATATGAATACGGGTAATTATATTTATGAAAAAGAAGATCTTATTATTAAAGGAATTATGCCCTTAAGTTTTAAACTGTTTTATAATGCAATGGAATGCGGAAATCAGGGAAATCTGGCAGAGGGCTGGAGCCATAATTACGGAGTGCATTTGATAAAAATTGCAGGAGAAGATTTATTAGGTATTGTTCTGGAGGATGGAAGGGAGGTCCCATACCGCCGTAAACTGGGGGGAGAGTACGCCCCGGTAATGGGTGATGGAGGAAGTCTTAAGAAATCAGAAAACGGGTATTTTTATGAGCAGGAGGATGGGACTGTTTATGAGTTCGACTGTGATGGCAGGCTGTGTACCCAAAGAGACAAAAACGGCAATCTCCGAATATTTACGTATAATGAGGCTGGCTTTCTGGAGAGTGTGGGGAACGGAACAGGCGGTCAGTTAAAATATACATATAACAAAGAAAAGAATCTGATTTATGTGGAGGACCATACCGGGCGGAAGGTGAGTTTAAGATATCAGTATGGTAAACTTCGCTGGTTTATCAATTCAAGCGGCTGTACCTATACATATGATTATAACGAGAATGGAAGGCTCAATGAGGTTGTGACACCTCGAAATATCGCGGGTGTAAAAAATGAATATGACGGGGCTGACCGTGTGGTGAAGCAGACACTCCCGGATGGGGGCGTGGTGGAACTGCGATATGATGATAAGAATAACCGCACATACATGAAAGAGCAAAATGGGAACCTGATTATATATGAGAGTGATAAGAAACTGCGTAATATCCGTACCATCTATAAAGATGGAGAGGAAACATTTGAATATAATGACAGAAATCAGTTGATTAGGCGTGTTGATAAGAACGGAAATATGATAAAATCATCTTATGATGATAAAGGAAATTTGTCTCAGATTATCTATCAAGATGGTTGTAAATATAACATGACATATGATGCGAATAACCGCTTACTGATATTATCCGTAAATGGCGTTAAGAAAATAAAACGCACATATGATAGCAAAGGTAATCTACTCCATACAGAGGATGCATTGGGAAGAGGACAGGAATTTATTTATGATACCCAAGGAAGAGTAAAGGAGATGGTTCAAACAGATAAAAGCCATATCTATATAGAATATGATGAGCATAGTAATATTTCTAAAATCATAGATGGGTCTAAGAACACAATCAGCTATGATTATGATGTATTAAACAGGGTAGTGAAAATCGTTGATGGGAATGGGAACAGGACAAATTATGAATATGATACTGGTGACAGGATAACAGGTATCATCAACGCGCAAGGGAAACGGCGAAGCTATGAATATACAAAAAGCGGTAAGGTAACAAAGGTTATAGATTTTAATGGGGCTGTTACTTGTCTGGAGTATAATAATATGAATCAGGTAAGTTCTGTCGTTACTCCAGATGGAGGAAAGGAAATATTAGAATATGACCAGATGCAGAACGTTGCCAAACGAATTACTCCTACCGGGGCAGCGTATTTATATAAATATAATAGTTTAAATAGACTAGAAAAATTAACTCTTCCGACCGGAGGATCAATTTATTATGAATATGATGCCAATGGAAATCAAACAGCAATGACAGATGGTAATGGAAATAAAACAACCATGGAATATGATGAAAGAAACCGTGTGACAGAGGTTGTTGATGCTGGTGGAGCAAGGACAGTATATGACTATGATATGGAAGGAAATTTAACAAGTATTACAAATGCCATGGGTCAGTCTATAACATACACCTATGATGAAGCAGGTCAAAAAATCAGTGAAACAGATATTCTGGGAAATATTGTCCGATATGAATATAATAATTTGGGAAAGATTTCCTGCGTAATTGATTCCAAGCAGAGGAAAATAGTCTATGAATATGGTACTGGAGGTGTTATAGAAAAGATTATTTATCCAGATGGAAGCTATGAGCAGTACTCCTATGATAAGAACGGAAATTTAACGCGTCGGGAAAATCAGAAGGGAGATTATTTAGAGTATTCTTATGACTGTCTTAATAAGATTGTAAACGTAAAAAGCAGTTTGGGTCAGAAAATATGTTATACTTATGATGCAGTTGGAAATGTAACTTCTGTGACAGATACTTTAGGAAATGTCACTAAGTATGAGTATTTCATGGGAGGGAATCTGAGCGCTGTAATAGATGCTATGGGAAATAAGACAGAGTATGGTTATGATGCTATGGATAATCTCATCACCATTTGTCAGCATGAGGGAAGCGATACTTTACTGAAATGTGGTGATTTACATATAGATAATAAGGAATATGATTCAAATAAAGTTCATTTGACAAGATATGAACGCAATGGACTGGGAATGATTGAAACCATAATCGACCCACTGGGGTTAATGGAGCATTATACTTATAACCAGACAGGTCAAATGATTGTGAAATTGGATAAAGAGGGCTATGAAACTCGCTATAATTATACAAAGACAGGTGAACTTAGTGAAATCAGCTATGCAGACAACCGAAGTGTAGTTTTTCAGTATAATGCGTTAAAACAACTTATAGAAGTGAAAGACTGGCTGGGAACGACCAAGGTGGAACTTGACGAGGCAGGTCGACCGAGAAAGATTACTGATTATAAGGGACGGGAAATTGGTTATGAATGGAGTAAGATTGGTGAACGGACAGGTATTGTCTATCCGGATGGCAGAAAGGTGTCTTATGAATATGATGAATTATCCCGTTTGAGCCGTTTGATTTATGATGGACAAGAAATTACCTATCATTATGACAAGGGAGGACATCTGACGGAGAAGCGTTTCCTTAACGGAATCATTACCAATTATCAGTACAACTCTATGGGACTATTAAGCTGTCTAACTCATAAAGCAGATGGAAATATTTTGGAAAGGTATGATTATGGGTATGATTTGGCAGGGAATAAAACAGAGATTATAAAACAGAGAGAAATTCCACTCCTTTCTAGACATTTAACAGAAGAAATGTGCAAAAACTTGAAGGAGGAAAATGGTGTCTATAGCTATCGGTATGATAAGTTAGATCGTCTGATAGAAGTGTATAAGGGCACTGAAAGACTGCGTAACTATAACTATGATGCTTTTGGAAACCGGATAAAGAAGCAGGAAGGTATGGTAATTAACTTCTATAAGTATAATGCAGCAAATCAGTTGTTAGAGGCAAGGGGATCGGAGGAAGAAAGATATCAGTATGATAGGCGCGGTAATCTGACTGGAATTATGAAAGGAGGAAAACTGGATACTGGATATCTATATGATGCTACAAATCATTTAAGCAGGGCAATAAATGAAAAAGGAGAAATAGCGATTTATAACTATTGCGGGCTTGGTTATAGGTTTGGGAAGCAAGAATATATAATAGAAAGAACATCTGATTGGTGGGAGCGAGGGAAAGAAGCAAAATATGAATATGAAACACCTCATGCTCAATTAGATTATCTGCTTGATTTAACAAAGCCGTATCATAACCTCCTTTCCAAATCAGAAACTACAGAACAGGGATCAAATACGCAGGACTATGTATGGGATTCTAATGTGGTATCTATGTTAGAAGAAAAAGCTTCTTATATATATCTTCATGATGAACTGGGAAGCCCGGTCCGTTTACTTGGTATCCAAAAGAACTGTAAAAATATATATGGATATGATGAGTTTGGGGAAGATTTACTTGGGAATCAAGTAGATGTACAGCCGTTTGGATATACAGGATATCAAAAGGATCTTGTGGCAAATACTTATTTTGCACAGGCGAGGGAGTACATGCCGAAGATTGGAAGGTACACCTCAGTAGATAAGATAAAAGGAACTATTTATATGCCAAATACATTAAATGAATACTTGTATTGTTGGGGAAATTCATTGAAGTGGGTAGATTTGGATGGAAATAGGCCAAGTACTGTTAATTATAATGAAATATGGGGAGATTATTTTAGTAAATTATATCAATCTGCAGACAAGGCTTGGAAAGAAGGCTGGCAGTCAATTATAGATGAAATTGATATAATTTTGGATGCAAATGTAGAAGGAGGAGTCGGAATTGGAGGAAAGGCTTCAGTCGGGTTAGTAAATATCAGCTTTATATTAAAAAATTATCTTGAGATGGACGAACACATGGACGTTTCTTTTAAAGGTCAAGCAGGAGGTGGTGCAGGTATACCGGATAGTTTGGAATTATCGTTGGCTGGTGAGTATAATTATGGTACATATGAGTTTACTCCAATAGTGGGTTTGAACGACGGGATATTTGATGGTCATTTAAAGTTGACGTTTGGTGTTGAGGCATACGCAGGTGTTGGAGGAGGTGGTAATGTTACCATTGATATTAGTGAGATTGGTTTATTGGCATATAAGTGGGTGAAAAGCCAGTTTGTAGAATGCGAAAGTCAAAGATAAAAGAATTGTAATAAATGATATATGGAGATTAATAAAAAATGAATAAAATTAAATTTATAAGAAGTTTATTTTTAGTCTTAGTTACATGTTTATATGCAATTATTCTAAGCGGTTTCAGCTCTAGTGAAGTTATTGCATCAGAGTTAAATACAGAAAAATCTTCTGTAGATATGACTCCAGAATACTATTTAGAGCAATATCTAGAGGCATTCAATAATCAGGATGAGGAAGCAGCTTACCGTTTATGGATTCATGGTGATAATTCAGAAAAAGCAAGAAAATCTTTTGAGGACTTATTTAGTGGACATTTGAAAATTTGGGGTATAAAAAAAGCATATACTTATACTAAAAGTGGTGAAAAATATAGACCTGCTGAGGGAAAACGACCTGCAGGAATTCTATATACCTATGAAATTAAGTGTCCCGAGGATACTTTTCAAGTTGAGTTATCAATTGATAATAATTATAATGGAAAATCTGGGCTAAACTATTTTAAATTAAAACGCCAGGAGGAGCCAACAGGAAAATTTAGTACTTGGCGAAAATTTGATTTTGCACAATGGGTTATGGCTTTTTGTGCCATACTAGAAGTGATTTTTACTTTATATACATCAGGTATTTGTATAAGAAAGAAGCAGAAACGTTGGGGATTATGGCTTCTTTTGATTATGATTGTATATGGAGGAGTATGCTTCACAGTGACAGAAAATGTTAAAGTGGGATTTTTTGTGTATACGCTATTTATGCCTAAAATAATGAAATATACAACTGGTATACAGGTGTTTTTATCGGTACCAGTTGGTGCGATTGCTTATTGGATATTTAATCATAACAATAGAATTAAAAAAGACATAAAGTAAGATGTTACTGACGGTTTAAAGTTTTTAAACAACCGACAGATTTTATTCAGTTATGTTCGATATCCCTGTCTGCCAGAGTTTTGATTGAAAAGAACTCCTGATGGATAGAAGATTATATTTTCTAAAGTTATAAAAAAGGGGGGCAATCATTTCCAAATTGCCCTCATTTTAGTTGTAGTTTCTTCTTGCATAGTTATCATCAAAGATAGTGATGGATTATGTATGCGGCTGATATGACCCAAGAGTTTTTGCAGTTTAGTATCTTCTATTCCATTTTTGTAAAGGCTGGATGCAGTGTAAAGGCGAGAGCATGTTTGAAAATGGAGGAAAGATGGGAAAGAAAAGTATAGTAATAGAAATGATGGAAAAAAGTACATCTTCCTACGGCTTTCATTATGCAGCATATGAGAGCTGACTTAGGAGATTCAGAGAGGTAAAAGGAGTGTTTCAAAGCAGAGATTTAAATATTAGAGGAAATAAAAGGTTTAAAAAGACATTGCATATAGTTATAATATGTGTAATGCTATTAACCTTAACTGGTTGTATACAAATGAAGGATTTTATCTATTCTTCTCATACATTTTCTATAACTCTAGATACAACAGAGAATATATCTAAAACTCAGCTTAAGCAAGCATGTGATGTAATAGAAAATAGAATAAAAATATTAAAAATAGATGGGACAGCAAGTGCTAAAAACCAATCTATAATTGTAAATATAAAAGGTATTGATAGATCAGATGAATTGATTGAAAAATTATGTCGTAGGGGGAATATTTGTTTTATTGATGAGAATGGTAATACAATTTTGGATAATAGTTCAAATGATTTAATTGAATCAGCTCAAATTTATTTTAAACCATTAGACGGTAAATCTAATTTTTCGTTAGAGGTTCATTTATGTAAAAAAGCTGCTGAGGAGTTTGGAAATTTTACAGAACAGAATATAGGAAAACATATAGGTATTATTATTGATCAAGAGATGTATTCCTATCCACTAATTTCGGAAAAAATTGAAAATGGCATATTTGAGATGGATAATATTAAAGACGAAGAGAATGCATTAATTATTAAATACTTATTTTTATCTGAATATTTGCCCTATGAATTTTCGCTTCGTCAATAAATTTATAAGTTGGAGGAATATGCTATGAAAAGATTTATAGCAGCTATAATTGATATTGTTTTATTTTATATTTTTAACTCCCTTGTGGTATTGTTATTATTAGCTTGTATAATAAATTCGAATTTATATATATTTATAGATTTAATATTTAATTTTTATATGGTTATAATGATGATTATATTATTTGCTTATTTTTTTATAGCAGATTATAAATTTTCTGAACTCACTGTGGGTAAAAAAATTATGAATATAAAACCTTATCAGCATGTCGATAAGATAAAATTTGAATATGCATATGTACATACGTTAATTAAAATAACAGCATCAATATTGTGGCCAATCACACTTATTTATTTTCTGACTCACAATAATACAATGTTCTATGATACGATTTTAAAAATAGAGATAGAAAATTAATAATTTTTGAAAGATGTAAACTGTAAGGAATTTGGGAATACTTCATACCTTAGAAAATGTTGATAATTTGAGGATATTTTTCAATGCAAAGGATTTGCCGTTGGATTAACGTATTACAGGAAATTATATGGAGAAGATTGGCAACCTCCGGAAACAAAATATAAAATACCACCAATGTAATTTGGTATTTTATGTACGATAATAACCGGATATAAAAAATAATTTCCTAAAGAAGCTGAAAATGATGCAATGTTATTTGTTTGAAATGGAGAGCAGTTTTTGTATGATATAATCGCTATATTATAAAGGTCAAGTACACAATTAGGCTTAATAGCAGATCATTCCGCCAAAAGAATGGTCTGCTTTTTTGATAGAATGTGCCGGAGGGTGTAATGCGCCGTAAAAGTGAACTCCTCACTCTAAAAAATACAATTGCAGAAAAAGAACAGTTAGACTGTATAAATATATTGTTAATATAACAGATATATCAGAAATATATTTATCTTTATTTGCCAGCTTAGTTTTCTTGAAAATATTCCTCAATATGATATATTTGGTGTGTTTTGCACATTAAACGACATTACTAATTGTCGTTATCTGTTGTTTCCACAATGTATACATGTTATAATTTACACAGTTACAGAAAATAACAATAGTGTTGCTTTAATATGGGTGGATCTCTCAAAGGATAGCTTTGGTTGTAACAAATATTTTGTAATTTTTAAACAGATATTAAAGAGTTCAAAGCGTATGGCTATAACATGATCCATTTAGGACAGAAGCACCCCTAGAATAGTTTTATTAACAATAAAATATGTCAAAGGCAAACCTGTTAAAAAAGGGGACGTAAAGCCGAGGGTCTAAGGTGTTTTTTGCACTATAATAGCCTAGCCGTCAGAAGAATCAATAAGGTACTTGTCCTCATTTGAGGGCAGGTTTTTGTTTTTATAACGTCTTTTATACAAGGAAGATACCAGTTTTTGCATATTGCCTAGATAAGAGGTTATCTGTATGCTTCATTCCAACATCTGTTTTTTGAGGTGGAGATAAAGACAGCCGAGTACATACATTTCAGCCACCAATAATTAAATATATTAATAAATCAGTACTGCACCTAACCTGGCGTAGTGCTGATTTTTTTGTTTCGACAATAAACCTGTTGCGGCGACCTAATATTACAAAAGAGGGCAACGCAAAAGTCACTTTTGATAGAATCCTGTCAATGCCCCAATGCAGGTCTCCACCGCTTGTTCTTCATTCTTTGATTTTGAAAATCATGAAATGGAGGACAAGCCAAATGGCAGAAAGAATCAGAAGAATTAATTATCGGGAGAGATATCCCGAAGCAAGTGATGCGGTTATTGAGGTATTGGAAAAAAGTGACCGCAAAATGGAGTATCAGCAGTATGACTTAAAGGTGGAACGTTACCATATTGACTGCGTTAGTTGTGCAATTACTCTTATTCCCAGCAGGGAGGATTCCTTTGAACGGCTGGAAGAATCAAATCACCAGTTTGCATCGGATGAAATAAGTGTTGAAGATGCCGCAGTCCAAGCGGTGTTAATTAAAAAAATGCTCTCCTGCTTAAAAATGCTTACACCAAAGGAGCAAGAACTGATAAAAGAGCTGTTTTTCATAGGAAAAAGTGAGCATCAAATATCCAGAGAAATAAATATCGCACAGAGAACCATACATGATCGAAAGGTAAGAATCCTTAGCAAATTAAAGAAACTGATGGAAAATTAAAAATTATTCCGCTCAACCCCCTCGCTGGACGTGAAAGTAAGTGAGGGGGTTTTTTTGTTCCTCTTTTTGCTCTTTGAAAATTTTATATCCAACAGCATAAATACTTGATCTGTCCAGCCGTGATGAGCGGCAGCGACATTGACAGATACGCGGAGACTGCCTGCGGATTGGTAAGGCGGCACATAAACAGCCTTACCAATCCGTCGAACCGATAGCATCGAAGGTGACGAGCGATAAGATCTGGTCATAAAACAGCCCATGGTGGGCTGTTTCGCAAAGAAACGGACAGTGATAATGCTACTTCCGCCCAGCCACAGACATCGCAATGGGGGCGGCCCGGTGAGAACCACGGGGAGGTGAGATTCCTATGAGGTCTGCTGACCACAGACCATTTAAGCTGTTGCCTGTGCTTCGGGGAGTAGTGTCGAATAGAAGCATTTAAATGAAGAACAAGCAGATTGTTTTATCTTAGAAACTACACGGCAGGACAATTCTGCCCTGCCGTGTCCTTGTAAGATTAAACACCAATAAGGAGGAAATGTAAATGAATAATCAACCACTGAGTGAATTCCTGGAAAAGGAATTGATCATTGGCTATGTTAACAGCTGTGACGGGACTCGGCAGACATTCTATTTTGAGAAGTCCTCAGCCAATATTGCAAATTTTATCATGCTGCATCAAGAAAATACAGATCATATTATTTTAACTGATTTAGCAGATCATTTCATTCTGGATACCTTTGGTGAATTTATCAACCGCTGTCCGGATCAGACCTTTCTACAGGAGGTTCTAAAGGAATTGGTGCCTATGCAGGCAGGAGAAAAGAACCCGATTGAAATCGAGGAAGCCAGCGAAAATGAATATCATAGGCTTTTATTCGAAGAAGATCAGAGAATAACAGAAATGGAGATACGGATGCTGTAGTTTTATCTGTTTTACCAATGGATAGGAGGGATTCATTATGGATAGACCGCTGAGTGCATGGTTATATTGCAGGATTGATGCACCAGAAGATGTGTATGGTGTACTGAAAAAGCAGAAAAAAGAGCTTTATGATTATGCGGATCAAAAGGGCTTCACGGTGGCGGGTACCTCTGAGGATTTGTCAGATGGTCTTACGTTTGACCGGCCAGGCTGGAAGAACTTCATGGAGGCTGTCACGGCGGGAACAGTGGATGTGCTTCTTGTTTATAGCCTTTCCTGTATCGGCAGGGATATTTGCCGGACAATGGTTTGTCTGGAGCAGCTCAGGCAGAGCGGTGTGGCGGTTTATTCCCCGCTGGAGGGGGCACTGTCATTTTCGTTCCAGAAAACTATGCAGGATGTGATTTCACATTCCGGTTTTCAGCAGAGATGAGAGGGGGATATGTAATGGAAAGAGAAAAGATTGTCAGAGAAATGCAGTATAAACTGGCTGTAAAGCTGTTGGAGGTTATGGTCAGCAGCGGCTTTTTACTGCCAGAGGAATATGAAAAAATCGATGTACTGAACAGGGAAACATTTTCTCCAGAATTAGCGGAAGTATATTCGTAAAAACACTAGCTATCTTCAAGAAGGTGTGGTAATGTGTGATGCTGACAGGGGGAAAACTTCGAAGAAAGGAGAAAAGAATGGAAAAGAAAGCAGTTAAAAAAGTAATAAAAATTGAGCCTGTCAGCACCGCTATAAGTGTGGAGAAGCCTACAGGTAAGCGAGTATGTGCTTATTGCCGGGTCAGCACAGGATCAGCGGAGCAAAACAGCTCCTTTGAAGCTCAAGTGGAGTATTATACCCGCCTGATTGAAGAGAAGGTCAACTGGATATATGTCGGTATTTATGCCGATCAGGCGCGAAGCGGCACGAAAACCAGCGGACGGGACCAATTCCAGCGGATGCTGCAGGATTGCAGGTTTGGAAAAATCGATTTGATTCTAACCAAATCCGTCACCCGATTCGCCAGAAATACAGTAGACAGCATTAAGGTCATACGGGAGCTTAAAAAATTAGGTGTAGAGATCTACTTTGAAAAAGAGCGGGTAAGTACCTTATCCGAAAAAAGTGAACAGCTCCTGACCATCCTTAGCTCCATAGCGCAGGCTGAGTCCGAGAACATATCCACCAACATTCGCTGGTCTATCCGTTATCGCTTCCAAAATGGGACCTTTATCATCGGCAGTCCGGCCTATGGATATGAAAAGGATGAAAAAGGTGAATTAATGATTGAACCGCAAGAAGCAAGGATTATCCGAAAGATTTTTGATGAGTACCTTGGCGGGAAAGGCTCATATGCCATAGCCAGGCAGCTGCGCCGGGAGGGTATCCCCACCATTCGGGACTCAAAGGGCTGGCAGGATAGTGTGGTCAAGGGAATTTTGCAAAATCCTCTGTACGAGGGCGACTTACTATTCCAAAAGACCTACACGACAGAGGGAGTACCCTTTACTAAGAAACATAACCATGGGGAGATGCCCCGATATCTGGTTACCGATAACCATGAACCGATTATCACCAGAGAAGAAGCACAGGCAGTACGCCAGCTATATGAATACCGCAGACAGAAGCAGTGTACGGAGAATCTGGAGGTTTATCAAAGCCGATACGCATTTAGCGGCAAAATTATCTGCGGAGAATGCGGCAGCACCTTTAAGCGTCAGAAGCTTTACATCGGAGAGCCTTACCAAAAGGTTCAATGGTGCTGCCGTCAGCATATTGAGGATATTTCAAAATGTAGTCAGAAATCTATCCGGGAGGACTGCATCAAACAAGCCTTTATCACCTTGTGGAACCGGCTTGCGGGTAATTATGAAGAAATCCTGCTTCCCTTGCTGGAAGTTTTAAAGGCTGTGCCGGGTGATACGGTGCAGGAGCAGGAACAGCTTGAACTGGATCTAAAAATTTGGGAATTAAAACAGCAGAGTCATATGTTGCAAAAGATCCTTTCGGACGGCAGCATAGGCTCTGTTGTTTTTATAGAGAAACGAAACCAAATCGATATGGAGCTGGAGGTCGCATACCGTAGACAGCAGGTTCTCAAGGAACAGAAGCTGTTTGAACAGGAAATCGGACAGACGGAATACCTGATTACGGTATTCAGAAATCGCCCCTCGATTATAGAGGATTTTGACGAGGAGCTTTTTCAGATGGTTATCCACAGAGTAACCGCCTATTCTGGAAGTCGGCTGGTTTTCCAATTTGAAAATGGACTGGAACTGGAAGAAGACTATGGAAAGGAGCATTAAAAATGCAGAGACATACACCCTTTGGCTATCGGATTATTGATGGGAAGGCGGAGATTATGCCGGAAACTGCAAAAGTTGTAAGGGCTGTTTTTCAAGAGTATCTTACTGGAATCGCCACCCGCCAGATTGCAAAGAACTTAACAGAACAAGGTGTATTGAATGCCAGTCATAAGCTCTCGTGGAATCACGGTTCAGTTGGAAAAATATTGGAAAATAGAAAATATACAGGAGATGAATTTTATCCGCCCTTGATTGATACAGAAATTTTCGAGCAGGTACAGTGCCGCAGGGAGGAGCAGGTAAAAAAGCTTGGCAGATACGTTCAGCCTAACAGCTTCCGAAACCAAACACTGTTAGGCGGAAAGCTGTATTGCGGCGTCTGCGGACAACCATACCGAAGATATGTGGAGCAAAGCGACAAGCCTGGCGAGAATATCAAATGGAAATGCAAGCATTACATCAAGGAAAAACGGGTTTGCTGCCGTAATATATTTCTGACGGATGCTGTAATCGAGAATGCCTTTGTCAGCATCATCAACAGGATAATAGCGGAACCTGATACGCTGGAGCGGAAGAACCGGATTAAGCCGCCGCTTCCATGCCCTGGCTATGAAAAACTGACCCTGCAGATACAGACGGCTCTTGAAACCGGACAGTATAAAGCAGAGGAAATTAAAAGGCTGGCTTTTGACCGGGCAAGGGAGCAGTATCGGTCGGCGATTATTAATGACACAGACTATCAGACTGATAAGCTAAGAATCGCAGTGTCCGGGAGAGAAGTACAGGCCAAACTTGAGGAAAAGCTTTTTCAGCAGACTGTACGGAAGATCATGGTCCACCCGGAGGGAAAGCTCCAGTTTGAATTAAGGAACGGTCTGATTCTTGATATCAGCATCAGTGAAATACAGCAGAAAGGAGAGAATACCCCATGCAAGCAGTAAAGAAGAATATTTCCGTTATTCCAGCGACTCTGGCCTATGACAGATCAGTAAGACAGCAGACGAAGGCCTTGCGGGTAGCAGCCTACTGTCGCGTCAGCACCCTGCAGGAGCAGCAGGAAACCAGCTATGAAGCGCAGGTGAATTACTACACAGAAAAGATTAAAAGTAATCTTAACTGGAAACTGGCGGGTATCTATGCGGATGATGGGAAAAGTGCAACCTCAACTAAGAAGCGAAGCAATTTTCAAGCCATGATCGATGACTGTTTGGCAGGAAAAATAGACATGGTCATTACCAAATCCATTAGCAGGTTTGCCAGAAATACGGTGGACTCATTGATGAATATTCGAAAGCTAAAGGAAAGAAATATCGCAGTGTTTTTTGAAAAAGAAGGCATCAATACACTAGAGGGGAGCGGCGAACTGCTGATTACAATCTTAAGCAGTCAGGCACAGGAGGAAAGCCGGAATATCAGTGAGAACTGCCATTGGGGAATCGTCCGCAAATTTGAAAACGGCAAGGTGATAGTCAATCACAGTAAGTTTTTAGGCTACACAAAGGATAAGGACGGAAATCTGGTCATTGTTCCGGAGGAAGCGGAGCTGGTGCGCCGGATATTCCGCCTTTTTTTAGAGGGTAACAGCAGCTATGGAATCAAGCGGATGTTGGAGGCAGACGGCATACTTACTGTCACAGGAAATACAGAGTGGCATGCTACCGTTATTGACAAAATGCTTTCCAACGAGAAGTACATGGGAGATGCCCTGATGCAGAAAACCTATACGGTAGATTTCCTGACTAAGAAAAAGGTGCTGAATAAGGGAATCGTACCAAAGTACTACATAGAGGATAACCACGAAGCAATTATCCCCAAGGAGCTGTTCAATCGCGTGCAGGAAGAAAAGGCTCGCAGAACCGCTATCTACCGGCCTGCGGCAAGGAAAAAGGATGCTCCAGTCAAGGGTAAATACAGTGCCAAATATATACTGTCGGACATTATGGTATGCGCAGAATGTGGTCAGCCCTACCGCAGGCAGGTATGGACAAAGTATGGGATAAAAAAGGCTGTGTGGCGCTGTGACAACCGCCTTAAGCATGGTTCGAAGCGGTGCAAATATTCTCCTACTCTGAAAGAAGATAGCCTTCACGAAGCTATTATGACAGCTATTAACAGCGTAGTGGAGGATCAGGGAGAATTTGTTCAGGCGTTTCGAGAAAATGTTATCCGCATTATAGGAAACTACTCTGCCCAGATTGAGCCTACACAGTATGATGAACAAATTGAACAACTTCAACAGGAAATGATGAGACTCATTGAAGACAGTGCTAAAACCGAATGTGCAGACGATGCGTTTGATAAGGAATACCGTATCATCGCTGATAAAATTAAGGAATTGAAGAAGTTAAAAACTAAGGAGCTTAAGGAAAGGCATTTGGCGGAAATTTATGAGCTGCGAATGCAGGATATTGACGGCTACATGAAAAAGGTCAACTACCTAAAGCGGGAATTTGATGATGACCTTGTCCGCAGACTGCTCCAATCGGTCAGAGTTCTCAATGGGAGCAAAATAGAAATCCAGTTTCAATCGGGTATTGCTATCAAGCAGGAAGTCTTATGCGAGGATTAAATAACGGCAGGAGACGGACGAACGACGGCTCCTGCTAACAATATAGTGCTGATAAGAGTAAAATTCTAAGACAAAGGGCTGAGGACTTTACTGTTGGCAGTACGTTTCCATCCAACCTTGACATCGTATCGGGACACCGATATAATGAGAATAGGTGATGAAAATGACAATACAACAACTTATGCAGGATTTGAATATATCCCGCTATCGTTTATCAAAAATTAGCAGGATTCCATGGGCAACTCTCGCAGATATTTATTCCGGAAAAACACATCTTGACCGTTGCGGTGCGGGAACGCTTTCCAAGCTATCCAAGGCACTTGGCCTCACCATAGAGGAGCTTCTGGAACTGGAGTCTGAACCGACAGAAAGCATATCGGATGGAAAACCAAATAGAAAGACATACTTGGAAATAGAATTATCAAGCAGTATTCAAAAGGCAATTAAGGATTATTTACAGGGTGAGAAGGAACAGGTTCTGCACCTTGACTGTTTATGGGATGAATTATATGGAGCTATTAACGCTGACCTCTGGTCCGGATTAATTACGGAAGAGCAGGCCGGCTATCTGCGTGACAAATATCTTGGTCTGGGCGGAGAGGAGGATATTCATGATTGATTTTACCTCATGTGAAGTAAATAAATTCAGAGCCTACGGTGGGGCAAACGGAAATAAGATCAACATTCTTTATGAGGGGAGCAGTTATATGCTGAAATTCCCCCCAGCTCCCAGCCGCAATAAGGCTATGAGCTATACCAATGGATGCATCAGTGAATATCTTGCCTGCCATGTCTTTGCTTCCCTTGGATTCAAAACACAGGAAACCCTGCTGGGAACCTATACCGATCCACGGGGAAAAGAAAAGGTAGTGGTAGCCTGCAAGGATTTTACCGAAGGAGGCAAGAGGCTTCTTGAGTTTGCCCACCTAAAGAATACCTGTATCAACAGCGAACAGAATGGATATGGCAAGGAACTTTCTTCTATTTTACAGGCAATTGATGAGCAGACGCTTCTACCGCCAGACCAGCTCCGGGATTTCTTTTGGGACATGTTTATTGCCGATGCATTGCTCGGCAATTTTGACAGGCACAATGGTAATTGGGGAATTCTTGTAGATGAGCAGTTAAAAATTGCTGAAATTGCTCCTGTTTACGATTGCGGCTCCTGTCTCTATCCGCAGCTTGCAGCTAGCGATATGGAATCTGTTTTAAGCAGTGAGGATGCCATTAACAAGCGTATCTATACTTTTCCTGCCTCTTCTATTGAGGAAAACGGAAAGAAGATATCCTATTTTGAATTTATTTCTTCGCTGAAAAATTCAGACTGCACCGCAGCTCTGAATAGAGTTTTAGGGCGTATTGATATGAATGAAATTAGTGCCATTATTGATGAAACGCCCACACTGCGTCCGGCGCAAAAGGAATTTTACAAGGTGATGATTTCTGAGCGGAAGGCAAAAATCCATGATTACAGCATGGAGCAGCTCATTAAACTGGCAAGACAGGAGCCAGATCAGGAAAAACTACAAAACCAGGGACAGCAGTTTACTATTTAATAGTTGTTTTAGAAGCATAAGTGATATGGTAATAGAGCTGTATCAATCGGTTTTAGGGTTGAGTAAACCATATTTAGAGATGTAACAATGACATTGTATCAGTGCTTCATCAGATTGACAGTTAGCACTATAGAATATATAATGTTATCAACAATATTGTCTATGTGTTTGTTAGAGGAGAATCCTGATGATTAATGTTAATGAACTTTTAGAGAATGCAATAAGCGAAACTGATAATCTCCGTGATGGTGAAATTTTTCTTTTGAAGGATTTATTTAAAGGATATGAATGGAACCGAATTCCTCGTAATGATAGATTATTACTTGGAACATTGTTCCTGAATTATATAAATAGTTTTGATAGAAAAGTACGAGCAATTGAGAAAACTTCATCGGGACAACAAAAATATGAAAAAGAATTAGATAATTAGACTGGGGATATGCGATGCCGAAAATTGTAATTTTCTCGTTTTTCTCTGGAGTTGGTATTTTGGATCTTGCTTTTGAGAATAGTGGATATGATATTGTTTTTGTAAATGAGTATGAAACCAGATTTATGGAAGCATATCAATATACAAGACAACAATTAAATATGAAAGAACCATTATATAGATACTCTACTAAAAGTTCTATGGTTTATACGAAAAGAAAAAATAAGAAGAAATTATTGAATATGATACAGAAGGAAAAAGACAAGGGAAATATGGTAGGCTTTATTGGAGGTCCACCTTGTCCTGATTTTTCAATCGGAGGAAAAAATGAAGGAGCAAGCGGTAAGCATGGTAGACTTACAAAAACCTATTTTGATTTGATAACAAGGTGTCAACCTGATTTTTTTATGTTCGAGAATGTAAAAGGTCTTGTGAGAACAGAGAAACACAAAAAGTTTTATCATGAAATGAAAATGAAAATAACACATAGTGGATATGTTATATCAGATAAAGTGATTAATGCTTTAAGTCATGCAGTTCCACAATCCAGAGAAAGAGTAATAATGATTGGATTTAGGGAGAATTTACTCAGAGATGCTAAAATATTTGATATCGATAAGTATAATCACTTTACTTTTCCATGGAAAAAACATGAAGCTTATGATTCTAATGAAATATTGAAAATGGATTGGCCTGATGTTGAAGAATTTGTTGAAAATATAGATAGAGATTTCATTTACAATGTTCCTGTTGAATTAACTGTGGAGTATTGGTTTCGATTAAATGATGTTGAGCATCATCCAAATCAGATTGATCAATTTGAAGTGAAAAAGGGTATAAGAAAAATTAGTGATATAGAAGAAGGAGATACTAGGAGAAAGTCCTTTAAGAGATTACATAGATGGAGATATTCTCCAACAGCTGCATATGGAAATAATGAAGTGCACCTCCACCCTTATAAAGCAAGAAGACTATCTGTGGCAGAGGCAATGGCTATACAATCATTACCGGCTAATTTTGTTTTACCAGAAAATATACCATTGACATATAAGTTTAAAATGATAGGTAATGGAGTGCCATATTTAATGGCAATTGACATAGCACTAACTCTTCATGAAGTAATTGAGGATATTATTAAAAATTTGGAGGTATGAGTATATGTTTGAAAGTATGAATTACAAACAAATAACAATTAACCCGAGGATTATTAATCATTTGGGAAAGAATCTGATTACAACTTCTGATGTAGCTGTCGTTGAATTAGTCAAAAATTCGATTGATGCAAAGTCAAGTTGCATTAATCTTTTATTGTTTGAAAATAAATCATATTTAGAGCAAGGTAACAACTTCATAACTCCGTTGTCGAAAGATGTTTTTGATTTCCTTCCGAATTATTGCTTAAATACCCCCTTTTTGATTGTTGAAGATAATGGAAAGGGTATGAATAATGAACAATTAGACAGAGGTTTTTTAGAAATCGGTACTGATATAAAGTTGGATAATACAGAAGGAATAACTTTAGGAGAAAAAGGAATAGGGAGGTTGGCTGCACAAAGATTAGGCAGATATTTATTGGTAGAGACTGCTTCTCGTGATGAAGATTATGCAACATTAACTTTTGTGGACTGGGAAAACATAGTTAATCCATCTTTGGAGAATGTTAATGGAACAAATTATAGAGTGCCTTATAAAAGAATTGATAAAATAAATTGTAGTTACACTCGATTATGGATTTTTGATATTAATATTAACGATTTCTTAGACACTCCGGCTCAGTTAGTATTAAATTTAGGTCTTAATACGAATATGGTGGTTAATAGTAATTTGAAATCTGCTCTTAATTTTTTGATATCACCTTTTTCACATGGTACTAACTTAACAAATATTCAAATGTTCTATAATAATAATAAAATTGGAATTGATTTCCCAGAGTATATGTTGAATCTTTCAGAAAGCATACATTCTTTTGTAATTGAGATTAATGAAGATAATAAGATAAAATTGAATTATAGTTTGCTATTGAAACCATGGTTCATAGAACGAGTCCATAGAGTTTTGGTTAAGCCTGAAGCGTTTAAACGATTGAAAAAAAGCCATGTTTATTATAAAGAATTACTAGAAGATAATAAAGATAAAATAAAAAAAGTCTTATCTAGAACAATTGATGAAGAAGAGTTGACAAAAATTGTCACAGAAACATATGATGAACTTTATTCTGTTAGCATAAAAAATAAACAGAATAGGTTAGATTTTGCATGCTTAAAAGCAGAAAAATGTATTCAGAATTTGAAAAGAATAATTCCAATAAAAGGTGAAATATATACCTTTAAGCAAAATAGTGCAGTCGGTCAAAATATAATTATTGATACAGTTCAAGAATTATATGAGGATACTCAGTATTCTTTAAAGCAACTAAAGAGATTTTTGGATGATTATAATGGGATAAAATTATATAGAGATGTATATAGAATTGGATTCTTAGGAGATAAAGAAAATGATTGGATAAAGTTGCAGCAGTTTCGTACTAAAGGACAACAATGGTATAGGTTTGATTTAGGCAATACATTGGGGTTTGTATCTGTCAATGATCCTGATCAGATAAATATCCAAGAGATAAGTTCGCGTTTGGATATAAGTCAGAATGAGGTGTCAGATGCGTTCAAAGATTTAATAAACATAGTTTTTAATAAATTGTTTTATGAAATAAATCGCAAGTCAAATTCGATTGTTAAATCAATTCTTGAACAAAGAGGATTATTAGGAGAAAGTCTAACAAAGAGAGTAAAGAAAAACACTTCTACTATTGATAATGCAATAAGAAGAAATAAGCAGATAATGAAATCTATGCAAAATATAACAGCACAATTAGAAAGAAATGTTAAGATAGATGGAGAGTCAGCTTTTATTCCGTTAAAAATATATAATATGGTAGAACAAGTATTTAGAGATACATCGGATCATTTTGTTGAAGATGAAAAAGCTCAGACACAAGCCGTTAATCTTTTAGCAGAAGCTGATGAGCAATTAAAAGCTATTGAGGTGGAATCGTATAATAATTATAAACTAATGGCTAATGGGTTGATTACGGAGACGATTACACATGAATTACATTCCATCAGTAAAACAGGTATAGAAAGTAATATAGATAATCACTTTGAGTATTTGAAAGGTTATTTTGTAGAAAATGGATCAATTCCTATATATAATCAGCACTTATATCCTATTAAAACAAATTATGGTATTGTTTCATGTAAATTAAATGAGGTTGGTAATTTGTACTCATTCTTAGAAAATACTTTTGTAAAAAAGGGAACTTATGATGAGTTTGTAAATCAGAAAATACAGGATATTGTTGATGATATCCAGCAAAATCTACTCAAGATAATCAAAGATAATGATATAGAAATTGATTGTATAACTAAAGATCTGACTTGGTTTGTACCTAAGGGGGTCTTAATCCATGTCTTTTATAATTTGATCAATAATTCAATATATTGGATTGATAAACGGCGAAAGTTTGCAGAGTTGGACGAATTATATAATTATGATCAAAAAGATAAAATTATTATAGAAGAATTCAATTCTGATGCTATTGTTGTCTTTGATACGGGAACTGGTATAATCAATAATATGGAAGATATACTTTTTGAACCATTGGAGTCCGGGAAACCGAGTGGTGAGGGAAGGGGGATGGGGTTATATATTGTTAGGCAATTGTTAAGATCTTTTAATGCAGATATTGAGTTGCTTCCAGATAGAAATTATTATGGAAATAGATACAAATTCTTGATAACAATAGAAACAGAGGAGATATATCAAAATGGATTTAACACTAACTTATGATAAATTGTTTAGAATTGTTAATTGTGATAGTGTAATATTCTTTGAAGATGATTTTTCTTTTAATGACAAAAAAGAAAGCTTACTCTATGGTTTCTCGAGAATGGATGTGGAACAAAGAAATAATTTACTTGCTATTACTTCAGAAATAAATGAAGAATTCACAACTAAGTTACATGCGTATATTCAATTATTTAATCATTGTTCTCTCTATATAAATTGGAAAGAGAAAGTGATTTTTGATGACATTTCTACGGCCTTTCATCATATTTCCACAATTGATGAATGCAAAGAATATTCGGATGAATTGAAAAAACTATATGATGAAATTGAAATACCCACTGATCAAAAATTATTACAGATTTTACACTACTATGGACTAGGAGTAGCTGTTCCGGATTATTTCAATAGAATTTTTGAGGAATATATATTTAAAAATAGCACTTGGAAAAACTTCAAAGTGTATGAAGACTTTTCAGCATCAATTAGTGATTTGTTTAAACAGGATTTGGAAAAAAATAAGTTATCTGGTAAAACATTGATTTGCATTATTGATAATCAATTATCTTCTGGTGAGCAACGTGCCAACGAAGTTTTAAGCTTTATAAATGATTTCAATAAGAAAACAAGAAACAATATTATTGGAGCCGTGCTGAGTTCAAAAGAACGAAAGGAAGAATTCACAGTTCAATTTTTTGCAGAATTTGTTGATAAAAAAGATAATCAAAATTTACAGACTAATTTGCAAAATGCTTTAGTAAAGAGTACTTATAGTTTGATTTTGGATCGATTAAAGAAAATATATTTATCTACATTAGAAAAATCTTTTGATGAAGCTATTTCTAATAAAGACATTGCTGCATATTTATCAATAATGGCTTCATATGAAGGAATAACAAATTATAAGGTTATAACTGATTGGATACAACTTTTATTTGGCTATAAAATTAATGGAAATAAGGAAATTATTGATATAGTAAAGTTAACACAATTAATAGATATTCTTGAAGATGAAGACACTGAATTTTCACAGGATATGTTAAAGTTAAATACATTTGAAGCATTTGATTATAATGTTAATACATATTTCCAGCCCCCTGCTGCAGGTGATATATTTGTTGATGAAAAAGGGCTGTATTACATATTAGTTGGACAAGATTGTGACATTATTACAAGTCAAACAAGAAGTGGTAATAATGCAGTAACAGAATTCGTAAAAGCTGAAATAGTTCCTCAAGATACGATTGATAAAGTTAGCTATAATTTAGAATATATGTGTGTGGATAATTTTAGACAAATGGAATCAGATATAGCAAATAGGCTGCAGATAAAGTATTCTTCTCGAATATTTATTGATAATGCTATTGTTAAGATGGCTTGTTACAATAATTCGGGTAAATGCCAATTAAATTTGTTTGATGATATAAATGAAGAGACAGAGGATTTTCTAGCACCTTATTTGATTGAGGCTCATAAAGAACTACAAAAATATTTTAGATCTATTAAAGTATTGAATGAAAATTCATCAGTTGAGATATCTACGATTTTAAATTCCAGCTATTCTCCACGATTTATTCCGCTAAATAAATACGAGATAGACGATGATGGAAAAACAATGAAATTTAAATTTCAAAGAGTTTGTAGGATGAATCGTACTTATGTATTATATTTATATAAATTGTTCTTAGAATATAGAGGGAGGCATCCTTTTGATTGTATCAATTTATCACGGCATAGTAGTTTGGAAGCTTGTGTTGTGGGTGCTGAACATATTCACCTGCCATTTGATGTAATTTTATCATCAAATAGAAAAACGAATAGAAATGCGATTAAAAAATTGAATTGGTTGGTTAAGCCCGAAGAATTAGAAAATGTGATTAAAGAAGCGTACAAAAGAGTAGTTAAATTGAAGGAAAAGGAATTGGTTATTATTGACAAAAATCCTTATTCTGTGTCTTGTGAGGATAACTCTCAAATTGTATTAGTAAAAAAAGATCATAATATGATTTCAATAAGCTTAAGTTAAGACGCTTAAATGACTTGTGGAATATCTTAAAAGGCTTAGAGGTATGATATAATGCAGGATGCAATAAAATTTGTTGAGAATATGAAGAAAAAAATATCAAAGAATGTAAAGCAGCCACTTGAAAATTTTACTGATCGAAGCAAACAGGTACTGCTTTGTGAGATGATCAGGTATATTGACTCATTATTTGAGAAAGATACAACGTATTCTAATAACATATCTTATAAAACTGCAAATCTTATTGAGTATGCGGTGCCTTTATTGATACAACTTACTACATTAAGAGACAGAAATATAATTGGAAGTCCATTGATCCCATCAACTATACAGATGAAAGCTGATATTGAAAAAATATTAGATGAGTTGGAGATTTATGGACTGCTAGATACCTGTGAAAATTATATAAGATCAGGAATGCTGGAAATTAAGACCATTAATGAAAGTCAAATGAAATTAAGTTTTGCAAATAAATACAATGATTTAGAAAGAGTTGACAGAATAAATACAGTGGCATACTCAAATAGTATGTTGTGCACTTTGATGCCATACAATATCAAGATGACAAAAGAATCTGTGATTAAGCCAATTCTAAAAAAAATGTCTAATCTGGTTTATAGCTGGCAAAAACATTTTATTGGATATGATGCAGATGAAGTAGTTGATGATTATTATATAAAGAATGCTGTAGTCGATTTGATACAAGATTCAGAATGGAATAGCTTTGAACAAAAAGACAAATTTGGAGATATAGAGTATGAGGTGTTCATTGGCGCTATATTAATGTTGGAATCTATCTCAATTAAGCATTTACAATTTGTTTATTTAGCATTGGAAAAATATTCAGGAATGGATAAACACAATATATTACCGGTGTTTGATACAAAACAAACTATTTGTGAATCGTTACAGTACATTTTGAACATAGATGAAAAAAGTGCACTAGTTGTATTGGATATGATATCTTTAAAACAAGACGAAATATCTTTATTAATGGATTCCTACCTACCACTACCGCCGTACATCGAAATTGCTAAGGACAATTTCATTCGTTCTTATGCTGGCTGTTTATATGAACCGGTAAGCTATTTATTATTTAGGCTCAAGAAAAGATTCCCAAGAGATTGGGATTTCAATATTCAAAAAAGAGAAGAACGTTTCAGAAATGATATATATGATTTGTTTCCGGATGAATTTTATACCAAATTAAGAAGAAATATTATTTTGAAAAGAGATGGAGTAGTAATTACTGACATTGATGCTTGCTTATATGATAAGGAAGCAGGGGATGTTTTATTTATACAATTAAAATGGCAAGATTCTATATATGATTCATTTAAATCAATGGCAAGTAAAAGAAAAAATTATATAGATAAGGTTGATGAGTGGATTAAAACAATGCAAAATTGGATTCAGACTACTAATGTTGAATTAATTGGTAATCATCTGCAAATGCGGCCTGATATGATAGACAAGAAAAAAATTAAATTATTAATTGTTGGACGATACAATGGTGAATACTCATCTTCAGGGAGGACATTTAAGGAAGTAGTATATTGTCAATGGTTTGAATTGCAGCGTATTCTTTTAACAAATAAAGAAAAGGTTATTAAAGGCAAATATAAGTTAGATGATGTTTATAAAGAATTAATGGAGACTATGCAGACGAGAGAGCAAGAGCGAGATGTAAAATCTGGAATAGAGTATAATGGAAAGAGTATAATCTATAATGGATTTTTCTATAACGAAGCATAATAATAAAATATTTTTTCATGGTCTCCAAGAAATAGTACTTAAGTATTTATTACTCGTAAGTATCATTATTTTGTTTGCGGCCTCGAACGCACTAGGCTCCAGCTACTCAAATAGATTATGTCATAAAAGGCATGAAGAAATGCGGTCAGATAACATATGCTTTAACTTTGGAAACATATAGATTAAAGTTAAACGATCAATCAAATGCGCTCAACTAATGTTTTGCAATTAACAACATGAAGGTATTGTCTCACCAGAGCTGCTTTTTGTTTTAGAAAATAATAAAAGAATTTCAAATTACAACAACACTTTACCATTAAGCAAATATCATATTTATAGGTAATATTAGGGAATAAAAGTGATATTATAATTAGTGAATGCTGGAAACTCTTCTTAAATAAAATGAGTTAATATGCTGTTTCAAACTACTTCTTGAGTGTCTAAGTTTTGTCTTGACATGCTTCAGTAACATTGTTATGATGGAGAAAATGATACGCCAAGAAAAGTAGGGAGGAATGAATTAATGGCAAATATAGAAAAAGATAACGCATTATCAATACCCACGCCAAAAGAAATAACAACAGGTAACCCAGATAAAGTGGAAACATATGGAGGAAAAGGCACAGCACGTGTCACTAAGTCTTATAAACAGCCGGACGGCTCCACTGTTAAAGTGACAAGAAAAATTAATAAAGATAATAGCATTTCTGATAAAATTGAGTACAAACATATGTAGCAGCTAAAAAGACCCAGATTTATAGTGTTTAACTGCAGCCCCATAAAAGCCTTGCATACCCCAAGATACCTGTCGCTTCATTGTATAATTTCACATCTTTGCCAAAACAATGAAGGCCAAGACCTTGGTTTTTTCTTGCCCGAAGGTCGTACACTTGATAAATTCAAACTTGTAGTTCTCATAACAGATAAAAAACAATAAATCGAATTTTCAATTTGGCTATGAGGGTTATTAAAATAAGGTATTTCTTATAGCTGTTATTGGGTATATGTTGAAATATGCCACCAAGGTCTCACTAGGATCTGGTGGCATATATTTTATCTCCTCAAGGCATACCGAAATTATTGTTGAAATATGTCGATATAAAATATTAAGTATGTAATATACGTATTATGTAGAATATGGTAAAATATAAATAGAATTATAAACGGCTTCTATATTTGTGAGATTTCGTATTATTTATAGATAAGCGTAATGATTTCTATTATCACTAAAGGCAATTAATATAAAGAAAGTTATAAAATAAGAAGATTATTTCGCATATCAATAGAGTACAGACTCCCAGATTTTATTATAAATAATTCTGGGAGTCTGTTTTTTGAGAATATAGTTAATTCGGTGTATTATAAACTAAAGTAATAATAGAAACAAAAAATTTAAAGATAACTTTATGAAAAAACTTTAATATCAAATGGAAAGAATAGGTATGTTTACAAAAGCTATTTTCTAAGAATTGAATTTTAATTTGGTAGATATATGGAAGTTTGTGGACGGAAACAATAATAACCCAGATTGGAGGTGAAACGTTTGGGAAAACTTACAGATGACGATATCAGGGATATGAAAAAAATCACCTTACAGATAGCTGGACAGTATCTTGGCATTGCTCCCATGGCAGTTGCATTAGGTATGAGAAATGATTTGTTGCCGATAGGATTTGCAGTACATAATGAAGAACGTTATAGAGATAGTTGGACATATACCATAGTACCACAGCGCCTTATAGCTTAAAATCACGGCAAAATTAACGAAATACAGGTACAAAATATTGAAAAGAATCTTAATACTATCATTAACCAGTTTGAAGAAATGAAACGGGATCTGGTTTTCTCGTGAACAATTATATAGTGAAATATGGGAGATTTCTGTTATGGGTGTGTCAAAAAAATATAATGCGCCATATAGTCATTTACTGAAGCTCTGTAAAGAAGTTGATATTCCTATTCCACCTTCTGGCTATTGGACAAAATTAAATTTTGGAAAATCAGTTACACAAACGCCTGTAAGTGGTAAACTATAACCAGCAGATTTAGGCAAATAAAATCCAGCAACTATTACGGAACATCATCGAATGATATACTGTCATTCGGAGGTGAAGAAAGGATGGTTAAATGGATGG
>NZ_OAOF01000067.1 GCF_900205965.1 Lacrimispora amygdalina
AGTCTTTTCCCGTTGCACCTGATAGCTGTTAGGATTGCAATTACCTCCTGTTCGTCTTCCGGTTGCTTTTTCAGAAAAATGTCGCATACAGACCAGTTTTTCATATCCCTCAAGTCGCACAATCGCAACCATTTATAAATTCCTGAATTGGTAAATTCTCTCCTTATTTTGCTCAAAAAATTGGGATGAACCATGGGGTCGAAAATGATGCAGGTTAAAGAGCCGGGGTTAAAACTTCCCCGACTCAGCTAACATCAGCCCGCAATGCGGGCTGAGAGGACTTATCATAGGGGTCGGATATTCGGCATTGGGGTCGTAACCGGGGTCACACTTGCAGGAAATGCCCATTCATGTGAAAGATTTACGGGGTTATGAACAACGCCTATAGTCATCTAACCATTTTGTTATTTTACTAAAACGTACTTGTAAGGTACCATATCTGCTAACCATACTTTATCATTACCATAATAAAACTTTATTCCATCATTCCAAGCTTTTAAGGAATTAATTATTAAAATACATGGCTTATTATCATGCCTTTTCCCTACTGTCTCAGCCGTTTCAATGTCTTGTGATAAATGAACATACTGCCTACTTTGGGGTAATAAGCCATTTTCCTTAATAGAATTTAGAAATCTTCTTGCTGTTCCATGGTATAAAAATTCTGGGGGCATCTTTTCTTCTTTAATAATTTTCATAGGTATAGAATGTCCATAAAATGCTTTGATTTTACCATCATAAATTTCATGTCGCTTTTTTTCTGATATTTCAATCATTACCATTAAATCTTTCTCAGTAAGATGTTCCCATTTTGAAGATAGGTGTAAAGAAGCTAATAATTGCTCTAGTGGTACACCACCGTTTTCATCCATCTCCAGTTCATACTCCCATGGTGCATGACGTAAAGCATAAGATACTTCCTTACTTAATTCTGAATAATTCATGATTTCACTTCCTTACTCTATTCCAATGAGTTCTTTAATAGCGCTAATAAACCACGACCAAAAGTCATCAAATTCTTGTCTTCTTTCAAATCCTTCAGTCGCATAATCGTGAACAATAAATACTTTTTCGCCAAAATCTATTTCAAAACATGCAATGTCATCGCTATCGTATCTTCCAGCAAAAGGAACCAGATTTCTATCGGGGTATCTTTTAATTAGTTCCTCCCTTCGGTCCACCAATTGCTCGAAGCTCATTAAAAACCAGTTGTCAAAATCAAGTAATTTAAGTTCAACAACCTTTAGATATGCATCAGGGTATTTATAACCAAGTAAATTCTCATATTCTTTTAATTTTTCTAACATTTTTAATACTCCTTTAATTTTTCATTTTAGGCATATCAAATGAGCCCGATGGATAATTACCTCTAAATGCTGAATTTTGTTTAAGTATTCTTAAGTTTGTAGCTTCACCCCAAGTAGAGGGAACTCCTTTTGGAGTCGTAAAACGGTTGACAAAATTACTTGGCAATGGATCGTTATAATTATGTACGTTAGCCTGAACATTAATCCCAGCTTCTCTTGCTGCTGCAACCCTTGTATTATCAATGGTGGTATAGCTTCCATCAGGCATTTTTACTACATCAATTGGATCTCCAACCCAGCCATCTTTCTTCATACTTGTAATAATATCATCAGCACCATTTACAGAACTCTGGCTAAACCTAATTTCATTTGGATTAATACTCTTACCCGCCCCCTCAGGTGGAGTACTGAGGTATTCGACTAACGGTGAAAATATTTATTCAATTAAAAAAATTGAACAAAATCGCTATCGCGATGGCTGTTCAAAATTCCTTTTATTCTCCACCCACCTCAAAAATAAATATGGCAGATTTTGAATTTTTCGTGTATTGTTAAGCTACCA
>NZ_OAOF01000017.1 GCF_900205965.1 Lacrimispora amygdalina
AAAAATGGTTTGTAAGATATTCATAAAAGAATTTTACAATAAAGTTACACAAAGAAAAACCCCAAACCCCTCATGAGTGAGGGGCAGGGGAGTTGAGAGTGTCGAAGACACTTTTTTATGCCTGTAATTAAAAAAAAGAGTGTAAATTTCCTGTAAAATGTGGTAGACTAAACCCGGTCAGTAAAATGATTAGAAAACGAGGGATACGATGAAAGTATATTTCAGATGGCTGTGGAAGCTTTTGGCTCTTTCAGCAGGCATCAATATTGTGATTGAACTGGCAAGCAGGAAGTCATTGTTTAATCTGGGATCTTATATATGGAATAGTTTATTTATCTTTTTGCTTAATACGTTAATTATTCTTCTTCCTTATACGATCATATTCATTACAAGGCGAAAAGCATTTGCATGCTTTATGATTTCGTTTATATGGATTTTTATGGGAATTGTAAACGGTATTCTGCTTATATTCCGTACGACTCCATTTACTGCAGCTGATCTGCGTCTGGTGAAGTATGCCATGAGTCTGGCTACCGTCTATTTTACCTGGATGCAGCTTGTACTTATGGGAGTGGGAGGCGCACTGGCATTGGTTTTATTGGCAGGAGTATGGAAAAAAGCCCCGGTCAGTCAGGAAAAGACACGGATCTGCCCCGGACTGGCAGTGATTCTATTAAGTACCGCACTGGTACTTGGTATTACAAGCGGAGCCATGAAATTAGGTCTGGTTGCGGTTCATTTCGGCAATATCGGACAGGGTTTTAAAACTTATGGATTTGCTTACTGCTTTTCCAATTCCGTTTTTAATACTGGAATTTCAAAGCCGGAAGGATATGGATCTGAGACACTGGAAGCCATACAGTCTGAGGAACTGGTACCTGAGAATACCTATGCAATTACAGAGAACACAAAACCCAATATAATCATGATTCAGCTGGAATCATTTTTTGATCCCACTTTGTGGAAAAATAATCCGGTATCGTATGATCCCATACCTTTTTTCCACCAGCTGCAAAAAAGGTATCCTGGTGGATATATAAGTGTTCCTTCTGTGGGAGCCGGTACCGCCAATACGGAATTTGAATCAATAACAGGCATGAATCTGGACTTTTTCGGACCGGGTGAGTATCCATATAAGACGGTTTTAAAAAAGACCTCCTGTGAAAGTACTGCATTTGATTTAAAAAATCTGGGTTATACGGCTCACACCATTCATAACAACGAAGCAACCTTTTATGACAGAAACCGGGTATTTGCCCAGCTGGGATTTGATACATTTACGCCCATAGAATATATGAATAATATTGAACGGAATCCTACCGGCTGGTGTAAGGATAAGATCTTAACCGGGGAGATCATAAAGACGTTGGATTCGACACCCGGTCCTGATTATATCTATACCATATCTGTTCAGGGGCACGGGAAATATCCGAATTTTGAGTATTATTGCCAGCAGATTAATGAGATGGATGAGTTTATCCGTTCCCTTGTAAATACCTTAAGGACACGCAAGGAGCCGATTGTACTGGTTATGTATGGCGACCATCTTCCTGGTTTTGAGTGGAGTGAGAATGATATGAAGAATCACTCCCTGTTTCAGACGGAATATGTTATCTGGAATAATATGAATTTACCCATGGTAAAAAAGAATGTAGAGGCATATCAGATGTCTTCCCATGTTCTCAATATGCTGAATATCCATGAAGGCACCATGATCCGCTTTCACCAGAAATATCTAAACGGTGAGAATAAAAACGAGGAAAGCTATCTGGAGGATATGAAAAACCTGGAGTACGATATTCTGTATGGAGAGCATGAGGTGTACGGAGGGAAGACTCCGTATTTGAAGACTGATTTAAAGATGGGAATCGATAAAATAAAAATCGATAAAGTGGTTTATAATGATTCCAATTTACTGATTTATGGGGAGAATTTTACACCTTATTCTAAGATATGTTTTGATGGGAAGGCGGCAGATACCACGTTTGTTTGGCCTCAGCTGATTATAGCCAAGGATGTTTCAGAAAAAAAGGTGGCTAATAGTGAGATATCAGTGTGGCAGATCGGAAAGGACAAAGTACCATTAAGTGAGGCTGGAGTATACCATATGGGCTGGTCTGATTAACGAGAGAGAGGGTTATCCTCCCTCTCGTTTTCATTAGATTGAAATTATCTCATATTGGGCGTTCCCAAGACCTATCTTACCTGCGTGTTCAATGGATGTCTTCCAGTTTGTACTGGGATGAGTGTCCTTAAAATGGTCGTGGTGATGGCTTCCGTGCTTTTCCAGAATGCTTCCCGCCATAACGGGCTGTTTGTTCACTGCATCTGCACAGGCAGAATCCAGTGCAACGGGGTCAAACGAAGCGAACATACCTACATCCGGAATGATAGGAATATCATTTTCCGCATGGCAGTCACAGTAGGGGGATACGTCCATTACAAGGCTGATATGAAAGTGGGGGCGGTTCTTTAAGACTGCCTGGGTATATTCCGCAATTTTGCAGTTTAATATGTCGTTGGATTCATCGCAGTCTGATTCAATGGCATCCACTGGGCAGACGCCGATGCAGCGGCCGCAGCTGACACATTTACTGCTGTCAATAAATGCTTTTTTGTTCTGGAATGAAAATGCGTCGTGTGCACAATTCTTCTCACAGGCATGGCAGCCGATGCATGTTTCTTCTGTCACATGAGGTTTTCCGGCATTATGCATTTCCATTTTTCCAGCCCTTGAACCGCATCCCATTCCGATATTTTTTAAGGTTCCTCCAAAGCCTGTACTTTCGTGACCTTTGAAATGGGTGAGAGAGATGAAAATATCTGCATCCATAACAGCCCGCCCGATCTTTGCTTCTTTTATGTATTCTCCATCAATGGGGACCAGGATTTCATCCGTTCCTTTCAGACCATCGGCAATTAGGACATGGCAGCCGGTGGAAAAAGGGGAAAATCCGTTCTCGTAAGCGGTATCCAGATGATCCAGGGCGTTCTTTCTGCTTCCTACATATAAGGTATTGCAATCCGTCAGGAATGGTTTGCCGCCGGCTGATTTAATTAAATCAACCACTACTTTTGCATAATTGGGACGCAAAAATGATAAGTTGCCAAGCTCTCCAAAATGAATTTTAATTGCAGTATATTTATTTTGGAACTGAATATGATCCAGCATACCGGCTGTCTGAATGAGCCGGGTAAGTTTCTGGGGTAGGTTTTCACGGAATGTGGTATGAAAATTTGTGTAATAAACCTTAGATTTTTCCATAGTAGGTCTCCTTTTGATAAATTTTATTATTATGCTATTATACTGTAAACAAATAGAGTTTTCAATAAAACTTATTCGCATCTTTCCGCCTTTTGCAAACTCTTGCAAGATTACCCTCCTGGCGGTATAATAGGATCCATGCTGTTAATAAATTGTCAGTAGGAGGTACATAGGATGAAGCATATAAAAAGGATGCTGCGGATCATTTTTGGAAGGTCAATGTTTGCAGTTGTTTCACTTGTAATTCAAATCTTTGTTCTGGCAGCAGCATTCCGCTTTCTGAGCTTTTATCTGGCGTATTTTTATGGCGCTGTTACGTTGCTCAGTGCAGTGGTTATCATCTATATATTAAATAAAGAAGAGAATCCCAGTTTTAAAATGAGCTGGATGATTCCTGTCACGGCAGTGCCCGTTTTTGGTACATTTTTCTACATGCTGGTGGAACTGCACATCATTGAACGGTTTATGGAAAAGAAGTTAAAGATCCGTATGGATGAGACAGAGTGCTATCTGGAACAGAATTTAAAGGTTTTAGAGCAGTTGTCAAAAGTCAGCAGGAGAAACGCTAATCTTGCCCATTATGTTAAACAATATGGTCATTATCCAGTCTACGCCAATACCAATGCACAATACTTTCCGTCTGGTGAGGCAATGTTTGAAGCCATGAAGCGGGAGATGAAAGAAGCAAAGAGATTTATTTTTCTGGAATTTTTCATTATTGAAAAAGGGGAAATGTGGGATTTAATACTGGAACTGCTGGAGCAAAAATGCAGGGAAGGGGTAGAAGTCAGAATTATGTATGACGGCATGGGGTCTTTTGCTTTTCTTCCCCGTAATTACATTAAAACTCTGCAGGATAAGGGATTTAAGGCAAAAATCTTTTCTCCTGTCAGACCGGTTTTGTCCAGTTACCAGAATAACAGGGATCACCGAAAGATACTTGTGGTTGACGGACATACCGCGTTTACAGGGGGGATCAACCTGGCAGACGAGTACATCAACAGAAAAGTACGGTTTGGGCACTGGAAGGATGCAGGTATCATGCTGAAAGGGGAGGCAGTGACCAGCTTTACCATGATGTTTCTGCAAATGTGGAATATATCTGAGAATGAACCGGAACAATATCATAATTATTTAAAGGATCCGGAATATTTTTACCCTCTTGAGCTTCGCATGGATGGATTTGTGATTCCTTATGGAGACAGTCCGCTTGACAAGGAATTGATTGGAGAAGAGGTATATCTTGATATTATTCATAATGCCAGGCGATATGTGCATATCATGACTCCGTATCTGATTCTTGATTATGAGATGGTTAAATCTCTCTCATTTGCTGCTAAAAGAGGCGTTGATGTTTCTATCATCCTTCCTCATATTCCGGATAAAAAGTATGCATTTTTGCTTGCTAAATCACATTACGGAGAGCTAATCCGGGCAGGTGTTAAGATCTGGGAATATACTCCCGGTTTTGTTCACGCGAAAGTATTTACAAGTGACGATACGAAGGCAGCAGTGGGTACAATCAATCTGGACTTCAGAAGTCTCTATCTTCACTTTGAATGCGGAACGTATCTGTACCGGAATGAAGTAATTTGTGAGATCGAACGGGATTATCAGGAAACGCTGGCTTTATGCAGAAGAATTACTTTGGAAGACATAGCAAATGAACCCTGGTATGAAAGAGTTGCGGGGCGGGCCTTAAGGCTTTTTTCACCGCTTATGTAATAGAAAAAGCGCTGATGTTTCTGGCGCTTTTTCTGATTTAAGATAAACTACGGTGCAACTTCAAGGATTATCATATGAGCGATAACTGGTGTTGAGCCAAAGAACACTGGCTGGCCAGTCGTATTAACAATTTCTACTGTAGCAGGAATTGCTCCTACTGGCACAAGTGCGGAACCATTAATCTGCCCAGTTACGCTTGGTGAATCTGCGGGAACGCCGCCGCTTCCGTTTATCTGGGTTGTAAATTCAACAAATGTGGAAAGTCCTGCTCCATCTGTGGAAATCCACCAGGAGACGTAATAAACTCCGGGAGCCGTTATGGTTGCTACACCTGTTGCGGTATTATAGGAAATATTTAAACTTTGGTCATTTACAACTGTATTAAAAATGACTGGGCTGCCATCTTCTACAGTTGTTGTTGCTGTTCCTGTTAATTGTACTTCTATGCCTCTTAACTGTGAGGCAGGTCCGGTAGCACCGGTAGGTCCGGTGGGTCCGGTAGGTCCGGTAGGCCCGGTAGGTCCGGTAGGTCCGGTGGCACCAGTAGCGCCGGTAGGTCCGGTAGGTCCGGTGGGTCCGGTAGGTCCGGTAGCGCCGGTAGCGCCGGTAGCGCCAGTAGGTCCGGTAGGTCCGGTAGCACCGGTAGCACCGGTAGCGCCAGTAGGTCCGGTAGGTCCGGTAGCGCCGGTAGGTCCGGTAGCGCCAGTAGGTCCGGTAGGTCCAACAGGACCGGCGGGGCCGGCAGGTCCGGTAGCACCGGTAGCGCCAGTAGCACCGGTAGGTCCGGTAGGTCCGGTAGGACCTTGGATACCCTGTGGTCCCTGAGGTCCTACAGGTCCCTGAGGACCTTGTGGTCCCTGAGGACCATCAGGCCCTGGAATACCTTGCGGTCCAGTTGGCCCGGTAGGCCCTTGAAATCCTCTTGGCCCCTGAGGTCCCATTGGACCAGGGCATCCTCTTGGCCCCTGAGGTCCGGTTGGTCCAACGCAACAGCCATAGCCGCCATAGCCGCCGTTGCCGCTATTGCCACCACAACCATAGTGGTTTCTGTCCCAATCTCTACAATTATTCATTATAACTCCCTCCTGTCAAGGTGTAATTTTTTATTTGTATGATTTCTTGTAGATGTGAATTGTATTATAAAGGGCTTTTTCAATCCTTTATAACATATCATATGTGATTAGTCTCAAGTTTGTTAGAAACATTGTAGTCTTGCTGAAAATGAATTCAGATTAACTTGTATATCATTGTAGTGTAATGGAAAACATTGTAATTTTCACGCTAAATAAATACTATTACATTTAGGGTAGTATTAACAGCATTAGCAGTTGTAACGTTAGTTGCAACAGTATATTCTACTCTTAATTCATAGGTTGAAGTAGTAGTAGCTACAGCAGTATCAACATAAGTGTCTCCAATAGCTACATCAAACGTGCCGGCAATTGATCCATTGAAACTTGAAGTTCTCGTAAAAATTAGAGTAGCATCTCTGTATATTCTTAATTCGGCTTCGTAAGTGTAAGCTGCACCTACAGTATTTTCCAAGTCAATACCATAGTCAATTTTTACATTATCACCGGTAGTAACAGGTACTGCTAAAGTAGCAACGGTTACCTCTGTAGCTGCTGGTATTGGAGTGGTTACACCGTTATTGTTGTCAAAGGCTAATACTCCGACCGGCCCAGTCGGTCCAGTATCGCCGGTAGGTCCGGTATCACCAGTCGGTCCAGTATCGCCAGTCGGTCCGGTATCACCAGTCGGTCCAGTATCGCCGGTCGGCCCAGTATCACCGGTAGGTCCGGTATCGCCGGTAGGTCCGGTATCGCCGGTCGGTCCGGTATCGCCGGTAGGTCCGGTATCGCCAGTCGGTCCGGTATCGCCGGTCGGTCCGGTATCGCCGGTCGGCCCAGTATCACCGGTAGGTCCGGTATCGCCGGTAGGTCCAGTATCGCCGGTAGGTCCGGTATCGCCGGTAGGTCCGGTATCGCCAGTAGGTCCGGTATCGCCGGTAGGTCCGGTATCACCAGTCGGTCCAGTGTCACCAGTGGGTCCGGTGTCACCAGTCGGTCCAGTATCGCCAGTAGGTCCGGTATCACCAGTCGGTCCAGTATCGCCGGTCGGCCCAGTATCACCGGTCGGTCCGGTATCGCCGGTCGGTCCGGTATCGCCGGTAGGTCCGGTATCGCCAGTAGGTCCGGTATCGCCGGTCGGTCCGGTATCGCCGGTAGGTCCGGTATCACCAGTCGGTCCGGTATCACCAGTCGGTCCAGTATCGCCAGTAGGTCCAGTATCACCAGTAGGTCCAGTATCGCCAGTAGGTCCGGTATCGCCGGTAGGCCCAGTATCGCCGGTTGGCCCAGTATCACCGGTCGGTCCGGTATCGCCAGTCGGTCCGGTATCGCCGGTCGGTCCGGTATCACCAGTCGGTCCAGTATCGCCGGTAGGTCCGGTATCACCAGTCGGTCCGGTATCACCAGTCGGTCCGGTATCACCAGTAGGTCCGGTATCACCGGTCGGTCCAGTCGGTCCAGTCGGTCCGGTAGGCCCGGTAGCGCCAGTAGGTCCAGCAGGTCCGGTCGGTCCAGTAGCGCCAGTAGGTCCGGGTGTTCCAGTAGCCCCAGTAGCGCCAGTAGGTCCAGTGTCCCCAGTTGACCCGGCAGGTCCGGTTGGTCCAGTCGGTCCAGTCGGCCCAGTAGGCCCGGTAGATCCGCTTCCGGTGGCATCTTCCTGGATGATAACCATTGAACCTCTTAAAGGAACCTGCTGAGCGAAGAATACTGTACCAGTACTGATATTGACTAAGGATAATGTCACAGGAGCACTAACGACCTCAATAATTCCAGCTCCGTACACTTCGTCAGTTCTTAATGGTGTATTTCCAACTAAAAAATCACTTTGTGAACTGACAAGTGCAAAAGAGGTACCGTTTGTAGACTGAGATGATTGTGTTGCCAGCCACCAGTCAATAGAAAATCTTCCTGCTTGCAGAAAAGTGATGATACCTGTTGCAGGATCATAAGCAATATTTCCGGATGTAAAAGTGATGTTGTCAAAAAGAACATTTTCGCCGGAATTTATTGTGGTGGCAGTTTCTAACTCCAATTGGAGAGCTATATCAGCCATAATTATCCCCCTTGTTATAATGTTTTGGTTTTGACACTGATTATAAAAAAATAATAGTATCCTTATATAATATGTAGGTCGGGGGATTTTGGGACTAGGGTATAAACAATGGGGTGGCAGACCATTTTAGGACTAAAAATACGCAAAAAAAAGACTCCTGTCAGGAGCCTTATTGTATAACAGTTAAAAATTATCCGTTTATGTTAATTGATCATGCTGCAGAATTATTCTATGGTCAGCATAAGATCTTTTCGCTCCATTGTGACCAGAATCCGGTAGATGTCGTGCTTCCAGGCTGTTTTTAACCGTTCATCAGTGATGGGAAGCGTTTGTTTTTTTATATCACAACAGCCGGTCACAGTCAGAATTCCAAGATCTCCGATGATTATCTGATTTCCAGCTATTGTTGGTTCCTCGTAGAACATAAGGGATAGTACCGGCTGTAAAAACGCACCTTCGTAGTGGTCCTTTATTATAATCTGGTTCCCTTTCTTCAAAACGGCAGTTCTTTCATAAGAATGGATCCGTTCGTCCGGGTAGGCATCCGCTATATCCATTGTGATATGGCTGGCACAGGCTCCAAGCTCATAGGAAACATTTTTTGCTGCGTAGGATGCACCGTCCTTTTGTACGATTTCTCCTTCCCCATCCAGGAAGGAGGGGAGATTGTGATATCGGGACTGCATCGTCCATATATCGTATCTTTCTGGAGAAAAGGTCTTTTTGGTATAGGTTTCCACGCCCACATCGATCAATAATGGTTTGCCATCTTTATAAATGGTAAAGCTGCCGGTATCATTGTGATTATGGCTGTCATCATTGTCGCCTGCCTTGACAGCCAGGAACAGATGATCATCTCTGGCTATAAAGATACCTACGCTTTCATACCAGTAATCGTTATGCTGGATGGAGGGAACATTACGAAATGTCAGCATTTCCGTATGTGTGAAAATAGTCTGGACTCTGTAAAACAAATTATGTTCATCGACCTCTAACGGATCTTCACTGTTTTGGTAGTCGGAAGCGGCAAAGGCCATCAGCGCCCTGTTTCCTGTTCTTTTGCCGAATAAATATTCCCTTGCACCGCAGCGGCCGGCAATGGGAGAGCAATCTGCAAAATTCACATAGTAGATGTCGTCCACATGAACGTTTAAAATGTAAGATGCAATGTTTTTAATTTTTTCATCGGAGTAAACCGATGTGAAAGCCTGATCCGTAATTCCGTTTAATAGTTCCAGGCAATTAAACAAACATAGTCCTGCATGACGGAAATACTGGGCCCCTTCATCACAGCACCCGTCTTCACCGTATTCATCCAGAAAATAATCCATACTCCTGCATGCTTTTTCCAGGATCTTCCATTTCCTCGGCTCATCAAGCTCTCTTGTAAAAGCGGAGAGGAGAACATTCTGGGTACACCATACCGTCCAGTTGTTCATATGGCTTTTGCCATCGCCCATCCACCAGAAATGTTCCTCAAGGTAAGGCGTAAAGATCCGTTCTTCCAGATTTTTATTGATCATACCTGACAGAAGCGGACTTACAGAAAGAAGCTCGTGGCGAAGAAGATATTCCGCCATGGACAGGACTGCTCCTGTTTCCGCGGCAAATAAATCAATAACAGGGCGGGTAACATCAGGAAGGATCAATTGGGGCGTATCCCTGACATAGGAGTTGTGGGCAGGGAGCTGCCACGCGTTTTCCTCGCAGATTAAATACAGTCCATTGATAATATCGTCTAAAAAGCGGCCCTGATACTCTGAACATTCGGCAAGAACCAGAGAATTTAAGGCAGTACGTCTTAAAAACATCTTATTTTGGAAATGACTGCGGTTTCCAGTCCTGGAAAATTCCATAAAATCAGTTGCGGTGAGAGAGGGATATTCAAAATGCAGATATTCCTCACCGTTATTTATCAGACGTAATCTTAATTCCTCCGGCAGGGATTCCCAGCCCTCCCGGTGTGAGGCTGGAAAAAACGGGGTAAAACCGGACAATGGTTTGTTTAAGTGTTGAAAGATTTCTGTAATCATGATGCAATCTCCTTATTTTCCTTCAGGATCTTTGGTATTTTGCTGGATAAAGTCTCTGGGAGAGTAACCGGTAACTTTTTTAAATACTTTGCTGAAATAAAAAGCACTTTCAAAACCCAGATGGTCAGCGACTTCGTAAATTTTTATATCCCTCTCTAAAAGAAGTTTTTTTGCTTTATCAATCTTTGCATGAGCAATATATTCAGAAAACCCCAGCTGGCAGTTCTTTTTAAACAAAATGCTTAAATAATTGGGGCTCAGACCAAAAACTCCCGCTACTTCATTGAGACTGAGCTTTTCTGTAACGTGATTTTGAATATATTTTTGTACGTTTGTAATCACGTGAGCCTTGTAGGTTTTCCGTTTGGATTTCAGTACCTCGCATAAACCGTCACGGAATATGATCATCCACTCCACAATCTGCTCCACATTGGTGAACCGGTAGATTGAGCGGTAGCCGTCACTGTAGGAAGAAAAGATCTCTGCCATGTTCGCCTCACCGTCAGGAAGAAGGGACAATGCCAGATAAAGAATGTTGCATGCACCGTCTGCTGCCTGTGGAAAGCGAAGGGGGTGGGCTTCAAACAGTTCAATGATCTCTGTCAACGTTCGCGACAGAACATCTGTATCAAATTCATTAAATGCTTTTGTAATTTCTCCCTTAAAGACACTGATATTAAACGCATTCCGTATGGACTCCGTATCACTGCTGTTAAAAAAGACGATGGACAGGGAACGGTCCATCCGGGCAAATGCCTGACGGGCTTCCTGATAGGATTCACTGATTTTTAATGGGTGGGAGACTGGTGATCCCACACCGGTAAAAAGTGTTACATTAAAATAGTTGTTTACCATTTCCGATGTATTTAAAAATGCATGTGTTACATCCTCTTTCTGATATGTTTCCATGGAATTTAAGTGTAATACCACTGCAAAATGCTTCATGTCCAGGGATACCACATAGGCAGGCAGATGCTTGGTTATGATTTCCCTGGACATCTGGAGGGTACTGTTGTAAAGATTCATCAGCTTGCTGTATTCCATGTCTCCGCGGTTATTCTCCTGAATTTCACAAAGTGCCGCAAAGTAGCACTGTTCTGTGAAACTTAAGTTTAAATCCTTTGACTGGAGTTCAAACTGTTCCTCGCTTTCAAATAAGTTGTGAAGAAGGCGCATAAAAAATTTTTCATAATAGCTTTGAAGAAGAGGGCGTCCGGATTCCCTGTATTCAATGGACACCCGGAGACTTTCCAGGCGTGAAAGAGCCTTTTGTACGGATTCCAGAAGGGTATCGGCATTTAATTCCAGCTTGATTAAGTAATCCACTGCTTCGTATGACATGGCCTCTTTAATCAGCTGAAATTCCTCATAGCTGGTGAGAAAAATAAACAGTGGTATATTGCCGTATTTTTCCCGGCAGGTCTTTGCAAGATCCAGGCCATTCATGATAGGCATGCGGATATCAGTAATGACTAACTCCGGGGAATATTCCTCAATCATGTCCAGAGCATTCTGGCCATTTACTGCAGTACCGCAGATTTCAATTCCGTAATCTGTCCAGTTCAGCATGGATTTTATTCCGATCTGAACCAGAGGTTCATCGTCAACGATTAATAATTTTGTCATATCTGTTACCTTTCTGCCGATTGATTTTCTGTACGAAGCACGTAAGGAAGCATAATGGTCATGGTGGTAAATTCCCCCTGCCGGCTGGTGATGGTGATTCCATATTCTGGTCCGAAATCATACTGAATCCGTTTGTTTACATTATTAATTCCTACATGCCGGAAAAATTCTGTTTTATTATGAGATTCTGTATCTTCCTTAAGGACCTTTTCAATCATATCTTCCGACATTCCGATTCCGTTGTCGGTTACCTGGATCATCAGTGCCTTTCCTCCGGCAATTTCAGTTGTTTGTGCTGTAACGATGATCCTGCCTGCCGTTTGGGTGGGCTCTATTCCATGAAACAGGGCATTTTCAATAATGGGCTGAAGAGAGAACCGGTGAATCAGGCAGTCATACAGCTCGTCGGACTGAATCTCATAATCAATTGTTACGCTGCCGCCATAACGGTATTGCTGTATCAGAAAATAATCCTTTATCAGATCCAGCTCTTCCCTTAACGGAATCATGGAAGCAGTTCCCTTTGATACATTCTTTAAAAGCCGGGCAAGTGCAGTTGTCATATCTGCAATACCTCCTGCATTCTGAATCGTCGCCATCCACTTGATGGAATTTAAGGTATTATATAAAAAATGAGGATTGATCTGACTTTGAAGGATCTGGTATTCCAGATCTTTCTTCTGCTTTTCATCTGCAACCCGTTTTTCCATAAGCATGAGAATATTATCGGACATGTTGTTGATTCCACTTCCCACCTGTCCCAGTTCATGATTCCATTCAATCGTCTCATCCCTTGAAAAATCACCGGCTGAAATGCTGTTTATCTTGCTGCTTAATTTGTGAATGGGGTCCATGATAAATCGGTTAAGCAGAAATGCCAGCAGAATTCCAAGGGATACGATACCCACACAGATTCCGATAATGAGCCACGTATATAAATTTTTCTGCTGCTTAAACTGCTGTTCCGATAAAATCTGTGTAATGCTCCAGCCGTTAATACTGTCAATCGGACGTTCTACCAGAATCCGTTTATCTCCGTCATTCATCATTACGGATTGAATCAGGGTTCTCGTAGAGAGTGAACCTTTTCGGATCGAATTCTGGGTAATGTGATAGGGCTTTTTCGTTTCCACCAGAGTATCTGACTGGAAACGGTAGGTTTTGTCTCCGATATTGATAAACAGCTGACTGTCTTCCGGCAGAGGATAGGAAGACAGATAATCAGTAAACAGCCGGGTCGATATCTCCACATAGGTCCATCCGATTATACTCGAGTTGAATTTGTCATAAACCGGACGTACAATTGGAATGAACTGTCCTGAATTGACCGAAGATAAGGGGTCATGGATCAGACCAGTCCATAAAAAATCATCGGCCTCAAATAAAGGGCTGAAAAAATCGCTATCTCTTATGATCTTAGCGGCATAAGGAGAGGAGGTACTGACAGAAGAGGTCATGTATAAAAAATTCTTTTCATTTGTGGTAGAAACAATCACGCGAATGTATTGGTAGGAGCGGATCTTATAATACTCCTCTTTTAAACGGTTGTGGGAAGAGAGTGCCATCGGCCGTAAATTGTTAGAATCATCGGAAGCAGTAGGCAGTTTGTTTAAATCTTTAAATGCTTCCAGATAGTCCTGGATCACTCCGTTGGAACAGCACCATTTGCTGAAATAAATGATATCTTTCATGTCTGTTGCCAGGTTATTGCTGACAACCTGCAGACTGAATTCTGCAGACTGAATCTGATTTTTTCTGAGAAACGACTGGAAGACAGAGAAACAGACCGTTGTTGTAAGGACTGTGATAAGCAAAGTGACGGCTGCCGTCAAAATCATGATTTTTCCCCGAATTGTTTTTGGAACCAACGTTTTCCACATGATATAAGACAAGTCCTTTCTATAACAAAGTATATAAAACCGAAACATGATCATTTCTAAAGTTAGCCTATTTCCTATCAATTGTCAATGAAAAGAACCGGTATTTTTTTATAAAAACCGGTCAATATGTATACAAAAGATAAATTTTACTGTTTATCATAAAATAATACATGTTTCAAAAAAACAGAATACATTTGTGAATAAATAGTGAATATTTTCTTAGATAATTTCCATTCTTAAATAGATGGAACGAGGGTTATAATAGACACATAGTAAATCACAAGGGGTTTACTGAAACAATTTCAAATCAGGAGGGAATACAATGAAAAAAAGAGCATTTAGTCTTGCGCTTGCATGTACCATGGCAGTTACTGCCCTTGCAGGCTGTGGCGGCGGATCCCAGGGAACCACTGCTGCAACAGAAGGATCCAAAGCAGAGACAAAGGCTGCAGAGACGACGGCTACAGCAGATGGTCAGACTACTCTGAAATGGTCTGTATGGGATATCAGCTCCACTACGTATTATCAGCCGCTGATCGACGCCTTTGAGAAAGCACATCCGGATGTGAAAATCGAGATGGTGGATCTTGGTTCAACGGATTATCAGACTGTTCTGGCTACTGAATTAACAGGAAGCGGTTCTGACTTTGATGTGGTAACCGTAAAGGATGTTCCAGGATATATGACTCTGGTTAATAAAGGAGTATTAGAGCCATTAGACAGCTATATTGAGTCATCTAAAGTGGATTTATCTCAGTATAAAGGCCTGACAGACCAGATCAAGGTTGAGAATAAATTATATGAGCTTCCATTCCGTAACGATTTCTGGGTACTGTTCTATAATAAGGATATCTTTGATAAGGCAGGTGTTGCCTACCCGACCAACGATATGACATTTGAAGAGTATGATAAGCTGGCAAGAAGCTTAACTGTTGACACACCAGGACAGGAAGTTTACGGTGCACACTACCATACCTGGAGATCTGCAGTACAGTTGTTTGGTGTACTTGACGGAAAGAATACCATTGTTGACGGAAAATATGATTTCTTAAAACCTTACTATGATATGGTTTTAAAAGAGCAGGAAGACGGCGTATGCCAGGATTATGCTACATTAAAGACCAGCGGACTTCATTATTCCGGCGCATTTGCCCAGGGTAACATCGCAATGATGAACATGGGTACCTGGTTTATCTCTACCTTAATGGATAAGATCCGTACCGGTGAATATACAGACTGCACCAACTGGGGAATTGTAAAATATCCTCATGCAGAAGGTGTTGAGCCAGGATCTAC
Source organism: Lacrimispora amygdalina (assembly GCF_900205965.1). Lineage (GTDB taxonomy): Bacteria > Bacillota > Clostridia > Lachnospirales > Lachnospiraceae > Lacrimispora > Lacrimispora amygdalina_A. Next base: position 14,949 of record NZ_OAOF01000017.1, read on the forward strand.
TCTTGCTACCATTACTTCACTTGCAATTCCTTCCAATGCACCTCATAAAGATCTTGCATGGGAATTCATCAACTTTGTAAGCGGTAAAGATGGAGCAGAGATTCTTGCTTCTACCGGAACAATACCAGCTGTTATGAACAGCACAGTAGCAGATTTAGTATCCAGTGCAGACGGATTCCCGAAGGATGACGGAACCAGCGTTGAGGCTCTTAACACTTCCAAGCTTTACTTAGAAATGCCTGTCAATGCGAAGAGCTCTGAAATCGAAACTGTATTAAATGAAGAACATGATGCAATTATGACCGGAAGCATAACCGCAGATGACGGTATTGCCCAGATGGATGAAAAGATTGGCGCAATTCTTGGTAAGTAAAGCAGCGTGGTAACAAAAACAGGCGGGCAGCAGATAACGGCCCGCCTTATTTAAAAACTTCTGATTTGATATTGACGGATAACAACTGGAAAAGGAGGATAAGCCGTTTTATTGGCTTTTAATACAGACTATGGCTAAGACAATAACAGAAGCGCAAAAACAGGAAAAAATCGCGGCTTTACATGAGAAACGGGATGCACTGAGTCTTTTGCTAAAAGACGCAAAACGTACTCATGAGCGCGACAGGCTGATTGCGAAAATCGAAACAATAGATGAAAAAATTAAAAAGGTGAGGACAGGAGAGATCCTTACACGGCAGGAGAAAAGAAACTTAATCGCCTATTCATTTATCGCTCCCAATTTCATCGGGTTTGCCATCTTTACATTAGGACCGATTATCTTTGCGTTTGTTCTGGCATTCATGAACTGGGACGGAAACAGTCCTATGAAATTTGCAGGGCTGAAAAACTTTATCGACATGTTTGGCAATGAAAGATTTCAGTCTTCTTTTATAAATACCATTGTATACTGTATCGCCACAGTACCATTGACTCTGGCCAGCGCGCTGGGTCTGGCAGTGGTTTTAAACCAGAAGATAAAGGGAAGAAATTTCTTCCGGACAGTAGGATTCTTTCCCTATGTAGCATCTCTGGTTGCAGTGGCAGCAGTCTGGAATATGCTTTTCAGCCCACAGAAAAGCGGACCGGTCAATATGATTTTATACTATCTGGGCGTACATGCAAAAAGTCTGCCTAAATGGTCAGCAGATCCACACTGGGTGATGTTTACCATTGTGCTCTTTAGTGTGTGGAAGAATATGGGTTACTATATGGTAATTTATCTGGCTGGACTTCAGGGAATTAACGGAGAGCTTTATGAGGCTGCAGGACTTGACGGATGTAACTCCTGGCAGAGGTTTCGCTATATCACCTGGCCCCAGCTTCAGCCCACCACATTCTTTGTAACGATTATTCTGACCATTAACTGCTTTAAGGTTTATGATATTGTATATATGCTTGCAGGCGGTTCCAACGGCATCGTGAGCTCGCAGGCAATGGTTTTAGTTTACCATATTTATGAAGAAGCATTCCGAAACTGGAATCTGGGTTATTCCAGTGCAGTCGCAATGGTGCTGTTCTTAATGGTTCTTGCCATCACCCTGGTCCAGTTCCGCGGTGAGAAAAAATATGCAAACTAGAAGAAGGAGGATATAACATGAAAGTAAAAAGCACAAATTATAAAATCAGCAGATCCCTCCTGTATGTGGTTTTGCTCATTCTGACAGCGGCTATGCTGGTTCCCTTTGCCTGGATGCTTTCCGCATCTTTAAAGCTTGATAAAGACGTATTTATCTTTCCGATCCAGTGGATTCCACAAAATCCCCGCTGGATGAATTACATCGACATCTGGACAAAGATTCCGCTCATGACCTTTGTGGGCAATACTGTAAAGATTACACTGATTGTAACATTTCTTCAGCTTTTAACCAGCAGCTTTGCTGCCTATGCATTTGCAAAGCTGAAATTTAAATACAAAGACACCTTGTTTATGGCCTATATTGCAACAATTGCTGTTCCGTGGCAGGTTTACATGGTACCCCAGTTCATGATGATGAGAAATTTCGGTTTGAATGATTCTCATCTTGCAATTATCTTCCTGCAGGCATTTTCAGCGTTTGGTGTATTCATGATGAGGCAGTTTTATCAGGGAATTCCTGATGAATTGTGCGAAGCGGCAAGAATTGATGGTATGACAGAGTATCAGATTTATTCAAAAATCATGCTGCCGCTGTCAAAACCAGCGCTGTCTACGCTTACGATTTTTACTTTTGTAAATACGTGGAACGACTTTTTAGGACCATTGATTTATTTAAAAACAGAATCCAAAAAGACGCTTCAGTTGGGACTTAAAATGTTTATCAGCCAGTATAGTTCTGAATACGGTCTGATTATGGCGGCATCGGTTCTTTCCTTAATTCCTGTATTAATTGTATTTTTATCTCTTCAGAAATATTTCGTAGAAGGAATTGCGGCTACAGGCGTGAAAGGATAAACAATGGAAATAATAAAAAATTTTGTAGACAATATCCATAACGATGATTATAAAAGTGACTATGAGTTCCCTGTTATACAAGGGGAATCCATGATCTTTCCCGGAGGTAGAAAGAAGCAGTCCCTAAATGGAGAATGGAACTTCTCTGTAGATCAGTACGATAACTGTTTAAGAGCTAAATGGTTTTTAGAACAGGAAACAAATGACGAAGGGCGAAACATTCCTCTTGATTATGCCTTTGACGACTGGGATAAAATCATTGTGCCGGGAGTATGGAATCTTGCTAAACCGGAATATTTTTATTACGAGGGACCGGCGGTATACAGCCGCCGGTTTTCTTTGGAAGAAGAGAACAAAGGACGTGTATTCTTAAAGTTCGGTGCAGTTTCCTATGAAGCAAGAATCTTTCTAAACGGAATATTTCTGGGAATCCACAAGGGTGGTTCCACTCCGTTTACTGTAGAGATAACAACTCATTTACAGGCTGAAAACAGATTAATTGTGATCGCTGATAATAAGAGAAGAAAGGAACAGATTCCCAGTGAAAATACCGACTGGTTCTTATATGGCGGAATTTACCGGGAGGTTTCTCTTCTTTTTGTAACAGATGTCTATATTAAAAATATGAAGGCAGGACTCATTGACAGAGAAAACGGGACGATTGAAGTAACAGCCCTTATTGAGGGGGAAGAAAAACCGACAGACAGCGAGTTGACTTTTTCCATTCCGGAACTTAACATAGAAGTAACGTTTCCGGTAAGCGAAGACGGTACTTGTACTGTGTACGTGAATGCAGAGAATTTATCCCTTTGGAGTCCTGAGAACCCAAAACGTTATCAGGTACTTCTGACTTTGAGAGATAAGGGAGCAGTTAAGGATGAGGTGACAGATGTCATCGGATTTCGGACCATAGAGACAAAAGACAGAAAGATATTGTTAAACGGCAGAGAGATTTTCTTACGGGGAGCCTGTCTCCATGAAGAAACTGAGGAACATGGAAAGGCAGTAACAAAGGATGAAATCAGGGAAGCGTTTCAGAGAGCGAAAAATATGAACTGCAATTTTCTTCGTCTTGCCCACTATCCCCATACCCAGTGGGTATCTGAGATTGCCGATGAGGAAGGGATTCTTCTCTGGGAGGAAATTCCGGTTTACTGGTGGATTGATTTTTCAAATACACTGGCTTTAAACGATGCCAGAAACCAGCTTTCAGAATTAATTTCCCGTGATTTTAACAGAGCCAGTGTGATTATCTGGTCGGTGGGGAATGAAAACCCTGATACAGATGCCAGGTATCAATTTATGAAGGATTTGGCGGAAACAGCTAAGAAACTGGATCCGTCCCGTCTGATCACTGCTGCATGTCTGGTGGATACGGTGAATTTAAGGATCTCTGACCGGCTGGAGAATCATCTGGATATCATTGGACTGAATGAATATTACGGCTGGTATGATCCGGATTATGAAAAACTGACAGAAATATTAAATGGCTCTCACCCGGGAAAGCCGGTGATTATCAGTGAGTTCGGAGCGGATGGCTATCAGGCAGATAAAAGCGGCAGGAAAAATGTCCGTGGCTCTGAAGAAGAGCAGGAGAAAATCTATCAAAGACAGGTGGAGCTGTTTAGAAAGACAGATTATATTAAGGGCACCACACCATGGATTTTGTATGATTTTAGGACTCCGAAGCGGCTTGGTGCATATCAGAAAGGTTATAACATAAAGGGTCTGGTAACTGCGGACAGGAAGCGGGAAAAGCCGGCCTTTGAAGTTATGAAAAATTTTTATGAGGAGATAAAGAATCATGAAGGAAGCGATAGAGAAACTGTTTGAGAGTAAACAGGAGCTGGCAGCAGACGAGCGCCGCAAAGCCCTGGATTTTGCTGTTGGGCAGCTGAAAGATAATTTAGAGGAGTTCACTCACTCGTTTAAAAAAGCATACAGCGAAGACGGTTTTTATAAGCCGACCCCTAATGTGAACTGGACCACCGGTTTTTGGACCGGCCAGCTGTGGCTGGCATATGAGTGGAGCAAAGATGAGGCATTTGCAAAAGCCGGAAGCATACAGGCGAAAAGCTTTTTAAAGCGGATTGAAGATAAGGTGGAAGTAGACCATCACGATATGGGATTTCTTTATTCTCCGTCCTGTGTTGCAGCCTGGAAGCTGGTGGGAGATGAGACTGGTAAGGAAGCGGCAATCAAGGCGGCGGATCAGCTGATCAGCCGGTTTCAGCCCGTAGGAGAGTTTATTCAGGCATGGGGTCCCATGAACCAGCCCGAAAATTACCGTTTTATCATTGACTGTCTGTTAAATCTGCCTCTTCTTTACTGGGCATCAGAGGAAACAAATGATACCAGATACAGAGAGATTGCAGAGAAGCATATTCATACAGCCATTGCTAACGTAATAAGAGAAGATTATTCCACCTGGCATACCTTCTTTATGAATATGGTGACAGGGGAACCGGACCATGGCGCTACCTGTCAGGGATACCGGGATGGCTCTGCCTGGGCAAGAGGGCAGGCGTGGGGCGTGTATGGTTGTGCCCTGGCCTACCGCTATACCGGAAGAAAAGAATACGTGGAGGATTTTAAAAATGTGACAGGATATTTTCTCGATCATCTTCCGGAGGATTTAGTTCCATACTGGGATCTGGAATTTACAGATGGGTCAGGAGAACCAAAAGATTCCTCTTCTGCGTCTATTGCTGCCTGCGGCATGCTTGAAATGGCCGGATATTTACCGGAATCAGAAGCTGCTTATTACAGTTCCATAGCAAAAAAGATCATGAAATCTGTAGTGGATGACTATGCAGTAAAGGATAAAACGCAATCCAATGGCCTGGTTCTTCACAGTACGTATTCCAAAAAATCTCCTTATAATACCTGTACACCGGAGGGTGTGGATGAATGCAATATCTGGGGAGATTACTTCTACATGGAAGCGCTTGTGCGTCTGTCTGCAGACTGGAATCCATATTGGTAAGCAATTAATTGATGAAAAGAGGCGAATGTTGATGAAGCTTGAAACAAAAGAGGATTACAGACAGCTGATGTTTCGGCTGTTAGATCCATTAAAACCGTTATACAGTAATGGCTGTGCCAGACTGCACTTAGGAGACAGCGGTGTTACTTATCCTGAAGTAAGTCAGGAGATGGAGGCATTTTCCCGCCCTTTATGGGCGCTGGTTCCTTTGTGGCTGGGGGGAGGAAAGGGCTATGAAGAAATTTATACGAAGGGATTAAGAAATGGTACAGATCCCCTTCAACCCGAATATTGGGGCGGTTTTAATGATTATGACCAGAGGTTTGTGGAGATGGCGGCCATAGCAAGCGGTCTGATCTTTACTCCGGAAAAGATCTGGGAACCTTTGGAAGAAAGGGAACGGGACAATCTGGCAAAATGGCTTTACGGAATCAATGAACATATCATTCCCGACTGTAACTGGCAGTTTTTCATGATACTGGTAAACGTTGCATTGCAAAAGCTAGGTTATCCATATAGCAGTGAAAAGCTGAAATCAGGTCTGGATAAAATAGAAAGTTATTATATCGGAGAAGGCTGGTACCGGGATGGTGGATCTAGTCAGAAGGATTACTATATTTCTTTTGCCATGCATTACTACGGACTATTGTATTCGGTTGCAATGGAAGAAGAGGACCCAAAGCGGTGCAATGATTTCAGAGAGCGTGCTAAAGTTTTTGCCAGAGATTTTATTTACTGGTTTGATGAAAACGGTGCCGCGCTGCCATACGGAAGAAGTCTTTCCTACCGGTTTGGAGAAGCTGCATTCTGGTCTGCTTACTTATTTGCAGGGCTTGAGGATATTCCGGCGGGAGTCATAAAAGGGATCTTATCCCGCCATTTTAACTGGTGGCTTAATCAGAAGATGTTTGACCGGGATGGAGTTCTGACCATTGGATATGCTTATCCCAATCTGATTATGGCAGAGCGTTATAATGCACCTGGTTCGCCTTACTGGGGTATGAAGAGTCTTTTATGTCTGGGGCTTCCTGATGATCATCCGTTCTGGTCTGCTAAAGAGGAACCTCTCATGCCACTTGACAGCATAAAGCCGTTAAAGCAGGCTGATATGCTGATGCAGCGGATTGGCAGGGACGTGATCGCGTATCCTGCAGGAGTCTGTGAAAAATACGGCCATGGCCACGTGCCGGAAAAATACTCCAAATTTGCCTACTCCACTCGTTTTGGCTTTTCTGTAGCAAGGAGTCAGATCATACTGCATGAAAACGCGCCTGATTCTTCCCTGGCTTTTGTAATCGATGGCGACGATTATGTTTTTGTGAGAAAATACAGTGACAGGTATGAAGTTTTGGAAGACCGGGTTACCAGCAGCTGGCAGCCGTTTCCCGGGATTTCGGTTACAACCACTGTTATACCCAGGGAATACGGTCATCTGAGAATTCATGAGATTAAAAGCCAGTATGACTGTACTGCCTACGACTGCGGATTTGCCGTTAAAAAGTTTACAAAGGAATATGAACAGAAGACGGAGGGAACCGCATCTGTCGTATCAAACGGGGACCAGAGCTGTCTGGTAACAGGTGACGGTCCTGATGCAGCAGGCTATATCATTGAATCGGATCCGAATACCAACGTGCTTTATCCCAATGCAGCAATTCCGGCAGTCTCCTACCGGATAAAAAAAGGAGAAACTGTCAGGCTTGAAACACAGGTGAAAAGCTCTGTAAGGTAGCAGAGCAATATCTTGATAAACCATACAGGACAGGAGGGTGAAGAAGATGTGGATGAATAAAAAGCAGAAATTGAAAGCTTCTTATTACAACAGCTTTTTCGCCCTCATTGTCATCCCGATTCTGTGCATTTCACTGTTGGCTATTTTTATTCTCCGCGCCCAGATGGTGGATTCCGCGGTATTAAACATCCGCCGCGCCCAGGACAATATCGCCTCCGTTCTTGGAAACGAAGTCAAAGATGTTTCTCTTCGGTTATCCCATTTTATATACGTCAATGACAGTGAAATTGTGAGAAATGCTGCAAGGACCAATTCCGATGATCCGGCTGAAAAATATCATTATACCAAAATTCTGACTGAGTCTTTTAACTATGCCATGGTTCCGGTGCAGGATATTCTGTCTGCTGTGTTCTACATGAAGTCAGGGGATCACACCTATATGAAATCCGATATAATTTTAAATCCGGATCAGTTAAAAACATCAGAATGGTATAAGGAAGCACTTTCAGAGCCGAATGTGGTGAAAGTGGGCTTTTATGATTACAGCGTTACGAATTCCAGAAAAAATGCTTATACCCTCACCATAGCAGCCGGGATGTCTCCCGGACCGGATGTGGACCGGGAGGGAGTGATTGAGATGGCTTCGCTGTTTGTCTCTTCCCAGGCAGGGCGTCTGATAAAAGAGTATAACAAAGAATCCATGCTTGGCACTGCCATGATAGCAGACAAGTCCGGTCATGTTATTTTTGATGCAGAAGATACAAAAGATCTTCTGCCGGAACGTATTTCAGAAGAGGAGCAATTCAGCTACCGGTTAAATGGAAAACGTTATATGAGAGTTGTCACAGCAGAGCCTGTGACCGGGCTTTCAATCATCAGTGTGGTTTCCTATGATTCCCTGACAAGAAGCTTTAACCGGACAGCTATGATTCTGATTGGTGTGATGCTGCTTCTATTTCTGCTTTTTTATCTTTTCTCCAGTTATTTCTTAAAGAGCATCATTGAGCCCATTCACAACACTGTGGAAGGTATGCGTATGGTGGAGGAGGGGAATTTAGAAGTTCATGTACAGCCAAAAGGACAGGCAGAGCTGCGGCTGATGATTCACTCATTTAACAGTATGACTAGAAGGCTTAACAGTCTGATGGCAGAGAACGAAGAACAGCAGCAAAAGAAGCATAAGGCAGAAATTCAGGCGCTGCAGTCCCAGATCAATCCGCATTTTCTGGTAAATTCCTTAAATTCAATCCGTTTTATTGCACAGATGTCTAAGTATGAGTCCATTGCTCGTATGGCAGAGGCGCTGATAAAAATTTTATCCGGTTCCTTTCGAAGTAACAATGGATTTTATACGTTAAAGGAAGAACTGGAAGTGCTGGACAGTTTTATTTATCTCATGAAAATTCGTTATTCCGATGGTTTTGACATAGTCTATCAGGTGGATGACGCCTGTCTTCTGGCATATGTTCCCCGGCTCATTTTACAACCGGTAGTGGAAAATTCCATTGTTCATGGTTTTGACGCAATGATGGAAGAGATGGGAACTATCTGGATCGTTGGTGAGAGGAAGGAGGAATACCTTTTTCTGGAAATCCGTGACAATGGAAAAGGCATGACCAGGGAGGAGATTTCCAGTCTGCTCTCAGATCATGCAAAGGAGAGTGAACGCAGGAAAATCGGTATCCATAACGTGCGGACAAGGTTATCCTTAAATTATGGGGAACGATGCAGCTTTGTTATGGAAAGCAAACCGGGAGAATATACCCGGACCCTCATTCGTATTCCCCTATCAGGAAAGGAGAACGAAACTTGAAACAGGTGCTGATTGTAGATGATGATACGATAATAAGAATCACGCTCCGATCTCTGATTGACTGGAATGCGTTGGGTTACTGCATTGCAGCTGATGCTATAAATGGGCAGCAGGCGCTGGATTATATCAGAAATAATCCTGTAGATCTGGTCATTACGGATATGAAGATGCCGGTAATGGATGGAATCGGACTTTTAAAAGAGTTAAATAAGGAACAACCAGTTCCTGAAGTTCTGGTTTTAAGCGGTTATGATGATTTTAATCTGGTCCGCGACTCCTTTCGCTATGGGGCATGTGATTACATATTGAAGGAAGGGCTTACCCAGGAGGCTTTAATTTCCGTATTAGAGAGACTGGACCGGAAGAATCCGGCAGAAGTTAATGGCAGACAGGCAGATGACCATACTGGAAACAGGCGTTCTGATTCAGTCCTGCTTGCTGAGATGGCGATGGGAAAGCAGCCGGTTTCCGAAGAATTACTATCTAAGAATTATTTGGTGATTCAATTTGAAATAGAGGATTTCTATAAAGTATCGGTCCGCTTTGGTGATAATTATGAGGATGAACTGATAAAACCATTCATTGAGCTGGCAGCACAGATTCCGAGAGTGGCTTCCCGCTGTATTCTGGCAACACTGGCTCCCTCCCGGTTTTTAATGCTCTACCGGATTAATGATAGTGCGCAGTATAAGGTAAATGCAGTCTCTGCCTGCAGGCAGCTATGCAATGTGTGGAAGCATTTTATGAATCTTACGGTATCAGGGGGAGTGAGCAGCCCGGGTTATGGCAAGAACGATTTCCTTAAGTGTTTTGAGGAAGCGGGCAGGCAGCTGCGGCTATGCCCGCTAAAAGGGAAAGGTACACTGTCTGCCTCCTGGGAGATGAAATCTGCAGCCTATGAGGATGTGAAAAATACAGGAGATTCCTATAATAAATTGCTGAAAGGGCTTTTGCTTGGAGATGAACTGATGGTTTCGGGGGAAAAGGACCGATTTATTGGAGAGCTTTACAGGAAAGGATTAGAGGGAGGAAAAGATATGTGCCTCCAATTGATCTGCGCCCTGGCCTGGAAATTTTCCGAGAATCATGATGATATTACTGCTGTTTTTCCAGAAGCAGTAAACTATTACGAAAAAATAGGGCGAATGGAAGAAATCAGAATTCTGGAATTATGGATCAATAACTATTTCCGCTGGATCATGGATTATCATACACATCAGTCAGACCGGAAACAGATGGACATGATGAGCAGAGCAAAACGTTTTATTTTAGATAATTATGCAAATCCTGAGCTGACTCTTGGAAGTGTGGCAGGATTTGTGGGATTTAATGAAAAATACTTCAGCACCCGCTTTACAAAGGAGGAGGGGGTAACCTTCATCAGTTATCTGACGCAGGTACGGATTAAAAAGGCCAGAGAACTGATGGAGACAACGGATTTAAAGATATATGAGATCAGTCAGAGTGTGGGATATAACAATGTGGAGCATTTTACCAGAGTATTTAAAAAGCACTGGGGGGTCAGCCCTGGAAATTACAGGAAATAAATCTGACGAAAGATCAAGTTTTCCAACCATATCTCATGGAGAAGGATGTCTTGAAATGATAGGATGAGTGCATCAATACAAGGGAGGTATGAAAGACATGAGAAAACGTATGCTTGCCATCGGACTCTGTGCAGCGATGGTTATGGGGAGTGTGGCCGGATGTTCTTCTGCTAAGGAGACTAAAGCGACAAAAGCGGAGGGGACCGCTTCAGCAGAAACGCAGGCCGGCAAGGATTTAGAGGGCAGTCTGGTATTTGCGATCTGGGATAACAATTTAATGGATTACATTGATGAGAATGATATGGTGGGGAAATTCCAGGAGAAATATCCAGATGCAGATATTGAAGTGGAAAAAATAAAAGATGATTCGGAATACTGGAATTCGATGAAAATGAGGACTTCTGCGAACCAGCTGCCGGATGTGATGTTTAATAAGCCATTTACTCTTTCCAGATTCAAAGACTATCTTATTGATTTGTCTGATTTAGAAGCAGCGAAAAATAATGAACTGGCTTCCGGCTATGCCATGGATGGCAAGATTCTTGGAATTCCGATGACTGCCGGATATGAATATGTGTATTATTGGAAAGATATGTTTAAAGAGGCCGGAGTAGAAGTGCCGTCTACCTGGGAAGAGTTTGAAACTGCAGCACAGACCCTTCAGGATCATTTCAGCCAGAAGGACCCTGATTTCATGGCAATTGCGCTGGGAGCAAAGGATGAATGGCCGGATTATCCGTATATGGAGTTTATGCCGGCTCTTCAGGGAGGAAACGGACAGAACTGGAATGACATGGCAAAGACAGACGCTCCCTTTGCAGAGGGAACTGATATCAATAAGGCTTACACCAAGGTAAACAGTCTGTTTAGCAGAAATGTATTCGGCAAAGATCCTCTGGGCATGGGTAATGATCAGGTGACCTCCCTGTTTGCTCAGAAAAAAGCGGCTATCATTGCTTTGGGAGACTGGGGACTTCAGAATATTAAGAGTGGAACGGACGATGTTTCACAGCTTGGAACTTTTTATCTTCCGGTCAGAGATCAAAAAGAGGATCCTTATCGTGTCATCGTGCAGGGGGATTCCTTTATGGGTGTGACAACCCACAGCAAGAATCCGGAGCTGGCAAAGGCTTTTGTGGAGTGGTTCTATAGTGAGGACTGGTATCCCGGATATATCAATTATGTAACCAGTGCTTCTTCCATGAAAAACTTCACCAAAGAAAAAGACCCAATACTTGCGCAGGCAGATGAACTGCAGCCGGATAAGGAACTGGTAATGTATGATGGAGGCGGAGATCAGTTTCAGTCCATTCAAAATGAAATTGCATTCGATTATAAAAAACTGGGAGCTTCTATGTTTACCGATGGTTTTGATTTAAAAACCCAGCTGGATGAACTGAATAGCAAATGGGCAGCTGCCAGGACGAAACTGGGAATTAAATAATTGACAGGGGAAGGGGATAGGGTGTAAGAACCCTGTTCCCTTTTTACAAAACAGGAGGTTTGCATGAGATCACTGGAAAAACAGAGATTAAGATTTATTGTCTGCGCCCTCATCATTCCAATGATTTTACTCATTGGATTTGTGGTGGTTCCGGCATTTGATTTAATTCGTATGAGCTTTACCAACTGGGATGGATATTCAAAGACCTTTGATCTGATCGGGCTTGATAATTATGAGGCTATGTTTAAAAATAAGGACTTATGGCTATCATTGCGTAACAACGCGGTATATTTTTTCGGTCATTTGATATTTATCCCCATGGAGCTGCTGTTTGCAGTTTTGCTGACTTCACGGCTTCGTGCAGCAAGATTTTATAAAACCATGGTATTTATGCCCTACATCATAAACGGAGTGGCGATTTCCTATGCCTTTTCTTACTTTTTTTCTCCCATAAACGGGGCTTTTGATGAGATTCTGACAATGGTTCACTTAGAAGGTTTCATCAGTAACTGGCTTTCAGATCCTAAAATAGTAAACTTTGTACTTACCTTTGTATCCCTGTGGCGCTTTTCCGGCTACCATGTGATTCTTTTCATGGCAGCACTGCAGTCTCTTCCCCAGGATGTACAGGAGGCGGCAAGAGTTGACGGAGCCAATGCATGGCAGATGTTTCGGAATATACAGATACCTGCCATTATGCTGATGGTGGATTTTGTTCTGTTTGATAACATCAGAGGTGCTTTGCAGGTATTTGATATTCCATATGTCATGACCAGCGGTGGTCCTGGTTACGCATCTTCAACCTTTACTCTTTATACCATTGATACAGCATTCAAATACAGCAACTTCGGGCTGGCATCTACGATGGCAGTGGCGATTATGGTAATGATTGTGATAATCTATCTGATTCAGAATAAGATTATTCACGGACTGATTCTGAAAGGGGGGAAAAAGTGATGAAGAAACGTATTGCCATACAGGGGCTGAAACAGGCTGTCTGCATCTCAATGGTTTTGATTGTTCTGGCACCCATTCTCTTAACTTTATTTGCGGCTTTTAAAACTAAGGCTGACATGGTTAATACCTCACCTCTTCTTATGCCGCCGGTCTCCAGAATTACATATGCCAACTTTGAAAAGGTGCTGAGAGACAAATATCTGCTGATTGGTTTTAAAAATACAGGTTTTATTCTTGTTGTCAGCATTTTCTTTAACGTTCTTTTTGGAACTATAACAGCATTTATTCTGGAACGCTTTGAATTCCGCCTGAAAAAGGTAATTTTAAGCCTGTTTTTTCTGGGAATGCTCATTCCCAGTTTTGTAACTGAGATTGCGCGTTTTAAAATTATTAATGGTATTGGCCTTTACAATACTCTGGGAGCGCCGATTGTGATCTATATTGCATCGGATCTGATGCAGCTATATATATACCGTCAGTTTATTTCCACGCTTCCTGTTTCTCTTGATGAAAGCGCGCTGTTAGACGGCTGTTCTTACTTTGGTCTGTTTACCAGAATTATTTTTCCGCTGCTGGCACCTGCAACTGCGACGGTGGTTATTATAAAAGCAATAACAATTATCAATGATATGTATATACCATATCTTTACATGCCCAAGAATAAGTTACGGACGCTGACCACTTTTTTGATGAACTTTGCCAATGCACAGCAGGGTTCCTGGCAGAAACTGGCAGCAGGAATCATTATTATTATGCTGCCTACCATTGTCATATATGTTTTTTTTCAGAAATATATTCTGGCAGGAATTGCTTCCGGTGCAGTGAAAGAATAAATTGTACAGGAAATCATAAAAAATGCAATGGATTCTTTTACTGGGGTAGATTATAATAGACGTAACTTATTTTTACAGAAGGAGGACTTTTTAATGGATGAAAAGACTGCAAAACTGGAATGGCTGAATGATCCTCAGGTTTTTTCTGTGAACAGGCTTAAAGCTCATTCGGATCATAGGTTTTATGATACAGAAAAAGATGCAGTGAATGATAATCTGACACTTTGTCAGCCGCTTAACGGGATATGGAAGTTTTCCTATGCAGACAAACCGGAAGAGAGAATAAAGGAATTTTATCAGAATGATTTTACAGCAAAAGATTTTGATACAATCGTGGTTCCCGGACACATAGAGCTGCAGGGATTTGGCAGATGCCAGTATATCAATACCATGTATCCCTGGGATGGAATTTCTGATATTAGACCTCCTTTTACGGATCCGGAAAACAATCCGGTAGGAAGTTATTTACGGGAGTTTGAATTAGAGGAGGAATTAAAGAATAAACGTCTTTTTCTCTCATTTCAGGGAGTAGAGACCGCTTTTTATGTGTGGCTGAATGGAGTTTTTATAGGTTATTCGGAAGATTCCTTTACCCCGTCAGAATTTGAGATCACCCATGCTGTATGCGACGGAACCAACCGCCTTGCAGTAGAGGTATATAAAAGAAGCAGTGCAAGCTGGATTGAAGATCAGGATTTCTTCCGTTTTTCCGGCATATTCCGTGATGTGTATTTATATGCAGTTCCTTCCTGTCACGTAAGGGATTTATTTGTGCATGCAGATGTTTCTGATGACTATAAGGATGGACTTTTACGGGTGGAATTAAACCTTGCCGGTGAAATAGTTGGAAGTGTCAGCGCTGTTTTAAAAGACAGGGACGGTAATGATATTTTATCCTTTGAATCCCAGACGGCAAAAGCGGATACCGTGTTTAACGGCTGTGTTCCGGGAGCTCGTCTGTGGAATGGAGAGGATCCTTATCTTTACGAATTATGGGTTTCCTTATTTGATGAGAATGGATGTCTGATTGAGATAGTACCTCAAAAAGTGGGATTTCGCCGGTTTGAAATGAAAAACCGCATCATGTGCCTGAATGGAAAACGGATTGTTTTCCGCGGGATTAACCGCCATGAGTTCAATGTGAGAAGAGGACGGGCCATTACAAAAGAAGATATGCTCTGGGATATCCGTTTTTTAAAACAGCATAACATCAATGCAGTCAGAACCTGTCATTATCCTGATCAGAGCCTGTGGTATCAGCTGTGTGATGAATACGGCATTTATTTAATTGACGAAGCGAACTTAGAGAGTCACGGCTCCTGGCAGAAGATGGGGGCTTGCGAGCCATCCTGGAATGTACCCGGAAGTCTGCCTGAGTGGAAAGAGTGTGTACTGGACCGTGCAAAGTCCATGCTGGAGCGGGATAAAAATCATCCCAGCGTTCTGATCTGGTCCTGCGGCAATGAATCCTATGCAGGTGAAGATATTCTGGCTATGGCGGATTTCTTCCGGGAACGGGATCCCGGCAGACTGGTTCATTATGAAGGCGTTTTCTGGAACAGGGAATTTGACCGGACCAGCGATATGGAAAGCCGCATGTATTCCAAACCAGATGAGGTTGAAAACTATTTAAAGGCTGATCCACAAAAGCCATTTATCTTGTGTGAATATATGCATGCCATGGGCAATTCTCTTGGAGGTATGAATAAATATACAGATATGGAGGACCGTTATGAACTGTATCAGGGCGGTTTTATCTGGGATTATATTGATCAGTCTCTGATGAAAAAAGACGCATACGGGGAAGAGCATATGACCTACGGAGGCGATTTCGATGACCGGCCCACAGATTACAGTTTCTGCGGCGACGGAATTGTTTTTGCAGACCGTACGGTATCACCCAAAGCCCAGGAGGTAAAATATCTCTATCAGGATCTTCGCCTGATACCGGATGAAAAGGGAGTGAAGATTGAAAAACGCAGGCTGTTTGAGAGCACCTCTGACTGTGAATTTATTTATACGGTATTAAAGAATGGCGAACCGATCTTCCAGAAGCGGTTTGAAGCCATAGTGGAACCATCAGATTGCGGGTATACAGCGGTTGAAATTCCGGAATGGAAAGAAGCAGGGGAATACGTTTATCAGGTGTCGGCGGTTTTAAAGGAGGATACCATATGGGCAGACTCCGGCTTTGAAACTGCCTTTGGTGAAACTGTCCGTGTGATGGAAGGGAAATCTCAGCCTGTCAGCCACAGCTCGTTTCAGGTGGTTTACGGAGATGTGAATATCGGCGTCTCAGGTGATGGATTCCGGATCCTCTTTTCCAGACAGGAAGGAAGTATTGTTTCAATCGTTTATGACGGAAAAGAATGGGTGGGAAGACCTCTTATGCCTGTGTACTGGAGAGCCACTACTGATAATGACAAGGGAAATAAATTTTCTGTTAAAAGCTCTATGTGGCTGGGGGCAGGCAGATTTCCTTCCTACAGAAATGAAAACTGCAAAGTGGAAGAAAGACAAGACCGCATCCTGGTAACTTATACCTATCAGCTTTCTACTGTGCCGGAATCTGAGACAGAAGTTACCTATGAAGTGAATGCAGCTGGGAACATCCGTGTAAAAGCTGTATTTCATGGAAAAGAAGGACTGCCTCAGCTTCCTGCTTTTGGCATGAGACTCATAACTCCTGCTGCGGCAAAACAGTTTACCTGGTATGGCAGAGGACCGGAAGAGAATTACTGTGACCGGAATGAAGGGGCAAGACTGGGAATTTATAAAGATACTCCGGAAGGAAATATGTCTCCTTATCTGGTACCCCAGGAATGCGGAAACAGGACCGGAGTGCGGTGGCTGAAGGTTTCCGACCGAAAGGGAAATGCCATCGGTTTTCGGGCTGTCACAGCACCTTTTGACGCATCGGTGCTTCCTTATACTGCTGAGGAACTGGAGACAGCCACTCACCAGGAAGATCTTTCTGCACCAAGGTATACCGTGATCAGCATTTTCGGAGCCATGCGGGGAGTGGGCGGAGATGACAGCTGGGGAGCACCGGTTCATCCGGAATACTGCATTCGCGCTGAGGGAGAACTGGTGACGGAATTTACCATAGAAAGAATGGGTAAGGTAGAATATGATGAATATCATTTTTCGTAAAATATGACACACAGTTGTCGTGTTATAAATGGTATAATCCATAAAACAGGTGACAGATCAGTAAAAAGAAAGGAGTTCTCATGCTTGAGAAGATTCCGTCTCGTGAAGAGATGATTAGTTTAATCGGCGGGGATGCTTTTCATGCATGGTAAGCTCTCTGCAAAAGAATAGAAGAAGTGTATGATATGGACTGCCTTTGGAATAGCGGTGGTAAGGCCTGGAAGTACGAATACAAATACCGCAGAGGTGGGAAAACCCTCTGTGCACTTTATGCAAGAGAGGGCTGTTCTGGTTTTATGGTTATTTTGGGTAAAGCAGAACGGGAGAAATTCGAGCTGGACAGGCAAAACTATTCACCCTTGATACAGGAAAAGTATGATACGTCCACCACATACCATGATGGAAAATGGATCATGTTTCCTGTTGACGATGTCTCCCTGTTTGATGAGTTTATAGATCTTCTGATGATAAAAAGACATCCTAACAGAAAATAGATAATTGGGGGAGGTACCATGAAATATCCTTGGATTGATGGATTTTTAAAGAAAATGAACGGAGTTACCAGTGATTTTAAAGAGGAATGGAGCTGGGACAGATATATGATTGACGGTAAGATGTTTGCGGCTGTATGCAGAGACGATCAGGGGAAGGAAATGCTGATAACCATGAAACTGGAGCCCTCGGAAGGGGATTTTTTAAGGCAGCAGTACAAGGACATTATACCAGGATATTATATGAATAAGCTTCATTGGAATTCCGTTAAGGCAGACGGGGACGTACCGGATGACTTATTAAAGGACATGCTGGAAAAGTCCTATTATCTTATTTTCTCAAAGCTATCAAAAAAGAGACAGAAAGAGCTTATGGGCGAGGGGTGAATGATGAAGTATTTTGGTGAGGGCTTAAGTGAGGAACATAAGGCGCTGAATCAGATAATCCGGAAGAAACAAAGGACGGAAGAGGCAAAAAAAGTTTTTCTGGACATTCATAAACAGCTCCATCTTTCGAATATAAAAGAAAGAGAAGAAAATGAAGTGGATCGTTTGTTCTCTGACCTTAAACCATGGGAGTACGCAGTTATGCCAGGGAAAGATGATGAGACAATAGCCTGGGTAGTCTGGCATATTGCCAGAATTGAGGATTTAACCATGGGAATCCTGACTGGCCGGGGTAATCAGCTTTTTGATGAAGAATGGCGCAGGAGAATTGATTCTCCCATTAAGGATACCGGGAATGCAATGACTGATGAGGAGATCATGGTGTTCAGCAGACAGGTTAACTGCAAAGAGCTGCTGAATTACCGCATGGCTGTAGGGGAACGGACCAGAGAAATCGTAAGTCAGTTAACCTTTGAAGACATGAAACGGGATGTGAATGAAGCGGACCTGATAAAAATCCGGGAGGAAGGCGGAGTGACTTCTCAAAAGGATTCTGTATGGCTATTGGAGTTTTGGGGTTCAAAAGATATCGCCGGACTGCTGTTAATGCCGCCAACCAGGCATGTCATGCTTCATCTCAATGACTGCTGCAAATGGAAGGAAAAGATTCGGACCAGAACGAAATTCTTCCTGATATAATTGTCGATAATTTCCATAAATGAATAAAAGTTCAAAATTTGCTTGACAGATTCTAAAATTGGCAGTATTCTTATGATTGTATATTAAATACAACAAAATCAAAGAAAAGGAGGCAGGAACTATGTTGCGTAATCATGGAATTAGAAGAAGAAATACAATGGAATATTTAATGATGAATTCAGTCTGCCTCATGGAAAATTGTCTCTGTATGTAGGAATGTCAGGACAAATACAGCTTTTTAGCCGAAGCTTCTTTTTATGAGTTTACCCGCAGTCTGAATGACTGCGGTTATTTTTTTGCTTATTTGCCGAAAAGACCGCACTTTGCAGTTTTTTCGGCTTTTTACATATATAGGAGAAAAAATTTATTTTTATTGTTAAGAAAACAGGAGGGAATAGTATGAAAAATTTGTGGAAGTATGTGAGGAAATATAAGTTCCTTTACGTTCTTGCCCTTGCAGCGATGATAATCAGCATCCTGCTTGATGCAGCAGCACCCCAGATTACAAAACATATAATTGATGATGTTATTGTAGGGGGACAGACGCAGGTTCTTATGAGACTTCTGCTGGGGCTTGTGGGAATTGGATTCGGAAGAGCAATTTTTCAGTATACAAAAGAGTTTATCTTCGACTTTGCCGCTGCCCGGATCGCCTGTGGTCTGAGAAAGGATCTATTTGACCATATCCAGACGTTGTCAGTAGGGTATTTTGACAGCCACAATACGGGGGAACTGATGGCCCGTATTAAGGATGACGCAGAGCGGATCTGGAATGCGTTTGGTTTTGTGGGGATGCTTGTTTTGGAATGTTCCATACACACCATTATTGTTCTTGTCTGCATGCTGCGGTTAAGTCCAATTCTGACTTTGATCCCCCTTGTTATTCTGCCTCTTATCGCCTGGTATGCTTTAAAGATGGAAAAAGGCCTGGGTGATGTTTATGACAAGATCAGCGAACAGACAGCTGAGCTGAATACAGTTGCGCAGGAAAATCTGGCTGGAGTCAGGACTGTCAAGGCCTTTGCCAGAGAAGATTTTGAAATCAATAAATTTAAGAAACACAACAAGCAGTTTTATGACTTAAATATGAGTCAGGCAAAACTGTTGATCCGGTATCAGCCGAATATTTCATTCCTTTCAAAGTTTCTTATGATGGCAGTGATTGTTGTCGGAGGCATTCTTGTAATTGCAGGCAGGATTTCCATCGGTGATCTGGGCGCATTTTCAGAATATGCCAACAATATTATATGGCCAATGGAAATGGTGGGCTGGTTAAGCAATGATATGGCGGCTGCATTTGCTTCCAATAAGAAAATCAAAAAGATTATGGAAGAGATACCTGTGATTGCAGATCCTGATAAACCAGTCCTTCCCGAAATTGTAAATGGGGAGCTCACCTTTCGGAATGTAGACTTTCAGCTGGAAGGAAAGGAGATCTTAAGCGATATCAATTTTACATTGAAAAAAGGAAAGACCCTGGGAATTATGGGGGTTACCGGTTCAGGAAAGACTTCCATTGTCAACTTAATTGAGCGTTTTTATGATGTAACAGCAGGAGAAATTCTCCTTGACGGAATCAATATTAAGGATCTGCCGCTGCCTTTACTGAGAGGAGGAATCTCAGTCGTTATGCAGGATGTATTTCTCTTTTCCGACAGCATTTCCGAGAATATTAAAACAGGAAATAAGGATGCCACCGAATGGGAAAGTGTTCAGCAGGCGGCGATTTCAGCAGAAGCGCACGGCTTCATTAATAAGCTGTCACAGCAGTACGAAACGGTCATTGGCGAGAGAGGAGTTGGTTTATCCGGAGGTCAGAAGCAGAGGATCAGCATAGCCCGTGCGATTGCAAAGGAAACACCGATTCTCATTCTTGATGATTCCACATCTGCTCTGGATATGGAAACGGAACGGGAGATAGAATCACATTTGTCAGGACTGAAAAACAGTTCCAAGATTGTCATTGCCCACAGAATTTCGGCTGTGCGCCGGGTGGATGAAATTCTCATTCTGGAAAATGGGAAAATCATTGAACGGGGGACACATGAGGAACTGATGGAGAAGCGGGGGCAGTATTACAAAACCTTCGAGGTTCAGTATGGAAAGGAGGCTGCATTATGTCAGTAAATTCCAGCAGAGTGGATGAAGAGCAGAAGGAAGTATTAAAAAAGGATACCATACTACGGCTGTTTCGCTATCTTCTGGCTTTTAAAAAGAAGATTGTAGTCGTATTGTTTATCATGGCCGGCACCATTACCATCAGTATGATTGCACCGTTAATTATGGAATATGCAGTCAATGTCTGCGTGGCGCAAAAGGATGTGAAAGGGCTTGTGCGTGTGGGTGTTTTCGCGTTAGCACTATTTGCTCTGTTTTTAATAGGTACGAAGGCTCGTATGCATCTGATGGCGGAAGTATCAAACCGTGTGCTTTTAAATATCAGAGAGGAATTATACCAGCATATCCAGTCTCTGGGCTTCGGCTTTTTTGACAGCCGCCCCACAGGCAAGGTGCTTGCAAGAATTATCGGAGACGTAAATTCATTAAAAGATGTTTTATCAGACAGCGTTACCCAGCTCATTCCGGATTTTATTACGGTGATCTGTGTTCTCAGCATCATGCTCATTAAAAACTACCGCCTGGCAATGGCAGCTTTGCTGACGCTGCCTGTGCTGGCAGTTGGTATGTTCTTTATCGAGACAAATGTTCATAAAAGATGGAGGATTTACAGAAAGAAAACTTCTAATTTAAATGCCTATATCCATGAGGATTTATCCGGTATCCGCATCATCCAGAGCTATGCAGCGGAGAATGAGACGAAAGAAGTATTTCATGATCTGGTAGACCAGCATTACCGCTCGTTTATTGACGCAGTGGTGGTTGCGGATGCATTTGGCCCCCTGGTTGAGATTACCTGGGGTATGGGAGGTTTTCTCCTTTATTTTATCGGAATTAAAATTGTGGGGGTAGAACAGATCGGTATTGGTACGTTTCTTGCATTTTCCACATACATCGCCATGTTCTGGAGTCCTATTCGTAATCTGGCTAATTTTTATAATAAGCTTACAACCAATATTTCGGCTGCGGAACGGATTTTTGATATTATAGATACGGAAGTTGAGATTAAGGACCGGGAAGATGCCAAAGAATTAAAAGAATTAAAGGGGGAAGTATGGTTTGAGGATGTCTCCTTTGCATATGGGGATGAGCCGGACCGTCTGATCCTGGATCGCGTAAACTTCTTGGTAAAGCCGGGGGAAACTATCGCTCTGGTAGGACCGACAGGAGCCGGAAAAACCACGATTGTAAACCTGATCAGCCGTTTTTATGAGGTGACCGGCGGAAATATCTATATTGATGACCAGGAAATCAGAAGTGTGACGTTAAAGAGTTTAAGAAGCCAGATGGGTATTATGACCCAGGACAATTTCTTGTTTTCCGGCACCATACGGGATAATATCCGCTATGGACGCTTAGATGCATCAGACGAGGAGATTGAAGAGGCAGCAAAAGCAGTCAATGCCCATGAGTTTATCATGAAACTGGAAAAAGGTTACGATACGGTGATCAGCGAACGGGGGGCAGGTCTATCCATCGGTCAGAGACAGCTTCTGGCTTTTGCCAGAACCATGGTATCAAAACCTGGCATCCTGATCCTTGATGAGGCTACCTCAAGCATTGATACCCATACGGAGCTGTTGGTTCAGGAGGGAATTGAAGTGCTGTTAAAAGAACGTACCTCCTTTATCATCGCACACCGGCTGTCTACGATACGCAAAGCGGACCGCATTTTCGTCATCGATCAGGGAACCATCCGGGAGGCTGGAAGCCACGAAGACTTAATGAAGCTTCAGGGAGCTTACTATCAATTATACCAAAGCCAGTTTGCCTGAGATTAAAAAGGAATTGACCGGACCGGATAAATGAAATAGAATAGAAGGCGAGGTGAATTAAGATGACAGAAGGAGCTTTAGTTTTAGAGGGGGGATCCCTGCGAGGTGTATTTACTGCAGGGGTTTTGGATGTATTTATGGAACAGGATATTGAAATGTCCTATGTAAACGGAGTTTCAGCCGGTTCTATGTCAGGTATGAGCTATGTCAGCAAGCAGATAGGCAGAACCATAAAAGTGGATCTGGATTATGTCAATGACAAACGATTTTTAAGTTTTCGAAATATGGTAAAGAAACGTTCCATTTTTAACTTTGATTTCCTGTTTGGAGAATTGAGCAATACGCTGGTTCCCTTCGATTATGAGACATTTTATCAGTCTAAACAGATATTCGAGGTAGTTGCAACCCGCTGTAAGACGGGAAAGCCGGAATACTTTGAAAAGAGTAAGTGTAAAGATTTTATTGATGCGGTAAAGGCTTCCAGCAGCATACCAGTTCTTTCCGGGATGATTACGGTAGGAGGCAGAAAGTATTTAGATGGCGGGTGCTCCATGCCGGTGGCATATCAAAGAGCGATTGATTTAGGATATGAGAAGATCGTTTTAGTTCTCACCAGAGAGCAGGGCTACCGTAAACCTCCTGTTGATAAATGGACGAAACGGGGATATGAACGTTATTTTGCACCTCTTCCCAGATTTTTAGAGGCACTTAAGGAAGTGCCAGACCGGTATAACCGGATGCAGGAAGAGATTGACCGTCTTGAGAAGGAAGGGAGAATCTATGTAATTCGCCCGGATCACCATGTGACGGTTCAGAGAACGGAGCAGGACAAACGGAAACTGGAGGCGCTGTATCAGGAGGGAAGACGTCTGGCACTGGATCATATGGATTCTCTGAAAGCTTACTTGGAATAGGAAAGGAAAAAGCGTACAATTTATGAGTATTTATGATACATTAAATTCTATGCAGAAGGAGGCGGTACTTCAGACAGAGGGACCGCTTCTTGTGCTGGCAGGAGCAGGCTCTGGAAAAACCAGGGTTTTAACGCATCGGATTGCGTATTTAATAGAAGAAAAGGGAGTGAATCCCTGGAATATACTGGCTATTACATTTACCAACAAAGCGGCTGGGGAGATGAGAGAGCGTGTGGACCGCCTGGTGGGATTCGGAGCGGACAGCATCTGGGTTTCTACATTTCATTCTTCCTGTGTGCGGATATTAAGGCGCCATATCGAAAGCCTTGGATATACGACTAATTTTACCATATACGATTCGGATGACCAGAAGACACTGATGCGCCATGTATTGAAAAAACTGGATTTCGATCCGAAGGTTTATAAAGACCGGGCAATGCTGGGGCTGATTTCCACAGCTAAGAATGAGCTGATCAGTGCAGCGGAGTTTGAGCTTTCTTCCTCTGGTGATTTCCGGCAGCAGAAGGCGGCTCTCGTTTACAAAGAATACCAGAGCCAGCTAAAGAAGAACAATGCGCTGGATTTTGATGATCTGATTATGAAAACAGTGGAGCTGTTTCAGACTAATCCGGAGGTTTTAAACTATTATCAGGAACGTTTCCGCTATATTATGGTGGACGAGTATCAGGACACCAATACGGCCCAGTTCCGGTTCATCAGTCTGCTTGCGGGTAAATATAAGAATCTTTGTGTAGTGGGCGATGACGATCAGTCTATCTATAAGTTCCGCGGCGCCAATATTGAGAACATACTTAATTTTGAAAAGTCCTATACTGGTGCTAAGGTAATCAAGCTGGAACAGAATTACCGTTCCAGTCAGCACATTCTGCAGGCTGCCAATGAGGTGATCCACCACAACAGAGGCCGAAAGGATAAAACCTTATGGACATCCAATGAAGAAGGACCGCTGGTTCAGTTTAAGCAGTTTGAAAATGCCGCAGAGGAAGCAGAAGCCATAGTCCGTGACATTTTAAACAGTCCGTCTGATTATCAGGATTGTGCCGTTTTGTACAGGACCAATGCCCAGTCCCGTCTGATTGAGGAACGATGTCTGCAGCATAATGTCCCTTACCGTATGGTGGGCGGCGTCAACTTTTACCAGAGAAAAGAAATCAAAGATATTCTGGCATATTTAAAAACAATTGCCAACGGAAGAGATGATCTGTCTGCCTTAAGGGTGATAAATGTTCCTAAAAGGGGAATCGGAGCCACCAGTATCGGAAAGGTGCAGGCATTCGCTTCGGAGCGTCAGATGGGGATATATGATGCATTCTGCCGGGCAAAAGCGGTGCCGGGACTGGGAAAAGCAGCGGATAAAATCCTGGCATTTACGGATAAGATAGAAGATTTCAGAAACAGGCTGACAGAGGAGACTTACAGCATTCATGAGCTGATAGAAGATATTCTTGATGAGACCGGCTACCAGAAGGATTTAGAAGCGGAAGGGGAGATTGAATTCCAGACGCGGCTTGAGAATATTGAGGAGCTGGTTAACAAAGCCATCAGTTTTGAAGGAGAGCATGAGCATCCGGAATTAAGCGAGTTCTTGGAGGAGGTTGCTCTTGTGGCAGATGTGGACCGTATGGATGAATCGGAAAACCGGGTAACACTTATGACACTCCACAGTGCCAAGGGCCTTGAATTCCCAAGAGTCTATCTAAGTGGTATGGAGGATGGATTATTCCCCAGCATGATGGCGATCTCTTCTGATAATAAAGAGGACGTGGAAGAAGAACGGAGGCTTTGTTACGTTGGTATTACAAGGGCCCAGAAGTTCCTCATGATGACTGCGGCAAGACAGCGTATGGTTAACGGTGAAACCAGATATTCAAAGATCAGCCGTTTTGTGGAAGAGATACCAGGAGAACTGTTAGATTCCGACAGGCTGGAACAGAGGCTTTCTTCCAGGGCGAAGCCGGATTTTGATGACAGCAGTCTCCCATGGGGCAAAGGTGCAGCTTCGGGGCGGACCGCAGGTGTCAGCAGCTTTGGTCCGGGCAGCAATGCATATGCGTCAAAGACATCCAAACCTGTATCCACCCCTGGCTTTGGGAAAGCGTTTACAGTGGAAAAGCCACTATCTCTCGGGTATAAAGAGGGGGACCGGGTCAGCCACATCAAGTTCGGCATAGGCGAGGTGAAGGAGATCAAGGATGGTGGAAGAGATTTTGAGGTTACCGTTCATTTTGACCAGGCAGGCGTGAAAAAGATGTTCGCCTCTTTTGCAAAACTGAAGCTTGTGAGGGAATAATTGAATATACATAAAATTTTAAAAAAATCTAAAAATGATAGTAAAAAAGCCAATATAATGGTATAATAACTGCTACAGGCAAAGAGAAAAAACTGTGCCGAACAGGATATGAAAGAAAGCAGGGCTCTCAGAAAGGACGTGGAGACATGAACAGATTTGATGCAATGAGCAAAGAAGCTATGGGCAAACTGGAAGATCTTATGAACTCAAGCAGAGTGAATGATTTGCTTCATAAAAGAGAACAGGAAGAGAAAAAGAAAAACTGTATCCTCTGGATACTCGCAGTCATAGGTGCGGTAGCTGCAGTTGCCGGAATTGCTTATACCGTATATCGTTTCTTTACTCCGGATTATCTGGAAGATTTTGAAGACGATTTTGATGATGATTTCGACGATGATTTCTTTGAGGATGAGAAGATGGAAGAGAGTTCCAAAGAATAAAATCTGGCATTAAAAGGAGAGCGTGCCTCAGAAAGTGAGACACGCTCTTTTACAGTGTTTAAATAAAATGAATAGAATAAAAGGAGTCAGCAAACGTGAAAAAGGGTGAGATATACGAAGGTACAATTGGACGGTTTGATTTTCCCTCCAAAGGAATGATGGAGCTGCCGGAAGGAAAAATTACTGTAAAACACGCACTTCCCGGACAAAAAGTGAGAGTTATGATCAACAAAAAAAGAGGGGGAAAATGCGAAGGACGAATTCTGGAGGTCTTAGAGTCATCTCCCCTGGAATATGCAGAGTCTCCCTGCCCTCATTTTGGAATCTGCGGAGGATGCACCTATCAGACCATCCCTTATGAGGAACAGTTAAAGATCAAGGAACAGCAGGTAAAATCCCTGTTAGACGGTGCTGTGAAAGGGGATTATATATTTGAGGGGATTAAAGCAAGCCCAACAGCCGATGGATACCGCAACAAGATGGAATTTTCCTTTGGAGATGAATATAAGGATGGACCGCTTTCCCTGGGAATGCATAAAAGGGGAAGCTTTTATGATGTAGTGACAACAACGGAATGTAAGATTGTGGATTCGGATTTCTGCGATATCTTAAAGGCGGCAAAGGAATATTTTGAAGCGCTGGGAGTCGGTTTTTATAAGAAAATGCAGCATACCGGCTATCTGCGTCACCTTCTGGTGCGAAGAGCTGTAAAAACAGGAGAAATTCTGGTTGATCTTGTTACTACAACTCAGGAGGACCTTGATTTAAAGGCTTTTGTTGGTTCTCTGCTTCATCTGAAGCTGAACGGAAGAATTGTGGGAATTCTTCATACATTTAATGACAGCCTTGCAGATGTGGTAAAAAGCGACCGGACGGATGTTTTATACGGACAGGATTATTTTTACGAGGAATTGCTGGGACTTAAGTTTAAGATTTCACCATTTTCCTTCTTTCAGACCAATTCACTGGGAGCGGAGGTGTTGTATGAAACCGCGAGAAGCTATGTGGGAGAGACGAAGGACAAGGTGGTCTTCGATTTATACAGCGGCACTGGCACCATCGCCCAGATCATCGCTCCTGTTGCAAAAAAAGTGGTGGGTGTGGAGATCGTGGAAGAGGCAGTGGAGGCAGCCAGAGAGAATGCTGCAGGCAATGGTCTGGACAACTGCGAATTCATCGCGGGGGATGTATTAAAGGTGATTGACGGTCTGGAAGATAAGCCGGATCTTATTATTCTGGACCCGCCCAGAGATGGGATTCATCCTAAGGCACTTGGCAAGATTATTGACTTTGGGGTGGACAGGCTGGTTTATGTGTCTTGTAAACCGACCAGTCTGGTGAGAGATTTGGAAGTGCTGCAGGAGAGGGGATATGAGGTGGTTAAGGCTTGTTGTGTGGATATGTTTCCTTCGACGGCGAACGTTGAAACCGTTTGTCTGCTGGAGAGAAAAGCTTGATTTTATGCGGACTTGCGGGATTGTTTGAGAAAAATGGAGTTGTGTTTTTGTAAAAAACTGTTTGGTGTGACCGAAGATGGGGAT
The DNA here is from genome assembly GCF_900205965.1 of Lacrimispora amygdalina. Classification (GTDB taxonomy): domain Bacteria; phylum Bacillota; class Clostridia; order Lachnospirales; family Lachnospiraceae; genus Lacrimispora; species Lacrimispora amygdalina_A. The sequence goes on from NZ_OAOF01000017.1 coordinate 42,515, forward strand.
GGGGTAACACCAAAATGTTAAAATAGGGCTTTTGACAAAAAGTATTGAGCTTTGCCGTATTGTGTGAGCAAATCGGCGAAAATTGATACAATGGTAAAAGTCCTATACTTTTAAGTAAAAAGATAATAAAGGGAAGGGATACTTTATATATTTTTCTATTGACATTATAGTTTGTATAGGGTTTACAATCACCTCACAAAAAGGGGGAATATCAATGAACATTAAAGAAGCGGAAAAGAGGACAGGAGTATCTGCACAAAATATCAGATTTTATGAAAAAGCAGAGTTGTTTTCAACAAAACGTAATCCTGATAATGGATATCGAGAATATTCAGAGAATGACGTCAGAATACTAAAAGTAATTAAGATGCTCCGCATGCTTGATATGCCAATAGAACAAATTAAGCTAGTTTTGCGTGAGAAGGAGAATTTGTCAAATTCCTTGGACAAACAACAGCATATTTTAGAGAAAAGAATAAGTGATGACAAAAATGCGATTGAGTTTTGCAAGGCATTAAAGAAGAAACAGATTACTATAGATGAATTAAATGTAGAAGAATATCTACAAAGGATGGAAAAAGAGCACTTTTTTACCTCATGGATTAAGGATTACATGGAAGTTATTGATTATGAGCATGAGAGAGTCATTACTTTTACTCCAGATGATGCGATAATAAATAGCTATGATTTTGAAAATGTACTTTACAAATATGCAATGGAACGAGGTATGGAGATTGAAATCACAAAGAAAGGGATGTATCCAGAATTCACACTTGATGGGATAGAGTATAGTGCTGAAAGAAATTACGCAAGGGGAGGAGGGCTTCCGATAGCAATAGTTAGATGTACAAGAAAAGATTTGGAAGAAACAAAAGAAGAATACAAGCATGGTAGAAAAAAATGGTTACGGATTCTTCATATTTACTTGCCGGGAATTCTTATTGCGTTATTGATTATTGTAACAAGTGGAAAAAATAATGTAAGATGGTTATTTTCTTCAATAGAAGGCTTGATTTTGTTGGGAGTAATTATCATTATGTGTTTAATCGGTGCTTTTCGTAACTATTATTTTTATTGGAATCGTGATAATAAATATGAGGATAAAGAAAAATAGGCGATGAAGACTTATCGATTTGAAAAGTAAGTATTATTTGGTTCTATAAGAGAAAGATACAATCCTGTAAGGAACTTTGCCTATGTACTCAAAGATATTTTCATTTCCTGTAGCAGACATTAACTGAACGGTGCGAAGTTTTACCTCAAGCATTTACGGGTATTCATCCTGTAACCGTTCAAACAAGCGTTTTGCAAGTGATTCTAAGATAAACGGAATTTTTCCCATGATTGATGCCAAAAGTTAGTCATGGTTGACCTTAAAACATCTGGAAAATGTATCAGGCATTTGAATTTATGGGGAAGTTGAATATGAAAAAAATAGCTTCGGTAGTAAATATAGTTTTAGCAATAATATGCATAATTGCTGCAATAATGAATTTTACAAATAGTGATATGCTTATTGAGATTGCCTATATTTTTTTCGCATTAATGTTTTTGATTTTTGGTGTGAAGGGTGTGAATAAGAAAAAGGACAATTAAGCTTTTGCAGAAGTAAACTCTACCAAGTGGGGTGAAAAATTTAAGAATTCAGATTATGGGTTTAGGAAAATTATGAAAATAATAAAAATCGTTTATTAGTTAATACAATGGTATATGGAAGCTGGATATGCCCTTTACCATTGTATCGCATAAGGTTTTCTATTAATTCGATTGTATGCTTGACATACAATCGAAAAAGATGTATACTTGGCACACAATAAGTTAGCAACGACTAACTTGCGAAAGGAAGCGAAAGGATGAATCAGTCAAAAAGAAATCAAAAGCTTTATTATAATATGCTTCATCAAAAACGAGAAACAGAGCTGTTTTTAACAGCATTAAGGGTGAAATTGTTTTCATATCTGGAAAATTGGGAAACTCCAAAATCTGTTGCAATAAAATCAGGCTTGAATGAGCGAAATCTATCTTTTGTCCTAAATGCATTAGCATCCATTGGATTACTTGAAAAAAATAACAAAGCTTATAGAAATACACAGCAGAGTAATGATTTTTTAAATCCAAAAAGTTCAGTCTATTTGGGCGAGAGTATCCTTTTTAGAGAGAAAATGATGTCTTTGCAAAATATTGAAGATCGTTTGACAAACGGCCCCAGCAAAAACATTCTTCATAATAATAAAGGGGTAGAGGTATATGATTTTTATGAGGCTGCACGGGTGAGTATTCCTGAGATGTATACAGGGCGTGTTCAGTCTCTGATTCAAGCAGTTACAAGCCTTTACAGAAATAAAACCCCCGAAAAAATACTTGACCTGGGAGGAGGTTCAGGGATTCTTGCAATAGAACTTGCAATTACCTTTTCCAATTGCAAAAGCGTTGTTTTTGAGCATCCGAATGTAGCACGGCTGCCACGTGAATTAGTGTCAGAAAGAAACCTCTCCGAGCATGTAAGTGTGATAGAAGGAGATTTTAATACAGATGATATCGGAAAAGGATATGATTTAATTATTGCCTCAGGAGTATTGGATTTTGCAAAAGACCATTTGGACAGCGTGATGAGCAAGTTATATAACGCTTTAACATCAGATGGTTATTTATATGTTGTTACTCATAATGTCAGTGAGGATTATCAGAATCCGCCTGAGAGTATTCTTGGCTGGTTATCCAGCCATTTGGATGGGCTTGATGTACTGCTTACAAAAAAGGATATTGAAAATGCTTTAACAAGACATGGATTTCAACATATTCATAGTGGTGACTACGGTGGAGTATTTGAAGGGCTGCAAGGGGAATTCTACTTAAAAAGAACAGGAGGCTCCCAAGATGGAAAAGTTACAAAAACTGGTGATTAATGATTTTATACAGATGACAGAGCGGATAGCCAATGGAAAGACAAATATATTAGATTTTGGCTTAGAAGAAATGCAATTTTATCGTGGAGAGATCCATATGATTAAAATGGTTGGTGATTATCCAGGTATATTTATTTCTGAAATGGCACGAAAGTTTAATATAACACGAGCAGTAGTGGCAAAAACTGTCCGAAAGCTTGAGGAACACGGATTTCTAGAAAAAAAAGAGGATGTGGAGGATAAAAAGCGCTTTTGCCTTTACCTTACAAAAAAAGGGGAAATGGCTTATAAGCTTCATAATCAGTATCATCAGGATTATGACCGCCCGTTGTTTACTTATCTTGAAAGTTTGAATGACAACGAACTTCATATCATTCAGGAATTTCTGAAACATGCAAATGCTTTGATAGAAAATCATTTTTAAATAACTGGAGGGATAAAATGAAATCTAAAAAAATATTGTTCTTAATTTTATCTATTGTTTTGACGGTGGCTTTAGCTGGCTGCGGAGCATCTGAAAATACATCTGTTACAGAGGCGCAGACCTCCGATCCTTTGGCAACGTCTAAAAATTCATCAGTATCAGGCATGAGAACGATAACCGATTTAGGCGGAAACACCGTGACAGTGCCAACGGCAGCAGAAATTCAGCGTGTAGTCATCATATCCCCGCCTACGACATCAGTGCTTTTGGGAGTTATTCCTGATCCGGACATGATTGTAGGGGCTAATTCCAGAGCTTTTACGACTTCAAATACTGAAATTGTAAGTAAGCTTTTCCCCAACTGGAATGGTGTTGAGACCTCATTTGTAAGTGAGGGATTTGTTTCAAATACAGAAGAACTTTTAAATCTTGATCCGGATATTGTGTTTTACTATGGAGAAGCTCAGAAATCGGGCATTGAAAATCTGGGGATACCAATTGTCGACATGATGAAAAAAGGAGATAACAATCCCGAAACAGTTACGATCGCATGGGATAACCTGATGCGTGAGATATTTGAGGCCGATAATTCTGTTTCGCTTCAGAACGAATGGGAAGCTTCCAACAAAAAGGGAGCAGAGGTTCTTGATACATATACAGGAAAGAAAAAGACTGCACTTTTTCTTTTCAGCAATACGGGTGGTGTGATTTCCGTATATGGAAGCGGAACTTATGCAGATACGTGGTTTGAAAAAAGCGGTCTTGTCAATGCGGCAGCAGAAATATCAGGACAGGCAGAAGTCAGTATGGAACAGCTTTATGAGTGGAATCCAGATTTTATTTATGTATTTATCGGAAGTCCTGCTTCTGCTATGCTGGAAAACAAAATCAACGGACAGGACTGGAGTTTGCTTTCCGCTTATAAAAACAACACAATCTATGATATTCCACAGGGAATCTATTCATGGGGGGCACCATGCTCAGATGCTCCGCTTACGCCCCTCTTTATGATTTCAAAAAGTTATCCGGAGCTGCTAAGTGAGAGTGATTTTAAAATACTGTTTAAAGATTATTACAGCAGGCTGTACAAAATTACGCTGGAGGAGGAGCTGATTTCTGCTGTGCTTAGTCCACGGCAGTTGCAGAAATAATGATTATGAATAAAAATCTAAATGAAATAAAAACCAAAAATAATATTAAATTAAAGTTTATTTTGCTCGCAGGACTTCTTATTCTTGTAATGGTAGCGTCACTCTTTGGAGGGCGTTACCATATGGAATTTGGGGATGTCTTAAAGCTTATAGAAGCAAAGCTATCTGGAGCTTCGTATCCGGGCTTTGAAGTTGCGGAGCATGTCCTGTTTCAAGTCCGGCTGCCGCGTATTCTTATTGCGTTACTTGTTGGAGCAGGCTTGTCCATAGCAGGAGCTTCTCTCCAGGGACTATTTCAGAATCCTCTTGTCAGCCCTGATATTCTAGGTGTTTGTTCCGGATCAGGCTTTGGTGCGGCACTTGGAATACTCCTTACATCCGGCATGGGTGTGATGACAACAGTATTGTCGTTAGCATTCGGACTTATCAGTATGTTCCTGACACTTTTTATGGTTCGATCTAAGGGGCAGACTCTAACCATGTCCTATATTTTATCAGGGATTATTGTGACCTCAGTATTTTCTGCTCTGACATCACTGATTAAATATGTTGCTGATGTAAACGATCAACTTCCGGCAATTACATTCTGGTTAATGGGGAGCTTTGCAAATACGGAATTCAATGACTTAAAAATAATTATTTTGCCAATTATTATCGGTATTGCAGGGCTGCTACTTTTACGGTGGCAGCTTAATATTTTATCATTAGGAGAAGAAGAGGCATATTCCCTTGGAGTAAATCCACAAGCGGCACGTATAGCGGTTATTCTGTTCAGTACAATTATTACAGCTGCCTGTGTAATGGTTTCCGGCATTGTTGGCTGGGTAGGCTTGGTTATTCCGCATATATCCAGAAGGATTATGGGGGTGAATCACAAGGGTTTACTTCCTGCATCTATGCTGCTTGGTGGAATTTTTATGGTTATTGTAGATAGTGTTGCCCGCAATCTTACTGCAGCTGAGATACCAATTGGAATACTAACAGCATTAATCGGGGCACCATTCTTTGCACTCATTTATAACCGAATGAAAGGAGAATCATAATGTTGCTTCGTGTAGAAAAGGGAAGTTTTTATTATACATCAGATACACCTATTTTGCAGGATATTACGTTATCGTTGGAAAAAGGCGAAGTAATTGCTGTTATGGGACCAAACGGTATAGGAAAAACTACGTTCTTAAAATGCCTGATGGGTATTTATAAGTGGAAATCAGGCCATTCACTCATTGATGGAAAGGATACTGGTAACGCAAGAAAACAGATTGGATATGTACCACAGGCACACCGATTTTCGTTTCCGTATTCAGTCAGGGATATGGTAGTGTTTGGCAGAGCAAAGTATCTGCCTGCATTTGCATCACCTGGGGAGAAGGATTATGAGTTTGCTGACAGAGCCTTGGAAGAGGTAGGCATTTCAGCAATCAGTGATAAATCATGCAATCAGTTAAGCGGCGGACAGCTTCAAATGGTGTTGCTTGCCCGTGCGTTAGTAGGAGAACCTCAATTGCTTATATTGGATGAGCCGGAATCTCATCTCGATTTTGGAAATCAGATCACAATACTGAAAATAATAAAAAGGCTAGCAAAAGAAAAAGGAATTGCCTGTGTGATGAATACACACTATCCAAATCATGCTTTAAATATTGCTGATAAGACCTTACTTTTAAAAGGGAACAAATTTCTTGTAGGGAAAACGGATCAAATACTTACAAAAGAAAATATACGGGAGTATTTTGGAGTCGATTCCATCATTGTTACAGCACAAAAGGATGATAGAGCGATAAATGCCTTTGTATTAACTGATTTGATTTAAAAATGAATTTTGAAATAAGTATATAGCCTGGCAAACGCATGTAACCTTTTCATTTTACAAATAATTTAAAAAGTGATTGACCCTAACATCATGTCATAGTGTAAGATAAAAACAGAGCTTATGTTACTAATAGTAATTATAGCCGGCAAATTCTATTAGTATTATACTCAAATATTCAGGAGGTATCGCGTGAGAACTGTAAAACAAGTTTCAGATCTGTCAGGAATAAGCGTTCGTATGTTGCATTACTATGATGAAATAGGATTGTTAAAACCGAGTGAAGTTACTGATGCGGGTTATAGGCTTTATGATGATGAAGCCCTTATGTTCTTGCAGCAAATTTTATTCTATAAAGAGTTTGATATCCCATTAAAAGAAGTAAAAAAAATCATGCATTGCTCCGATTATGATAAAGCTAAAGCTTTGGAAAATCAAAAGAAGTTGTTAATTTTAAAAAGTAACCGAATAAATAATTTGATTGATTTGATTGATAAAACATTAAAAGGAGAAAAGGAAGTAAGCTTTAATGAATTTGATATGAGCGAATATTTTAAAGCTTTAGAGGCATTTAAAATGGAGTATAAGGACAAAATTATAAAAAATTATAGCGGAATGGAGAAATATGATGAATTGATCGAAAAATGTAAATTGAACGAAAATGAAATTGCTGAAATGGCAATAAAACAGTATGGCAGCATTGAAAATTATGTAGAAGCAATGAAGAAAAATTTTGAAAGTGATATGTTTTCAGTGGCTGAACAAATTGATGCGTTTAAGAAAGATATACTAGATGATAAACATCCTAAATTGAAGGAATTGTATCAGAAATTGGTGTCAGACATAACGAAAGATCCTTTATCAAAGGAAATTCAACAAATCGCTGAAAAAATAAAGAATATAATAAAAAGTGACTATGAGGTTTTTCGCACGGATGAAGAAAATCAATATTGGTATACGATAATTCAGCTCTATCTGGTTCTGCCTGATTGGATAGATGCAGTTGATAACAAATATGGCAAAGGTACTTCCAAATTTATCGGGGAAGCGCTTAAAACAAATTTAGGAAATGCGCAACCAAAGTTAAATTCTCTTTATGCAAAGCTTACCGAATCATTTAATAAAGATCCATCTTCTAAGGAAATCCAGGATATTGTAGAAGAAATAGTTAAAGAAACAACAAGACAGCATGAAAAATTGAAAATAGAAGTTGGAGAAAATTACTGGGGTTATACGGCGGATCTTTATCGATCAAATTCTGCTTTTCAAATAGCTGCAGATAAAAAGTATGGTGATGGTGCAGCACGCTTTATCGGTGCAGCATTGAATTACTATGCGACTCAAGAGGCCTTAAAATAAATAGTGGGCTATTCCCACACCCGACCTCTGGATTTATAAGGGAAGCTTAAATGAAATTGCGCGTTCAACCGGTTTCGAGTATGACACCTATTTTATTAAGCAATTTACTACTAAGAAAGGAATGTCTCCTACATCGTTTCGAAACACATCCCGCAAACTGGCAAGTAAGCTATAAACTAACTAATTAATGATGCACTGGAATTATAAAGTATTGACTTAATGTTAACTTAAGGGTTTATAATGATATATATTTGGTAAATTTTAACCTGATTAAATGAGGAGGAAAACTATCATGAGGTATATGAAATTGGGTAAATCTGATTTGCAGGTTCCGGCTATTGCAATTGGCTGTATGCGTATTAATGCGCTAAGTACAACCGATGCAGAACGTCTGGTTCAGACTGCTCTGGAGGGCGGAGTGAATTTCTTTGATCATGCGGATATTTATGGAGGAGGAACATGTGAAGAATTGTTTGCGAAGGCCATACACATGAACAGTACTGTCAGAGAAAAGATAATCCTGCAATCCAAATGCGGCATACGGAAAGGGTATTTTGATTTTTCTAAGGAACATATACTGGAGGCAGTAGACAACAGTCTGAAACGTCTGAAAACCGAATATCTGGATGTACTTCTTTTGCATCGTCCGGATGCTTTGGTTGAGCCGGAGGAGGTTGCTGAGGCATTTGATAAGCTTTACAGTAGTGGGAAAGTACGTAATTTCGGCGTATCAAATCAGAATCCCATGCAGATACAGCTGCTGGAAAAATTTTTAAATCAACCGATTATAGCAAACCAATTACAGCTTAGTATTACCAATGCCACTATGATATCTGCCGGGCTTCATGTCAACATGTCAGATGATACAGCCATTAACCGTGATGGAAGTGTACTTGATTTTTGCCGTTTAAAAGATATTACGGTGCAGCCATGGTCTCCTTTTCAATATGGGTTTTTTGAAGGAGTTTTTCTGAATAATGATAAATTCGTGAAACTGAATGCAGTGATTGATAAAATAGCAGCAAATTATAAAGTATCAAATACCACCATTGCATTAGCCTGGATACTACGTCATCCGGCTCATATGCAGCCTGTGACAGGAACGATGAATGCTGACAGGCTAAAAGATTGTATGAAGGCAGCTGATATTTATCTGACCCGCGTGGAGTGGTATGAAATCTTTTGTGCAGCAGGAAATGTTTTACCATAGGCAGTTTTAATTGGATAGGTTTCTATGTTTCATAAAAAAAGGAGGAAATGCATGAAAAAACTATCGCTTAATAATTATATAAGATTGAGAAAGCTGGTTCATCGCAGTGCAAGACCGATTGATTTTACCAAGTGGAACTATCTTTTTGAAAACGGAAGTTGTGAGGATTTCCTTTCGGTTCTGTCCAGTTACCAGAATGAGGATGGCGGTTTTGGATACAACATTGAATGCAATAACTGGAATCCTGATTCATCACCGTATACAATATGCATTGCGTTGGATTATTTGGATACGGCAGGTGATTATGTTAGTAACATAAAAGATAGGATGGTAACGGGTATCGTCAAATACCTTGCTTCTGGCGCATATTTATTAGAAAACGGCTGGGTGGGGATGCAGGGAATCCCAACTAACAATAATTTTGCTCATTTGCCATGGTTCCATTATGACCCGAAGAAAGCCACGGAAGCCGACATCGGAGTAACCAGGCGCCTTTCCTCCTTTTTACTCAAATATGCAGACAAAAGCAGCGCTATCTACAAAAAGGCGGTTGAATTGAAAGATATGTATAAACTGAGTGGAAAAACTCTCCTTAATGGTTATCCTGACTATGATCCGATATCATTTGACCCAGCATCATTTGACCCGGCAACATGGAACTTATGGGAGCCATTGCCGGTACACTTTGTCGGCTCGCCTGAAAGTGAGCATTACCCGGCACTTAAAGATGTTGTGGATATAAATCTGGATGCGATTGTTGAAACACTGTGTAATACGAGTGAACTTCATATAACGCCTGAGGAAGATTTAAACGCATTTGAAAAGAATTTTCCACACCCGGATGGCAGGCGCTGGTGTAGTACGGAACAGGCAATCGGAAATTATTACGGGAATGCACAAAGTATCACATCCAATTTGGATATATTGAGGAAATTTGACAGACTGGATTTTTCTTTGGAGAACTTTAGAAGTTCAGTGATGTGATATTGTAAGTAGGTTATTAGAAGCCTTGGGATTGAGAGGCATTTATGGTAAATATATTAATATACCGCCGCCCTGACCGGGCGGCGATATTGTGTGATCTATATATAATTTGCAATCTTTTGCAAAAATCTTACTCTTTTTGCCTGAGCACCCTTTGAGACATCTCCGCAGTGAATCCATTTTGCATGATTCAAACCAATTCCCTTCAAAGTAGCATTGATGAATGTTTTCTGAATCAGGTTACCCGCAAAACATTTTAAATACCATCGGGGTGACTGACCGGTTGTTATCACTTTTGTGGATTTTATATGGGTTAATTTCCCCTTTAAACCAGTACTTGACTCCGTATATGCAAAGTTTTTTAACATCACTTTATCAAAGAAACCTTTCAATATGGCAGGAGTATCAAACCACCACACAGGAAATACAAAAATAACTTCATCAGATTTATTTAAAAGATCCAGATATTTTGTGACCAAAGGATCTTTATGCTGACCTTTTGAAAACAAAGCCAATTCTCCTTCTGACATAACAGGGTTAAAATTATCTTTATTTAAATCTATGATATGATATTGTTTCCTTTTTTTTTCAAGAGCAGTTGTTATTGTATCCAGTATGGCCTTATTGAAGCTTCCATGCCACGGGTGTGCGAAAACAATTGTTACCATGTGAATCCCCTTTCTTTAAATGTTATCATTGCTTTATAATCTCTGTTCCCAATGTATAGGCGGCTCTTTTTGCCTGCACATTATCAGTAACCGGTTTCTCATATGTGCTAATATTCAGATTTTGTATCAGCTCCATCCCAAGATACTTTGATAGCATCTCCATAGATTGGACGATATTCATGACTCCTGCACTGGTTTCATCGATATCACCAAAAGTGGTGAGTAATACAACTTTTTTATTTAATAATGTTTGGTAGTCAACTGCATGGAGCCGGTCCATAAAAGTTTTTAGCTGCCCAGTCATATTAAAAACATACACAGGAGTAGCAAAAACCAAAGCATCCGCTTTTTCAACACTTTTACGTATTTCCGTCATATCATCCTCAATGATACATGGACTTGCGGGGCTTTTCTGGCAGGCACTGCATCCCTTACAATAATGTATATTTTTTGATTGAAGGTAAATGGTTTCAATCTGAGGTGATGGAGTCAGATTTTTAACTCCTTCTAAATACTCATTTAATATAACAGCTGTATTGCCATGCTTTCTGGGACTTGCTAAAATTGATAGTACATTCATGAATTTTATTCCTTTCAATTTAATGGGGTGATTTTAATGCTTTAATGCACATTAATGCACATATTACTGTTTTTAAAAAGGCTTTCCGCCTTTTTAAATTATACCTGTATCATTTTTTTTAAATTGTCGGTTGTAATTTTAAATTTTTCAAGAATATATTTATCGTTCAGTTGATAGTAAATATTTCTGCTTTCTTTTATTTTATCAACAATCCCATATCTGTACATCAGATCCAAGTGTCTGGAAATGACAGAACGGTCCTGTGTGAAATTTTCTGAAATATCTTTAATATTCTTTCTGCCATTAATAGCCAGATATTTCATAATATCACATCTTACCGGATCAAATAATGCCTTAAAAAATTCAAAATCTATGCTTTCTTCAATTTGTCTGGTACATTCTAATAGTAAATCTTCATTATTCATGTTCTCACCCTGTTTTTATTATATATGCACACATATGCACTTGTCAATGATAAATTTTTATTATTTGATAGAACTGTAACAGTCTTTGGGGATTACGTTGTAAAGTGTATTTTATTATGATATTATAGCAGCAACGATCGATATCGCATAAAACAAAGGCTTTTCGCGGACTATAAGGAAACAACAAACAAACAGCTGGCAATAGGAGAGATAAGACTATGAATCCAATCATTCAGGTTAAAAATTTCACAAAAAGATACGGTGATTTTGTCGCAGTTAACAATATATCTTTTGATGTGGAAGAGGGCAGTGTATTTGCATTTTTGGGACCCAATGGTGCTGGAAAAAGCACAACGATTAATACGTTGTGTACTATTTTTGAAAAAACTTCTGGTACGTTATTGATCGATGGAAAAGATGTAAGCCGGCAAAAAAGTGAAGTACGGTCTGCAATCGGTGTTGTATTTCAGGATTCCACTCTCGATGCGAAAATGACCATTGAAGAGAATTTGAAAATGCATTGTGTATTTTATAACATTCCCAATAAAGAAGTAGAAGAACGTATCCGGTTTGTTCTGAACCTGGTAGATTTGACAGATGAAAGAAAGAAAATGGTTTCTGCTTTATCTGGAGGAATGAAACGTCGTGTAGAAATTGCCAGAGGTCTGATGCATTATCCCAAGGTTTTATTTCTTGATGAACCCACAACTGGTCTCGATCCTCAGACCAGGGCCCATATTTGGGAATATATTATGAAACTTCAAAAAGAGAGAAATATTACGATCTTTCTAACCACCCACTACATGGAAGAAGCTGAGATCTGCAATAAAATAGCAATTATGGATGGCGGGGTAATTGTAGCACATGATACGCCTTACGCGTTAAAGAAAAAGTATACGAAGGATAAAGCTTATATCAATACAAAAAAAGAAGAGGCGTTTGAGCAATTGCTCTCAGAATATGAATTAAATTATTCAAAAAAGAACGGCTATTATAAGGTGGAAGCAGAATATCTGGACCGCCTGCTGGAAGTAATGAGCATTCATAAGGAACACATTACAAATATAGAAATAAAAAAAGGGACGTTTAACGATGTGTTTTTAGAGATAACTGGAAAAAAGATCAGGGAGGAGGGGTAATATGTATACAGTTTTTGCATTATGGAAAAGAGGTCTAAAAGCATTTGTACGAAATAAAACAGGACTAATATTTTCTCTGATATTTCCCTTTTTCTTTGTTTATGTGTTCGGTGCTATATTTAAAAATGATTTTATTGAAAATCCCATAGCTTACATGCTTTCGGGTGTTATTATAACGACAGTGTTTGAAAGCGCACTCAATCTTGCTTCTTCCACAGTTGATGATATGGTCAGTGGGTTTATGAAAGAGGTGCTTGTTTCTCCAGCGAAAAGAGTTTACGTTGCAATGGGACAATTACTGTCTGCGGCCACCGTATCTACGTTACAGGGAATTTTGATATTGGTAATAGGTTTTTTTATAGGTATTAAGTTTACAAACTGGAGTACTCCTTTATTCGTTCTGGTATCAATGATTTTTATCGGCATAGTATTTTCCGGTGTAGGGCTTTTTTTAGCAACAAAGGTACGCAATGGTCAGACATTCCAGATTGTGAAAACTGCAGTGACAATGCCCCTGACATTTCTTTCAGGCGCATATATTCCATTGTCAATGCTGCCGGTTTCGCTGAGAATTGTTGCTTACTTTAATCCAATGACCTATGCGACCGCATTTTTTAGAATGATAGTTCTGGAAAAAGCCGACCTTTCTGTTCCTGACCTGATAAAAGAAGGTTTGGTAGTTGAAATTAATGGTTTCGCTATCACTCCGTTTATGACATTTGCAGTTATTCTGGTGATTGGATTAGTATTTCTGCTGCTGTCTACCATTTCCTTTGTTAAAACAGATTTTTCCCGTATGAATCGAAGTGCTACCGATGCAAATGCTCTTTGGGGGTAAATAATTGGTGAGTGATTGACGGAATGGAGTATAACATGAAATGTCTGAGCTTGGCTGTAAAATGGTTATGACATCAACCCAGGTTGATGAAGACGCCCAGCATTTCTACAGAAGGCTGGGATACATAGATAGAGGAAGTCTTTTTTTAGATAACACACCATTTGAACAACCGCAGGAAATGATTATGTTAAAAATTTTATAGCACAATAATTATCAAAAGATGTAAAATTGAGGGGGGATAAATATGAATACAGATTTTATAAATTTGACAACAGAAAATCTTGCAGTTGAGCATTTATGCTGTATTATCCGTAGTAAAAAGCCGCATCCTGGCGTTGAGGCAAAGCGTCAATGGCTTTCAGACCGCATTAAGGAAGGTCATGTTTTCAGGAAGTTAAATGTAAAAGGCTGTGCCTTTATTGAATATGCACCTTTGGAAACGGCATGGGTACCTATCGTTGGGGACAACTATTACTATGTGTATTGTTTATGGGTTGCCGGGACTCCAAAAGGGAATGGATATGGCAGAGAACTGATTGAATATTGTTTAACTGATGCTAAGGCAAAAGGGAAATCCGGTGTTTGTATGCTGGGGGCAAAAAAACAAAAGTCATGGCTTTCTGATCAATCATTTGTGAAAAAGTTTGGATTTGAGGTTGTTGATACCACCAATGATGGATATGAGTTACTTGCGCTTTCTTTTGACGGAACAACACCAGAATTTGCACCAAAAGCAAAAACCAGTAAAATTGAAAATCAGGATCTGACAATTTATTACGACATGCAATGCCCTTATATTTGTCAATATATTGAAACCATAAGACGGTATTGCGAAGTGAATGAGGTTTCTGTATCTTTCATTCAGGTGGATACTCTGCAAAAAGCCAAAGAATTGCCTTGTGTTTTCAACAATTGGGGCGTGTTTTATAAAGGATGCTTTGAGACAGTTAATTTACTTAACGAGGCCTACTTAAAAAGAATACTTAAAAAATAAATCTACAGTTTTTGATTTGATTGGGGAAGGTAAAATGAACAAGAATGAGAACTATACCATTAGAAATGAACAGGCAGACGATATGCGGTGGAGCAGTTTGATTTGGAATTTGAAAAAATGGAAAAGAAATTTCAGCCATGTCAAGAGGAGTTCTATATACACAGTCATTCAAAAATGATTTAAAAGGAGAGTTGATTATGAAATACAAAGGATCCTGTCTTTGTGGTAAAGTTACTTTTGAAATTGAAGGAGAATTTGAAAATTTTTTCCTTTGTCATTGTGAACGATGCCGTAAGGATACAGGCTCAGCCCATGCTGCTAATCTTTTTTCTTCTTCAGCCAGGTTAAGATGGTTGTCTGGTGAAGAGAAAGTTAAAACTTTTAACTACCATTCGGAAGGTCACATAAAGAGCTTTTGTTCTGATTGCGGGTCAGCGCTGCCAAATCTTCAGTTTGATGGGAAATTGCTGGCTGTACCCGCCGGAAGTATGGACAGCGACATACACATAAAGCCGCAAGGCCATATCTTTTGCCATAACAAAGCAAATTGGGATAATGATTTAGATAACGTACCAAAATTTGAAGAATTACCTTTTCATATAACGGAGTAGGATTAGTATATACGAAATTGTAAGCAGGTTATAATATGCCTTGAGAGTAATGATGTCTCAAGGTATTTTTTTGCTTTTTTTCAGAAAAATGCTGCATAAGGAATAAAGTAATCCAACCGTATATAGAAGATTATGATGGAAATACTTTATATTGCATAATCATCGGTTCATATTATAAATTGTTTTTAATTGGTAAATATGTATACTTTTAATTGGTTTAATAAAATTTATTTGTATAAAAATTTACAATAGTAGTGCATCTAAATTGACAAATTAAGGATTTAAAGTTAAACTATAGTAGATATAAATTAGGAGGTAAAGGTTTGATAGATGAAAAGAAAGAACTTGAATCGAAAAAGATATTAGCAGCAAAGTTAAAAAAAGCAGAAAAAGAAGCACGTAGAAAAGCAATTAAAAATCGTAAACCGTTTAAGGGATTACAGATAAGACTTACCCCTTCACTATTTGATGAAGAAGGACGACAGGAACCAGGTGAGAATAACTGGTCAGGCCATGGTTTCGATATACATCCACAGGTTACATTGATTTCCGTTGCTCTATTGTTTGTATTTATATTATTAACTTTATTATTTCCGATTAAAGCAGAACATATATTTTCCGGATTAATGACAGGGGTCATAAGGAATGCAGGCTGGTTTTTTGTCGTGGCAGCGAATATTTTTATCATAGCAGCGTTATATTTTGCATTTGGAAGATTCGGCAACATTAAGATTGGTGGAAATAATGCACAGCCTGAGTTTAGTAAGTTTGGCTGGTATGCGATGTTACTTAGTGCAGGGATGGGAATTGGTCTGTTATTCTGGAGTGTTGGAGAACCAATTAGCCATTTACAGAATCCGTCGCCTATGTTTGGAAGCATCGAGAAGGGATCCGCGGTGGCAGCACAGGCAGCAATGGCAACTACATTTTTTCATTGGGGATTTCATCCGTGGGCAATATATTCCATAGTAGGATTGGGACTTGCCTTTTTTTCTTACAATAAAGGATTGCCATTGACAATCAGATCTGTGTTTTATCCTTTGGTAGGAAATAAGATTTATGGAATTTTAGGAAATATGATAGATGTTTTATCAGTACTTGCAACACTCATTGGACTTGCAACATCATTAGGTCTGGGAGTTGCACAGGTTAATGCCGGTTTAAATTATTTATTTGGAATTCAAATGAGTACTGGAATACAGATCGTGCTTATTATAGTTATAACGGGGTTTGCTACCATCTCCGTTGTCCTGGGGCTTGACGGCGGTGTAAAACGGCTCAGTGAGATTAATATGGTATTGGCTGGTGTATTCATGATTGTTGTATTGATTGCAGGACCAACCGTATATATTTTAAGTGGATTCTCCCAGAATTTAGGTTATTATATTTCAGAACTTCTGGAGATGAGTTTTTGGACTGAGACCTACCGGGACACCTCCTGGCAAGGCGCATGGACAATTTTTTACTGGGCATGGTGGATTTCATGGTCTCCGTTTGTTGGAATGTTTATTGCACGTATTTCAAAAGGACGAACTGTCAGAGAATTCATACTAGGTGTTATGCTGATTCCGTCTTTGTTATCTTTTTTATGGATGAGCGTATTTGGTGGAACAGCATTATATCTGCAGACAAATAATATAGGAGATATTGCAACTGTTGTTTCACAGGATGTATCAGTAGCGCTGTTTGCCATGCTGAAACATTTACCATGGACATCACTGTTATCTACCGTGGGAATTATTCTGGTAACAGTATTTTTTGTGACTTCCTCAGATTCCGGATCCCTGGTCGTTGACCACTTGATATCAGGTGGAAAGCTTGACTCACCAGTTCCTCAACGTGTATTCTGGGCTGTTATGGAAGGCGTTGTAGCGGCAACGCTGTTGGTTGGAGGCGGTTTAAAATCACTGCAGACAGCCTCTGTCATGACAGGCTTACCCTTTGCGGTTCTCTTGATTTTGCTGGTTTATTCCTTAAAGATTGGATTGCAGGAGGAATATGAGATTGAAGAAGCGGTGCGAAAAAGCCTGGTAAAAGTTGAAAAAGAACATTTCCTGAATGAAGCCATCTCTGAAGTATTGCAGGAAGAAATTGCATCAATTTCTGATAATTCTGAATTTAATAAAACAGAAGAAGAAAAAAATAATGTTTAAATAACTAAATCAGTCTCAAATCAGCATCTGCTGTTTCATAGGTCTCCTTTGGCTTTACAGGGGCATATAGGAAACGGCAGGTGCTTTTTGTAATATCAGCTTCCAATCACAAACCAGTTGACATTTAATTTAATTAGATTATAATAATCAAAAGGGGATAGTCTAATTAGACTAATGATGTGTTGAATTATTACAAACAAAAGAGAGGATAAAAAATAATGAAATCTTTTTTAATGATAGGACAGTCTAATATGGCTGGTCGAGGTTTTATTCATGAGGTACCGCCTATTTATAATGAAAGAATACAAATGTTACGTAATGGAAGATGGCAGATGATGACCGAACCCATTAATTATGATCGCCCTGTTTCAGGAATAAGTCTCGCTGGTTCATTTGCAGATGCATGGTGTCGTCAGAATCAGGATGATGTGATTGGTCTGATTCCCTGTGCGGAAGGTGGAAGCGTACTGGATGAGTGGGCTGTAGACGAGGTGCTATTCAGACATGCGGTTACGGAAGCTGAATTTGCGATGCAAAGTAGTGATTTAGCTGGAATTCTGTGGCATCAGGGAGAAAGCGACAGTGTTAATGGTAATTACAAAGTATACTATAATAAATTGTTATTAATCATTGAGACCTTAAGAAAAGAGTTGAATGCCCCGGATATTCCAATTATTATTGGCGGCTTAGGTGATTTTTTGGGCAAAGAAGGATTTGGGAAAAATTGTACGGAATATGAATATATTAATCAGGAGTTACAAAGGTTTGCATTCGAACAGGATAATTGTTACTTTGTCACAGCAACAGGTTTAACTTCGAATCATGATGGTATACATTTTAATGCAATTTCTCAAAGGAAATTCGGGATACGATATTTTGATGCTTTTTCTAATAAGCATCATGTATTGAAGCCATTGATGAATGAAAATGAATTGATAAGCCTTCTTCAATCCAGACCATATACCAAAACAGAAACGAGATATATAAAAAGTATGGAGTTTGCTATGGGAAAAATATCATTTGAGGAATTTCTATCTCATGTCATGTAAATCAATTATGTTTTAGGGGAGGTATTTTTTGATACCATTACTAATTTTAGGTCTATTGAAACAAAACCCGGGATCTCATGGATATGAATTATTAACCTTAATGGAAGAGCGGCACTATAAATATATTGTAAATTTCACCAAAGGATCCTTTTATTACAATCTGCAGCAATTAGAAGAGAAACAATATATTAAGAAGGTTAACCAGTCAGAGAGTACAAGAGAGACGAATAATTATATTATCACTGAAGCAGGTAACAGGGAATTTGAAAAGCTGATGTTTAAATATGGTTCTAAAACCGACTATGTAAATTTGACTTTTTATACAGCCCTGCTGTTTGGAAATGAGTATAATAATAATGAGTTAAAAAAATTAATTGAACTACAAATTGAGCAAACTAAAAAGAAAATATTTCTATTAGAACAATCAATTCAGCACGATGATACTATCTCTGATTATTTCAGAAAAATGCTGGAAAATTCACGTTCCCATCACTTGGTTAATGTACAGTGGTTTGAAGGGTTGTTAAAGGATATGGATAATAAAAAAAAGATGTGATGGTAATTTGTAAGATAAAAGAAACATCACTTTATATTTATCATATTGCAGACATAAATAAAGAATATACGAAATTGTTTTATTAAAATAAACTATAAAGGCCCTTTTGGTGAAAAATGGAAGTATACCGCCGTTTTTTAAAAACAAAAGGGTTTCTTCTGTTGACAGGTAATAAGTAAGGGAATACACTGAGAAATAAATATTGGAATTATTAGAAATAACATAAGGAGGAGATGTTATGAAAAAGACATGTGTAATTACAATGTGGGCAATAATACTTTCTCTTAGTCTCAGTGGGTGCGCCCAAAACGTAGGCACCCAGGAAACGAAATCTGAACAGAAAGCGGAACCGGAAACTACACAGACGGCTGCAGAGGCAGAAAAAACCGATTTAAGCGGTCATACACTTTCTGTGTATTGCGGCGCAGGAATGACAAAACCGTTTCAGAAGATTGCCGATGCATTCAAGACCCGGACCGGATGCGATTTAGAGCTCACCTTTGCCAATGCAGGGCAGATTCAGACCCAGATTAATACTGCAAAAGAAGGGGATTTGTTTGTTGCAGGTTCTGCTGATGAGTTAAAACCGGTGAGCGATGTGGTCACGGCAAGCAAAGACCTGGTCCGGCACATACCTGTCCTTGCTGTTAAAAGAGGGAATCCATTAAAGATAACCAGACTGGCGGATCTGGCGGATAAAGGTGTACGTCTGGTTTTAGGTGATACTAAGTCAACACCTATTGGGAAAATTTCAGACAAGGCACTTACTGATGCAGGTATACTTGATAAAGTAAATGTAATAGCAAGGACAACCACAGCACCGGAAATCTTCAACGCCCTCATCGTAGACGAATGCGATGCCATAATAGTCTGGAAAGAGAATGTGACGGATACGTCGGTGGAAATCGTGGATACGGATGAGATGCAAAAATACATAAAAACCATTCCGGCTGCCTCCCTGTCCTATTGTGATGACGCTCAGGCACTTGCTGCATTTCTTGACTTTCTGGATTCTGATACTTCCCATGCAATCTGGGAAAATTTTGGCTACGAGGTGATAAAAAATGAATAACGCGAGGAGATACATTGAAAGACAGACATTCCTATAATATCTTTGATATTTTATCGATTATGATAACCGCGGGAATCGTGCTGTTTATTTTATTTGCACTCCTTTCCATTATTATCGGAGGATTCCCTTATTTGAGGGAAGCCCTCTGTTCCGGAGAGGTAAGATTTTCCATCGGATTGAGTATCTATACGGCAAGCATCTCCACCAGTATCTGCGCGATTCTTGCCATTCCATGCGCATATGGCCTAACCAGAACGGCCATGCCGTTTAAAAAGGCATCCCAGATCATAATCGAGATGCCACTGGCCCTTCCCTACCTGGTTCTGGGGCTGTGCCTCCTGGTGGTATTCTCCTCAGAATTCGGAAAGGCTTTAAAGAATCTGGGCTTTAAGGTTGTGTTTGACAGAAAAGGTATTATTCTGGCACAGCTGACGGTTAATCTGCCTTTTGCAGTAAGGCTTATGAAAAATGCTATGTCACAGGTTGATAACAGGCTTGAATTTATTGCCGGTACGCTGGGCGCTGCCCGCTGGGAACGGTTCTACACCATACTTCTTCCTTTGTGCGGACCATCTATTATCACGATGATTGTGCTTGTCTGGTCCCGTGCGCTTGGAGAGTTTGGAGCAACGCTGATGCTGGTGGGTGTTACGCGAATGAAAACAGAGACTCTGCCAGCAAGCATTTATTTAAATATATCTACCGGAGAGAATGGTATGGCAATGGCCTGTGCCATCATATTACTGATAATTTCAGCAATGTCTCTGGCCGTCACTACCGTCTTTGGAGGAATCTCCAGACATCATACACGGGTAAGGGATGTGAATCAATGATGGTATCAGCAATTGAAGTAAAAAATGTTTTCTTAAAAATGGGTGATTTCCAATTAAAAAATATATCCTTTGATGTTCGCCGGAAGGAGATATTCGCAATTCTGGGAAAGACCGGAGCAGGAAAAACCCTGCTTTTGGAATCGATCGCCGGTTTTTACCGGAACCTGGAAGGGGAGATTTTTCTGGAAGGGAAGAATGTTCTTAAGACTC
Source organism: Lacrimispora amygdalina (assembly GCF_900205965.1). Lineage (GTDB taxonomy): Bacteria > Bacillota > Clostridia > Lachnospirales > Lachnospiraceae > Lacrimispora > Lacrimispora amygdalina_A. The sequence continues at coordinate 63,487 of NZ_OAOF01000017.1, forward strand.
CTCTGACTGAGCGTAAAATAGGCTTTGTCTATCAGGATTATGGCCTTTTCCCCCATATGACGGTGAGAAAGAATATCTCTTACGGCTTAAAAATGCAGAGAAAATCTAAAATGGAGATCGCTAAGAAGGTGGGGCATATGGCTGAGATTATGTCCATATCCCACATACTGGAACAGTATCCGGACACATTAAGCGGAGGAGAAAAGCAGCGTACGGCTTTGGCAAGGTCCCTGGTGTTAGACCCTGGTGTTTTACTGTTAGATGAACCTTTCTCCGCGTTAGATCCTGTAACCAAGGCAGGCATGTATCAGGAGCTTTTAAAAATCAACCAGCAATTTGACTGTGCGATTTTATTTGTTACTCACGACTTTACAGAAGCCCAAAAACTTGCACACAGGGTCGGAATTATGGATAAAGGCTGTTTAAAAGCGGTGCGTAACAGTGATGAGCTTTTTGATTTCTATGAACATGAAGAATTAAATCATTTTTTTGGTATTATGAAAGGAGCGTGTGTATGAACCAGAAAGAGTTAATGGATTTATTAAAGGATAAGTTTAAGACCCTGGTGGAAGAAAACAGTCTTACTATGGATGAGATACATATTGTGTCAAAGAGCCTGACTCCGGAAGAAGCAATCGGCAATACCAGGAGAAAGGATTTTCCCATACTCACCGGCAGGGAGGTGATGCTGCAGGCAGAATATCAGGGGGCGAAAGGACAGGCATTTACTGACGCACCCTCGGAGTTTAAAGGAACTCTTCGTGAAATCCTTGCATTGGATCTGGATAAGGATCTTCACAGCCGGGGCCTTTTTATTGCATCTTTGAATGCAGTTATGGCGAAAATAGGGCTGATTGAACATACGGTTCATTGCCGTACAGAAGAACCGGAAAACTGTGCTGGAGAAATACTTGATATTGTAAAAAGAGATTATAAAGATAGGAAAATAGCACTGATCGGATATCAGCCATCTATTCTGGAAGCATTATCTAAGGACTTTACAGTACGTGTCCTTGATTTAAATCCGAAAAATGTGGGACAGACCCGGTACGGGATAAAAGTGGAACACGGAATTGATGATTATAAAGAAGTTGTGCTTGACTGGTCAGATGTGGTACTGTGTACAGGAAGTACGCTGTGTAACGGAACGATAGTGCAGTATTTTGATATTGGAAAAGAAGTAATATTTTTTGGGATAACAGTTGCAGGGGCTGCAAAACTTCTGGGTTTAAAACGGTTATGCCCATGCTCTGCTTAATGCTGGCTGTTGCTTTATGGTAAAATAAATGATAAATTAATTACTGTAAAGAACGATAAATTCTGAAAAGTGAGGGAAAGATGAGCAAATACAATGCCTTATGGGAATATGTAAAAATGAATGGCACTCCGTCATTTAAACTGACTTTTGATGAAATTGGTGAGATTGCGGGAATACCTCTGGATCACTCTTTTTTGACATACAAGAAAGAGTTGGCGGAATATGGATATCAGGTAGGTAAGATTTCCATGAAGGAAAAGACTGTTATTTTTAATCGTTTATAAACTGGACTGATTAAGAGACCTGAGCGGAATGCTCAGGTTTTTTTGTCCTGGGCAGAATGATACAAAACAGAAAATATATCCCCTCCCATGGCTTGTGAGCAAAGGAGTATTAAAGTATAATACAAAACAATATACAGACAGGATTGGGGAGCAGAATGAATGAACAGAGATGAAAGACAAAAACCCTGGGGTGATGGGGAAGACTATAACCGTTACATAATTTCAGAGCTGTCATCCTTCCGTAAAGATGCCTGGAAAAGGCAGATTGGGGAACACCTGGAAGGAAGAAAAGGATTAAGAATTTTAGATGCAGGTACAGGACCAGGCTTTTTTGCATGTATTCTTTCAGAAGAAGGGCAACGGGTAACGGCAATTGATTACTCGGATGCAATGATTGCCTGTGCCAGAGACAATGCTGGGAAACTGGGCGTCTCGGCAGAATTTAAAAAGATGGATCTCAACCAGCTGGAATTTCAGGATGAAGAATTTGATGTGATAGTGACCAGAAATGTTACATGGACCCTGGAATATCCGCAACAGGTCTACAGTGAATGGAAGAGAATTCTAAAAAAGAATGGTCTGCTGCTGATCTATGATGCCAACTGGCATCTCCATTTTTTTGATGAAGACAAGCTGAAACGTGTCAGAGAGAGGGAAGAACGGTATTTTCGCAGATATGGGAAGAAAGAGATTGTAGCAGTTAAAAACATGGAGTTTTTTGCATCAGCTCCTTTGACCAGTACGCTGCGGCCTGAATGGGATAAAGAGATTTTAAAAAACTATGGTATGAGTGTACAGATACAGACCGACATTGGCGAAAATATTTATGAGGAATGGGAAAAAGATCTTTATGGAGAATCTCCATTGTTCGAGATCTGTGCCAGGAAATTGTGATTAAGAAATCATTAATTAGCAAATGAAGGGAATAGAGAAAGGTGACGAAGAGGAAGACAGCCGGGCGTTTATTGCAGTTTATCATCGTATTGTTTGGAATCAGCTTTTTAACATTCTGCCTTATTTATCTTGCACCCGGTGATCCGGTTAAAGCAATGTATGCAGCCAATGGAAGCGTACCCAGTGAAGAGGTGCTTAAGGCAATGCGGGAGAAGATGGGATTAAATGATCCTTTTCTGATGCAGTATTTTAACTGGCTTTTTAATTGCCTGCATGGAGATTTTGGAACTTCTTACTCACTGAACAAACCGGTGGTAACTGTACTGTTACAGAGACTTTGGCCAACGTTAAAACTCACACTGTTTTCCATGATTCTTATGCTTGCGGTTTCCGTCCCCTTTGGAGTCATTTCAGCAGTGAAGCGTAATAAAGCGGCAGATTATATCATACGCGTTTTTTCGTTTGCTGGTATATCTCTGCCAGGCTTCTGGCTTGGAGTTATGCTGATTTATATTGTTGCTCTGAAATTAAAGCTTCTGCCGGTCATATCCAATGATACTGGAATTAAGAAACTGATTCTGCCTGCTGTCACACTTGCGTTTTCCATGGCAGCAAAATATACCAGGCAGGTTCGAGCCGCAGTGTTGGAAGAATTACATAAGGATTATGTTGTAGGAGCCAGGACAAGAGGAATAAAGGAGAGTACAGTTTACTGGGCACATGTTTTTCCCAATGCACTTCTTCCTTTAGTGACATTAGCCGGCCTGTCCTTAGGATCGCTTCTTGGAGGAACAGCGGTTGTAGAAGTCATCTTTTCTTATCCGGGATTAGGCAGCCTTGCCGTATCAGCGGTCGCAGCCAGAGATTACCCGCTGATTCAGGGATATGTTCTCTGGACAGCTTTGATCTATATGTCGGTCAATCTGGCTATTGATTTATTATACGGAATATTAGATCCGAGAACGAAAGAGAGGTGATGGCAGTGGGGCAAATAGTTGGATTCTGCAAAAAACATAAACAGTTCACGGCCTTTTTCATTTTATCTTTGTTCATTGCTGCAGTTGCAGTTTGCGCACCTTTTATTGCAACACATGATCCATATGAGGCTGTGATATCCAATGTGGAACAGCCGCCTGATGCAAATCACTGGTTCGGAACGGATAAACTGGGACGTGATCTGTTTTCCCGCGTTATTTATGGAACACGTACATCTCTGGCATCGTCAATGTTATTGGTATTTGTCACATTTTTTGTTGGTTCGTCGCTGGGCATTCTCGCAGGTTATTTCGGCGGACTGGCTGATTCTGTCATTATGAGAATTTCCGATATGATGATATCATTTCCCGGCCTTGTGCTTGCAATTGCAATTGCGGGAATTCTTGGATCCAGTCTTATGAATGCAGTGATTGCGATCGTAGCTGTCAGTTGGACGAAGTATGCACGTCTTGCCCGGAGCATGGTGCTGAGAATAAAGAATAAGGACTATATGTCGGCAGCGGTACTGACAGGCTCAAGGACCGGATATATTTTAAGAAAATATATACTTAAGATGACAATGCCGATTCTGATTGTTACGGCAGCCACAGATATGGGCTCTATGATGCTTGAGCTGGCTGCGCTTTCATTCCTTGGATTTGGAGCACAGCCCCCAACCCCTGAATGGGGTCAGATGTTAAATGAAGGGCGTGCCTATCTGCAGAATTCCCCATGGATGATGTTTTTTCCAGGACTTGCCATATTTATTGTTGTGGCAATCTTTAATTTGATGGGAGATAGTCTGAGGGACATTCTTGATACGGGTAATGATTGAATATAGTCTGGCAGCAGGAGGAAGTAATGCTGGAAATAAAAAATATTACGGTTCGATATAAGAATAGTGACAAGCCTGCAGTGGAGAATTTCTCTCTGAATATAAAGCAGGGGGAAATCTGCTGTCTGGTTGGGGAGAGCGGAAGCGGTAAAACCTCTGTTATCCGGGCTGTACTTGGAAATCTGCCGGGACAGGGAACTGTGACGCAAGGGGACATTTTATTTGAGGGACAATCTCTTTTAGACAATACGGGTAATGATTGGAGGCGGATCCGTGGTACTGAAATTTCAATGATCTTTCAGGATTCAGGGGCAATGATGAATCCGGTACGGACAATTGGATCTCAGTTTGTTGAATATATCCGTGAACATGGTGCTTATACCAGAAGAGAAGCATGGAAAAAAGGCGTGCAGATGCTTAAGAACGTACGGCTGCCTGATGGGGAGCATATTATGAACCGCTATCCGTTTCAGCTTTCAGGTGGTATGAAACAGCGTGTTGGTATTGCATTTGCCATGTTCTTTAGACCAAAGCTGCTGCTTGCAGATGAACCCACCAGTGCATTAGATGTGACTACCCAGGCTCAGATTGTGGGGGAGATGATGAAGCTGAGAGAAGATTATGGTACAGGTATTATTATGATAACACATAACCTGGCTCTGGCAGCATACATGTCTGATCGTATTCTGATCATGAAGGATGGGAGGGTGACAGACAGCGGTAACCGGGACCATATTTTGCATCATTCCCAGGCGGATTATACGAAAAAGCTTTTAGCTGCAGTGCCGCCGGCAGGAGGCAGTTACCATGTATGAGAAGGAAAAACGGATCCTTGAAGCAAAGCATGTCACAAAAAGATTCCAGCTTTCCGGAAACAGGATTTTGACTGCATGTGAGGATGTCAGTCTTAATTTTTATAAGAACCATACTCTTGGAATCGTGGGAGAGAGCGGATGTGGAAAAAGCACTTTTGCGCGAATGGCAGTGGGCCTTGAAAAACCGGATTCCGGGGAAATTTTCTTTCGTGGAAGAAATGTGCTGGAAATAAAAGGCGAGGAGCTGCGCTTAAGCCGGAGAAATATTCAGATGATATTCCAGGATCCATCAGAAGCATTTAATCCCAGGATGAAATTGAAAGAAATTATATGTGAACCGCTGCTTAACTTCAGGTTAATTAATAGAAAACAAATGGATTCAAAAGCAAGGGAGCTTCTAGAAATGGTTGAACTTCCGGGAAGCTTTGCAGAACGTTTTCCTCACGATATGAGCGGAGGACAGCGCCAGCGTATAGGGATAGCAAGAGCCCTTGCACTGGAACCGGAAGTAATTATCTGTGATGAAATAACATCAGCACTGGATGTCTCTGCGCAGAAAGCGATTGTGGAACTGCTTATAAATCTGCAGAACAAAAAACAAGTATCCATAGGATTTATCACTCATGATCTGGCATTGGTACAGCAATTTGCGCATCAGGTGGCAGTCATGTATCTGGGTAATATTGTAGAGATTATCAATGGGAACGAAGTCAGTGTTAATGCCAGACACCCATATACAAAGGAATTACTGGATTCCATCTTTGACGTGCATATGGATTTTTCAAAGAAAATAGTGAGTATTGAAAGTGAAGTACCCAGCCCTTTGAATGTACCGGAAGGATGTCCATTCAGAAATCGATGCAATGCTTGCAGAAAGGTTTGTGAGACAGAGAAACCAGTCTTAAAGGAAATAGAGCCATATCACCTGGTAGCCTGTCATCAATATAATGACTCGTTTTACATAGGAGGCTGTTTATGAAAATAAAAGTTAAAAAAATAATTGCAGTGTTTATATCCGCAGCTGTGTGCGGTATTTTACTGTCCGGGTGCGGAGCGTCCTCAAATGCAAAGACATCAGCCGGCGCAGCAGAAGGCAAGAAGACGCTGGTAATCGGAAGTGCCCAGTCTGCCGGAACATTGGACCCTATTCAGGCATATAACGGGTGGTATCCGATCCGCTATGGCATATGTCAGACATTAACAAAAATGAATGATGATTATTCCATAACCGGATGGCTTGCAGAGGACGGTTATACCTCCAATGATGACAATACGGTATGGACGTTTACCATAAAGGACAAGGTGACATTTTCTAATGGAAACAAACTGGACGCAGAGGCAGTAAAAAAATCTCTGGAGAATGTTTTTGAGAATGGGGAAAGAGGTGAGGAATATTTTACGCCTGCTTCTATAAAAGCGGATGGTCAGAAACTGGTTATTACTACGGAAAAGCCAGAACCCATTTTGCCAAACAAACTGGCTGATCCGTTGTTTGGTATCATAGACACTTCTGTTGATAACAGTAAAATCGCTGATAATGGACCAATCGGAACCGGTCCGTTTGTATGTGAATCCTTTGATTTAGCAACAAAGAAATGTGTGGTGGTTAAGAATGAAAATTACTGGAATGGTGAAGTGAAGACAGACCGGATTGAATTTATCTATTCCGAGGATCAGTCCACAATCAGTATGGGACTTCAGTCAGGTGATTTCGATGCGGTATATAATGTCAGCATGAATGATATAGGTACGTTTGAAAAAAACAGTGACTTTAAGATTAAAACAAACCCCAGCGGACGTACAACCATTGGTTTTATGAATCAGAACGGACAGCTGGGTGACAAGGTGCTTCGTGAAGCAATTCTTCAAATGCAGGATAAAGATTCTTACTGTAAAAATCTGCTGAAAAATCAGTATGTTCCAGGTAAAACTCTTATAACTTCCGCAACCGATTATGGATATGATACTCTGACGGATCCCAACGTATACAATCCTGACAATGCCAAGAAATTACTGGATGACGCAGGATTTGCAGATACTGACGGAGACGGTTTCCGGGAAACACCGTCTGGTGAACCATTAAATCTTCGGTTTGTATATTATACCGGACGTCCGGAACAGCAGATCGTTGTTGAGGCAGCCCAGGCAGCACTGGCCACTGTGGGAATCAAAGTTACACTAAAAGTGCACGATACCCAGACTGTTATGGACATGCTAAAGACTGGTGATTATGATTTGCTTTGTATGAGCATTAACATTATGAACTGCGGTGATCCGGAAAACCAGATCAATACATACTTTAAAGCGGGTGGTACTTATAATGCAACAGGATATAACAATGAGGAGTTCAATGCTCTTATGGATCAGGTACACGTGGCCGCAGATCCCGAACTGAGAAAAGATCTGACCAGACAGGCAGAGCAGATACTACTTAATGATGCTGCGGCGATTTATTTTTGCTATCCGGTTATGAACTTTGTTATGAAGAATCAAGTTGATGGAATTGATTCTACCCCTGCGGATTTTTACTGGGTTGATGAAAATACATCTGTTAATAATTGACACGCATCGGAGGAAAGGGCACTTATGACTCAGCTATATGACAACAGTTTAAATGAGAAAATTAAAGATGAGGTAACAGATTATTGGACTTCACGGGCGGAGACATTTAATGAACTGAAAATGCAGGAACTGAATTCTGATATGCGGCAGAAGTGGCTGAAGGAGCTTCAAAAGTATCTTCCTGCAAGAAAAGGTCTTAAAATACTGGATATTGGCACAGGAACGGGTTTTTTCTGCTTTCTGCTTGCAACGGAAGGCCACGATCTGACTGGAATTGATCTCACTGAAAAAATGATTCTTGAAGCAAGAAAATCATCGGTAATTCTGGGGATACCTGCTGAATTTTATGTAATGGATGCAGAAAATCCGGATTTTGAGGACAATAGTTTTGATGCGATTGTCACCCGCAATGTTGCGTGGACATTGCCGGATCTTTCAAAAGCCTATCAAAAATGGCATTGTCTTTTGAAAAAAGAGGGTGTACTCATTAATTTTGACGGGGATTACAGCAGAGAGAGTAAACCGCAGAATCTGCCGGATAATCATGCGCATGCTAAAATAACACAGGCACAATGGAGCGCTTATGAGCATTTAAAGACTGAGCTGCGCCCTATTTCAAATCCAAGACCTGCCTGGGATGTCCAGCTACTGAGATCTGCAGGTTTTAAGGAGATCATTCTTGATGAACAGGTGGGAGACAGAATTTATAGTGAAATAAATCAGTTTTATAATCCCACACCGATCTTTGCAATAGCAGCAAAAAAATGATGACGGCGTATACTTGACCTGCTGATGGTGTTGAGTTAATATGGTTTTAAATGTATAATAGTATGAAATATGTCAGCAGGCAGGAGGATAAGATGTTCAGTCCAATCAAAAACACAAAGGTTTATGAACAGGTGATGGATCAAATCAAGGCAATGATTGAGAACGGAGTTTTAAAAAAAGGAGACAAGCTTCCTTCTGAGAGAGATTTAGTTGAAGAATTGCAGGTGAGCAGAGCATCCATCAGGGAGGCTCTCCGTGCATTAGAAGTCATAGGTTTAATTGAATGCAGGCAGGGAGAAGGTAATTTTATCAAATCAAGCTTTCAGGATAATTTGTTCGAACCTTTATCAATTATGTATATGCTGGAAGGAACCAATCCTGGGGACATACTGGAACTGAGAAAGATCATGGAAGTTGAAGCTGCCGGTCTGGCTGCAAAGAGAATAACGGATGAACAGTTAGCCGAATTAAAAGAAATTATGGAGCGGTTTGAGAATTGCATGGATGAGGAAATGAATGCAATGATTGATAAAGAACTGCATTATAAGATTGCAGAATGCTCGGAGAATGTATTAATATTTAACATTTTAAGAACTGTATCACTTCTTATAGATGACTTCATTAAAGGTGCCAGAAAGTTTATTATTGAAGATCAGGAAAACAAAAGGATGCTTTTGTCACAGCATAAAGAGATCTATCTGGCAATTGAAATGCACAGCTCTGTAGCAGCGCGTAAAGCGATGCGGCAGCATCTGGATTATACGAACAAATATAGTAAAATGATCTGAGGATCTGAGGAGAATAATATGACAGGACTATATCGGGCAATTGCAGACTGCAATCCAGATAGCACAAACGTGGTGGCAACCGTGTTAGATGGAGAAGCATTTGGCCAGAAGGCTTTGTTTTCTGATGAAATTCTTATCTTTGAGACGAAAGAATCCGGTTTTTTTTCCAGGCACGGTGAAGAGGTGTTAAAAGCGGTCCGCGACAAGGAACAGTGCAGAAAAGGTATGGTTATCCTTGATGGCAGCCGCATTTTCTGTGACTGGCTGGGACAGGACATTCATCTTGTAATCTGCGGCGCAGGTCATGTGTCGATTCCGGTGATACAGATTGGTCTGATGATGGGCTGCAAGGTTACAGTACTTGAAGACCGCCCCCAATTTGCGGATAATGCGCGCAGAGCAGGGGCGTCAGAAGTTATATGCGAGCCATTTGACCAGGGACTGAAATATGTGCAAGGCGGCAGCAATACGTATTTTATTATTGTGACCAGAGGCCACCGCTATGATCAGACGTGTCTGGAACTGATTGCCGGAAAAAAACATGCCTATATCGGTATGATAGGAAGCCGGCTGCGGGTGGCAAAGGTAAAGGAAGCCGCGTTGATGAATGGTTGTGAAAAGGCGGTTATCGATCAGGTATACAGTCCCATTGGACTGAATATCAACGCTGAGACTCCCGTTGAAATCGGCGTATCCATTATGGCGGAAATTATTGAAGTGAAAAATAAAAAGATGCGTCTGAGCGGATATTCAAAAGAGATATTGCATGCGATTTTAAATCAGGATGAAAAAAACGGACGAAACGTCATGGCAACAATTGTGGCAAGAAAGGGATCTGCTCCCCGGGATGTGGGAACTAAGATGCTGGTAACGCCGGAAGGAAGATGCATCGGAACCATTGGCGGCGGATGCATGGAGTCAGAGGTTATGCAAAAAGCCCTCCATATGCTGCACAGTGATGAAGAGAAAGCTCTGCTTTGCCATGTGGATATGACCGTAGCAGATGCAGAAGTGGAAGGCATGGTATGCGGCGGGGTTATTGATGTATTGTTAGAAATTATTTGAACTATATAAACAGTTAGAAAAAGTCAGAACATAAGTGATTGTATTAGTAAATTTATCACTTGTGCTCTGCTTTTTTTATGTTGATTAGAAAATATTTTTATTAAATTTTACTATTATTTTTAAAAATGTATAGATGTTTTTTTAAAAATGTATAGATGTTTTTTTAAAAATGTGATATTATGGTCACAAGTGGTCAGACCATTATACCAATAAGCATTACACATTCATTTTTTGATTGTATGATTTGCCACACTATATTTAATACATAGAAAGAGAGGGATAGGAATGGAAATTTTAGTCTGTATCAAACAGGTTCCGGATACTTCGAAGGTGGAAGTGGATCCTGTAACTGGTGTTTTAAAGAGAGATGGTGTAGATTCAAAAATGAACCCTTATGACTTGTATGCTTTAGAAACGGCGCTGAAAATGAAGGAACAGCGGGGCGGGTCGGTGAAAGTGATCAGCATGGGACCGCCTCAGGCAAAAGAGGTTATTAAAGAAGCATATATGATGGGAGCAGACGAAGGAGCTTTAATAACGGACAGAAAGTTTGCAGGTGCAGATGTACTTGCTACCTCTTACACCATTTCCCAGGGTGTGAGAAAAATGGGCAATTTTGATCTTATCCTGTGCGGAAAGCAGACAACGGACGGCGATACGGCCCAGGTGGGACCGGAGATGGGGGAATATCTTAAAATCCCTCATATCACCAACGTATTAAAGATTGTAGAATTAAAAGAAAAGTCAGTCGTTGTGGAAATGGATATGCCAGATGCCATTGAAGTGGCTGAAATTCAGTTTCCCTGTTTAATCACTGTTGAAAAAGATATTTTTCAGCCAAGACTGCCATCCTATAAGAGAAAGACAGAGGTAAAAGACAAAGAAATTAAAATTTTGACCATAAATGAATTTGAGGATAAAGATGAAATGAAATATGGATTAAACGGATCTCCTACACAGGTTGAGAGAATATTTCCTCCGTCAGTCAACAACGACAGGGAAATGTGGACTGGAACAGGCGATGAACTCAGTCTGAAAATGGCTGCAAAACTGAAAGAGCTGAAATTTATATAAAGAAGGGCGGGGATTTTATGGGCAAATTAATATGTAACCAGGAAAAAGTAAATGAGTCAAATATAGAAGAATTATTAAAGGTCTGCCCTTTTGGAGCAATTGAATACACAGATGGAAAAGTACAGGTAAATGCAGGCTGTAAAATGTGTAAGATATGTGTGAAAAAAGGTCCGGCAGGAGTGATGGAATTTATTGAAACAGAGACAAAGAAGATTGATAAAAGCCTGTGGAAAGGTATTGCCGTCTATGTTGAGCACGTGGAAGGAACCATTCATCCGGTGACAATGGAGCTGATCGGAAAAGCCAGAGAGCTTGCTGCCGTTGTTGACTTCCCGGTGTACTGCATTTTTATCGGCCATAATATAGAAAAAAAAGCAGAAGAACTGCTGCACTACGGTGTAGATGAAGTATTTGTATATGATAACAAAGAATTGAAGGATTTCAGGATCGAGACTTATACGGCTGTTATGGAAGATTTTATAAATAAAGTAAAACCGTCTTCCATACTTGTCGGTGCCACAACTACAGGAAGATCTCTTGCTCCCAGAGTGGCCGCCAGATTCAGAACCGGTTTAACTGCAGACTGCACCATACTGGAAATGAAGGAAAACACAGATCTTGTTCAGATAAGACCGGCTTTTGGCGGCAATATTATGGCTCAGATTATATGTCCAAATACAAGACCCCAGATGGCTACGGTCAGATACAAGATCATGAATGCACCGGAGAGACAGTTTGATTCAAAAGGAAAAATAACGGTATGTGAACTGGATGAAGAAAAACTGAAATCACAGATTGAGGTATTGAAGGTAATAAAGAAAAAGGCAGAAGAAAACATATCAGATGCAGAAGTGATCATTGCAGTCGGCAGAGCCGTAAAATCAGAAAAAGACATGGTCATGGTGCAGGATCTGGCAGATGTGCTGCATGCTCAGATTGCAGGTACAAGACCTCTTGTGGAAGCAGGACTGATTCCGGCTAAGAAGCAGATTGGTCTTTCCGGCAGAACGGTGAAGCCAAAGCTGATCATCGCACTGGGAATTTCCGGTGCTGTTCAGTTTGTCGCAGGGATGAATCATTCAGACCGCATCTTTGCAATTAATAAAGATGAAAATGCCTCTATTTTTCATACCGCTCATTATGGAATCGTAGGGGATATTTATGAAATCGTACCGCAGCTGGTAAGTAAATTAAAGTGTGCAGGAGCGGAATAAACATTACGAATCAAGGAGGGAATGAATGTGAAGGATTATAAAAAAATTGATACCAGAGACGTTGAATATCTGGTATCTGTATTAGGCAGGGACAGAGTATTTACCGATGAAAAAATTAATGAGGATTTCAGTCACGATGAAATGGGCGGTATAAGCAGGAAACCGGATGTATTAGTGGATGTTCTTACGACAGAGGAAGTATCTAAGATCATGAAATACGCCTATGATAACAGAATTCCTGTTGTGGCCAGAGGATCAGGAACAGGTTTAGTTGGTGCCTCCGTCCCGGTTTACGGTGGAATTATGATAAATATGTCCAAAATGAATCGGATTCTGGAAATTGATGAAGACAATCTAACCCTGACCCTGGAGCCCGGAGTTTTATTAATGGAAATCAGTGACTTTGTTGAAGAGCATGATTTATTTTATCCCCCTGACCCAGGTGAAAAATCAGCAACAATCGCCGGCAATATCAATACCAACGCAGGCGGAATGAGAGCAGTAAAGTACGGAGTTACAAGAGATTACGTGAGAGGACTGGAAGTTGTTCTGCCAAATGGGGAGATTCTTCAGGTAGGAGGTAAGGTAGTTAAAAACTCTTCCGGCTACAGCATAAAAGACTTGATATGCGGGTCAGAAGGAACACTTGGAATTGTGACAAAGGCCATTTTAAAACTGCTTCCGCTGCCTAAAAAGGCGATATCATTGTTAATTCCATTTCCCAGCCTCGATATGGCGATCAGTACTGTTCCGGAAATCGTGAAATCAAAAGCTGCTCCCACTGCCATAGAATTTATGCAGAGAGAAGTAATTCTCGCAGCTGAGGAATACTTAGGAAAGAAATTTCCTGATAATTCTTCCGATGCATATCTCTTACTTACATTTGACGGCAATTCAAAGGAAGAGATAGAAAAGGCATATGAAAAAGTAGCTGATATCTGTCTGAAGGAAGGTGCTTCTGATGTATTTATCGTTGATACGGATGAAAGAAAGGATTCCGTCTGGTCTGCAAGAGGGGCGTTTCTGGAAGCGGTGAAAGCATCGACAACTGATATGGATGAATGTGATGTTGTGGTTCCCAGAAATAAAATCGCTGAATTTATTAAATATACAGATGAACTTCAACGAAAATTCCATATCAGGATCCGTAGCTTTGGTCATGCAGGGGATGGAAATCTGCACGTGTATGTGTTAAAGGATGAACTGACTGAGGAAGCCTGGAAGAAAAAGCTGGCAGACGTTTTTGAAGCAATGTACAGCAAATCAAGGGAGCTGAGTGGCCTGGTTTCCGGAGAACACGGGATTGGTTTTGCCAAGAAAGTGTATATGCTGGAGCAATACAGTCAGGAATATGTAGACCTGATGAAAAATATAAAATTGGCTTTTGACAGCAGAAATATCTTAAACCCAGGCAAGATTTTTCAGTAGGGGGAACCTTATGACAAAAATAAACATACCGTATTCAGATAAGTTATTGGAAGCAGTCATTCCAGATCATAATCTTGCTGCAATATTAGAATCAAAAGCACATACATATCAGGCGAAATGCAGTCAGGTGGAGATCGTAAACAATGCTCTGGATCATCCCATAGGAAGCGCCTGTCTGGAAGAACTGGTCCGGAATAAGAAAAATATGGTAATTATAACCAGTGATCATACAAGACCGGTGCCAAGCAATGTAACTATGCCGATTTTGCTTAAGAGAATCAGAAAGGCGAATCTTGATATCGATATTAAAATATTAATAGCAACCGGTTTTCACAGACCTGACACCATGGAAGAAATGATCCGTAAGTTTGGGCATGAAATTGTAGAAAATGAAGTGATTATCAACCATATGTCAGAGGATGAAAACAGCGTTATAAGAGCCGGAACTCTTCCATCCGGGGGAGAACTGTGGCTGAATAAGCTGGCTATGGAAACAGAGCTGTTAATCTCAGAAGGATTTATAGAACCTCATTTCTTTGCCGGATTTTCAGGAGGCAGAAAAAGTGTCCTCCCAGGTGTGGCATCAGCAAAAACAGTAATGGCGAATCATTGTTCTGAATTTATCGCAAGTGAGTATGCCAGGACCGGAGTGATCACCAATAATCCCATTCACAGGGATATGCTTTATGCAGCCAGACAGGCAAAACTGGCATTCATACTCAATGTTGTTATTGACAGTGAAAAACACATTATCAATGCCTTTGCGGGTGACAGCGAGCTGGCACACGAAGAAGGCTGTAAATTTGTTATGGAACTTGCTTCGGTTAAGGGGGTAAAAGCTGATATTGCAATTACCTCCAATGGAGGATACCCTCTTGACCAGAATATATACCAGTCTGTTAAGGGTATGACTGCAGCAGAGGCAGTCTGCAGGGAAGGCGGTGTTATTATTATGGTGTCTGCCTGCAATGACGGACATGGCGGAAGGTCCTTTTATGAAACCATGGCCAATTCAGCTGGCCCGGACGAAGTGCTGGCACGCGTCATGATGACAGGACGGACAGAGACAATACCGGATCAATGGGAATTCCAGATACTTGCCCGAATCCTTCAGAAGCATACCGTTATACTCGTTTCCGATCTGTGTGATCCGGATATAATAAAGAGAATGCATATGCAGCATGCGTATACCTTTGACGAAGCCCTGCAGAGGGCCTTTCAGATAAAAGGAGCTGATGCGAAAATAACAGTCATACCAGACGGAGTGGGAGTCATAGTGAAATAAAGATTAGAAAGGAGTTCCTTTGGAGCTCCTTTTTATGCATTTATACGAAAATTACAGGATGCTATTGCAATAGGAACAAACGTTCTTTATACTGAGGATGTATCACTGATTTTGTATTTGATTCTACATTTATGGTATATTATAGAAAAACGGTTATTATAAAGAAAGGAAAGGAGTAAATCAAATGTCCGGATTATATAATGAAAATCTTATTTATGGAAATTTAGTCAACGGTCAGTGGACAGAATCAGGATCAGGAGATGTCATCACCATAACATCACCTGCAGACGGTTCTTTTGTGGGTAAGATACAGGCGATCAGCAAAGAGGAAGTGGATGGAATCATCCGGTATTCCAAAGAGGGGCAATCCTCATGGGCTGCAGTGCCGATATTCGAAAAAGCAAGAATCCTCTATGGGGCAGCTGAGCTTTTGGAAGAGAGGACGGAGGAGATATCGGATATTCTCATGATGGAGATAGCAAAGGATAAGAAATCCTCAGTATCAGAAGTGAAAAGAACCGTAGATTTTCTTCGTTTTACTGCAGATGCAGGCAAGAGTATGGAAGGGGTGGCTGTAAGCGGGGAAAATTTCCCAGGCGGTTCCCGCAATAAGATGTCCTACGTAAAAAGAGTTCCTCTTGGTACCGTATTAGCCATATCGCCCTTCAACTATCCCATTAATTTATCGGCCTCCAAGATTGCACCTGCATTAATCGGCGGCAATACAGTGATTTTAAAACCCGCCACACAGGGAGCAATCAGTGCACTTCACTTAGTAAAGGCACTCCAGGATGCGGGTCTGCCCAAGGGGGTGCTGCAGACGGTTACCGGAAAGGGAAGTGAGATCGGAGATTATATCGTAACACACGAAGGGATTGATTTTATTAATTTTACAGGCAGCACGGAGGTAGGCAGGCATATATCCAGGATCTCCTGCATGACACCCTTATTGCTTGAGCTGGGCGGCAAGGATGCGGCTCTTGTGCTGGAAGATGCAGATTTGGAATATGCAGCAGATAATATCGTACAGGGTGCATTTTCATATTCCGGTCAGCGTTGTACTGCAGTGAAGCGCATTATTACTACAGATCAGGTGGCGGATCAGCTGGTAACGATGCTTAAATCAAGAATTGAAAAATTATCCGTGGGAGATCCCAGAAAATCATCAGTAGTGACTCCTTTGATTGATCAGAAAGCGGCTGACTTTGCCGGATTTTTAATTCAGGATGCCATTGCAAAAGGTGCCAGGCTGGTCATTGGAAACAAAAGAGAAGAGAACCTGGTCTATCCTACATTACTGGATAAAGTAACTGTGGATATGGAGATAGCCTGGAAAGAGCCATTTTCACCCATTCTTCCAATCCTCCGTGTAAAGGATATGGATGAAGCGGTGGAGATCGCCAACCGGTCGGAATATGGACTGCAGTCCTCTGTTTTTACCAGGGACATCAATAAAGCATTTCGCATTGCTGAGAAATTAGAAGTGGGAACCGTTCAGATTAACAATAAAACAGAACGAGGTCCGGATCATTTTCCATTTTTGGGAGTGAAAGCTTCCGGAATGGGCACTCAGGGAGTCAGATACTCCATAGAGGCAATGACAAGACCAAAAGCAGTTACCATTAATATTACAGAATAGTACGTAATACAGCCTGCCCGGTTGATTCGGGCAGGCTGTTTCGGTCTTTTATGGGTATGGGTCAGCTTTCGTCCTCTGACTGGCTGTCAGCTTTTGTTTTATGGATTGTTCCCCATTCATAGTGTGGGGGAGCGTAGACGGAAGTCATCTTAAGAGGTTGATTGCCAATGTTAACAATATTATGCCAAATGCCTGCGGGAACAAAAATTCCATAATTATCGAAAACCAGGTACTGGGAATCCATGGAAAGTTTGGAGGAACCCAGCTGAACCAGTCCAAGGCCTTCCTCGACTCGTATATACTGGTCCAGATCCGGATGGACTTCCAGTCCAACGGTTCTTTTAACCGGTATGTTCATAAGTGTGATCTGGAGATAGTCACCGGTCCAGAGTACAGAACGAAAATTGTCGTTTTGCTCAGCAGCTTTCTGAACATCAATGATAAAGGGGTTTGGACCGAAATCGGATGGAAATTCAGGCAGATCCGTCATTTCGGAATCAAATTCAATTTTGTCATTATAGTTATCATACATAGCATCATTCACCGGGAGATTATATTTCTATTAGTATATGAGTGAGTCAGCGATGGTGATATTATCTTATGGTGACATTTATATAAAAAATGATTATATATGCAAAGGTTTGTAATTACACAAGCATCCTTTTGACAAAATACGCCATTATATGATATTGTTGTTTATATTCATTATTAATTACAGGAGGCTTTATTCTATGGCGGGTACAAGAGTTGTTATAGTTGATGATTCTCCCTTCTCAATCGCTTTCATCAAAGGAATTCTGGAAAGAAACGGTCTTGAAGTGGTTGGAGAAGCAGGAACTCTGGAAGAAGTAAAAAAGGTGATACAGGATACAAAGCCTCAGCTTGTGACGATGGACATGACACTGCCTGGAACCGATGGATTGGAGTGTACACGTGCAATTCATGAAATTGACAGAAGTATTAAAGTTATTGTCATTAGTTCCATGATGGATGATGAAATTGTAAAGGAAGCAAAAGAAAACAAGGTTTCCGCTTATGTGCAAAAGCCAGTTGATGAAGAGGAACTGATGACAGCAGTAAACCGTGTCATGGCTTCGGAAGAGCTGTATCGCTTTTTATCAAGTGAGTATATTAAGATTTTTAAAGAAGCACTTCTTGACGGTACCAACAAATTAACGAAAACTCTCATCCAATATAAGGATGAACATATCTGCAATGAGGAGTTTGAGTCAAAAGGATTATCTGTGATTGTTGGTATTATTGGTAAATTTTCCGGCAGAATGCTGATTGATGTAAAGATGGAAACCGCTTATAAGCTGACAGCTGCCATAATGAGAAGAGAGGCAGCTGGCAACGATGAAGTGCTTGCAGTGCTTGGCGAGTTTACCAACATTGTATCTGGCAATGCCTGCTCAATCATAAACAGAATGAATAAAGCCTATGGACTCAGGGTTGCGCCTCCCACAATTATGCACGGAGAGTGTGTACATATTACCGCTCCAGGATATACGACAACGAACATACTGGCAGAGTCGGAATTTGGAGATATTCTGCTGAATATTGGATTTCAAAGGGGTGATAATCAGTGGATGTAAAATACATAAATCCATTTATTGAAGCATTTCTTTCTGTTATGCCACAGCTGGGATTTGGAAAAGTTGAAAAAACTAATTTAAGCCTGAAAGATTCCAATCTGACTTATACCGGAGTCATTATGACAGTTGGCATTGTTGGAGAAATGAAGGGAAATGTAGTCTATTATCTGGATCTTGAGAATGCAAAAAAGGTTGCATCTACCATGATGATGGGTATGCCGGTAGATGAATTTAATGAGATGGCTCAAAGTGCTATTTCCGAATTGGCCAATATGCTTACAGCTAATGCCGCTACGTTTTTTGCCAATATTGGAATTACAGTTGATATCTCAACACCTACCCTGCTCTATGGAGATCAGGTAGCTGTGAAGATGAATTCCAGCCAGATACTTTGTATTCAGTTATTGGCAGACGATATTCCGTTTGATATTAATATTGCTTTTAGTTAAACAGCAGGCCTGTGAATGTGGGAAAACCAAGATTCACAGGCCTGTTTTATGCTCTTAGGTGAAAGCATCTATCTGTTGAAAAAGACGGTACATGTCTACCGTTCCATGCCCCCATACATTATTGGGATAAAAATAAGCATTCTGCCGGTTAGCCCATCGTATAATCATACGGTTAGCCTTGACTCCGGTTATGGAGGTATGGTTCCCTCTGATAAAACCCCATTCCATGACCATTGCAGCCGTGCCGGCAGCATGAGCGGCAGCCGCTCCGGTACCTGTGAGTGTACCGAACCGGTTATCTGGCAGAGCACAGGGAATTTGATACCCGGGAGCTGCCACATCAGGGATAATTTCTCCAAAGCGGGTAAAGCCTCTTCCCGATTCCCTAATAATCTGGTTACTTAATTGGTTATAGGCAGTAATGGTAAGGGGAACACGGGTATCTCCCGGTGAGGTAATGGTTGTGTCAGGGGAAGCGTGATAAAAGTAAGTATCCTGAGAAATAAGGTTTCCGGAGGGAAGCCAGCAATGATAGGAGAAAGGTTCATTTTCCTCACTTTTAACCTGAAAGTGCCAGATCCCGGAACGAGGATTGTCAAAACGAACCAGGATCAACTGGTCGCCTGTGGAGCCTTCCAGAATGATGTTATTAATCCAGATTGTGCTCTGCCCGCAGGCCAGGCTGAATTTCTGGCAGGTATTTATGGAGGTGAAGGGACTGCTTACAATTTCATAGTCAGGGGAATAAAGCTCAATTGAAATACGGCCGGCAGGGAATGGCCAGATTTCCATGGAGAACATACGGTCATCATTTCCAATTCTCAAATCAAATCCGCTGCTGAAGGGAGGGGAATAGGAATAGGTATAGAAATGTCTCTTTTTTTCTGCTTCATTCCCTGCGGCAGTTATAACGCCAACGCGGGGGCGCCTGACGATCTGGTCCAGATAGGAACTTAAGGGTCCGCACCCATTATGTCCTCCCTGACTGCTGCCTAAGCAGATACAGATAATCAGGGGACGGTTTAACTGTTCGGCAACGCCAAGAAGATAGCGGACTCCAAGCATAATATCTGACTCCTGGTAGCAGAGGGCTTGTTCCGGAATAAAGTATATCTGCTTTAAATTATTTTTTGCTTCTTTCAGCTTTACAACAGCTAATTTGCTCTGAGGAACAATGCCTGTAAATAAATGTTTCTCATCCCGGTTGCCTGCTATAATACTGGCAATGGCTGTGCCGTGGCCAATGGTATCTGACTCGGGTACAATATTCAGTGGAAGAGAGGATTGTAAAGCAGTATTAATATGATTTTTTGTATATTCGGAGCCGAAATCAAAACCTTTTGGAGGTTTTCCGGTCTGGTCAGTCTGGTCCCAGATTGAGAGTAAACGAGTAGAACCATCATGATTCTGAAAAACAGGGTGGCTGTAGTCAATACCCGTATCGATTAAACCAATCACAACTCCCAGCCCCATATAATTGAAAAGAGGCAGTTCGTCAAGGGAGAGAGGACCTGGATTATCCGTGCATATAGTAGAAGCCAAAGTAAAAACAGAGGGAAAATTTTCGTATGGATGCAGACCTAAATCACAGGCCTGCTTATTTTTTTTCCCCAAATGGAGCAGCGAATATTCATCATTTAATTTTGTGATATTTTTTAAGATGTTGCAAGGAGGGATCAGTGAATTGCTGATAATAAAATCATAATAATCATTATCCAGTATTTTCTTCATGACAGGCCTGCCTTTTATACACAGTATATAACCATTTTATGCTGGTAAAGCGGCCAGATACCTAACATATGGCTTTAGCAGGGAAAAAACAAAAATATTTGATTGCAGAGGCGATTAAGTATGAAATATAACCTTGACAAATAGTCAGTACTGAGTATAATGAATCTATAATAATACTCAGTACTGACTAAAAAGGAGCGGATGAATATGATACCATTGTATATACTAGGAATTTTACTGCGGTTTGGTCCCCAGCACGGTTACCAGATTAAAAAAATCATGGAAGAACAGCTGGAGGATTTTACAAAAATAAAACTTCCAACTATATATTATCACCTGGAGAAGATGGAAGCGTCCGGCATTTTGACAGCAATCAGAGACCAGCAGAGCACCAGACCTGAAAAAACGGTGTATTATCTGGGGAATACCGGTGCAGAAAAATTTAAAGAGTTGTTAAAGCAGACTTTGGATATGCATTATCGTCCTGTTTTTGATGCGGATGCTGCGTTCTATTTTTCTGAATATTTAAGTCCGGCAGATTTTATACAGAGTCTGACTCATCATATCGCCAGACTGGAAACAGTTCTTAAAAAAATTGAAGAACACCAGGCGGAGGTTCATCAGATTCTGCCTGAGAATATGAGAGCTTATGCTGATATCATATTTAATCATCATGTGATGCATTACAGAACCGAATTAAACTGGGCGGAAGAATCGTTAAGAGTGATCAGAAAGAAAGGAGCGGGTTATGACAGCAGCGAGAGTTATTGAAACAAATGAGGGAATTCAAAGTGAATTGACAGCAGAGATATTTGATGAATTTGCCAGGGGAATGAGGGATAAAGGCTGGAACGGGGTGGCTGAGATGATCGCCTCTGGAATTAACGGAGGGGATATTCTGGAGATTGGACCCGGACCTGGTTACGTGGGATTGGAGCTGGCTAAAAGAGTAAATCTTAAATCCTTTACCGGCTGCGAGATCAGCCCGGCCATGATTCAAATTGCAGAGAAAAATGCCCGGGAATATGGGATTGAAGCCTGTTATGTACAGGGAAATGGTATGAATATGCCTTTCTCAGACAATTCATTTGATTGCGTGATATCAAATGGATCTCTCCATGAGTGGGAAAGACCGGTTGAGGTTTTTAATGAGATATACCGGGTTCTTCGTCCGGGAGGAAGGTATTGCATTACGGATATGAGGAGAGATATTGGCTTTTTTAAACAATCGATGATTTATCTCAGTACAAAGCCAAAAGAAATCAGACCTGGGTTCCTTTCCTCCTTGCATGCGGCTTATACAAAGGAAGAGATGCAGGAGCTTTTAAGGAACAGCAGACTCCGTGATGGTATAGTAAAGAAGGACTTTATGGGATTAAGTATAACGGGGGAGAAGAACAAACAGGATGCTGATATTATAAAATGATAAAAAAATCTTGACAAAAAAGAAGGAATGATTTATATTGAGTATACACTCAATGAGCTGGTGGTCAATCAAATGAAATCAAAAAGACAGATACAAAAAGAAAGTACCAGACAGAAAATAATGGATGCAGCATATAAGATCTATACAAGGGAAGGCTTTTCTGCCTCAACAGCAAAAATTGCCAGAGAAGCAGGCGTCTCCCATGGAACTGTTTTCGCTCATTTCCAGTCCTTAAATGAGCTGTTGGAATGTATGATCGGAGAATTCCAGAACAGTCTTGCCGCAGAATTTCACGAAATGGAAGAATCCAGCAGGAGTATCAGTGATTTCCTGGATGTTCATTTAAAAATTCTCATTGATCATGAGGATTTTTATCTGCGCCTTATTACGGAGAGAAGCCTGTTACCGGAAGAAGTACAGTATGTATATGCGGATAATCAGTCGGCTGCTGCCCATCATTTTAACCGGATGATGTTGCGTGAGAGGAAGAATGGTACCGTGAAAGAGATTCCGGTTCATATGTTTTTTAATACATGGCTTGGATTGATCCATTATTACTTATGGAACAAGGATTTCTTTTCCCCGGAGGAACCGGTTTTAGCCCGTTATGCCGGAGAATTGAAACATACATTTTTAAGTCTTATTACAAAGTAACAGGAGGAAGTTACCATGAAGGTATGTATCGCCTGCGGTATGCCAATGGAAAAGAAATCTGATTTTCCAGGTGGAGATGAACAGAAAGATTATTGTATTTATTGTGCCAGACCGGACGGATCCATGAGATCATTTGAAGAGGCAAAAGCCGGCATGACGAAATTCATTATGGAAAGTCAGGGATTTGACGAGAAAGCGGCAGAAAAAATTGCAGTGAGCAGCATGAGTAAGCTTCCCGCCTGGAAAGATCGCCAGATCACAGGAGAGCAGGAGAGAGGAGTGGAACCGTATGCAGGTAAGTAAAGCATTTTCTGTATTTGCAAAGGAGGTCCCGGAGGTTCAGGGACCATGGATGGAGATGGTTCAAAAGCTGGATACGGCAAGCGGGCTTGACAAAAAGATAAAAGAACTTGCGTATATTGCAGTTATGGCTGTTATGCGGCTGGAGAGTGGTTTGCCTTTTCATGTCCAGCTGGCAAAATCCCATGGAGCTACACGCGAGGAGATTATCAGCAGTATTCTGGTTGGACTGCCGGCTGCGGGAAATGTGGTGATACAATCATTGCCCATAGCATTGGAAGCGTATGACAACGAATAGAACGAATAAACAGGGGCAAAGCCGTTATTTAAGCTTTGCCCCTGTTTATTATTCCAGTGTTACGTTCACCTGATATTCTTTTTTGCCTTCCTGGAATGGGATTTCATTTCCCTCAATGGCAGTTCCATCTACCAGGAATGAGGATATTTTATTTCCGGATTTACCGTTTCTCACAACGTGAATGTGATAGGTGGCCCCCCGGAACTTACGGATTGCAGAAAATTTTCCGATTGAGTCCGGAAGACATGGATTTACAATTAACCCATGAAAGCCGGGACGTATTCCAAGAATGTACTGGGAGATACAGACAAAGGTCCAGGCTGCCGTACCAGTCAGCCAGCTGTTCTTTGCTTCTCCAAAGTTCACAGCATCCTTTCCGGCAATCATCTGGGAGTAGCAGTAAGGTTCCGTTTTGTGGATCTCGCTGATTTCCTCCGTATAAGACGGAGCAGTTTTTTTGTATACTTCAAATGCACGGTTGCCTCTGCCGATCATAGTTTCTGCTATGGAGATCCATGGATTATTGTGACAGAAAATACCTGCATTTTCTTTATAGCCCGGCGGATAGGAGGAGATTTCACCTAACTCCTTGTGGTAAGTCTGGTATGCAGGCTGGAGCAGAACGATTCCATAAGTGGTATCAAGTTTTTCCTTTACACTGTCCAGAGCTTTTTTTGCAAGACCTTCTTCGATTCCAATACCGCCCATAACACAAAAACCCTGGGGTTCAATAAAGATCTGACCTTCCCTGCATTCTTTTGAGCCTACTTTATTGCCGAAAGCGTCATAGGCCCGAAGGAACCAATCTCCATCCCAGCCAGATTTAAGGACAGCCTGATAAACCTCTTCTACTGAGGCTTCCGCTTCAGCGGCTTCTTTTTCCAGTCCGGTCAAACGACAGATTTGTGCGTATTCTTTTCCATATTTTACATACATTCCTGCGATCATCAGAGATTCTGCAACAGGTCCCTCGGATGGACCGGTCGTCTGAAAGGATTCCCCTGGCTCCATGGAAAAGCAGTTTAAATTCAGGCAGTCATTCCAGTCGGCACGTCCGATAAGAGGCAGACCGTGAGGGCCCAGGTGGGATTTTGTAAATCCGAATGAGCGCCTTAGATGTTCCATTAAGGTCTGGCTTTTGCCGGAATCGTTATCAAACGGGACATTTTCTTTTAAGATGTCCCAGTCACCGGTTTCCCGTATGTATGCACTCACTCCTGCAATCAGCCAGAGAGGGTCATCATTGAAACCGCTTCCGATGTCCATATTGCCTCTTTTGGTAAGAGGCTGATATTGGTGATAGGCACTTCCGTCTTCAAACTGGGTAGAAGCAATATCGATGATACGCTCTCTTGCCCGTTCCGGTATCATGTGGACAAAACCAAGTAAATCCTGGCAGGAATCTCTAAATCCCATACCCCGTCCTGTTCCAGACTCGTAGTAGGATGCGGAACGGGACATATTAAAGGTTACCATACACTGATACTGGTTCCAGATATTCACCATACGTGCTGTTTTCTCTTCTTCCAGGGAAACGCTGTAGGTGGAAAGGAGATCGGTCCAGTATAGTTTCAGCTTTTCAAGAGCAGCCTCAATATCCGAAGCGGTACGGTATTTTTCCAGCACAGCATGGGAGGGAGCCTTGTTGATGACATTAGGAGCACTCCATTTTGACTCCAGAGCGTTCTCTGCATATCCAAGAATAAAGATAAAGGTTTTCTCCTCGCCGGGTTCTAAATGCAGCGTGATCCGGTGAGAGCCGATGGGCGACCAGCCGCTTGCCATGGAATTACCGGAAGAATTCTTTTCTACCATAGCCGGCTTCTGATTGGAGCCGTATACGCCTACAAACGTATTCCTGTCTGTATCAAAACCCTGAATATCTGCATTGACGGAATAGTAGGCATAGTGATTTCTTCTTTCCCTGTATTCCGTTTTATGATAGATTACGGAACCTTCGACCTCAACTTCACCGGTGTTGAAATTCCGCTGATAGTTAGTCATATCATCCATAGCATTCCAGAGGCAGAATTCCACGTAGGAATACAACGTGAAATCTTTGGAAGTGCTGCTTTCATTCTTTAACGTTACCATATTAATTTCACAGGAATCTCCTAACGGTACAAAGGCTGTTACCTTTGCACATAAGTCATTTTTCCTGCCGGTGAAACGGGTCACTCCAAGTCCGTGGCGGCATTCGTAAAAATCTAACGGAGTCTTAGAGGGCTGCCAGCCTGGATTCCAGACGGTCCCGTTTTCATTAATATAGTAGTAGTGTCCGTTGCTGTCCAGAGGAACATTATTATAACGGTACCTTGTCAGCCGGAGCATCTTGGCATCTTTGTAAAAGCTGTAACCCCCTCCGGTGTTGGAAACCAGCGAAAAGAAATTTTCGCTGCCCAGATAATTAATCCATGGCAGAGGAGTATCTGGGGCAGTAATTACATATTCTTTGTCCTGGTCATTAAAATATCCATATTTCATAGTTGAATAACTCCTTCCTGTTGGATGACCCAAATCCCTAAAAACGACATTTTTCGAAAACGATTAAGAAAGATAATAGGGAGTTATACGGTCATAATAGCGCGGGTTGAGAAAAAATACAAGAGTAAATTTTGAAATAATAAAAAATAAAAACAGATCTCCAATTAATATATGTAAATATGCACAAAAACATAAAACAAAATCTATATAAACTAGACAAAAAAGAAAATTAATGTTGATTTTTAATTAAGAAAGGGGTATAGTGAAGGTACGAAAACGATTAAGTTAAAAGGATGAGACATATGATTTCTATGAAAGAACTGGCACAGCACTGCGGGGTATCTATTGCCACAGTGAGTAAGGCGCTTAATGATCAGAATGACATCGGGGAGAGCACTAAACTGAGGGTTAAGCAGGCAGCCGAGAAGCTGGGATATTATCCCAATGCTGCAGCAAGATCCTTAAAAACGAATAGAAGCTACAACATAGGGGTTCTATTTGTGGATGAGGCAAACAGCGGCCTGACCCATGAATACTTTGCCGCAGTTCTGGAAGGGTTTAAGGTTGAAGCGGAAAAGCAGGGATACGATATAACATTTATTAACGGGCAGATCGGGAAGAAGAAAGTTTCCTATTATGATCACTGCAAATATCGGAATGTCGATGGAGTGGTGATTGCCTGTGTCCAATTTGATAACCCTGAAGTGATCGATCTTTTAAACGGGGACATACCTGTTGTAACCATCGACCATATCAATGAAAATTGCTCTTCTGTATTATCCGATAACGTAAAGGGTATCCAGAGCCTGATGGAATATATTTATGAAAAAGGGCATAGAAAAATTGCCTACATACACGGGCAGGCGAGCAGCACCGTAACAAAGGCGAGACTTACCAGTTTTTATCGCTTTCTGGAAAGTAAAGAGCTTTCGGTACCTGATGAATATGTGCTGGAAGCTGATTATCTGGATGTCAGTCAGGCTATGACATGTACCAGTGAACTGTTAGACCAAAAGGACCCGCCAACCTGTATTATATATCCGGATGATACAGCATTAATTGGTGGTCTCAATGAAATCCGGATGAGGAATTTAAGGGTTCCTGATGATATTTCTATTGCCGGTTACGACGGCAGCAAGTTATCACAGATATTGAACCCAAGGCTTACTACCATTCGCCAGAATACAGCAGCAATTGGTATGCAGGCCGCCAAAAAATTGATAAGCACAATCGAAAAACCCAAGACGACTTTCACAGAACAGATCATTGTGGAAGGCGAACTGATTACAGGCGAATCGGTTGGTAATGCTAATATTTCATGATAGTAATATCAGAAAAGGAGAGGGAAATATGAAGAAGAAATTTGTAAGCGGTTTATTATGCGCGGTGATGGCGGCTTCATTGGTTGCCGGCTGCTCCTCAAAGAGCGCGCCAAGCGAAAGCGGAAGCAAAGCAGAGGAAACGACAACTGCAAAAGAAGCAGAAGCAACAACGCAAGCATCCAAGGATGCAGGCAGTGAAGAAGGAAAGGTCATCAATATCTATTGCTGGAATGATGAGTTTAAGGCGAGATATGAAGATTATTATGCTTCCAAACTTCCGGCGGGTTATAAGGTTAATTTTGTGACAACACCAAGCGAAAATAACGCTTACCAGAATGCTCTTGATGAAGCACTGT
Source organism: Lacrimispora amygdalina (assembly GCF_900205965.1). Taxonomy (GTDB): domain Bacteria; phylum Bacillota; class Clostridia; order Lachnospirales; family Lachnospiraceae; genus Lacrimispora; species Lacrimispora amygdalina_A. The sequence goes on from NZ_OAOF01000017.1 coordinate 90,986, forward strand.
TAAACCAGAACGATGCCAAGGCTGATGATAAAGTCGATATGTTCCTGGTTGAAGCAGATTATATTCTGAAATATGTAAATTCCGATTACACACTAGATTTAAAGGATATTGGTATTACAGATCAGGATATGTCAAAGCAGTATGATTACACTAAAGTAATCGCACAGGATACAAATAAGGCACAAAAGGGTATTTCCTGGCAGGGCTGTCCCGGACTTTATATCTATCGCCGTTCCATTGCAAAGGATGTATTGGGAACAGATGATCCGGCAGAAGTTCAAAAGGCAATCAATGATTGGGATACCTTTGATAAAACTGCAGCAAAGATGAAAGAAAAAGGTTACTATATGCTTTCCGGTTATGACGATTCTTATCGTACATTCTCAAATAATGTATCTGCTCCATGGGTAGATGGAAAGAAAGTAGTGATCGATCCTAATCTGGATAAGTGGGTAGAGCAGACCAAGAAATATACAGACAATGGCTACAATCAGAAGACCACTCTCTGGGCAGCTGAATGGGCATCCGGACAGGGTCCTGAAGGAAAAGTATTCGGTTATTTCATGCCTGCATGGGGTGTAGACTTCGTTCTTGCTAAAAACTCTCTTGCAAAAGCAGAAGCTGACGGCGGAAAACAGGAACCAGGAAATGGCGTTTACGGTGACTGGGCAGCAACCATCGGACCAGAATCCTACAACTGGGGCGGTACCTGGCTGTGTGCAGCAAATGGAACCGACAATCCTGATATCGTGGCAGACATCATGAAAACAATCTGCTGTGACGATGCAACCATGAAGAAAATAGTAGAAGAGAAGAATGACTTCGTAAATAACAAGACAGTTATGGAAGCACTTGCAAAGAGTGATTATAAATCAGCATTCCTTGGCGGACAGAATCCTCTTCAGATGTACTGCGATGCTGCAGAAAAGATCGATATGAGCAAGATTTCACCTTACGATCAGGGTCTGAATGAAAGCTTCCAGAATGCAATGCATGATTATTTTAACGGTACAGTTGATAAAGACACAGCACTTAAGAATTTCTACACTTCTCTGCAAGAGAAATATCCGGAATTAGAAGTAAACCAGCAGTAAAATACAGGGCGGGATTTTCCCGCCCTGTATGAAAACAGGAGGCTTCATCATGGTAAGAGAAAAAAAGGCAAAAGCCAGAAAAAAAATCAGCTATTCAAAATGGGGATATATTTTTTTGATACCTTTTTTTGTTACATATTTGGTATTTTCATTTATCCCTCTTGTATCTACCTTTTATAACAGTATGTTTGAAAATTACCGTTCAGGGTTAACCCAAATAGGCCCTAATTTCGTTGGATTTGATAATTACATCGCCATTTTTCAGAGTGATCTTCTGAAATACTTAGGCAATACCATGATTCTCTGGATTATCGGCTTTATTCCCCAGATTATTATTTCCCTGATTCTGGCGGTCTGGTTTGCTGATTTTCGAATGAGGCTGAGGGGAAGTACTTTCTTCAAAACGATTATTTACCTTCCTAATGTGATTATGGCAGCATCTTTTGCCATGCTGTTTTTTGCCCTGTTTTCAGATGACGGTCCAATGAACAATCTTATTATAAGAATGGGGCTGGCTGACAGTCCAATCCGTTTTCTCACAACAGTATGGGGAACCAGGGGACTGGTCGGTTTTATGAATTTTATGATGTGGTTTGGCAATACCACCATTTTACTCATGGCCGCTATTTTAGGTGTCGATTCTGCTTTATTTGAAGCGGCAGCCATTGATGGTGCCAGGTCTCTTCAGATTTTCACGAAGATTACAATGCCAACCATTAAACCCATATTTATTTATGTACTCATTACTTCACTCATCGGCGGATTACAGATGTTTGATGTTCCTCAGGTGCTTACCAATGGAAAAGGAACACCGGACAGGGCAAGCATGACGCTGATTATGTTTTTGAATAATCATTTATACAGCAAAAACTATGGTATGGCAGGAGCATTATCTGTAATTCTGTTTATTATTACGGCAGCACTTAGCCTCGTGGTATTTTTCATTCTTACAGGTGCTGGTAAAAAGAAAGGAGGAGCAAGATAATGGGAAAAGCAATGAATCTAAAAAAGGCAGTTGCATATATCGCACTGTCACTGTTATCATTTCTATGCCTATTCTTCTTTTATTGCCTGATCATCAATGCGACCAGATCCCATCCGGAGATTTCAAAGGGATTCTCGTTTCTGCCAGGCAAATCATTTGGTCCTAACTTATATAATGTACTTCACAACGAGAATCTGCCTGTTGTCCATGGCATATTAAACAGCCTGTTTATCGCCATTGGTTCTGCTGCTTTGTCAGTATATGTATCTGCACTTACAGCATACGCAATTCACGCCTATGACTTTAAGTTCAGAAATGCAGTTTACCTTTTTATCATACTGATTATGATGATCCCGACACAGGTTACAACCCTTGGCTTTTTAAGCCTGATTGGTAAGATGGGACTGATGGACAGCTTTATCCCTCTGATTCTTCCTTCCATGGCAGCTCCTGTTGTTTTCTATTTTATGGTTTCCTATTTTGAGAGCAATCTGCCCCTGGAGATAGTGGAGTCAGCCAGAATTGATGGATCTAATGAATTTTATACCTTTAATTTCATTGTAATTCCTATCGTAAAGCCGGCTTTGGCTGTGCAGGGTATCTTTGCATTTGTAGCTTCCTGGAACAATTATTTTGTTCCCTCCCTTGTTTTAAAATCCAATGCAAAGAAAACACTTCCAATATTAATTGCCCAGCTGCGTAGCGCGGATTTTTTGAAATTTGATATGGGCCAGGTTTATATGCTGATCACAATTGCCATAGTTCCGGTAGCAATTATTTATTTATGTCTGTCAAGATTTATTATTGGCGGAGTGACGGCAGGAAGTGTGAAAGGATAAATCAGAATGGACTGGAAAAAAGATTTTATATGGGGAACGGCTACCTCTTCCTATCAGATAGAAGGGGCGGCCTATGAGGATGGAAAGGGACTGTCTGTATGGGATGTCTTTACGAGAGAGAAAGGCAGGATATATGAGGACCATACAGGAGAAGTGGCTTGCAATCATTATCATCGCATGAAAGAGGATGTTGCTCTGCTTGCAGAGCTTGGCGTAGGCGCTTACCGGTTTTCTATCTCTTGGCCAAGAATTATTCCGCATGGAACAGGTGAGGTGAATGAAAAGGGTCTTAAGTTCTATTCCGATCTTGTGGATGAACTGCTGCGGCATCAGATTACCCCATATGTAACCTTATATCATTGGGATTATCCCAATGAGCTGGAGATGCAGGGCGGTTGGTTAAATCCCAGCAGTCCTGAGTGGTTTGCATCGTATACAGAGGTTGTGGCGAATGCATTTGGGGACAGAGTAAAGAATTATTTCACTTTTAATGAGCCCCAGATATTTACCTGGCTGGGATATGATGATTGCACCCATGCTCCAGGAATCAAATATCCGGTGGGCAGAATTCTTGCCATGAGCCGCAATATTGCACTGGCTCATGGAATGTCGGTGATAAAATTGCGGGAACTGGTACCGGACTGCCGGGTAGGATATGCACCTACCTGCGGCAATGCGTACTGGCCGGTGGAAGAAACAGATATACTGGCAGCGAAGGCGAAGGAACTGCAGAATACATTTGGATCCGATGACTGGATTCGTTCTTCTGCATTCTGGAATGAGCTGTTTCTAAAGGGCAGGTTTCATGAGAAGTGCCGGGATCTCTTTGGCACGGATTTACCGGAACTGACGGATAAGGAGCGGCTGCTGATAGGCCAGCCCCTTGATTTTTGCGGGATGAATATCTATCAGGGCACATCCGTAAGCCTTTCAGATACCGGGGAGCTGGTTCTTGGAAAGCTTCCGGCGGGGCATGGAAAGACTGGAATGGGCTGGCCCATTACTCCAAAGGCCATGTACTGGGCGGTGAAAAATTTTTATGATACTTACCATCTGCCTTTGTATATTACGGAAAACGGCATGTCTGCCCTGGATGTCATATCATTAGACGGGAAAGTACATGATCCATGCAGAATTGATTACCTGGCACGGCATCTGTCTGAACTGAAGCGCGCAGTATCAGACGGGGCAGAGGTGGAAGGGTACTTTATATGGAGCTTTCTGGATAACTTTGAATGGGCTAAGGGCTACGACGACCGGTTTGGTATTGTATATGTAGATTATGAAACCCAGAGAAGAATACCGAAAGACAGTTTTTACTGGTATCAGCATGTAATTAAATCAGAATAATATAGAAAAAAAGCAGTTCGGATCCGGTTGGTTAGGATCTGAACTGCTTTTTCTTACCCCAGAGGAGTTGTTTTTCTGGTTACTTCATCATACTGGAATCCAACGCTGTTGTCACTGCAATCGTATAAATAAGTGGCAATATAGGTCAGTGTACTGTCTGGAAGCCGTTTGTAAGTCCGTACCGTGTAGTAGTCTTTTCCGTCGATCTTGGATATTCCGGGAGAGGCTATGAACTGGTAGGAATCCGCGCTTTCGGAAAGTTTTAGCTTTTCCTGGCCCTGGGAACGGACAGTATTCTCAGCCTGCTCAATGGTGGTTTCCGTTTTCGGCTGTTTTTGTATGTCTGAAATCACCTGTTTCTGTTGATTCCACTGATTTTTAAAATAATCATTCCATGATTCATTGCCTTTGCCTGCCGTAACAGTCACACTGTTGCCTGAGGATTCCAGCGTGATGGAAAGATAGGACTTTGAATCGTTTGATGGACCGGAAAGCTGGTAAAATTCAGCATTTTCGCTTTTGGTTTCGCTCTCCGTACTTGCAGCTGCTATGCTTTCGGCTGTAACATCAATAAAGCTCTTCTTTGTCTCCAGGTAATCCTTATAGCTTTTTAAATCTTCAGAAGCGTTGTCTAAATTCACGTATTTGTATGTATCTTTTGGTTCAACCTCTGCAGTTGCGTCGCCTTGCGCAGTTGTACTGCTTTTTACATCTGCAGCAGATTTCGCTGCACTTTCCGCAACAGGCTCCTGTTTTTCAAAGGTACGTTTGCCCACGATGGCAGTGAAAGAGGAAATATCTTCGTTCTTTGAAAAATAGTATTCTGGTGCTTCGGGCACCTTCTCCTTTGCGGGAGCCTTGTGCCTCATGGATATTAAAATAACCGCCTGTGCTGCTCCGATAATAATAATAAAAAGAGCTGCAACCAGTAATACAAGTACTCTTTTGTTCTTCGGCAGTAAACTCTTTTTCCTGGTTTCTTTCGGCTTTTTCGCTTTCCCCTTTACAGCCTTCTGGGGTTTTTGTTTGGTCTTTGTTTTTTTTATGTTTGTTTTCTTTGTAGGCATAATGGTCATCCTTATGTAATTTGGTATTGCAGTTACAAAACATTACTATTCATATATCGGATAAAGAGGATTGAAACATAAGGATTGTCTTATATTTATCACGCGGTTAGTTAATCAGCAGTTTTTTTGCGGTTCCCATGATCACCTTATCAACAAATTCCGCAACTTCTTCTTTGGGTTCCGGCATATCCGTATTCAGCCATTGTTTCAATACTCCCGTAAGTCCGTATGTAATAAACTCCAGAAAATAGTTCAGCGTCACATCCCTGGCATTGGGGTATTGCTCCTTGATAATGGCAGTACCGTTTTTTAAGATCAGAGTATGGAAGCGGTTAACAAAGTCATTGGAAGAGCTGTTTTCAAACAGGATCTTACATATCTTTTTGTTCTCTTCAATATATTGAATGATGGGAATGATAACGGGCATGAGAGAAGCCTTAATAAATGCTTCCCGATAATCATTAACCATATTTTGAAAATCCTTTAATACTTCGGATTCCATCTCCTGTAAAAGGCTGTAGGTGTCTGCATAATGAAGATAAAAGGTTCCGCGGTTTAAATCAGCCAGCTCAGTGATGTCCTTCACTGAAATATTTTTAAAATCTTTTTTTTCCATTAGTTCAAGAAGACTTTCCTTTAACAGTTTCTGGGTTTTCCGGATGCGTCGATCCTGCTTCTGCATATCCATACAGCTCCTCCCTTTGCGCACTGGCGCATGCTCTTTTTTGATTGACAATTTCTTCCAATGTGTTGAGTATTATGCCGGAAAATATTCTGTGATTATTAATAGATGTTTCGAAATAGATTGATTATTGAATGTTATATACACCAGTATTATAATATACACGTGTTGAAAAGTCAATGAAGCATCCATTAGTAGAGAGACGATTATAAATGGAGGGGGATATGAATAAAAGCAGTAGTATTTTCGACAAATTAGTTCATTTTATCGTATTTAAAGGGAAAATAATTGAAAGTCTCTTTTTTGCCGCGACTGTTATCTGTGCGGCATGCTTTCCTTTTGTAAAAGTAAACTATGATCTAAGCAAGTATCTTCCGCAGTTTGCCCAGACAAAACAGGCTCTTGATGTGATGGAAGATGAGTTCGGTTATCCTGGTATGGCGCGGATCATGGTTAAGAATGTAAGCCTGCAGGAAGCGGAGCGGATCAGAACGCAGATTTCGGATCTGGAGGGAGTGGATGTAGTGGTCGGACCTGATCTGGCAACGGATGTATACATGGGAGCTTCCTTTGCAAATGAAGGTCTGACAGATCTGGCTTCGGTTGATGTATTTTCTATGAAGGATTATTACCGGGATGGCAATGCATTGATGGATGTGATATTTGAAAAAGGAGATGATAATCCCCTTACCCGAACCGACATAGAAAAGATATATACAATAGTAGGAAAGGACCGTGGCTGCTTTGCGGGAAGTGCGGTATCCAGTAAAGAGCGTGAAGAATCCATTACCCATGAGATTACCATTGCAATTGGTATGGCGCTTGTGATTATCTGGCTGATTCTGACGCTTACCACAACATCCTGGGTGGAACCTTTTCTGTTTATATTGATTATGATCATTGCAATTATACTGAATATGGGATCGAACCTGATATTTGGGACAATATCATTTTTTACATTTTCTACGGCTGCGATTTTGCAGCTGGCAGTCTCCATGGATTATTCTATTTTTCTCTTACATACGTTTACCGCAATAAAGAATACAGGAGTAGAAATAAATAAAGCAATGGAAATGGCAGTAAAAGAATCCTGCAGTTCCATTTTGGCAAGCGGTGCAACTACAATTGTCGGATTTATAGTTATTGCATTCATGCGCTTCACCATTGGAAAGGACGTGGGGTTTGTTCTGACAAAGGGAATTATCTGCAGTCTGGCTACGGTGCTGCTTCTGATGCCAACCCTGATACTCCATTTTAATAAGAAGATAGAGAAAACAGCTCACAAACCATTGATACCCTCGTTTGACCGTTTTGCGAGACTGATGAACAGAATCAGGAAACCTGTGTTTGTAATAGCAGTTCTACTGGCAGTTCCCTGTTATTTCGGCCAGAGTATGAATGCTTTTTATTATGGTGATGATGCCATTGGTGCAGGTCCGGGAACCAGAGTCTATGAAGATACCAGAAAGATCAATGAGGTGTTTGGAAAATCCAATATGGTGATTGGAATCGTTCCCAATGGTTCGGTGGTGACGGAGAGACAGCTGACTGATGCACTGGAGGATCTGGATTTTGTTAATTATGCCATTTCCATGTCAGGAACAATTCCAAGGGGCATTCCGGAAAGTTTTCTGCCGGATAAGGTCATAAAGCAGTTAAGAAGCAGCCGGTATGCCAGATTCCTTATATCAATGAATACTGTACAGGAAAGCCAGTATGCCTTTGACAGCAGCCAGAAGCTGGAGGGGATTATACGTCAATATTATCCCGATGATGCATATGTCATTGGTATGACTCCTACTACCATAGATATCAGGGATATTCTCACAGATGATTATAATAAAGTATCTCTCCTTTCACTGGCAGGAGTTGCGCTGGTGGTATTAATAACCTTTCAGGCGGTATTGGTTCCCATACTTGTGATTATTCCCATTGAAGTTGCCATCTACTTAAATATGACTCTGCCTTATGTTATGGGAGACAGTATGGTATACATCGGTTATATCATAGTAAGCTGCCTTCAGCTGGGAGCCACCATCGATTATTCCATCTTAATGACCAATAATTATCTTGGCTTAAGGAAAACCATGAATAATACAGATTCAGCCATGGCTGCCATTTCAAAAAGTACGCTGTCTATTCTTACTTCCGGAGGCATTTTAACAGTGGTTGGATATCTTTTGTTTTTTACGTCCTCCATTCAGGCGATCTCCCAGGTGGGACGCCTGGTAGGCAGAGGGGCTGTTCTCAGTATGGTATTGGTGCTGTCTCTCTTGCCGGCGCTACTCAGTCTGTTTGACAGGCAGATACAAAAACAGCAGGAACGCTCAGCCAGGCGGAAAGAAAGACGGCTTTTAAAATACATGAAGGTAAGAGGAAAGTTAAAAGGAGGGGATGCGAATGAATAAGCATAATAGAATATTTCCCATAGGTTTGGCTGTTGTTTTTTCCATGCAGTCCGTACTGGTACCATTGGCATCGAAAGTACAGCCTCCATACGATGAAACTCTTTATGTGACAATGGATCCTTATGGAGAAATAAAAGAAAGCAGTATTGTAAAGGTCTACAAAATGAATGGAAGTGAGCCTCTTACTGATTATGGGACTTATGAAAAGGTAATTAATTTAACGGATCATTCCCAGCCGGTAATTGGAGAAGACGGTTCGGTAACGTTTCATCCGGAAGCGGGGGAAAACCGATTCTATTTTGAGGGTCAGACAAAAACAGAAAAAAAAGAACTGCCATGGAATATTACAGTCAGTTACAGATTGAACGGAGTGGAGAAAAAAGCAGATGAGCTTGCTGGAGAAAAGGGCCTGATTGAAGTGAATGTGGATCTGGTTCCCAATCAAGGAGTATCGGATTTTTTTAAAAATAACATGACTCTTATGGGCAGTACAGTTGTGGATATGGATAAAAATTTAAGTCTGGAGGCAGAGGGTGCACAGGTTCAGACCGTGGGAAATTTAAGTACGGTGGCATTTTTTGCTCTGCCTGGAGAAGAGGGACATTATTCCATCCGCATTGGAACAGATGATTTTAAATTTACAGGTGTTGTATTTGCCATGGTCCCGCTGACAGTAAGCCAGCTTGATAAAGTAAAGGATCTGCGGGAAGCAAAAGAGACGATGGAAGATTCTGCTGATGCAATCAGTGCCAGCCTGGATGTGGTACTAAATACCATGGAGCAGATGAAGAAAAGCTTAGATACCACATCCGATGGAATCAGAGGGCTTGATAAAACCAGACAAATTGTGGCAGATTCCAAAGGAAAGGTCTATCAGAATGCGGATGATGCGCTGGCTGCACTGGATGGACTGTCCCAGACATTAAGGCCGTTTTACAATCACACAGAGAATGCAAAAAATGCTCTAAATGAGCTGCGCAGCCAGACTAATCATTTAACTGAAATTTTATGCGATCTTTCCCCTGACTTAAAAGATCTTCAGGAAGGCGTCAGACAGCTCAGAGATGAACTGGAGGAGCTGCAGCGGCTGGCGAATTCACCGGAGACAGCAATGAAAGCCCAGATGTTTTTTAAGCAGCTGGATAAGACGCAGGAGCACTTAAATACACTGACACAACAGCAGAAGACCCTGGCAGAGGAACTTGCATCACTGGCGCAAATGCTTCCGCAGCTGACAGCCCTGACAGGTTCGCTCAGTACGTCTGCTCAGGGGCTGTCAGCAGAAGATCTGGAAGAACTGCTTGAGGATGTCAGTGAGGAAGGACTTACCGATGCGGATGAGATCTCCTCTTACCTGTTTAACGAAAGAGACTATTCTGTGACAGAGATCAGCACATTAACCAGTTATTTAACCTCCGCTCTGGAAACGGAAAATCTTGCATCCCCCAGTTCTGCTTCCGGTGCTGCTTCTGATGCTGCTACCCAGGCTGCAATAAAGGCAGCTGCGCCCCTTGCAAAGCTTCTTCCCCAGCTGGCAGACAGCGGTGCGGGACTAACCAGTGATATGACAAATTTTCTGGGTTTGACCAAAGTACTTCTTGGTGATCTTTATGCGGAAAAGAATCATATAAATGGTGCGGCTGATGGCGTGATAAAAGGGGCCGATTCCATCGGACACCTTTGTGATACGGCAGATGATCTGATTGGAAATGCAGAAGAGCTTAATGGAATTTTACACCGGCATCATGATGAAATGATTCATACACTGACGGATATGGGGAAAATGACAGACAGTGCCTCCCGGGGTATAGATTCCATGAATGTGTTTTTCCGATCTTTGGAGGATCAGATGAAGACAGTGGGGAACTCCTTAAACGGCAGTACGCAAAAGACACTCAACGGGCTTGCAGATACCCTTGATGTTGCTGGAAACGGACTTGACCAGACGGAAGTCCTGCGTAACGCCAAGGATACCATAAAGAAGACAATTGATGATAAGTGGGATGAATATACGACTGAGGATACAACCCTGTTAAACATTGACTTAGAAGCGAAACCGGTCTCCATGACATCTGTTAAAAACCCATCTCCAAAGAGCATTCAGATCATAGTGAGAACAGGAGAAATAAAACAGGATGAAGAAGACTCTGATTTGGCGGTGGATGAAGATTTTCACCCTGACGGCAATGCATTTCACCGCATAGGGAACATATTTAAAAGCATATTCCATTTTTTTGCTTCTATATTTAAGTAGAAAAAATCAGATAAAAATCATAGGTTTTTAAGAAATTCTACATTGTTATTTTTCAATTTCCTGCTTATAATAGTTTCAGGACGTTTAAAGGAGGAAGTTATCATGGCGATATTAGTTACCGGTGGTGCAGGATACATAGGAAGTCATACCTGTGTGGAACTGCTGAATGCAGGGTTAGAGGTAGTGGTAGTAGATAATCTTTGCAATTCAAGCAGGGAATCCATGAAACGAGTGATGGAAATCACAGGAAAAAAGCTGAATTTTTATGAGGCGGATTTACTGGACCGGGAAGCTTTAAATCAGATTTTTGAAAAGGAAACCATCGACGGTGTGATTCATTTTGCCGGCCTGAAGGCAGTGGGTGAGTCCGTGGGCATGCCGCTTGAATATTATCATAACAATATTACCGGAACTCTGGTGCTTTGTGATGTGATGAGAAAACACGGAGTGAAGAATATTGTATTCAGTTCTTCTGCGACGGTATATGGAGATCCGCAGTTTGTACCCATTACGGAAGAGTGTCCCAAGGGTGAAATCACCAATCCTTATGGAAGAACAAAGGGAATGCTGGAGCAAATTCTTACGGACTTAAATACAGCAGATTCCCAGTGGAATGTCATGCTATTACGTTATTTTAATCCGATTGGAGCCCATGAATCCGGCAGGATTGGAGAAGATCCAAAAGGAATCCCAAACAATCTTCTTCCTTATATTACACAGGTGGCGGTAGGAAAACTGGAACGCTTAGGTGTTTTCGGCAGTGACTATAATACCCCGGATGGAACCTGCGTCCGGGATTATATACATGTTGTTGATCTGGCAGTGGGGCATGTGAAAGCGTTAAATGCCATGTCAAAGAAATCTGGTGGTGTGTGGATCTATAATCTGGGAACAGGTATTGGATACAGTGTTCTTGATGTAATACATGCATTTGAAGAAGCCAATGATCTGAAAATACCTTATACCATTAAGGAACGCAGGCCTGGAGATATCCCCACATGCTATGCAGATTCGTCAAAAGCTGAGAAAGAGCTTGGATGGAAGGCAGAGCGTGGTCTGAAAGAAATGTGCCGGGATTCCTGGAAATGGCAGAGTAATAATCCGGAAGGGTTTAAAAAATAATGAAACAGTAATAGATGAGCGACAGACAGAGACGGGGATTTACGCCGTCTTTTTCTGTTATCCGTTTTCCTGTATTAAGATAATAAAAATGGCAGTCTGGGAGAACATATATTCGAAAATGCTTGAAAATAATTAAAAAGTATGCTATGATTCGATATAAGAACAAATGTTCGAGGTGATGAAATGTTAATACAGGAAGCGTTAAGTGTTCAGGAAAAATTAGAGATATTGTCGGATGCTGCCAAGTACGATGTGGCATGTACTTCGAGCGGAGTGGACCGAAAGGGGAAGGCAGGAACCATTGGCAATGCCAGCAAAGCAGGTATCTGCCATAGTTTTTCTGCAGATGGCAGATGCATCTCTCTGCTGAAGATTTTATTTACCAATCAGTGTATTTATGACTGCAAATATTGCATCAACAGATCTTCCAACGACGTTGTCCGTACTGCGTTTACTCCGGAGGAAGTCTGTGAGCTTACCATACAGTTTTACCGGCGTAACTATATCGAGGGCCTGTTTTTAAGCTCCGGTGTTTTAAACAGCGCTGATTATACCATGGACCTCATTTACCAGACTTTAAAAAAGCTGAGAGAGGAATATCATTTTCATGGATATATCCATGTGAAAGCCATTCCTGGTGCAGATCCTTTATTGATTGAAAGAACCGGTTTTCTAGCTGACCGTATGAGTATTAACTTAGAACTGCCCACTGCAGAGGGGTTAAAGAAGCTGGCTCCGGGCAAGAACCGGGACAAGATATTAAAGCCTATGAAGCAGATTCGCAATGGGATTGCCACCAATCGTTATGAGCTTATGGAATACAAGAAAACTCCTGCTTTTGTTCCTGCCGGACAAAGCACCCAGATGATTGTTGGTGCAACACCGGAGAATGATTATCAGATGATGATGGTTGCAGAGGCATTGTATAAAAATTATGATTTGAAGAGAGTATTTTATTCCGCCTTTGTACCCGTGAATCAGGACAGCAGTCTGCCGGCTCTGCCCGGCGGTCCGCCTCTTCTGAGGGAACACCGGCTTTATCAGGCAGACTGGCTGATGCGTTTTTATGGATTCCAGGCAGGAGAGCTGCTTTCAGAGGAACGCCCTAATTTTAATGTTTTTCTGGATCCGAAGTGTGACTGGGCCCTCAGGCATCTGGAACTTTTTCCGGTTGAGGTCAACCGTGCGGATTATTTTACACTTTTAAGGGTGCCCGGTATGGGGGTTAAATCAGTGAAGAGAATACTGGCAGCCAGACGGAATGGAATTCTGGATTTTGATGCTTTAAAGAAGATGGGTGTGGTGCTGAAAAGAGCTCATTACTTTATTACCTGTTCTGGTAAGATGATGTATCCGGTTAAGATAGAAGAGGATTATATAACCAGCCACCTGGTGGGAGAAGAGCGGAGAAGTGTCTGGGATATCAGTTCCACAGCGGCTTATCGCCAGCTTTCTCTGTTTGATGATACCAGCATGCTGGCACAGACTGGCTCCGGGGGGATTTTAGTATGAAAACGGTATATCTTTGTGACAGCAGTATAGAAGGAATTTTAAGCGGTGTTTATCACGCATGGTCCAGTAAAAGGGGGCACGATAATGTCATGCTCCGGCTCAGGGATGATGGTGCGACGATGGAATTGTTTTGCCAGTACGAAGAAGTTCCCGCTGATGCCCAAAAGGCTGATAAGGTGATAACGGCAATTAGAAATAAGATTTCGGAGGAAGCTTATGAAGCTGTTTATAAAGCTGCCTTAAGTAATGACAGCGGGCGGGCAGATAAGATCTATCGTTTCCTGATCCATGGCTTTCGCACCGGTGCCCGTATTGTCAGCATGCTGCAGATCCAGGCTGTATATGATGTATTTCAAATGTGCCGTTTTGTCGATAACGAGACTCATCTTCTCACTGGATTTGTACGGTTTTCAGAGATGGAAGGCGATCTGCTGGTAAGCAGAATAGGCCCTAAGAATGATGTGATTGTGCTTCTGGCACCACATTTTGCAGATCGGCTTTCAGGTGAGAACTGGGTATTATATGATACAAATAGAAATAAAGCGGTTCTTCACCCTGCGTTTCGGCCCTGGTATCTGACAGAACTTCTGTCTCCCCAGTGGGAAGATAAGATGCGAAAAACGTCGGATGAAGATGAATATGAAGACCTTTTTAAGCGTTTCAGGAAGAGCATTTCCATCAGGGAGCGTACAAATCCGGTCTGTCAGATGAACCATATGCCCCTTCGTTACAGACCATATATGCCTGAATTTTCCCAGGGATTAAGAGATGTCTGACGAGGTTTTACAATGCCCGGCATAGTTTCGCTAAAAGCAGAAAAAGTGAGAAAATAGTTGCCTTTTTCTGCTTTTTCAGTTATTATTAATTTAATCCGATTCCGGATATTCCAAATGCATTTCTGCATAATATTCCATTTTATATCCTTTATATTAGGAAAGGAGCGTTTCATTGTATAGTAAAGTACATAGTATTGGCATCATTGGTATTGAAGGTGTCCCCATTCTCGTGGAGGCTGATGTAAGCGATGGTCTGCCAGGTTTTTCCATGGTCGGTTATCTTTCTTCCCAGGTAAAAGAAGCGCAGGACAGAGTCAGGACTGCCATTAAAAATTCCGGATTTCGTATTCCTGCCAAAAAGATAACCATCAATCTTTCCCCTGCGGATATCAGGAAAGAAGGGACTGCGTTCGATCTACCTATTGCGATAGCTATCTTATCAGCCTCTGGGATGATTGCGTCTTCTGGTTTGTCCGACTGCGTGTTCTCAGGAGAACTGGGATTAGATGGTACGGTTAAACCGGTACGCGGGGCTCTCTCCATTGCTCTTGCTGCAAAAAAGGACGGTAAAACAACTTGTTATCTTCCCAGGGAAAACAGGGGAGAAGGATCTGTTACAAATGGCATAAGGATTGTGGGGCTGAATAACTTAAAAGAATTAACGGACTATCTAAATGGGGGTAAAAAATTACCAGATTTACCGACTGACCACACAGTACCGGGATCTGCAGGTAAAAGTTACGATGTGGATTTTTCAGATATTGGAGGCCAGCCGTTTCTAAGACGCGCAACAGAAGTAGCTGTCGCCGGCATGCATAATATTATGTATATTGGGCCGGCAGGCACAGGTAAGACTATGTTTGCCAGCAGAATTCCTACCATTATGCCATCTCTTTCCTGGGAAGAGATTATGGAAATTTCAAAAATATACAGCGTCTGCGGCTTGCTCTCCGGAGAAAATCCGGTTATGGATATCCGTCCATTCCGCAGCCCTCATCATACCATCACTTCTCAGGCACTTGCAGGGGGCGGACGAATCCCAAAACCTGGGGAGATCACCCTGGCGTCTGGAGGGGTTCTGTTTCTGGATGAATTTTCTGAGTTTCAAAAATCAACCATTGAGATTTTAAGACAGCCCTTGGAAGAAGGGGAAATTACCATATCAAGGACTCATGGGTCCTATATATTTCCTGCAAAGTTTCTGTTAGCTGCAGCTATGAATCCCTGTCCCTGCGGTTTTTACCCTGACAGGACAAGATGCAGATGTTCGGTAAGCCAGGTAAATAAATACCTGGGACGGATTTCAAAGCCAATTCTGGACAGAATCGATATCTGCGCCCAATCAAGTCCGGTGAGCTACGAGGAACTGCAACAAGGGGAAAAGGGGGAATCGTCTGCATCCATTCGAAACCGTATTGAACAGGCCAGGTCCATGCAGCTGAAGCGTTTTCGGGGGACCGGTATACGATTTAACAGTTTTATGAAAAAGCCGGATCTGGAAAGATTCTGCATTCTCGATAAAAAAGAGACTTCATTTCTAAAACAGATCTATGAATCCATGGGACTCAGTGTCCGTGGGTATGAAAAGATTCTTAAACTTGCAAGAACCATTGCAGATCTGGAAAGTTCTGAAAAAATCACTAAAGTTCATCTGGCTGAAGCTGCAGGCCTGCGCAGCCGGGAAGGCAGTTTTTGGGGAGGTATCTATGGATAATCTGGAAGAACGGGAATACCTGTACTGGCTTTCCCACATTCCTTTTCTTGGAGCAGTTAAGATAAAAAAGTTATATGATTACATGGGAAGTTACAGGAAGATATATAATATAGAAAGAAAGCAACTGGAAAACTGCGGACTGCTGAAAGAAAATGAGATTTTATTTTTGGAGCAACAAAGGAAACATATGGATTCCAGCCGCAGACAGCTGGAGCAGCTGAAAAAAAATGGAATCCGGTTTATTGCTCATTTTGATCCTGATTATCCCAAACGTCTTCTGTCCGTTTATGGATATCCTACGGCATTGTTTGTTAAGGGGAAGCTGCCTGGTGAGGATAAACCGGCAGCTGCCATAATCGGAGCCAGAAACTGCACCAATTACGGGCGTCAGATGGCCGTATATCTGGCCAGGGAGCTGGCGGCTGCAGGTGTGGCAATCATCAGCGGACTGGCTAACGGAATTGACGGAGCGGGACATGAGGGGGCTCTGGAAGCGGGACATGAGACGTATGGAGTGTTGGGGTGCGGAATAAACATTTGTTACCCGAAAGAAAATTATGGATTATACAGACGTATGGTTCAATGTGGAGGTATTATAACAGAGTTTATGCCTGACGAACCTCCCAAACCCCAAAATTTCCCCATGAGAAACCGGATTATAAGCGGTATGTCTGATGTTATTCTGGTGATTGAGGCACGGGAGAAAAGCGGATCTTTAATTACTGCAAATCTTGGACTGGAACAGGGAAAAGAAATTTTTGCTCTTCCCGGGAGGGTATCAGACCCCCTCAGCGCAGGCTGTAATTGCCTGATTTCAGAAGGTGCAGGCGTTTTACTGACTCCTGAAACCGTGCTGCAATATTTCAATTTGCAGAGTGGGAAAATATTAAGAGTTGATGAAAAAAATAAGAACGGGCTTGCCAAAAAAGAAAAAATGGTGTATAGTTGCCTAGATTTACAACCAAAAAATCTGGAAGAGATTGTAAGTTGCAGTGGATTGTCTGTAAGCGAGTGTATGAGTGTTCTTTTGGAATTAGAATTAAAGGGCGGCATTGTGCAGACATCTCATCAATATTATGGTAAGAAACAATAGGCGAGGAGTTTGGTATGGCTAACTGTTTAGTAATTGTGGAGTCACCCGCAAAAGTAAAAACTATAAAAAAGTTCCTGGGGGCGAACTATGAAGTGGATGCCTCCAACGGACATGTAAGGGATCTGCCCAAGAGTCAGATGGGAATCGATGTGGAACATGATTTTGATCCAAAATATATAACGATCAGAGGAAAAGGAGATATTCTTGCAAAGCTGAGAAAAGAAGTGAAAAAAGCGGATAAGATCTATCTCGCAACTGACCCTGACCGTGAAGGAGAAGCGATTTCCTGGCATTTAATGAAGGCTTTGAAATTAGATGAGGTGTCAGAAAAACAGGTATATCGGATCAGTTTCAATGAAATCACCAAGAATGCTGTGAAGACTTCTTTGAAAACCCCCAGAGACATTGACATGAATCTGGTGGATGCCCAGCAGGCCAGAAGAGTTCTGGACCGTATGGTTGGATACATGATCAGCCCCCTTCTTTGGGCAAAGGTGAAAAGAGGTTTAAGTGCAGGGCGTGTTCAGTCTGTGGCTCTGCGTCTGATCTGCGACCGGGAAGAGGATATTAATGCATTTATACCGGAAGAATACTGGAATCTGGACGCTGCCCTCAAGCAGGAAGGAAGCAAAAAGACACTGACTGCCAAGTTCTATGGTGACAGTAACGGCAGAATTGCAATTCATAATAAGAAAGAACTGGATAGTATTCTTACCGGACTTCAAGATAAAGAATACCGGGTGGAAGATGTGAAGACAGGAGAACGGGTCAAGAAAGCTCCGATTCCATTTACCACCAGTACACTTCAGCAGGAAGCGTCTAAGGTACTTAATTTTTCAACACAGAAGACGATGCGTTTGGCGCAGCAGTTATATGAAGGTGTGGAGGTAGCCGGTCATGGCACGGTAGGTCTCATCACTTATTTAAGAACCGATTCTACCAGAATTGCAGAAGAGGCGGATGTTGCAGCAAGAGAGTTTATAGAAAAACAGTACGGCAGCCGCTATCTGGCAAACGGAGAGCAGAGTAAAAAAAGCAATGTTAAAATACAGGATGCCCACGAGGCAATCCGTCCTACTGATATTGCACTGACGCCGGTGATCGTAAAAGAGTCTCTGCAGAGAGATTTATTCCGTCTCTATCAGCTGATCTGGAAGAGATTTGCAGCCAGCAGAATGCAGCCGGCCGTATATGAGACTACTTCTGTAAAGGTAAAAGCGGGAGACTATCTGTTTACTCTTTCCGCATCAAAGCTGCAGTTTGATGGTTTTATGTCTGTCTATGTGCAGGAGGAAGAGAAGGAAGATAATAATATACTTCTCGGTAATCTGGAAAAAGGCAGTATACTTAAATTAGAGAAGCTGGAAAACAGTCAGCATTTTACCCAGCCTCCGGCTCATTTTACGGAAGCATCTCTGGTAAAAGCAATGGAAGAACAGGGAATTGGACGGCCAAGTACTTATGCTCCTACAATAACAACAATTATTGCCAGACGTTATGTGGCAAAAGAAAATAAAAACCTGTATGTGACAGAACTTGGAGAGGTAGTCAACAGTATGATGAAACAAAGCTTCTCCAGCATTGTAGACGTGACATTTACTGCCAATCTGGAATATCTTCTGGATAAAGTGGGAGACGGCACCGTGCAATGGAAGACGGTTGTGAAAAATTTCTATCCTGATTTGAAGGAAGCGGTTGATAAAGCACTTGTTGAGCTTGAATCTGTTACCATAGCTGATGAAGTGACAGAAGAAATCTGTGAGCTGTGCGGTCGCAATATGGTTATCAAATATGGACCCCACGGTAAATTCCTTGCATGTCCTGGCTTTCCGGAATGCAAGAATACGAAACCTTATCTGGAAAAGACAGGAGTGCCCTGTCCGAAGTGCGGTAAGGATGTCGTGATTAAAAAGACAAAAAAGGGCAGAATTTATTATGGCTGCGAAGCTAATCCTGAATGTGATTTTATGTCATGGCAAAAGCCTTCCACCCAGAAATGTACGAAATGTGGTTCTTATATGGTTGAAAAGGGCAATAAGTTGCTGTGTTCCAACGAACAGTGCGGATACAGTACCGATAAATAGCAAATAGAAATATTATTAAGAAATTCGAAAATCTTCAAAAAACTATTGTTATTTGAAAATAATAGTGATAATATTTAATTATTAAAAGCGTTTTTCGAATTTTCACATTAATTATAAAGGAGGTTTTCGGCAATGAGCGTACAGTTGTTGGACAAAACTAGAAAAATTAACAAATTATTGCATAACAATAATTCGCATAAGGTCGTATTTAACGATATTTGTGAAGTGCTTACCGAGATCCTGAATTCCAATATTCTTGTTATCAGCAAGAAGGGTAAGGTGCTTGGCGTAGGTCTTACGCCTGACATTGTAGAGATTCAGGAACTGATTGCAGATCAGGTAGGCGGTTATGTGGATACCATGCTGAATGAACGACTGCTCAGTATTCTCTCTACAAAAGAGAATGTAAACTTGGAAACGCTTGGTTTTACAAGTGATAACATCAGAAAATATCAGGCCATCATCACACCGATTGACATAGCAGGGGAGAGACTTGGAACACTGTTTATCTATAAATCGGATGACCAGTATGATATTGACGATATCATTTTAAGCGAATATGGCACAACTGTTGTAGGACTTGAAATGATGAGATCCGTAAACGAGGAGAATGCAGAAGAAACAAGAAAGGTTCAGATTGTGAAGTCAGCCATCAGCACCTTATCGTTTTCCGAACTGGAAGCCATCACACATATCTTCGAGGAACTGGATGGAAATGAAGGTATTCTTGTGGCAAGCAAAATAGCAGACCGCGTTGGAATTACCCGCTCAGTAATTGTCAATGCACTGAGGAAGTTTGAAAGTGCCGGCGTGATTGAATCCAGATCGTCCGGTATGAAAGGTACCTATATCAAGGTTTTAAATGATGTGGTGTTTGACGAACTGAAATCCATAAAAGCAGGCAATACCAAGATGATTCCGGAACGCCGCGATATATAAGCTTTATTATGCATAAAAAAGCTAAAAAAAGGTAATCAGCGATGATTACCTTTTTTGCGCATTCCAGACAGAGATCTCCCGTTTTGGACATGAGTTATAAAAAAATTACTTGCATCGCATCTGATATTATGCTATACTAGCAAGGCTTACAAAAAACACGTCTGCGGATTCTGGAGGAAGGTGCCATGATATGGTCTCCTCGGAAGTAAGAGAAACGGACGGAAGTAAAACCAATGGAGGTAATAACATGAGCGTTATTTCAATGAAGCAGCTTTTGGAAGCTGGCGTGCACTTCGGTCATCAGACCAGAAGATGGAACCCTAAGATGGCTCCGTATATTTACACAGAGAGAAATGGTATCTACATCATCGACTTACAGAAGTCTGTTGTGAAAGTAGATGAAGCTTATAAGGCAGTATCTGATATTGCTGCAGAAGGCGGTAAGATTCTTTTTGTTGGTACAAAGAAACAGGCTCAGGACGCTATTAAGTCTGAGGCAGAGCGCTGCGGTATGTATTTCGTAAATGAAAGATGGCTGGGCGGTATGCTTACAAACTTCAAGACAATTCAGTCCAGAGTTGCAAGATTAAAACAGATCGAGACTATGTCCCAGGATGGTACTTTTGAAGTGCTTCCAAAGAAAGAAGTAATTGCACTTAAGAAAGAATGGGAAAAGTTAGAGAAGAACTTAGGCGGAATCAAAGATATGAAAAAGGTTCCGGATGCAATTTTTGTTGTAGATCCGAAGAAAGAAAGAATCTGCGTTCAGGAAGCTCACACACTGGGTATTCCGTTAATCGGCATTGCTGATACAAACTGTGATCCTGAAGAACTTGATTTCGTAATCCCAGGTAATGATGATGCGATTAGAGCTGTTAAGTTAATTGTATCCAAGATGGCAGACGCAGTAATCGAAGCAAACCAGGGCGAGGCAGTAGCTGAGGAAGCAGAAGCAGCTCAGGAGTTAGAAGAGACTGTAGAGGCTTAAAATTCAGACGAATGTATGCTTCGGTCTGCTGAATGGCGGGTCGGAGCATATTTTTTTGAACAGACCTTTTAAAATATCAATGACGTTAATCGATGATGGAGGGAAAACGAATGGCAGCAGTTACAGCTGGAATGGTAAAAGAATTAAGAGAGATGACCGGTGCAGGTATGATGGATTGCAAGAAAGCTCTTGCACAGACTGACGGTGATATGGACAAGGCAGTAGAGTTCTTAAGAGAGAAAGGACTTGCAGCTGCATCTAAAAAGGCAGGAAGAATTGCTGCAGAAGGTGTTGTTACAACTGTAGTAAGTGAGGATGGAAAATCCGGAGCTATCGTAGAGGTTAACAGTGAGACAGACTTCGTTGCTAAGAACGCTCAGTTCCAGAGCTATGTAGCAGACGTGGTTTCTCAGGTTCTTAATACAGAAGCAAAAGATATGGATACGTTCATGGCTGAGTCCTGGATTGGTGACAGTTCCTTAACTGTAGCACAGGCATTATCCAGCCAGATTTCAGTAATTGGCGAGAACATGAACATCAGAAGATTTGAGAAAATTACAACAGATGGTGTAGTTGTTGATTATATTCACGGCGGCGGAAGAATCGGTGTTCTGATTGAAGCTGGCGCAGAAGTAGTAAACGATGCTGTAAAAGAAGCGTTAAAGAATATAGCAATGCAGATTGCTGCTTTAAATCCAAAGTATGTAAAGAGAGATGAAATTTCTCAGGAATTCATTGATCATGAAACAGAGATCTTAAAAGTACAGGCTAAGAATGAAAATCCGGACAAGCCAGATGCAATCATTGAAAAGATGATTGTTGGCCGTTTGAATAAAGAATTAAAAGAGTTTTGTCTGGTAGATCAGGCTTATGTAAAAGATGGTGACTTAACTGTTGGAAAGTATTTAGAGCAGGTTTCTAAAGAAGTCGGCGGAAAAGTTGAAGTCAGAAAGTTTGTTCGTTTCGAGACAGGCGAAGGCCTTGAGAAGAAAGAAGAGAACTTTGCAGAAGAAGTTGCAAAACAGATGCAGTAATCTTGTAACAGGATTCTGGGGGGAATCCCATGGGTATCCATGGGATTTTTCTATTCAAACAGTGTCCGTTTCCGATTGACAAATGTTTCCAGTCGGAGGGATACACCTACAAAAGGAGTTGATGAGAGTGGCTAATTATATTATTAAACGTATTGCTATGGCGATTGTAACAATTTTTGCTGTTGCTACGGTTACATTTTTTGTCATGAACATGGTACCTGGAGGGCCATTCATGTCAGAAAAGGCAATCAGCCCACAGGCCCAGGCGGCATTAAATGAAAAATATGGACTGGATAAGCCGTTAAGCGTACAGTATGCAACTTATATGAAAGATATTTTACATGGAGATCTGGGATTAAGCGTAAAACAGCGTGGACGTACCGTTAACATGATTATAGGATCAAAATTTCCTGTTTCTGCGAGAATCGGCGGAATTGCTATTTTAACTGCAGTTCTCATTGGTGTTCCTCTCGGAAGCATTGCTGCGTTTAAACGAGGAACCATGGTGGATAATATTATTATTGTTTTCAGCACCTGTGGTATAGCGGTTCCCAGCTTTGTGGTATGTACCATACTGATGTATATTCTCAGCTTAAAACTGGGGCTTCTGCCTACGTACGGACTTGCATCCTGGAAAAATTATATAATGCCGGTTATGGCACTTGCTCTTTATCCTTCATCCTACATTGCGAGACTGATGCGTTCCTCCATGCTGGATGTTATGGGTCAGGACTATATGAGAACAGCCCGCGCCAAGGGACTTTCTCAGCTGGTGAGCATTTTCAAACATGCACTTCGTAATGCTATTCTTCCAGTGGTTACATATTTGGGACCGCTGCTGGCTTACACTGTAACTGGAAGCTTTATCGTAGAAAAGATTTTTACAATTCCAGGACTGGGATCTGAATTTATCGGCTCCATTACAGGACGTGACTATCCGCTTATTATGGGTACCACGATTTTCCTTGCTTCTTTGATGGTTGTGATGAATGTGCTGGTTGATGTCGCTTATAAATTTATTGACCCACGTATCAATCTGAAATAAGAGAAAGGAGAAAGAGGATGCCAAAGAATAAAATATCATTACAGCTTAATGTGGAAGACTTTCTCCTTGCCAGTGATGCGGAAAAAGAAAGCCTTACTGTCATGCGGAAAAGTGTCGGGTTCTGGAAAGATGGAATCAGACGTTTAAAAAAGAATAAAATTGCGATGGTCAGCCTGTTTGTAATCATCGTTGTATTTATGCTGTCATTTGTTGTACCACAGTTATATCCATACAGCTATGAACAGCAGATTCGTGGTAGTGAGAATCTGTCTCCTATGCAGTACTCTGAAAAAGAGCTGGCTTCCATGGATGCAGGGGAGAGTGTATTCCCTCATATTTTAGGAACCGATAATCTGGGACGTGACTATGCAGTCCGCGTTATGATGGGCAGCCGTGTCTCCCTTACGGTTGGACTGGTTGCATCAGCCATTATCTTATTGATTGGTTCTCTTTATGGTTCCATTGCCGGATTCTTCGGAGGCTGGGTGGATATGATCATGATGCGTATTGTGGATATGATTTATACAGTTCCTGATATATTAATCATTGTACTTTTATCAGTAGCTTTTGATCAGCCGTTAAAGGCTCTTGCCCAAAGGCCTGGTTTTCAGTGGATTCAGGTGATCGGTGTTAACTTAATCAGTATTTTTGTTGTTTTTGCCCTGCTTTACTGGGTTGGTATGGCCCGTATTGTCAGAAGCCAGATCCTGATTTTAAAAGAACAGGAATATGTAACTGCGGCAAGAGCACTGGGAGCTTCCAGCGGACATATTATTAAAAAACATCTGCTTACCAACTGTATCGGTACATTAATTGTTACTACAACCCTTCAGATTCCTTCTTCTATCTTTACCGAGAGCTTTTTAAGCTTCCTTGGTCTGGGAGTGGCTGCACCTATGCCTTCCCTGGGAAGTCTTGCGAGTGCAGCATTAAATGGTCTGCAGAGTTATCCTCACCGTTTGTTTGCACCGGCACTGATGATTTCGGTTATTATTTTAAGTTTCAATCTGTTAGGCGACGGCCTTCGGGATGCGTTTGACCCGAAACTGAAAGATTAAAGGAGGGAAGATAGGAATGAGTGAATATTTAGTTAATATTGAGAATGAACGTCTTTCTTTCTTTACTCCGGCAGGGGAAGTTAAGGCTTTAAATGATGTTTCGTTTCATCTGCGTGAAGGAGAAGTTCTGGGTATTGTTGGTGAATCCGGATCAGGAAAATCTGTAACAGCCTACAGCCTGATGGGACTTACTGCATATCCAGGGCGTTTCCTGGGAGGTTCTTTGCAGTTTAACGGTCATCAGATTGATAAAATGACGGAAAAAGAAATGCGGAAAATACGTGGAAACGAAATTTCAATTATTTTCCAGGATCCCATGACCAGTTTAAATCCGGTATATACAATTGGGAACCAGATTTGTGAAGTAATTATGCTTCATACCAATAAAAATTCCAAACAGGCTAGAGAACGGGCCAAAGAGCTTCTGACTCTGGTTGGAATCAATGAGCCGGAGAAGCGGCTGAAACAGTATCCTCATGAGTTGTCCGGAGGTATGCGTCAGAGAGTTATGATCGCTATTGCACTGGCATGTGAGCCAAAGCTTCTGATTGCGGATGAGCCGACTACAGCTCTTGATGTTACAATTCAGGCGCAGATTCTGGAACTCATGATGGAATTAAAAGAGAAGCTTGGTATGGCAATTATCATGATCACTCACGATCTGGGTGTTGTTGCCAATATGTGTGACCGTATCGCAGTTATGTATGCCGGCAAAGTAGTAGAGTATGGGGAGGCCGATGATATTTTTTATAACCCATGCCATGAATATACAAAAGGTCTGATCCGGAGTATTCCGAAGCTGACTGAAAAAGAACACAGCAAACTGATTCCGATTGAAGGAAGTCCGGTTGATATGCTTAATCCGCCTGCAGGATGTCCGTTTGCACCCAGATGCAGATCCTGCATGAAGATCTGCCTTCGTGAAATGCCGCCGTATACAGATATATCTGAAATTCATTACAGTGCCTGCTGGCTGATGCAGAAACAGGAGTTTGAAAAACAACAGGCGCAGAAGGGAGAGGCATAATGGATCAAAAATATCTGGTAGAAGTTGAAAATTTAAAGCAGTACTTCCCGGTTGCCGGTGGCAAATTATTTGAAAAAAAAGTGGTTAAGGCTGTTGATAATGTTTCATTTGGAATCAAAAAGGGAGAGACTCTGGGACTTGTAGGAGAGTCCGGCTGTGGTAAAACAACTACTGGCCGTACTTTGCTCCGCCTTTATGAGCCTACAGCTGGAAAAATTTATTTTGAAGGGGAAGATATTACAAAGGCAAACATGCTCCCTTACCGTCAGAAGATGCAGATTGTTTTCCAGGATCCTTATGCAAGTCTCGATCCTCGTATGACAGTAGGAGATATCATTGGTGAAGCCATTGATATCCATCATCTGGCAGCCAGCAAAAAAGACCGTCAGGATCAGATTATTTCTGTTCTTTCTACGGTTGGTTTAAACTCCGAACATGCAAACCGCTATCCCCATGAGTTCTCAGGCGGCCAGCGTCAGCGTGTGGGAATTGCCCGTGCCCTTGCAGTTGATCCCCAGTTTATTGTGTGTGATGAACCTGTCTCTGCATTGGATGTTTCCATTCAGGCGCAGGTAGTAAATATGTTTGAGCAGCTTCAGGAAGAAAGAGGACTGACTTATTTGTTTATTGCCCATGATCTTTCTATCGTAAAGCATATCTCTAACCGTATCGGAGTTATGTATTTAGGAAAGCTGGTGGAACTGGCAGACAGTTATGAGCTGACATTCCACAGTGTTCATCCTTATACAAAGAGCCTGATTTCTGCGATTCCCATTGCAGATCCTAAGACCAGCCGCACATCCCAGAGAATTGTTCTGGAAGGAGATGTGCCAAGTCCGGTGAATCCGCCATCTGGATGCCGGTTCCGTACACGCTGTCCTTATGCAGACGAGCTTTGTGCAGCTTCCGAACCGGAATGGAGAGAAGTATCCTCCGGCCATTATGCCGCTTGTCATCATCTTGATAAAGTGAATTAAAATTAGATTGAACTTTTACTGCTTTTATGTTATGCTTAGAAAATGAATTGGCGCAGTAGCCGGATAAAGTGCTACTGCGTTAATTAAAATAATTTTATAGGAGGAATAACTATGAAAAAAATGTCACTTGTATTGGCAGCAGTTTTGGCATCCGGTTTGATTCTTTCCGCTTGCGGCGGCAGTAAATCAGCTGAGCCTACAACTGGCGCAGAGACTAATACAACTGCAGCAGCAAATGGCGAGACTGCAGCCCCCGCGGAAGGAACAACCACAGGCCTTGATCTTGCGGTACAGATTGGACCGGATCCGGAGACCATTGATCCTGCTTTAAATAGTGCTGTTGACGGTGCAAACATGATTGTACAGGCTTTTGAAACTCTGCTTATTGTGGACCAGAATAACAAGATTGTTCCGGGACAGGCAGAATCTTATGATGTATCAGAGGATGGACTTACCTATACATTCCATCTTCGTGATGGCTTAAAATGGAGTGATGGTACTCCGTTAACTGCCAGTGACTTTGTTTATTCATGGAAGAGAATTGCAGATCCGAATACAGCAGCTCCATATAGTGTTGATATGTTAGGATATGTAAAAGGCTATAAAGAAGCATCAGAAGGTAATATTGATGCACTTGGTGTAAGTGCACCAGATGACAAGACATTTGTTGTTGAACTGGCTGTTCCTTGTGTTTACTTCACAAAGCTGGTTACTCATGCAACCATGTCTCCTGTTCAGAAGGCATCTGTTGATGCAAATGGCGATCAGTGGACATTAAAACCTGAAACTTATGTTTCTAATGGACCGTTCAAGATGACTGAGTGGGTACCAGGTTCTCATATTACATTTGCTAAGAATGAAAATTACTGGGGTGCTGATAAAGTTACTGTAAACACTCTGAAATTTGTTTTAATGGAAGATTCCAACGCAGCTTACAGCGCATATCAGACTGGTGAAGTTGCTCTGATTAAGGATGTTCCGACAGAAGAAGTACCAGGTTTAAGAGGAAATGAAGCATTCCATGTTGAGCCGTTAATGGGTACTTACTATATCGATTTCCAGAACCAGAAGGAACCATTTAACAATCCGGACGTTCGTATGGCATTAAGCCTTGCAATTGATCGTGACTATGTTGCTAATACTGTAATGCAGGGAACCTTCTCTCCAGCAACCAACTTCGTTGGACCTGGTGTCAGTGATGCCAAAGAAGGATCTTTCTTTGAAGATGTAACAAGAGAGATTAATGGTGGTGACTACTTCGATGTAAAAAATCATGAAGCAGATGTAGCAAAAGCAAAAGAATTACTTGCAAAAGCCGGATATCCGGATGGTCAGGGATTCCCGACCATTGAATATATGATTAACGATGCAGGTTATCATAAGCCAGTTGCAGAATATTTACAGAGCTGCTGGAAAGAAACACTTGGAATCAACATGGACATTAAAGTAGTTGAGTGGTCTACCTTTACTCCAACCCGTCGTGCAGGCGATTATCAGGCAGCACGTGATGGCTGGGTATATGATTATGATGATCCATCCAACATGCTGAACTTAATGATGTCAACAAGCGGTAACAACAGTGCAAAGTACAATAATCCTGAAGTTGACAAACTTCTGAATGAGGCTAACTCTACTGCAGACCTTGATGAGCATTATACAAAACTCCATGAGGCTGAAAAAATGATCCTTGATGATGCAGCGGTTGCACCGGTTGCATACTACAATGAATTCTGGTTACAGAATCCGAAATTAAAAGGAACATGGCATTCTCCATATGGCTTCTGGTTCTTCCAGTATGCTACCATGGAATAAGGATAGATATACAAACGAAAAACATCTGGATTTCATATCCAGATGTTTTTTGTTGCGCATTACGATCGAATGGCAGGGAAACTTCCTCTTTCCAACCACTTAAAAGTATGCTATAATCTTTTAAGACAATACAAAAGTACAGGAGAGTTTAAGCTATGAATCCAAGACGTGTATTATTAAAACTCAGCGGTGAAGCTCTTGCCGGTTCCAGTAAGACAGGCTTTGAGGAAGCCACTGTTAAAGAGGTTGCACGGCAGGTTAAGATATCCGTTGATGCAGGCGTTCAGTTAGGGATCGTCATAGGCGGAGGTAACTTC
Organism: Lacrimispora amygdalina; assembly: GCF_900205965.1. GTDB lineage: Bacteria > Bacillota > Clostridia > Lachnospirales > Lachnospiraceae > Lacrimispora > Lacrimispora amygdalina_A. The sequence continues at coordinate 119,163 of NZ_OAOF01000017.1, forward strand.
TGGAGAGGCAGAACCAGTAATGCAATTGACCGCACAAAAGCGGACCAGATTGGTATGCTTGCCACCATTATGAACTGCATTTATGTTTCAGAGATTTTCAGAAATGCAGGTATGGGAACACGGATTCTGACTCCTTTTGAGTGCGGTTCCATGACAGAACTGTTTTCCAAGGACAGGGCGAATCAATATTTTGCAGAGGGAAACGTGGTATTTTTTGCCGGAGGAACCGGTCACCCATACTTTTCCACTGATACAGGGATTGCACTGCGTGCCATTGAGATGGATGCAGACTGTATTCTGCTTGCAAAAGCTATTGACGGGGTATATGACAGTGATCCCAAGGTGAATCCTGATGCAGTAAAATATGATGAGATTTCCATTAATGAAGTGATAGAAAAGCAGCTTGGGGTGATTGATCTGACTGCTTCCATTATGTGTATGGAAAATAAGATGCCGCTTGCGGTATTCAGCTTGAACGAAAAAGATGGCATTGCCAATGCGATGCAGGGAAAAATAAACGGTACCATAGTGACCGCATAAAACAGGAGGACGATATGCAGGAGAGTTTACAGGTTTATGAAGATAAAATGAGCAAGACATTAAAAGCGCTGGAGAATGATTTTATGACGATCCGCGCAGGACGTGCCAATCCCCATGTACTGGATAAGATCAGGGTGGATTATTATGGAACTCCCACACCGATTCAACAGGTAGGCAATGTTACGATTCCAGAAGCACGTATGATCGTGATCCAGCCATGGGAAAAGAGTCTGTTAAAGGCCATTGAAAAGGCGATTCTTACCTCTGATCTGGGAATTAACCCAACCAATGACGGCAATGTGATTCGTCTGGTATTTCCGGAACTGACAGAAGAGCGCAGAAAAGATCTGGTAAAAGACGTTAAGAAAAAAGGAGAAACAGCGAAAATCGCTATTCGAAACATTCGCCGTGATGCCAACGATTCCTTTAAGAAACAGTTGAAAGCAGAGGAGATTTCTGAGGATGAGCTTTCTGATGCAGAAGACAAAATTCAGAAATTAACGGATAGAATGGTTGCGCAGATTGAAAAAGCAACTGATGAGAAGTCAAAGGATCTTCTTACTGTATAAAATAAACAGGGGGGCAGGCATTATGCCTGTCCTGTTTTATGTTTAAAAGGAGTGATACAAATGGATAAAGAATTGGAAAACATAGTCATCCCGGAGCATGTTGCCATCATACTTGACGGTAACGGCAGATGGGCAAAAAAGAGGGGATTGCCCCGAAGTATGGGACATAAAGAGGGCTGTATTACTGTGGAACGAACCGTAGAGGAAGCAGCCATGCTTGGAATTAAATATTTAACGGTTTACGGATTTTCAACGGAAAACTGGAAGCGGTCCACTGAGGAAGTGGGAGCTTTGATGCAGCTGTTTCGTTATTATATGGTCAGACTTTTAAAGGTCTCAAAGGCAAATAATGTACGGGTAAAAGTGATTGGAGACAGACGGCGTTTTGATTCTGATATCATTGATGGTATCGGACGTCTGGTTGAAGAAACTAAGAATAACACAGGCCTGACTTTCGTTATCGCAGTAAATTACGGCGGACGTGATGAGATTGTCCGGGCTGCCAGAAAGATTATGGAAGATACCAGAGAAGGAAAGCTGTCTCCAGAGTCATTGACTGAAGAGACCTTTGCCGGGTATCTGGATACAATTGGAATACCTGACCCGGATCTTCTTATAAGAACCAGTGGGGAATTAAGGCTGTCAAATTATCTGTTATGGCAGTTGGCATATACGGAAATCTATGTGGCGGACTGCTATTGGCCTGATTTTAATATGGAAGAAATGAAAAAAGCCATTGCGGCGTATAATAGCAGAGAACGGAGATTCGGAGGAGTGAAGTAATAACGAGGGAGGAAGCGGGATGTTTACAACCAGGCTGATAAGCGGAATTGTTCTTGTTTTGATCGCACTGATAACAGTAGGAAGCGGCGGAATCCTGCTGTTTGCGACAACGGTTTTTATATCCATGATTGGTTTGTATGAGCTTTATCGTGTGCTTAAGATTCATGACCATCCCATGGGATATATGGGTTATTTTATCGTTGTTGTCTATTATGGACTGTTATGGTTTCAGATGCAGCAGTATGCATTGTATATGTCTATCGTTTTCATGATGCTTCTTCTGTGTATTTATGTTTTTGCTTTTCCAAAATATAAAACAGAAGAAGTAACAGGAGCGTTTTTTGGATTTTTTTACGTGGCTGTTATGCTGTCCTACCTTTATCAGATAAGGTCTATGAATGATGGGAAATACCTGGTCTGGCTGGTGTTTTTAAGCTCGTGGGGATGTGATACCTGTGCATATTGTGTTGGAAACCTGATCGGAAAACACAAACTGGCTCCGGTACTCAGTCCGCATAAATCCATAGAAGGAGCGATCGGCGGAATTCTTGGTGCCTCTTTACTGGGATTTTTATATGCAACTATCTTTGGCGAGTCTATGACTGTGTTAGATTATCCTCAGGTTACCTGTACTCTGGCATGTGCATTTGCGGCGTTTATTTCTCCCATTGGAGATCTGGCTGCATCTGCGATTAAGCGGGATCATCAGATAAAGGACTATGGTAAACTGATCCCGGGTCATGGAGGTATACTGGATCGTTTTGACAGTATGCTATTTACAGCACCTGTTATTTATTTCGTAGTTACATTTATTCGTTAAAACAAACAAAAGCATTGCCTTAATCCGAATTAAGGAAAAGAAAAGGAGTATACAGCATAAGATGAAGAAAATAGCAATCCTTGGATCAACAGGATCCATTGGGACGCAGACCCTGGAGGTGGTGGAAAACCAAGGGGATATTGAAGTTACCGCTTTGGCTGCAGGCAGCAACATTCTGCTGCTGGAAGAGCAGATCAGAAAATTCAGGCCAAAGACAGCCTGTGTATGGGAGGAAGAAAAAGCGAAGGAACTGAGAGTACGGGTGAAAGATCTTCCTGTTCGCATTGTTTCCGGAATGGATGGCTTAATTGAGACTGCTGTGGAAGACGGTTCAGAAATTGTTGTTACTGCAGTAGTTGGAATGATTGGAATCAGGCCAACCATAGCTGCAATGGAAGCCGGAAAAGACATTGCCTTAGCCAATAAAGAAACGCTGGTAACCGCAGGACACATCATTATGCCTCTTGCAAGGAAACTGGGTGTCAGAATTCTTCCGGTGGACAGTGAGCACAGCGCAATCTTTCAATGCCTGTGCGGAGAAGACAAGGCATCTGTACACAAGATACTGCTGACTGCTTCCGGCGGTCCTTTTCGTGGGAAAACAAGAGAGGCGCTGCGGAATGTGAAAGTGGAAGATGCACTAAATCATCCTAACTGGTCCATGGGTCGGAAGATTACCATAGATTCGTCAACGATGGTGAACAAAGGGCTTGAAGTAATGGAAGCCAGATGGTTGTTTGGTGTGGATATGGACCAGATACAAGTGGTGATTCAGCCTAAGAGTATCATCCATTCCATGGTAGAATTTGATGATGGGGCGGTTATGGCTCAGATGGGGACTCCGGATATGAAACTTCCGATCCAGTATGCACTTTATTACCCGGAGCGGAGACATCTAAGAGGAGACCGGCTGGACTTCTGGTCTATGGGTCAAATTAATTTTGAAAAACCGGATCTGGTTAATTTTCCGGGATTGAAACTGGCTTATGAAGCTGGCAGAATCGGCGGAACGCTTCCAACTGTCTTTAATGCTGCAAATGAGAAGGCAGTTGCCAAATTTTTGAACAGGGAAATTACATATCTTACTATCACAGATATGATAGAGGGAGCGATGAACGGGCATACTGTAAAAGAGAATCCTAATGTTGAAGAGATTCTTGAAGCTGAGGCTGCAGCTTATGATTATATAGAAAGCAGGTGGTGATTTGTCCAGTATTTTAGTAGCTATTCTGGTATTCGGTTTAATTGTTTTGATTCACGAGTTGGGTCATTTTCTGTTTGCAAAAATGAGTGGAATCGCAGTGGTGGAATTTTCTATCGGTATGGGTCCCCGTCTCTTACATTTTAAAAAGGGTGAGACCACTTATTCCATAAAGGCGCTTCCTCTGGGCGGATCCTGCATGATGCTGGGGGAAGATGAGGAGAATCCGGACGAACGGGCGTTTCAGAATAAATCAATTCCTGCAAGGATGTCTGTCATAGCGGCAGGACCTGTATTTAATTTTATTCTGGCCTTCTTACTTTCTTTGATTCTGGTAGGCATGAGCGGTTATGATACCACTTATATTAAAGAAGTAACAGATGGCTCTCCTGCTTTTGAGGCAGGAATGCGTTCAGGCGATAAGTTATTAAAAATTAACGGTGAGAATGTTTCTATGTATCAGGAATACATTCTTTACAAGCTGATGAAACCGGATGAAAAAATGAATCAGGTGGAATTTGCAAGAATTGATCCCCAGACTGGGAATCAGAATATTCAGACAGTGACTGTTACTCCTGAATATTCTGAGGAAAGTAAAAAATATCTGATTGGTATTTTAATTGCGCCAGAAAATAAAAAGGCAGCAAATGCCGGTGAACTGATCAGGCATGGATATATGGAGATGAAATATGATGTTAAGCTGACTGTGAAGAGTCTTGGTATGCTTTTTACTGGAAAAGCCAGTGTAAAAGACTTAAGCGGACCGGTTGGTATTGTGGTTATGATCGATGATTCTGTAAAAGCAGGTCTGTCCGTCAGTGTCATTGCGGCACTTATGAATGTTATCAGCATGTGTATTCTTTTAAGTGCCAATTTAGGCGTGATGAATCTTCTCCCAATTCCGGCGCTTGACGGTGGAAGGCTGCTGTTTTTAATAATAGAAGCAATTCGGGGAAAACGAATGGACCCGGAAAAAGAAGGCCTTGTGAATATGATCAGTATGGCAGCTTTAATGGCTCTGATGATTTTTGTAGTGTTTAATGATATCAGCAGATTTACCGGATAAAGGTGTGGATATGGAGGAAATTATGAACAGGAATCACACGAAAACAATACAGATCGGAGAACGGGTCATTGGCGGAGGCAATCCAATACTGATCCAGTCCATGTGTAATACAAAAACCCAGGATGTGGCATCAACAGTAGACCAGATTAAGAAGCTGACAGCAGCCGGATGCGATATTATCCGGGTTGCTGTTCCAGATATGGAAGCAGCAGCGGCTATCAGAGAAATTAAAAAACAAATCAGCATACCACTGGTGGCAGATATACATTTTGATTACCGGCTGGCTGTGGCAGCTATTGAGTCCGGAGCCGATAAAATCAGGATCAATCCAGGCAATATCGGATCTCTGGATCGCGTGCGGGCAGTTGTGGATAAAGCAAAAGAGTATCAGGTACCCATTCGGGTGGGAGTAAACAGTGGTTCTCTAGAAAAAAATCTGATTGAAAAATATGGTGGAGTGACTGCGGAAGGAATTGTAGAGAGTGCTTTAAATAAAGTACGGATGATCGAGGAGATGGACTATGGAAATCTGGTTATCAGCATCAAGTCTTCGGATGTACTTATGTGTGTGAAGGCCCATGAACTCATGGCTGAACAGTCGGATTATCCTCTTCATGTGGGAATTACTGAGGCCGGAACGCTTATGGCCGGAACCATCAAATCTTCCGTTGGACTTGGAATTATTCTTCATAAGGGAATTGGTGATACCATACGTGTTTCTCTCACCGGTGATCCGCTTGAAGAAATAAAGGCTGCAAAAACTATATTAAGAACCCTGGGTTTAAGAAAGGGAGGCGTAGAGGTGATTTCCTGTCCTACCTGCGGAAGAACCAGAATTGATCTGATCTCCCTGGCCAATCAGGTGGAAGATATGGTTTCAGCATATGATCATCTGGATATTAAGGTGGCAGTTATGGGCTGCGTGGTAAATGGTCCGGGTGAGGCAAGAGAAGCGGATATCGGGATCGCCGGTGGAATTGGAGAAGGACTTCTTATTAAAAAAGGAGAAGTAATCCGCAAGGTTCCGGAAGAAGAACTTCTTAGCGCCCTTCAGGAAGAACTTATGAAAATGTAATAGGTGATAGAATGGCAAAGAAATTTTTGGAAGTTTTTCCAAACTTACATATTACAGACGAATTGCGAGAGCTTTTAAATCTGGTGGATGTGGAAAAGGTCACATCAAACAGGGATAGAAGCTCTATTCGTGTTTACTTAATCAGTCCAAGACTGATACACAAACACAATATTTACAGCCTGGAAAAAGGAATCAAGGAGCAGTTGTTTCCTTCCAAACAGATTTCCATTAAGATAATTGAGCGGTTTCGTCTGTCTGGGCAGTATACGCCTCAGAAACTGTTAAAGATCTATAGGGAAAGCCTTCTGGCAGAACTTAAAAATTATAGTATCATTGAATATAATATGTTCCGTAAAGCCCAGTACCAGTTTCCTGAGCCGGATCTTCTTAAAATGACTGTAGAGGATACCATTGTGACACATGAAAAAGCAGGAGAGTTAAAACGCGTACTGGAAAAAATTTTTCATGAAAGGTGCGGTCTGCCGATAGAAGTTCAGTATGAGTTTGTTGAACCTAAGGAAAATGCCCTTGCTAAACAAAAAGAACTGCAGATGCAAAGGGAAGTGGAAGAAATCGTCAGCAGGACTTCTTTTGGGATTCAGCAAAACAATGGTACAGAGGGAGAATTCGGAGGTTCTTCAGAGGCAGATGGCTCCCAGGGATCTTTGACAGCGTCTGGTTCTGATGAAGTACCATTTGTACAGGAATCCCAGATGCCATCTCCTGTACTTCGTATGGGCGGCAAAAAAGAAGGTGACAAAAAGGAAGCTGGAAAATCAGCGGATGGGGAATTCGGGAAGAAGGAATGGAAAGATTACCGGAAAAACTCTTATAATGGGCGCCGCTCCGACAATCCGGATGTTTTATATGGCAGAGATTTTGATGGGGAAATCATAGAAATAGAAAAAATTGACGGAGAGATCGGAGAAGTAGTAATCCGTGGTAAGATTATCATGGTGGACAGCCGTGAACTGAGAAGCGGCAAGACGATTATGATTTTCGATGTAACTGATTTTACGGATACGATTACAGTAAAGATGTTTGCGAGGGAAGAGCAGCTGGATGATTTAAAAAAAGCAGTTGTTTCAGGCAGCTTTATACGATTAAAGGGTGTGACTACCATTGATAAGTTTGACGGTGAATTAACGTTAGGATCTGTTGTCGGTATTAAGAAATCAGAAGATTTTACAGGAAAACGATCAGATAATAGTCTGGAAAAGCGGGTAGAGCTTCACTGCCATACGAAAATGAGTGATATGGACGGTGTTTCTGAAGTGAAAGATCTGGTAAAACGTGCGAAAAAGTGGGGAATGCCTGCAATTGCGATTACGGACCATGGCTGTGTACAGGCTTTTCCGGATGCAAACCATGCTCTGGATAAGGGAGATACATTCAAGGTTATTTACGGAGTGGAAGGATATCTGGTTGATGATTTAAAACAGCTTGTAGAGAATTCCCATAACCAGTCTTTTGCTGATTCCTATGTTGTTTTTGATATTGAGACAACCGGTTTCAGTTCTTCCAGAAACCGGATTATTGAAATTGGTGCTGTAAAGGTAACAGACGGTAAAATCATGGACAAATTCAGCGCTTTTGTCAATCCTGACGTTCCCATACCCTTTGAGATCGAGCAGCTTACCGGAATCAATGACAGTATGGTACTACCCCATCCCCAAATTGATGTGATCCTTCCACAGTTTCTGGAATTTTGTAAAGATTCGGTACTGGTGGCTCACAATGCTTCCTTTGATGTAAGCTTTATTTCTTATAATGCCCAACAGCTTCAGTTGGATTTTAACCCTACAGTCATTGATACAGTGGCGTTGTCAAGGCTGCTATTGCCCAGTTTGAACAGGTATAAGCTGGATACTGTAGCCAAAGCTTTAAAGATATCCCTGGCCAACCATCATCGGGCAGTTGACGATGCCGGATGTACGGCTGAGATATTTGCAGCATTTGTAAGAATGCTTCGGGACAGGGGAGTGGAAACCCTTGATGAGTTAAACAGACTCAGTACCATGTCAGCAGAAATGATTAAAAAGCTCCCCACCTATCACGTGATTATTCTGGCCGCCAACGATGTCGGCAGAGTGAACTTATACCGGCTGATTTCCTGTTCCCATATCGACTTTTATGCCAGAAGACCCAGGATTCCCAAAAGCGTATTGAATGAATACAGGGAGGGACTGATTATTGGTTCTGCCTGTGAAGCAGGAGAGTTATACCAGGCCCTTCTCAGGGGAGTTCCGGATGCAGAGATAGCAAAGCTTGTGAATTTCTACGATTATCTGGAAATACAGCCTCTTGGCAATAATTCGTTTATGCTGAGAGATGAAAAGAGTACAATCAAAACGGAGCAGGATTTAATTGATATTAATAAACGGATTGTTATGCTTGGAGAGCAGTTTGGCAAGCCTGTATGCGCGACCTGTGACGTCCATTTCCTCGATCCGGAGGATGAGGTTTACCGAAGGATAATTATGGCTGGTCAGGGGTTTAAGGATTCGGATGATCAGGCTCCGCTGTATCTGCGCACGACTGAGGAAATGCTTCGTGAATTTGAATATCTGGGTCCAAATAAAGCAGAAGAAGTTGTCATAAAGAACACCAGAAAAATAGCGGATATGTGTGAACGGATATCTCCAGTGCGGCCGGACAAGTGTGCGCCTGTCATTGAAAACTCTGATGAGGATTTAAGACAGATCTGTTACGACAGGGCGCATGCCATCTATGGAGAAGAACTTCCAACGATTGTTACGGAACGACTGGAACGGGAACTGAATTCCATTATAACCAATGGATTTGCGGTTATGTATATTATTGCGCAGAAGCTGGTATGGAAATCCAATGAAGACGGTTATCTGGTGGGCTCCCGTGGGTCTGTTGGATCTTCCTTTGTTGCTTATATGTCTGGTATTACAGAGGTTAATTCACTAAGTCCCCATTATTACTGTGGCAGCTGCCATTATTATGATTTTGATTCGGAAGAAGTAAAGGCTTTTACCGGTATGGCCGGCTGTGATATGCCTGATAAGAATTGTCCGGTTTGCGGTCATCCATTATCAAAGGACGGGTTTGATATCCCATTTGAGACCTTCCTGGGCTTTAAGGGAGATAAGGAGCCTGATATTGATTTAAACTTCTCCGGAGAATATCAGAGCAAGGCTCATGACTATACGGAAGTTATTTTCGGAAAAGGTCAGACCTTCCGTGCGGGAACAATTGGTACTCTTGCAGATAAGACCGCATTCGGCTATGTTAAGAATTATTACGAGGAGCATGGGGTAAGAAAGAGAAACTGTGAAATTAACCGGATTGTTCAGGGGTGCGTAGGAGTCAGACGAACGACTGGGCAGCACCCGGGAGGAATCATTGTTCTGCCTCATGGGGAGGAAATCTATTCCTTTACACCGGTACAGCGGCCTGCCAATGATATGACGACCATGACGGTAACAACTCATTTTGATTATCACTCCATAGACCACAACCTTTTGAAGCTTGATATTCTCGGACACGACGATCCGACCATGATCCGTATGCTTCAGGATCTGATCGGTTTTGACCCCGTAAAGGATATTCCACTGGACAGCAGGGAAGTTATGTCGCTTTTCCAGGACACATCGGCTCTTGGAATTACTCCCGAGGATATCGGGGGCTGTAAGCTTGGAGCACTTGGAGTACCGGAATTTGGTACGGATTTTGCCATGCAGATGTTAATTGATACCCAGCCGAAGTATTTTTCCGATCTTGTCCGTATTGCAGGTCTTGCACATGGAACGGATGTGTGGCTGGGGAATGCCCAGGCTCTTATTCAGGAGGGAAAGGCAACCATTCAGACTGCCATATGTACCAGAGATGATATTATGATATACTTAATTTCTATGGGCTTAGAAGAAGGTCTGTCTTTTACTATTATGGAAAGTGTGCGTAAGGGTAAGGGTCTGAAGCCAGAATGGGAAGAGGAGATGATATCCCATGGAGTTCCGGACTGGTATATCTGGTCCTGTAAGAAGATTAAATACATGTTCCCTAAAGCCCATGCAGCCGCTTATGTTATGATGGCATGGAGAATTGCCTATTGTAAGGTCTTTTATCCTCTGGCCTATTACGCGGCCTTTTTCAGTATCCGGGCCAATGGCTTCAGTTATGAGCTGATGTGTCAGGGAAGGGAAAAACTGGAGCATTATCTGGCGGATTACAGGAAACGAATCGATACCCTTTCCAAAAAAGAGCAGGATACTCTGCGGGATATGCGTATTGTTCAGGAGATGTATGCCAGAGGCTATGATTTTATGCCGATTGATATTTACCAGGCGAAAGCAAGGCATTTTCAGATCATTGACGGAAAACTGATGCCATCCTTAAGCAGCATAGATGGGCTGGGAGATAAAGCGGCAGATGCGGTGGTTGATGCAGTAAAAGACGGCCGGTTTTTATCCAGAGAGGATTTCAGGAACCGGACAAAAGTCAGTAAGACTGTTTGTGATCTTATGGGTGACTTAGGACTTCTTGGTGATCTTCCTGAGTCCAATCAGCTGTCTCTTTTTGATCTGGCATAAAAAAATATCAGCTGCAGGGCAGGATCGTCTGCTCTGCGGCTGATTCGATTACAAAGAGTTACTGAAATCTAGTCTTATTTTTCCAGTATTTTAAAAAAAATAAAAAATTTTGAAAATAATGTTGACATTGCTTCTGATTTATATTATACTACCTAACGTAATCGAGGCGTGGCTCAGTTTGGTAGAGCGCTGCGTTCGGGACGCAGAGGTCGCAAGTTCGAATCTTGTCGCCTCGATTTTGTATGAATCATATTCGTACTGGCCTATTGGTCAAGCGGTCAAGACGCCGCCCTCTCACGGCGGAAACCCGAGTTCGATTCTCGGATAGGTCATATTGAAAGCCTTCAGGATAAAACCTGAAGGCTTTTTTTTGTATAGCAGTCTTTTAATAAACCACCTGCTATGCAGGTGCGTCCACAGCCGCTTTAGCTTACAGAAAAAACCTCCAATGATATAATAAGTGTAGGTTCGCCAACCACACTAA
>NZ_OAOF01000013.1 GCF_900205965.1 Lacrimispora amygdalina
CTCCTTTGAACCCGCTATTTGTCGGAATATCAAAAGGTGTATTAAAGTTGCCCTTTTTTACCTAAATAGAAAAATTAATTTTTTTTCCATTCACTATTGACATTTCTTAGCTGGACTTAATATATTTGTTATGAATATAATACATGAATCATAGAGTATTATTTCTTAACTTCATTTTTTTAATCTATTTTTATTAATTTATCGCATCGTTGGGCATATATTTATAAGCTTTGATAAATCAGATCGATATGGCAAAAGATAATTCACCGGGAAGATAAACAGAATACAAATCAAATTCCTTTACTTACTGCACAATATAAAAATAGGACTCCCGAAGACCGGAAATCCAAATTAACACTAGCTTTTCTTAAAAGCGCGAGACGGGACTCGAACCCGCGACCCCGACCTTGGCAAGGTCGTACTCCACCAACTGAGCCACTCGCGCATATATGTTTGTTTCACAACACTGGCATTATACCATATGCGGGACAAATTTGCAATAGATTTTTATTTTTTTTTATTACAGAAATAATATATAACAAATGTGCTTTTCTAATAATTTGGAAACTTTATCCAATACTGTTTCTTGATTAATCACTGGTAAAATCACCCATTATTCCTTATTATTTTCCTAATATTATTAATTTAAAAGTGCTTTTATTTTATAATCTTAATTCATAACTTAATATATCCAATTATTCTGATTTTTCATTGACACCATTCTGACGGTTCCGTATAATGCAAGAAATTGGTCATCTGACCAAAAGGGGGACGTGATATGGGGCAAATTTTATCAACAGAAGACCGAATTCTGGATGCAGCCCTTACAGTCATTCAGGAAAAAACCATCGGAGGCTTGAGAATCAGGCAGGTGGCAGAAAAAGCACATTTATTTCAATCCAACATTCACTACTACTACAACAGTAAGAAAGAGCTTCTCCTTGCTGTTCAAAGAAAAGTCTTAAACCGTTACCGCGAAATCCGCCAGCAATCCATAAACCAATCGGGAATTGGTCCGGAAGCGACCCTGGAAGATCATCTGGACATTTTTATAAAACAGAAGATTCACACGATTTTAATAGAAGATAAATACGATGTTGCTGAGCTGGATTTTTGGAATCAGTCCCGTCTGGATCCTGACATGCATCAGGAATTCTGCCGTTCCTATCAAAACTGGAGGAGCGAAATACGGGAAATCACAGAAAAATTTGCACCTGATATGCCTTTGGCAAAACAGAATCTGGTTGCCGGAATCGCCGTCTCATTACTGGAGGGAGCCACGGTTCAGTTTCTGGTTGACAAAGAAGCATTTGATTTAGATTCATATTTTGCCTATTGCAAATCAATCCTGATCCGGGAGATCAGAGGCTAGGAGGAACCAATGAAGGAATTGCTGAGAATGGAGAACATCACCAAGCAGTTTGGGGATGTATATGCCAACCGCAATATCAACCTCTCTGTGAGAGAAGGAGAAGTACATACTCTGCTGGGGGAGAACGGTGCTGGAAAGAGCACATTGATGAATATTCTCATCGGCTTATACCAGCCCACTACAGGAACCATTTTTCTCCGTGGAGAAAAAGTAAAAATTGATACTCCAAAGGCGGCAGTAAAGATGGGAATTGGCATGGTTCACCAGCATTTTATGCTTGTGGAGGCCATGACCGTACTGGAAAACATTATTCTTGGAACCCGGAAGGATTCCTCTGTTTTCATAAAAAAGGACCAGGTCAGAAAAGAAATTCTGGCACTTTCAGAAAAATACGGTCTTGATGTGGAGCTGGACAAGCTGATTACCGAAATTTCTGTTGGTGCCCAGCAAAGAGTGGAAATTTTAAAAGCCTTATACCGGGGAGCGGAGCTTCTTATTCTGGATGAACCCACAGCGGCTCTTACCGACATGGAGGCAGAAGGGCTTTTTTCCATTATCCGCAAGCTGACCGGAGAACAGAAATCCGTGATCTTTATCTCCCACAAAATGAGAGAGGTTCTTTCCGTCAGTGACCGGATTACGATTCTGCGGGCTGGGGAAACTGTCACCACATTAAATAAAGAAGATACCGACGGCACCCAGCTGGCCAATTTAATGATCGGTAGAGAAATGGTGCCAAGTAATTATAAAAAAGTCACATCTCCCGGAGATGAGGTCTTAAGCTTTCAGCAGATCAGTTATCAGAAGCAGCAGAAACACAGCGGCTTAAACGATGTCAGCCTGACCGTCCGGAAGGGTGAAATCCTGGGCATTGCCGGAGTGGACGGGAACGGACAGTCACAGCTGGCGCAGCTGGCTGCAGGAATTATTGCACCGGATGAAGGAAACGTGTTATTAAAGGCCTCCCGCATCTCCCGCTTTGCACCCAATGGATTCATTCTCAACCATGTCTCTCATGTCCCGGAAGACCGCAATAAAATGGGACTCATCGGCAATATGACTGTCAGGGAAAATCTGGTTTTAAAAGCAACAGAAGAGGACCGTTTTTCCTATGGACACGGAGCTCTTTTAAAGAATAAAGCCATTACAAAATTTGCTCTTGAGATGAAGGAAAAAAATGATATCCGCTGTGCTTCCATCGAGCAGGAGGTGCGTAACCTCTCCGGAGGGAATCAGCAGAAAATTATACTGGCAAGAGAAATGGAGAACGATCCCGAGCTCTTAATCGCAGTTCATCCCACCAGAGGACTGGATATCGGTGCCGCCCGTTATGTGCATGATACCATGGCCTCTGCCAGAGATAATGGCTGTGCAATTCTCTTAATCAGTGCAGATTTTGATGAAATACTCAATCTGTCCGACCGGATTCTGGTTATGTTTGAGGGACAGGTCATGGGAACCTATTCAGGTGTCAATCCGCCCATCGAACAAATCTCACTTGCAATGGCAGGAAAGGGGAATTAGGACATGAAGCAGAAAGAAAATTTAATGAAAGTCATCGTGCCCGTATTATCCATTCTGGTGGCATTCATCATTGGAGGAATTATTATTATCTGCCTGGGTAAGAACCCCTTTCAGGCATATGGATTTTTGTTTTCCGGGGCATTCGGAAGCAGCAGAAAGATCGCTCAGACCCTTGTGATCGCCTGTCCCCTGATCTTTACCGGACTGACCGCTGCCTTCTCTTATAAATGCGGTGTGTTCAATCTTGGCGGGGAAGGCCAGTTTGTTATGGGCGCTGTTGCAAGCATCTTTTTTGTGACAAAATCAGGTATAGAAGGGTTAGCAGGAATACTGTTAAGCCTCCTGATCGGAGCAGCAGCCGGAGCATTATGGGGTGCCATTCCCGGAATTTTAAAAATAACAAGAGGCTTAAATGAAATGATTGTCAGCATCATGCTGAACTATGCAGCAACTCTCTTTATGGGTTACGTTTATACCACACTTCTGCGTGATGGAAGCGTACCCCAGACCTTTGCTATTCCCGCCAGCACCAAACTCTCAGTAATATCAAAAAGCTTTCCTGTTCACTGGGGCGTCTGGATCGCATTGTTTCTTGCATTTGCAGGCTACTATTTTCTTTTTTATACCTCAAAGGGATTTAAGCTAAGGGCAGTGGGATTAAATTCGACTGCAGCATTTTTTAACGGCTTCCCTGTTAACCGGTATGTACTCTTCTCCTTTATCGCCTCCGGAGCGGTGGCTGGACTTGGCGGAAGCGTGGAACTTCACGGCAAACAGTTAAGGCTGATGAGCGGATTTGGTCAGGGCTTCGGCTTTGACGGTGTGGCAATCGCACTGATCGCACAGCTTAATCCCATCGGAACAGCCGCTGTGGCATTCATTTTCGCCATACTGAGAAAAGGAGCAAGCACCTTACAGACCGGCATGCAGATTCCCACCGCAGTGGTTGATATTATTCAGGCACTGGTCATTATATTTGCGGTGGCCGGCACTGCACTTTTAAAGCTTCCTGCAATCAGACAATACATAAACAGCCACATGGGGAAAAAGGAGGTCACTAACTGATGGATGCATTTTTAAACATGAATTTTCTTACAGAGCTTTTGCTTTCCACCATTCGCATGGCTACTCCCATCCTGTTTGTTGCTCTGGCTGAAACCTACTCGGAACGGGCCGGTTTAGTCAACATCGGTCTTGACGGCATCATGTCCTTTGGTGCATTAATCGGGTTTCTGATTGGTTATCGCAGCGGTAGCCCTATGGTCGGTATCCTTGCCGGCGCCCTGTCAGGAATTGCCATTAATATGATTTATGCGTTCTGCACCATCCGCTTATGCGCGCCTCAGATCGTATACGGCATGGCAATAAATATCTTTGCACCGGCACTGGCTTCCTTTATTTACCGCCTTTCCTTTTCCGATACCTCCACACTCATTCAGGGCGTATCCATGAAGGCACTTCCCATTCCGGTTCTAAGCAGGATACCTTTTCTTGGTCCTTTGTTCTTTAACCACATTCCTCTGGTGTATGCCGCATATCTTCTGGTGCCTGTGACAACTGTTTTCTTCAGCCGGACAAAGGCCGGACTTAACTTTAAAGCCGTAGGAGAATTTCCAAAAGCTGCAGAGACACTTGGAATCAATGTGGTGCTTCAGAAATACCTGGCCTGCGTTATCTGCGGCGCACTTGCAGGGATCGGCGGTGCGTATTTAACCATCTGCTACACCAGTACATACTCCGAAGGAATCGTTGCAGGCCGTGGTTTTATCGCCCTGTCAGCTGTTATATTCGGACGATGGATGCCTTCCGGAGTCCTGTTAGCCTGCCTGCTTTTTGGTTTCTGTGATGCACTGCAGATCCGGTTACAGCTTTTAAGTCCATCTACGCCCTACCAGTTACTCCAGATGATTCCTTATCTGTGCACCCTGTTTGTTCTTGCATTTTTCGGAATCCGAAAAAGCGGTCCGAAGGCAAACGGCCAGCCCTATTACAGGGAAGAGCGCTGATGATAATTCCAGGATAGCCCTGCGAATATATATCTTTTCAAACATAAAAGGAGGATTATTATGAAAAAGACTATGAAAACAGCTTCACTTATCATGGCCGCAGTTCTTACCGCCATGAGTCTTGCCGCATGCGGCGGCAAAGCTGCCTCAGAGAAGACAGAATCTTCTGCAGCAGAAACAGCCAAAACAGAAACTACCGCAGCAGAGACTGCAAAAGAAGGTGACACACAGGCGGCCGCTGATACTAAAGCCGGCGGCTTTAAGGTAGCCATGGTCCTGGACTCTTCTGTTTCTGACGGAGGCTGGGGAGCAAGCTGCTATCAGGCTATGGTAAATGCAGCAAAAGACAGCGGCTGGGAAACAGTGTATACCGACAACGTTGCTACTGCAGATTATGCCACTGTTATGACAGACTACGCAGAACTGGGCTATAACCTGATCTTCGCTCCTGGTAATCAGTATACCGATGCAGTAAAGCAGGTAGCAGAGGAATATCCGGAAATCAATTTTGCTCTGTTAAATGGTACCGTTGAAACAGAAAACATTACCTCCATTCTCCCTGATGCAAAGCAGATCGGCTACATGGCAGGCGCTCTTGCCGGTCTCATGAGCAAGACAAACAACATCGGATTTATCGGCGGTATGGAGCTGGATACCACCAAAGCAAAGCTGGAATGTTATGAAAAAGCTGCTAAAAAGGTAAATCCTGATATTAAAGTTTCTTCTGCTTATGCCGGATCTTTCAGCGATACTGCCAAGGGCAAGGAGATTGCTTCCTCCATGGTCTCCACCTATGACGTTGATGTAATGTTTGGTGATGCCTCTGCAGTTGATACAGGTGCACGGGAAGCTCTGAGTGGTTTAGAAGGCAGATACGATATCGGTCAGCCCGGAGACTTAGGTTCTGCAGATGATAAGATCATCATCTGCTCTGTGGTAACAGACAATGCAGCTTTATTAAAGGCATGTATGAAGGATGTGGAAGCAGATACCTTTGGCGGCCAGACAATTTACGGAGATTTAGGCAATGGCTGCTTAAGCATAGGAACATTCTCAAATGCAGTTCCTGAGGACATTCAGACACAATATAAAGAAATTGTAGGCCAGATTCAGGCAGGAACTTTTATCCAGTAATTATAAAGCCCCACGCATTCAGTATGGATCAACATACTGGAGGCATGGGGCTTTTCCCTGTCTGTAAAACGGGGATCTTTCAAACGATACATAATGAACGGAATTGGGGAATCCTGATTTAATGGTGCTGTCTATTATTTTGTCAGTGCAAAGGATTCAAAGAACTTATCAATCTCCGGTGTTCTTTCTCCAGTTGCTGAAACCGCCTGGAGCTGGTAAATACGATCTCCGGCAATGTAAACTCTGTGATAGAAGGTAATAGTATCAGAACCTGACGGAACACTGTACTTTAATTCTTTTCCCATATACTCACCAAGAGTAATATCCTTGCTGTCTTCAATGGTATAGGGAATATTGGAAACGGCGCCCTGCAGCATGGCTGCGGGATCTGCATTACCGCCCTCTGGTATATCACTGTACATCACATTATAAAGAGCATCCTCCTGCTCAAGCATATAGGAATACAGGTCTATAGCAGTTCCTTCAGAAGAAGCGGACTGCTTCATCTCTTTCGGTGTTCCCGGATAGCTGGCTGTAAACATACCATTGGGATCTTCAAACGGTGTGAATGCATCTTCTGCATCTGCGACAGTGCTCTCATCTGCTGCCTTACTTTCTTCTGCTGTTGTCTGTGATTCTGCTGCTGTTGTGTCTGCTGCTGAGCTCTCAGCCTTTTTACTGCAGCCTGCAAGTGCAGCAATCAGTAAGCAAGCCAGTAAAATACTATAAATTCTCTTTTTCATAATCTCTCCTTGTCAATTGTTATTGGCAATTCCCCTGCTTTTATATGTAAAATCGAAAGCAGTAAGATTATAACACAGAACTTGTATAGTAACAAGTTTTTTTATATATAATTATTATTTAATATTTTGTAACTTTTTATCTGCACTGCCGGTGGACATTCCTTCTTTACTGTCTTCTATCAACCACAAACTCATGGGTGGGAACAGGAATATTACATTTCTTAGCTGCTCTTACTCCCAGACCATGAGCTACTGCGATCTTCATATTCATTCACCTTCCATCGTCAGGAAAACTCAGCGATTCCCTCAATGGCATAAGCACGGATCGGACAGGAATCAAGTCCCTTGATCGGAATCGGTGTATAGGACATGAAGAAGGTATCCGTTGTCAGTTCCTCTAAATTCTTAAGCACTTCTAAAAACACCACATCAACCTCCATTAAAACATCATGGAATGCAGAAACATCGGTGTTGTTGCTTTCAATGGAAACACCGTCTCCGAAGCCAACACATTTCACCTTTTTTTCTTTCAGCCACTCAGCTGTTTCACGGCAGATAAAAAGTCTCTTATCTTCCTCCGTGTTAGAAGCGGGAGTAAATGGAGGCAGCTTATACTGGGAATCCAGAATTACGATATCACCTTCTTTGATACGGCTGCCACAGGCTTTCTCTAAATCCTCTCCCTTTATTTTACCGTTAGGCTCCATATGAGTAATATTTACATAAATAGCACGTCCCATAAATGTACTGATGGGAAGGCCCTGTACATCCGTCCAGTTATCATTGTGATGATACGGACACTCAACATGAGTTCCTAAATGGCTGGTCAGATCCATGATGGTGTGAAAATCCGGGATCGGACCGCCAGTGTTAAAACGGAATAAATGACACCTTCTTGATTCTGCCGCCGGATCCAGCTGCTTTGTTAAATCAATCACTCTTAATCCATTGCCTAATTGAGATACGCTCATTGTTTTCCTCCTCCTGTGAGATTGAATATTAATTGTCTTATTGCTGTTATTATACCTGTATACCGGTATACCGGTCAATCTTTTTTTATTGACTTGTGAATTTTTCTGGGGTATGATAGGCTAAAATCACGAAAGGAGTTTTTCATGAACGATAGCGTTTCCCTGCAGTCACAGGCTTATAATATCATCAAAGAACAGATTTTATCCAAATCACTGGACTCAGATATTTTATATTCAGAGACCAGACTGGCAAGAGAGCTTGGAATTTCACGGACTCCTCTGCGGGAAGCACTTCAGTGTCTTTCCCAGGATGGCTACATCACCATCATCCCAAGCCGGGGCTTTAAGATACGCCGTCTGGATAAAGATACCATGCGCGAATCCATTGAAGTCCGCTGTGCAATCGAAGGTTTCTGCGTTCATCTGGCTGCCTCTTTAAGAGCAGACCAACGGTTTCTGACACTTCTTAAGGATATGGAAGAGTCCCTGAAACGGCAGAAAGCCGCACTGAGTTCGGACAACTTTCCTGTCTCTTTTACGGAGGAGGACCATCAGTTTCATATGCTTCTGGTCCATTTTGCCAGAAACAGTGAATTTGACCACTTGTTCCAGCGCCTTCTTTACATGATCCACCTGACTACAGCCAATGCCCTTACTGTTACAGGCCGGACACAGGCTACGTTAGAGGAGCACGAGAATTTTTATCATCATTTAAAAAATGGAAATACAGATCAGGCTTATCAGATTCTGATTGCTCATCTCATGATGCCTCTTAGGATGAATTTAATCTGACCCCCCCCCCGCTGCTAAACGGCTGCCAGATCTTCGTTTTATTTGCTTGCAATATCCTTCGTATCCAGATTCCCCGAAACGATTGCTAAGATCTGGTTCCAGATCTGTTCGTCAACGGTTACTCCGTTTTCCATGCTCTGCTTTCTGGTCTCTACGGTACGTTCGCCGGGGCAGGTAACTTTACCTCCCTCTTTTTCCGGATGGCTGTCATCTGCAGCTGCAACTCTTCTGTTTAACATCTCCTGAATTTCTTCCTTAGTGCCGAACAGATATGGATCATAAGCAATGAATATCTGGCAGCAGCCTGTACAGCTTCCTCTTCCTTCCTCGTCCATATTCAGTCCGCTTTTTCCGTTGGCCATAAGTGCCGCCGCCAGATCAAGAGCAATGGCCATGGAACTTCCCTTCCAGTATCCGGCAGGAAGTATCCTTCTGCTTTCCTCAATCGCTCCCGGATCATCTGTCAGGTTGCCGTCTTTATCGAAGCCACCGGGGTACGGCAGCTTTTTGCCCGCCAGACGGTATACGCCAAGCTTTCCGTAGGCATACTGGCTCATTGCCATATCAAGTACGATGGGACCATCTTCTCTTGGAACGGCGATACAGAACGGATTGTTCCCTACCCCCGGTTCATCACTTCCCCAAAGCGGCATACAGCTTTCTGTATTAATCCAGCTGATTCCCATATATCCGGCTTCCGCCATTCTCCAGGCATAAGTGCCGCCCCGCATCCAGTGCGTGGTATTTTTCAAAGCTACACAGCCGATTCCATGCTCTTTGGCAAGCTCCATGGCACGGTCTGCACAAAACAGGGCATTGGTGATGCCGATTCCCAGATGTCCGTCATAATTTTCTACTGCACCCTTGGCTCCTACTAATTCCGGATCACCTTCCGGATCAATCAAGCCTTTTAATACATATTCTACAAATCGGGGAACCCGGTTTAATCCGTGGCTTTCCACTCCATCTGCGCTGGACTGGGTGTGAACTCTGGCACAAATTTCTGCCTTTTCTTTCGATAATCCTGCCTGCAGCAGCGCCTTCTCAACGGTTTCACGCATTGTGTCATAAGGAATTTTTATACTCATTTCTTTTTCTCCTGTCTATTTTTTTATAAAGCACAAAAACGGACAGCCTCAGAATCAAGGCTGCCCGTTTTAATTAATAAGCGGGTGATGGGAATCGAACCCACGTATCCAGCTTGGAAGGCTGGTGTTCTACCATTGAACTACACCCGCAAGGATTTCAGAAAGATTTCAAATGCGCTTCGAAAAGCACAGTGCCCAAAGCCGGAATCGAACCAGCGACACGAGGATTTTCAGTCCTCTGCTCTACCAACTGAGCTATCTGGGCTTATTCTCCTGCAACATGAGTAATTCTACAAGATTTCTCCCCAATTGTCAAGACAAGTTTTATAAATTTTGCAATAAAATATAAAATAATAACAGTTTTTATATTGACTATATTATAATAATATAATATTATAATTTTATAATATGCGAGGAGGTAAACTAAAACAATGTCTTTAAGTCACAGCATACTGGGTTTCTTATCTTATGGAAGTATGACCGGATACGATCTGGCCAAAGCATTTGGTTCATCTGTCCGTTTTTTCTGGTACGCCCAGACCAGCCATATATATTTAGAACTGAATAAATTGGAAAAGAAGGAATTCGTCACCTGCGAAACCATCATCCAGACAGAAAAACCAAACAAAAAACTTTATACTATCACGCCAGAAGGAAAAGTGGAATTTTTCCGCTGGCTCGCAGAGGAGAATCACGAATTCACCAAGGGAAATAAAAATGCTTTTTTAATGAAAGTATTCTTCTCCGGAAACAGACCACCCAGAGAATGCATTGATATGCTTACTGATTTTATCAGTGACTGCAGCCTTTATCTGGGTGAAATGCAGAAAATACCTGACATCATCAGTCATTACAGCAGCATGGTAGAAACAGACCAGAAGCTGTACTGGGAATTATCTGCAGATTTCGGCTACAGCTACATACAAATGTGTATGGACTGGGCCCGCAGATCCATCAAACGACTGGAGGAACTGACATGAATGTCCTGATTATAAGCGGAAGTCCCAGGGGCACTAAAAGCAATTCTCTTAAGCTGACCGAATCATTTGTTCAGGGAATGGAAGAAAGCACCTCTGTTCATACAGAAACACTGACCGTTTCAAAGCTCAGCATTAAGCCGTGTCTGGGCTGCTTTCACTGCTGGAAGGAGACACCGGGAAAATGCTGTTTATCCGATGATATGACAATGGTGATTGAAAAGATTCTGGCTGCTGATGTGGTCGTATACAGTTTTCCCCTATATTATTACGGACTTCCCTCCCATTTAAAGGCACTGATAGACAGACAGCTTCCCATGGTATTGCCTTTTATGGAAAAGGGAGACCACAGCGGTTCCCATCCTTCGCGGTATGGCAGTTCAGAAAAACGTTATGTCCTGATCTCCACCTGCGGCTTTTATACCTCCAAAGGCAATTATGACGCGATTGATGCCCAGTTTTCCCACCATTTGGGTAAGGACAATTACGAAAGCATCTACTGCGGACAGGGTGAGCTTTTTTCAGTTTCCGAACTGAAGAGTCGAACCGACGAATATCTGGAGATTGTCCGTGCAGCAGGCAGGGAATTTGCAGACGGCAGGATCTCCCAGGAAACCAGAGACCTCCTAAAACAACTGCTTTATCCAAGAGATGTATTTGAACGTATGGCTAATGCAAGCTGGGGGGTAGAACCATTGGACCGGAGCGGTGTACAGGAGAAATCCGGCCCTGCTGTTTCATTTACAAGACAGATGGCGGCGCTTTACCGGAAGGATTCGTGGAATGGCAGAGATCTTGTTCTGGAAATGCATTATACGGATGAAGATATCGCCGTGCAGTTAATTATGGGCAAGGAGGATTGCCAGGTTATAACCCGGAATTTTAAACCATATACTACCAAAATCACAACGCCTCTTTCTGTATGGATGAAAATCGCAAAGGGAGAAATTGACGGACAGGCTGCACTGATGGACCATCTTTATCAGGTAGAAGGTGATTTTCAGCTGTTAATTCACTGGGATGATTATATGGGTCTCTCTTCGAAGTCCCAGGTCCCACAAACGGCTCCAGTTAAAAAAAGCAACATGACCCTTATGCTGCTTCCATGGTTTCCACTATGGTTTACAGGCTTTTATCAGCCTGTATTTGGGGGTATTCTATCAATAATTATCAGTGCAGCCATACCGTTTTTATTTTTCCGGTATCAGCCCACCCCATTTGATGTATTCTCCGGATTTTCGGCAGCGCTTCTTGGCCTCCTTGCCGTAACAGGATATTCCACCTTATATCTGGTTCCCTTATCCTACCTGCTGTTTGGACTCATGTGGACTGTGACCGCATTTATGAAAGTTCCCTTATCCGCTTATTATTCTATGTATGGATTCGGCGGAGAACGTGCACTTAATAATCCTCTTTTTATAAAAACCAACCGGATCCTGACCGCCTGCTGGGGAATTCTTTATCTTCTCACCCCTGTGTGGACCTATCTGTTTCTTAATTTCAATTACAGGCAGCCTGTCACCCTCCTCAATACAGCACTTCCATTTGTTCTTGGTTTCTTTACCAAATGGTTCCAGGAATGGTATCCGGCCCATTATGCAGCCAGCAAATAACAGAAAAAATAATTGTAAAATGTAAATAATTGTATTATAATACAAAAAGCAGGGAATGAAGTTCTCCCTAAGGCTAGTCCTTAAACCGCTTATTAAGCTGATGACTTCTGTGATAAAATATCGCAGACGTATCAGCTTTTTTAATCGTCTGCAAAGAATGGAGAAACAATATGTTATTATCACTGGCACTTATATTTCTTATTGGAATGGCTTTGGGTTCCCTTTTTGAAAAACTGAGGATTCCCAGCCTTCTGGGAATGATCCTGACCGGCATGCTGCTTGGTCCCTACGTCCTTAACCTTCTCGATCCAACTATTCTGGGAATATCCGCAGAGCTGCGTAAGGTCGCGCTTATTATTATCCTGACCAGGGCCGGCTTAAACCTGGATATCCAGGATTTGAAAAAGGTGGGGCGCCCTGCTATTCTTATGTGCTTTATCCCCGCCAGCTGTGAGATTGCTGCGATGGTGATTTTTGCCCCCATGTTTCTGGACATCACGCGGTTAGATGCTGCAATTATGGGAACGGTTGTGGCAGCAGTCTCACCAGCAGTAGTTGTCCCCAGAATGTTAAAGCTGATCGAAGGCGGTTATGGAACCAAAAAAAGCATTCCCCAGATTATTATGGCAGGTGCTTCGGTTGATGATGTTTATGTTATCGTACTTTTTACCGCGTTTACCGGTCTGGCAGGCGGAAAAGCCATCAATCCATCCGATTTTCTCACCATACCGACCTCAATTATATTCGGACTTTTAGGCGGAGCTGCTGCCGGTCTGCTTTTGTCCTTTTTCTTTCAGCGTTTTCACTTAAGAGACAGCGCAAAGGTTATGCTGATCCTTTCCATTTCATTTCTTCTTGTGACAGCTGAGAATTACATTAAGGGAAACATTGGATTTTCCGGACTTCTGGCAATTATGGCACTCGGGGCTGCACTCAGACAGAAAAAATATGAATTATCGAGAAGGCTTTCACTTAAATTCTCCAAGCTATGGGTTGCCGCAGAGATTCTTCTGTTTGTTCTGGTAGGAGCTACTGTTAACATTCAATACGCGCTCAGGGCCGGAATTATGGCTGTTCTTTTAATATTATGTGTTCTTGCATTTCGTGTCGCAGGCGTCTTTTTGTGCCTGTTAAAAACGCCGCTCAATAAAAAAGAGCGCATATTTACCGCGTTCGGATATATGCCAAAAGCAACCGTACAGGCTGCCATCGGCGGACTTCCCCTTGCCATGGGACTGTCCTGCGGAGACATCGTTTTAACGGTTGCCGTCTTATCAATTCTGGTTACCGCTCCACTGGGAGCCACACTAATAGACCGCACGTATCAAAAATTGTTGGAGCAAAATCATTAATAAGAATGCTGCGTCAGAAGCGGGAATCTGTACCCTTGCTTTTAACGCAGCATTCTTATTTACAGGCTAAAGTGATTCTTTCAGCCGTTCTACATTGATTTCCTCGAATTTTAACAAACGCTTCATCAACTCCACAATTTCTTTTTCCGCTTCCCCTTCATACTGCCTGATTCGTTTGATACAGTCAATGATTCCCCGTACACTTCCCAATATCAGCATTTCAGCCATATGGGAGGCACTTTTGTCAATCATTGTCTTCATATCAATTGTCAGGTAGGTCATCACTTTCTGAAGCTGCCCTATTTCTTTTTCCTTGTACCCATGTTTGTTTAACAGTTCCTTTGCTTCCTCATGAATACCTGTATATTCCTTCAGCTGTGAATGAAGCTGTTTTTTAAAAGCCTCATTATCCGTCATTGGTAAAAGTTGGTGTAATGTTTCCACTCCCATCTGGGAATTCTGATAAATGAAATTAAGTAATTCTGCATCAGCGCTCATACCTGCACCTCTTTTCTTTTTTATTAGTATGAGACAAAAAATAATTTTTATAACAGGAGGTATATAATGACCCAGAAACCGTTATTTTTTACTGATAAAAATCGAAATGTTATTCTGGAAGCAATTCTTGGTACACCAAACGCTGCCATACCAGACAGCTTAAAACCCTTTGAATTCCTGGAACCCAATACGTCCGATGCAGCATCGGAAAAGCACGCACCTGTTCTGGAGACAAAAGGTCTTCATGTCACAGTTAAGGTAGGAAGCGTACTCCACCCTATGTCAGATGATCACAGCATAACCTGGATTATGCTTGAGACAAAGGCCGGATGCCAGATGAGAATCCATTTTACGCCAGGTTGTGAACCAGTTGCCCACTTTACCCTGGAGGAAGGTGATTCTCCCAGAGCTGCTTATGCATACTGCAATCTCCATGGCTTCTGGAAGACAGAGGCTTAATAATGAAAAAACAGATTGAATCAGACCTCTTCCTGGTCTGAATCAATCTGTTTTTCTTCTTTATTTACCCGGAAATGAGACACCTCCGTCTGAAGAGCCTGCGCCTGCCCCGCCAGCCGTTCACTGGAGCCGGAACTTTCCCTCGCTGTCTCCATATTGGACTGAACTGCTTCTGACACAGTTAAAAGGCTCTGATTGATCTGTTCCATCACCTGTACCTGTTCCATGGAGGAGTTTTCTATCTCCCTGATTACTTCTTCTGTCATCCCGGCCTGTCCAGCTATTTCTTTCAGGACCCGTCCGGTATTTACCGCCAGACTCCTGCCCTTTGAAACCGCGTGGACGGACTGCTCCACTAACCCCTTTGTTTCCTTAGCTGCATCTGCAGATTTCGCAGCCAGATTACGGACCTCGTCTGCAACAACTCCGAAGCCTTTTCCTGCTGCCCCAGCCCGTCCTGCCTCCACTGCTGCATTTAAAGCCAGTATGTTAGTCTGAAATGCGATATCTTCAATCAGCTTTGTAATGCCGCTGATTTTTCTGGAAGTTAAGTCGACCTCTTCCATTGCCTGATTTAAGCTGTGCATATGTAAATTTCCTTCTTCCACTTTCTTTCCGGATTCTATTACATAAGCAGACGCTTTCTTCACATACTCTGCATTTTTCACGGACTGTTTAAAGACACCTGCTATGGATGTCTGCAGCTCCTCTATGGCACCGGACTGCTCCGCAGATCTTTTTGCAAGCTCCTGAGCCCCATCCCAGACCTGCCCGGAGCCTTCCGTCACCTCATATGCGGATGCCTTAATGCGCAGAAGCGTCTCTCTGAGCCGATATGCAATCGCTTCCATGGAAGTCCGGATTCCATTAAATTCACCAGGATACTCACAGCCGCTTTCCGCCTGTAAATTTCCACAGGATATTTCATACAGAAACCGGGATATGTCCGATATGATTTCTTTATATTTCCCTGCCATCTCATTGACCTTCTGTACGATCTGGCCTATTTCATCACTTCTGCGAATGGACAATTCCAGATTTAAATCACCTCCTGACAGCCGTTCAATTGCCTCTGCCGCCTGTCCGATCGGCTTTGTAATTCTGTTGGCAATATGAAGCATTGCCAGACCCGCAAGTATCATGGAAACAATACCAAGAACCAGGGACCCCAGAATAGAGACTGTCACCCCTGACATAAATTCCGACTCCATAGCTGTCACATTTACAGACCAGCCATCCGTATCTGCTATAGGAGTATATGCCCCGATTTTTTTCTTTCCGTTTATCCGGAAAAACCGGAAACCAGCCTCACCCTTTATCATAGAGCGCTCCAGGCTGGCCGCCTCTGCATATGCTCCTGGATTCTTTTTTGCATCTTCAATATCATTTTGTCCGGCCAAAACAAGAGAAAAATCTTCATGAGCCATTTTCCTGCCATCCCGGTTTATCATATACGTACTTCCCGTATTCCCCAGTTTGGTATCTTTTATAATTTCATCAAATACAGCGTATGGAAATTCCAGGACTACAACAATGTCTCCATAGGGATAAATATATTCGTAAGAGATTTTACCTTCTTTTATAATTGGATCTGATAAGGAAGGCTTTCCTTCTTCCGCCTTTAAAAATGCCGCATCCTGACTATAGGAATCTCCGTTTACAATAGATACTCCATCCTTGGAAAGAATATCAATCCGGTTTAAGCCATACTGGGAGCTGGACATATTCAAAAACAGCCCGATATTTCCGCCCCGTGCCGCATTTCCCTTCTGATACAGCGCAATGGATTCTGCAATCACAGAATACTCTTTTAATTGCTGGGTAATTTTCTCCGACACCAGTTCCGACGTCTCTTTTAAACACTTATTTAGAGTTCTGCGATTTAAATCATAAGAAAGATAAACAGATCCCGCAGACAAAATAAAAACAATAAAAATAATACAACCCATGGTAAATAAGATCAGTTCTCTTTTAATTCCAGCTGTCTTACGTCTCTTCATTCCTGCTGTCCTCCGATATAAACGTATGGCTCTATTCCATTATGGAAAGAGACAGGATCATTATAACGGATAGTATTCTGATAAGTATAGACGTTTTACCAATATTTTACAATTTTTACCTATTGTTTACACAATTAATTCCTTTCTAAACAGACACGACATCTTTCTTCCTCAGCCAGATAAAAGCTACCGCTGTTGATGCTGCCAGATAAAACAGACAGCCGGCCAGAAATTGTTCCTTACTGCATGCCATCGGACCTCCCGGACTGTTGGCCCTCATTCCCAGACTTAACAGTGTATAGGGATAGAAAGCTCCCAGACCTTTGGAAAGAGCTGCAATCCCCAGAATTCCCCCCGCTATTGCAATTCCTACCGGTACCGCAAAGCTCCGGATAATCAGGGAAAGCAAAAGCTGGACACTGCAGATAACAACTCCTCCCATTGTCCCAAACAAAAGCCATTCAAAAAGCTCCGGCGGAACCGGATCCGAAAGTCCCGATAATATTCCGGAAAGTATAAACAAAATCCCTACCCATATCTGAGTCAGCACCACCATGGCAGATGCCGTAATTAGTTTTGCCAGATATAAATGAAGTTCAGGAACAGGAAGCGTCATGACACGATTCCAGTTATGATTGGTGTGCTCCAGCCGGAAAAGATAAGAGCAGTAAACAGCAATTGTAGCAGGCAAAAAGAAATAACAGGTGAACAGTGTATGCTGGGTCCAGAGACTGTACCACCCATCCTCCAGTATTTCAATATTCTGGAGATAATTAAATGTCCCCATAAAAGCAGGGAGAACAGGAAGAATAAGAAAAGCCAGCCATACCGGGCTGCGTCTTAACTTCATACGTTCCCCACGAAGTACATTCCATAACATAAACTTACCGCTCCTTTCTGGTAAAACACCAGCGTCCTGTCAGATAAATTGCCGCAAGCAGTCCCAGAAGCAGCAGAAAACCGCTCCAGTCAACCGGAATATACTGCAGATCTGCAATTTTAGTCTGAAAGTCCCAATTCATCTTTACCGGTGTCAAAACCCCATAGTAACTCCATAAAATTCCTTTCTGTATGCCAGGCGGCAGAAAAAGGGAAAAAAGACCTGCAAAGCTTCCCGTAATTCCAACGATCAACGGAATCATCTGATTGGAAAATAATATAGAAACCACCTGTTGGAGCGCTAAAATGGTAATAGTCACCGTAACCGTTGTAATCAGATAATAAACCAGGTAACCCGGCGGAAATGGTTCCGTAAATCCCGCCGTTTTCCCAAGAATAATAATAAATAAGGTCTGGGCTGCGCCTGCTGCCGCCATATAAAGGGAGGCACAGATAAACTTTGCATCAAACAGGATACCTGCCGGCATAGTCGTCAGCAGCAGCTTAAAGGTCTGTCCCTTATGCTCCAGATCACAGATTCTGGAAGCTGTTATTGCAGCTATCATTGGCATCAAAATCGTATTGAAAACAGAAAAATGATACAAACACTGCATATACCCCTGTGACAGTTCTTTGGCATTCATATCCCGAAATGCCCATAACGCCCACAGGCACTGTATTCCAAGCAGCGCAACAATCGTAACCCAGATTTTTCTCCTTCGTATTTTATAGAATTCAAGGCATATTTCCTTCATTAAAGATTCACCGCCATTCCCGTTAATTCCAAAAATATATCCTCCAGCGTTTTTTTCCGTTCTTCTATCCGGACAACACCAATCTCATTCTTTAAAAACTGCAGAAAATATTCCGCCAGCTTTCGGTCCGGAAGTCTGGGAATCAGCAAAAATCCCTCTTCTTCCTGACAGGAAATCCCCTGGCTGCTTAATACATTTCTGGCCGCTTCATTATTCAGAGTACGAATTGCAATACAACTGTCACTTCTGTCATGAAGCACAGACAGCCGGTCCTGAAAAACCAGTTCTCCTCTGCTGATCACACCAATATGATCAGCCATCTGGTCAATTTCGCTTAATAAGTGACTGGATACCATGACTGTCATACCAAAAGAATGAGGCAGCGAACAAATCAGCTCCCGTATCTCCTGGATACCGGCAGGATCCAGTCCGTTGGTCGGTTCATCTAAAACAAGGAGCTTCGGATTCCCTAACAGTGCGGCGGCAAGGCCCAGCCTCTGCTTCATTCCCAGCGAATACTGGCCCACCTTTTTATTCTTTTGATTTTCCAGGCGTACCAGCTTTAACACACGGTCAGCTTCATGATCCGGCAGCTCTTTTAAGGTGCTGATTATTTTTAAATTTTCTTCTCCTGTAAGGTGTGCATAGTAACTTGGTGATTCAATAAGTGATCCCGTTTCTTTTAAAATGGCAAGCCGGTTTTTGCTGTTCACCTGTTTATCAAACACGGTAATGGTCCCGCAGGTGGGTTTTGCAAGCCCCAGTATCATCTTCATTGTGGTAGATTTTCCGGCTCCATTGGGACCGAGAAATCCGTAAATTACCCCTTCAGGTACTGCCAGGTCTAAATCCTTTACTCCCATGGCTGATCCATATTGTTTGCTGAGACCATTGGTAGTAATTATATTTGTCATACTTTTTCATCTCCTTTCCTTTTATGGTCTCATTCTAACAAAGCTGCCTTACATCAGCCTGTAAGCCACCTTACATTTACCTTAAACATTTACTTTTTCGTCCAAAATCCCGGCATTTCGGTTATAATGATAACAAAACGGACGGAAAGGAACCAACGCCATGAACGATATCTTTGACTGTAAACTCCTTCTTGTTGACGATGAACCGGAGCTTCGAAAAATGGTTGGCAATATATTAAAACAAAACGGTTTTAAAAAAATTATTTTTGCAGCAGACTGCAGTCATGCACGGTTTATGTTTACTTCTGAGAAACCAGATGGCGTATTACTTGACGTATCCCTTCCTGACGGTGACGGCTTTACCCTGATGCGGGAATTCCGAACCATTTCCGCCGCACCCGTTTTGTTTCTTTCCGCCAGAGATGAGGATGAAAACCGGCTTCTGGGTCTGGGCCTGGGTGCAGATGATTACATTACCAAGCCTTTTCTGCCACGAGAACTGATCCTGCGTCTTCATGCCGTATTAAACCGCACCTATTTTCCTGCTGTTTTAAATCCGAAAGAAAAAGCAGTCTTTTATCTGGGAGAGACCCGGATAGATTTTAACAGCGGAACCGTCAATTCTGCCAAAGGAATCTTTACTCTCACAGCAAAGGAGTTTGCACTCCTTGAAAAACTGTTTGAAAACAAAGAAAAAATAGTGACAGGAGACAGTCTGTGCCTTGCAGCGTGGGGGGACCCTCTCTACGGATACGAAAACACACTGATGGTCCATATCCGGCGTCTGCGCGAAAAAATAGAGCCGGAACCTTCCGACCCTATGTATCTGATAACAGTCCGGGGACTGGGCTATAAACTGGTGGGGGTGACATTGTCTTGAAAACCATGATTAAAATTTTATCCAGATATGTACTTTCTGCCGCAGCAGTTGCGATTTTCCTGCTTATCATTAATTTCACCGTTCTAGCTGCATGGCTGTTTCAGTCTGCCAGGGAATACGGAAAAAACTATACAATTAATCAGATGGCAGATGGTCTTACTTTGTCTAATGGTAAATTTTCCCTCTCTGATCCGATTGCCACAGAGCTTGACCAGCATCAGCAATGGGCTATGCTGATCGACGGGAAAGGTTCAGTCATTTGGAACAGAAATCTCCCATCGGATGTACCCCTGACCTATACCCTTACTGATGTGGCAGGATTGTCCCGCTGGTATTTAAGGGATTATCCGGTAAAGGTATGGCAGTACAGGAACGGACTTTTTGTAGTTGGTGATCCAAAAAACAGCATGTGGAAAATTGGTTTAGAGCTTCCAATGAAAACAATGGACAACTCCCGGTTCTGGGTACCGCTGTTCTTAATTTTAAATCTTGTTACTGCTGTAATACTTGCACTTCTCTTTGGTCTCCGGCTGTTTCTCTCCTTAAAAAAACTGACCACGGGTATTGAAGATCTAGCCCAAATGAAACCGGTGTCACTACCTTCCCAGGGTATTCTTGGCGATCTGGCTTCAGGTATAAACCATGCATCAGCCCAGCTGATTCGCCAGGAGACTGCATTAAATAAACGGGATAATGCACGTACCACATGGATTGCTGGAATTTCACACGACATCCGCACACCGCTCTCCGTAATAATGGGATATGCCGGCCAGATGGAAGAAGATAAAGCACTCACCAGAGAACAGCAGGAGCTTGCTGTCATTATCCGCAGCCAGTGTCAGAAAATAAAAGCATTAATCAATGATCTGAATCTGGCTTCTAAGCTGGAATATGACATGCAGCCCATACGTAAAGAAGAAATCCACCTTACGCCTCTGATACGCAGTCTCGCGGCTGATGTATTAAACAGCAGAATTTCAGACAAACATACTTTGGATATCTTAATAGATGAGAATGCACAGAACATTATTATAAATGGTGACAGCCAGCTGATCCGCCGGGCCATTACCAACTTAATTATAAACAGCATGAAACATAATCCAGATGGCTGTGATATTAAAATCCGGATTTCCAGTGGCTCCAAAACTGCTCTTTTGTCTGTTACAGATAATGGTTCCGGTTTTCCCCCTCAGACTCTGGAACGGCTTAATCAGCCACTGGAACCCATGGAACTTGACAATCACGGGCTTGGACTTACCATTGTACGGCAGATTATAAATGTTCACGGTGGCACCGCCTCTTTTTCCAACCCTGCTGGCGGCGGGTGCCGTGTTATTCTCACTCTGCCTGTCTTGCCATTATAAATTCCTGATGAATGTAACTTAAAAACTGGTCGAATATGTGATAAAACTCTGGTTTATCTGCCAAATGAACATTATGATCGGTATTGCTCATGGTATAAGCAATGGCATCCTTTAAGCAGACTTTCATATCCAAAAAATCCTGACTTGTTACCGCCCCTTCTCCTGCCGACTTTATAAGAAGCGTTTTGCAGAATATCTGGGGAAGCAGATCCATCCAATCATATACATTAGCCCTGTAAGCTGCCAAAGCCTTCTTTGAAAATAAAAAGCGATATCCTGATTCATCCTCATATAAACTGTTGACAAAATACTCTGTTTCCAGTTCAGAGGCCGATGCCCTCTTTATACACTCCAAAGCTTCTCTTCTCGTGTCAAAAACTTCATTCCATTCTTTTGTAAAAGCATCGTACTCTTTCACCTGACTTGACAAAACCGGAATATGTCTTTCCGGTCCTTTTGCCGTTTTGTCAAGAATCGCTGCTGCCAGGACCTTATCGGGATATTTTGAGGCAATATAACCCACGATACCTCCCCCCATGGAATGTCCCATAAGAATTGCCTGTTTTATTCCAATCCTGTCCATCAGCTCCACCACATCTTCTCCCATTTCATCAAACGTGTAATACCCGTCTGGATTTTTGTATCATAATAAAATAACTCTGCTTTGCTTAATCTGGCTGTTTCTCTAAAAATCTTTTTCATGTCTTTCTCCTTCTAATTAGTTTTATATAAAACTATTTCTATATAAAAATATGATTTCTCACAGAAGCCTCTGCTGAATCTTATTCTTTTCAATTATTATTAAAATTCTGGTTTATTTTTTCCAGGGACTGCATCAGTGCCATACGTTCCTCTTTTGGTATGTTTTGATATACTGTTTCAAATAAATTCTTTGAAATATCGTCAAACATAGGCTTTAAATCCTGTCCCTTTTGTGTAAGGGACAGGTATGTAATCCGGTTATCTGCCACATCCCGTTCCTTTTTCACATATCCAAGGCGAACCAGCTTTTCCACAAGCACGGTTACAGTAGACTTGTCTTTTTTAATTGAGCCTGCCAGATCCTTCATAGCAATCTTTTCAGTACTGAGTAATGTGAAAATAATATCACCATGGGAGGGCGCCAGCTCGTAAACACCATAGTCCACCATTTTATTGGTTATAAATTTATTAGCCTGATCCCTGATTTTAGATAGTAATGAAATAATATCTTGTTCTCTCATGGTTATATAATAGTTTTATATAAAATTAATGTCAAGTCAAATTTGGTAATACAAAAAGAAAAGCCAGCATTTTGCCAGCTTTCTTTTTGGGGCTATACTCTTACCAAATTCTTGTACTGGGCTATTACTCGATCCATTAATTCCGCTGCCCTGCAATAAGTCTCTTCATTTATCTGATTAAACGGGAAAATTGCCTGAGGAGAAATCTCTACCCCTCTTTTTATCATCAGCTTTTTAAACAAAAGTGAAAAATTGGAATCCATATCGTATAGAGGCATCAATTGGTGGATCAGATTCTCCAGCTTAATAGAACGTTCAAAGTCTTTTCTATTAGCTGCTGCCACCAGATCGCTCCAGATTTCAGGCACTATATTTGATAATCCTCCGATACAGCCATTCCCTCCGGAAGAAATATTGTAAAGAAACTGATCATCAAATCCGGAATAAGATAAAAACGGATGTCCATCAGCCGCCCGGCAGATCAGATTTGTATGGTTTGGCTCTGTGACAGAGTCCTTTAATCCTGCAATATTCTTATTTTCCTGTAAAAGCTTTTTTATTGTTTCCGGGGCAATGGAATGTCCTGTTCTTGCCGGAAAATTATAAACATATAAATCACCGCTTAAGGATTTAGCCAGTGTATCATAAAATATGAACAGCTTCTCCTGGTCAAGTCCATAGTAATATGGTCCGATTACCATAGGAGCCACGTAACCCATAGAATAAATTTCATTGGAGAGTTCTACCGTCTCCTTAAAATTAGTGCTTCCCGTACCTGCATATAATTCCACACGCTGGTTTGTATATTCTGCATAAAAATGGAAGAAATCAGATTTTTCTTTTTGGGAAAGTCCTGTAAATTCTCCAGTGGATCCCAATACCAGGATCCCGTCCACTCCTCCTTGTACCAAAAAATCGATAACCTTTTTATTTGCCTCATAATCCGGTTTTTCATCCCTGTCAAAAACAGTTACTACCGGAGTAATAATTTTATACATTTTTTTATCCTTTCTCAGGTATTTATCCTGCAATCCTCATTACGCCGTAGACTAATACCGCAATAACCACCATGAACAATCCGTTTAAGGCTTCATACACAATTAATTTCAGTCTCTCCCGAATATCCATATTCAGCGCCCCTGCGCTTACATGGAAAAATGAACCATGTGGTAAACCGTCAAAAACAAAACTTCCTGTATGCGTCATAACCGCCGCCGCTATTGCAGATATTCCTCCCATCATTACCGTAGGCCCAAATATCTGACTTGCGAGAGTTGTTCCCGCTGTGGAAGATGCAGTGGCTGCTCCCATTAAAATACCGGATATGGGTGCCAGCAAAAATCCCGGAAGCCCTGCCAGTTCAATTCCCTGAATGATAACATCCTTTAAATTAGAGTTGGAAATAATACCTGCCAGTGTTCCAGTTCCTATTAAAAGCATAGCAACTCCGCTCATCTTTTTTAATCCGGAAGTAAAATAAAAGCAGATATGTCTGCCCTTTTTCATGGCAAGGATACCGGAAATTCCTCCTACTGGAAGCGCAATCAGAGGATCTACTGTAATCCCGCATAGCGGTCTTAACAGCAGAAGGCAAATAGTGACTGCCGGTCCTGCCACCGCTCCGGCGAGACCAGGCAGTTCACTTTCCTGAACAGCCTCTTCCATCCCATCAAAATCTGACCCCTTATGTATTAATGCCCTGGAAAGAAGGGTTGTTGCGATCAGAGCAGCAATTGCCGGTACAATTCCAGCCATCATAGTGGACGTCAGAGGTATGCCAAAGGCCTCAGAAGCCGCAATCGCATTGGGATTGGGACTCATTACATTTCCTGCTTTCACGCCACCGATAAGAGCCATTAAAATCCCAAGTTTTTTAAAACCAGACCTCTTTGCCAGCTGAATCGCAATGGGAGCCACTGTGATGACTGCCACATCGCCAAATACTCCTACTGCTGTCAGGCACCACGTTGCAAGCATGATGGCAATCAGGGAACGCCTGCTCCCCATTTTACTAATAATAGCTTCTGCGATACGTGCTGCAGCACCGCTCTCAATCAATACTCCGGCTAATATACCTGCTGTTACAATTCTAACAATTGCAGATACAATTCCCTGAACCCCTGTAATCATACAGCTTACTGTTCCGGCTAATCCTGCTCCGCCCAATAGCCCGCCAAAAATAGCTCCAAAAATCATGGCATAAGTCGGCTCCACCTTTTTCAGTATCAGAATAATCGCAATTATAAGAGCAAGGATTGCGCCAAATGCAGAAATATTCATTTCAGGACCTCCTTACAGCTTGTCATATTGCATAATTGCACCCTCAGAACCAGAGGCAGCAATCTTACAATATAATCCCAGATAGCCCCGTTTAAACTTGGGTTCCGGACGTTTCCACTCTTTTAACCGGTTTTCGATTTCTTCCTCACTGACCAGCAGATTAATACTCCGTTTTTCCACATCAATTTCAATTCTGTCTCCATTTTTTACAATGGCAATTGCTCCGCCTTCTGCGGCCTCTGGTGAGATGTGTCCCACAAAGCATCCATTATTGGTTCCACTGAAACGTCCATCCGTAATTAACGCGGTTGTTTTAGATAACCCCCGCCCGTATAAATATTTCATTGCTTTGTACATTTCACGCATTCCAGGTCCTCCCTTAGGACCTTCATACCGGATTACAACCACATGTCCATCCCGGATTACACCATTAAGGATCGCTTCTTCTGCCTCCTCTTCTGAATCAAAGCAAATGGCTTCTCCTGTAAAATGGTGAAGACTTTCATCAAATGCCCCAGGCTTTGTAATTCCGGAATCCGGTGCCAGATTGCCACGAAGTACTGCCACGCCTCCCTGATATCCAAACGGATCCGACATGGTTTTTATTACCCTGCTATCCTCCGGATACTGATAAATGTGAGTTTTTATATTATCCATCACACTATGAGCCGTTACAGTCATTTCATCTGCACAGATAATGGGCTGCATCTCTTCCAGCAGTCTGGATACACCCCCGGCACGGTAAAAGTCTACCATATTATATTCGGAAGCCGGATTGATTTTTGCCAATTGAGGGGTTACTCTTGATAACTGGTCAAATTCTTCCAGAACATTCATATCCAGTTCTGCCTCATGAGCAATTGCAGTCAGATGCATGACAGCGTTGGTGCTTCCACTCATGGCAAGGCATATTTTAATCGCATTTCTCATGCTTTCCTTGGTTATAATCTGGCGGGCTGTAATGTTTTTTTCCACCAGTTCCATAATTTTTATACCAGTATCTTCCGCGATAGCAAGACGTGCTGCACTGGCAGCCGGAATAATTCCTCCATCCGGAAGCGTCATCCCAAGTGCCTCAGAAAGGGAACACATGGTATTTGCCGTTCCCAGATAAGCGCAGGAGCCGCAGGTAGGGCAGGCTAAGTTCTCCAATGAGGTGTATTCCTTTTCTGTGATCTTATTTGCTGACAGCATTCCATAAGCCTCTGTACTGGAGGTCTGATCTGATTTACGGCCATCGAATTCAATACCTCCCTCCATGGGGCCACCTGGCAGTAAAATACAGGGAATATCCAGTCTGGCTGCCGCCATTAACATACCCGGAACAATTTTATCGCAGGAGCCGAGAAGCACAATCCCATCAAAAAGATTAATCTGAGCCATGGATTCAATTGAATTGGCTATAATTTCTCTTGACGGAAGTATGTAGTGCATCCCATCATGACCTTGTCCCATTCCATCACATCCGCCGATCACTCCGAATTCCACCGGAGTTCCACCTGCACGGTAAATTCCATCCTTCACACGCTGTGCCACCTGGCGCAGGTTAAAATGTCCGGGTACACATTCACTCCAGGCATTGGCAATTCCGATCATCGGGCGTTTTAAGTCTTCCGTAGTAAATCCCATTGATTTGTATGTAGCACGATAGTATTGATTTTGTAATCCATTTAGAATTTTTCCGCTTCTTTCCATCATATCCTTCTCCTTTTATACATTAGTTAATTTACTCACCTGCCGACAGCTTCTGACAGCCTTCCCCCAAACAAATCATTTACATCTCCTTTCTTTTCATTTATTTTCGTACTTATATACGTACCTAGTACGCATATAAGTATTTATAAGCTAAACAATAGCACTAACCTTTCATAATGTCAATATAGATAAGATAATAGATTTGTTTTCGTCTGATGTGACATACTTTATTTGTACTTTTTATGCAGTATTCACAAATGAATCCTATAGAATTCTATCCTGCTCTTTGATATAATAGATATAAATCTGAATGAATGAGGTGTCACATATGCCTTCGAATGAACATCGGCCCACAGAACGGGTTCTGGATATACTTGAACTACTGTCAACTAATGGAAATGGGATGACATTAACAGAATTATCAAAATCTTTAAATGCTCCAAAGAGCAGCATTATGCCTCTGGTACATACCATGACTACAAGAAAATTCATCTATATGAATCCGGAAAACTTCAAATATTTTATTGGAATCGCGGCTTTTTCCGTAGGATCCTCATATACAAACCACATTGACGCATTGGAATTTATCAAGACTGAGATGAGACATATCGTAGCAGAAAGCAATGAGACGTGCCAATTAGGAATTCAAAGCAGAAGCAATCTCCTCTATATTGCAAAAGAAGATTCGTCCCAGCCGATCCGGCTGGTGTCGTATGTCGGCAAGCAACTTCCTCTCTACTGTACTGCAATTGGACGGGCTATTTTAGCAGATATGGAACCAGACAAAATTTATGCATTATACCCTGATGGTTTAACGGGATTTACGCCTTATACCATTACCCAGTGGCCCCGTTTATTAGCAGAATTGGAAGAGACTAAAAAACGTGGATTTGCCCTTGAACATGAAGAATCAACCCCTGATGTCCACTGCGTCGGAGTTTCCCTGTGTAACAAAGAAAGGATTATTGCTGCTCTAAGTGTCTCTATTCCCTCATATCGTTATTCAGAAGAAAAGCTGAATTTTGTCATTAACCTTCTAAAAGAATCCAAAGCAACACTGGAAGCCGCTTTTTCAAGTAATCTTATTGATTTAAGCAGTCTTTCCTGATGGTTTAAGCATTACAATCATAAAAGGAGGGGGCACAATATGCGTCTCCTCCTTTTTAACAAATATCATTTCTGGGATGTAAAAAGGCTGTGTACCCAAAAGTACAACAGCCTTTTCCTATGCCGGCGACCGGAATCGAACCGGTACGGGAGGTAAGTCCCGCAGGATTTTAAGTCCTGTGCGTCTGCCAGTTCCGCCACGCCGGCAACTTATGCTGTCAATGCCTCAGCACCGAACAACATATCGATTATACAAAAAGACACCTTTTTTGTCAACTATTTTCGCTCCCATTAATTTTAAAAAAATATCGCTTTATCGATAATAGTAATTGTTTTTATTTTAACAATATGGTATAATTAAAAAAAATACAATTATGGAGGTAATTTTATGGAACGCATTGTTGTAATCGGGGCAAATCATGCAGGTACTGCTGCAATCAACACAATACTTGATAATTACAAAGACAAAGAAGTCATAATATTTGATTCCAATAATAATATCAGTTTTTTAGGGTGCGGTATGGCTCTATGGATCGGCAATCAGATCACATCACCGGATGGACTGTTTTACTGCAGCAAAGAAATTTTTGAGCAAAAAGGAGCAAAAGTTTATTTAGAGACAAAAGTAAATCATGTTGATTTTGAGAAAAAGCTGGTATCCGCTACAGGAAAAGACGGACAAAGCTATGAACAGCCTTATGACAAGCTGATTCTTGCCTCTGGTTCCCTTCCTATTACACCGAATATTGAAGGTACTGACCTGGCCAATGTTCAATATGTTAAATTATATCAAAATGCCAAAGAAGTCATTGATAAACTTCACGACCCCATGATCCGCAATGTGGTAGTTGTCGGTGCGGGATACATTGGTGTGGAACTGGCTGAGGCATTTAACAGAATCGGAAAGACGGTTACTCTGATTGATAATATGAATACCTGCCTGTCCAGTTATTATGACCCTGAGTTTACTGAGGTTATGTCTGAAAACTTAAAAAACCATGGAATCAAACTGGCCTTCAAAGAAACAGTAACCAGTCTTCAGGGCAGCCAAAAAGTGGAAAAGGTGATTACGGATAAAAATGAATATGAAGCAGACATGGTTGTACTTGGTATTGGGTTTAAACCCAACAACCAGCTGGGCAAAGACACCCTGAAGCTGTTTAAGAACG
Source organism: Lacrimispora amygdalina (assembly GCF_900205965.1). GTDB lineage: Bacteria > Bacillota > Clostridia > Lachnospirales > Lachnospiraceae > Lacrimispora > Lacrimispora amygdalina_A. Next base: position 28,796 of record NZ_OAOF01000013.1, read on the forward strand.
GAGCCTATCTGGTTAACCTGCACCAGGAGACAAGTGTTCCTGATGTCTATGCAATCGGAGACTGTGCTACCGTCTTCGATAACTCCATTCAGAGAACCAATTACATCGCTCTGGCTACTAACGCAGTCCGTTCTGGAATTGTAGCAGCACATAATGCCTGCGGCACTCCACTTGAGTCCAATGGGGTTCAGGGATCTAATGGTATCTGCATCTGGAATCTTAAGATGGTATCCACCGGAATCACTCTGGAAAAGGCCAAAAAGCTAGGATATGATGCCGCTGCTGCTGATTATGAGGATACACAGAAGCCTGCATTTATAGAACATGATAATTATAAGGTAAAAATCCGGATTGTCTACGATAAAAAATCAAGGGTAATCCTGGGTGCCCAGATGTGTTCCGAATATGACATATCCATGGCAATCCACATGTTCTCTCTTGCGATTCAGGAACAGGTAACCATAGACCGGCTAAAGCTGACAGACATCTTTTTCCTTCCGCATTTCAACCAGCCATATAATTACTTTACCATGGCAGCTCTACAGGCTGAGTAATTGGTATCCAAAAAGGCGGTGTGTTCATTGGAACACACCGCCTTTTTAAATGAAATGGGTGGAGAAGGATTCGAACCTTCGAAGTCGTCGACAACAGATTTACAGTCTGCCCCCTTTGGCCGCTCGGGAACCCACCCATGCTTTATTATCAAGCGAGTGTTATTTTATCATAGTGAATCAAAAAAATCAAGGCATTTTTAAAAATTTATAACAAAAATAAACAAGTTATTCCCGGTCTCCCACCAGCAAAACGGAGCTTAAAGGTGGCATTTGAACTCTTACTCCGCCTTGTTCAACTGTAAATGAAATCTTACCCACATTATAGCCATTCTCATAAGTAAGCATAACACGGGACATGGTTTCTCCGTCCTTCATACCCATCTGCCATACAGGAATCAAAACCTCTTTCTCATCTGTATGGCTGCTGACTGCAACTGCACAGATGCTGTCATTTAAAAAACGGCCATATGCAATCATATGATCTCCTGTCAGCAGGGGCTTTAATGAACCAAGACGAAGCGCCAAAATGGTCCTGTGCAGCTCAGTCATATATCTGTGAAACTCAATCAGTTCTAAATTTTCATTGCCCCAGGGATAGGTCCTGCGGTTATCCGGGTCCGTCCAGCCGCAGACTCCCGCTTCGTCCCCATAGTAAATAGCTGGAGCTCCAGGCCATGTCATCTGGATCATAACACCCTGCCGAAACACCCCATAGCTGATCCCTTCCGCTGCCGCCTCTGGTCCTTCCGTTGAAGTACGGCCGGTTCTTTTGTTCGTTCTTGTAAGAAACCGGGAATGATCATGGTTGGAAAGCTGGTTCATGGCTGTTAAAAGCGATCCTGTGGTCATACGGCTCATATGATAATTCATGGAACGAAAGAACGTCTCGCCATCACCTAAAAGCTTTGGATTTATCTCGTCACTGTGTTTTTCCATACCGGTTAAGAACCAGGAAACAGGTTCCATAAATGCATCATAATTCATAACGGTATCCCATTCATCCCCCTGCAGCCAGGCAGACGGATCTCCATAATGCTCTGCCAGTACGATGGCATTGGGATTTGCTGCTTTTACAGCTTTTCTGAAATCCTTCCAGAACTTATGATTAAACTGACTGCTGTGACCTAAGTCTGCTGCCACGTCAAGACGCCAGCCATCCGCATTATAAGGGTCGGAGACCCATTTTGCGGCAATATCCAGGATATAGCGGCAAAGTATTTCAGAGCCCTCATAATTAAGCTTTGGCAGAGTAGAATGTCCCCACCAGCCATCATAAGAATTATTATAAGGCCATTCTGTATCAGTAAACTTAAAAAAAGTACGGTAAGGACTGTTCTCCGATGCATATGCTCCCGGCTCATAGCTGCCTGACAGCTCATAGATCCGCTCCCCATCCAGCCATTTATTAAAGGATCCACAGTGATTGAATACACCGTCAAGAATCACCTTCATGCCCCGTTTGTGAACCTCCTCAACAAACCTGGCAAAAAACTCATTGCTTGCTTTTAAGTTCTCCTCATTGGTTGTACGGATCATGTATTTTGTGGCACCCAGGTTATCGGAAGCTTCCGCTGCCACCGTCTCTCCGCCGTCTTTTACAATCACTCCATAATGAGGATCAATATAATCATAATCCTGGCAGTCATACTTATGATTGGATGGAGAAACAAATATGGGATTTAGATATATCACTTCCACACCCAGATTCTCAAGATAATCAAGCTTATCCCATACTCCCTTTAAATCTCCGCCATAGAAACAGCCGACATCAAACTGATCGGGGTATTTATCCCAGCTATCCACCGCTGTCACTCTTTGTCCGAGATAGCGGTATTCTTCACTTACCACATCATTGGAGGGATCTCCATTACAGAAACGGTCCACAAAAATCTGATACATCACGGCGCCCTTCGCCCAGTCAGGCGTAGTAAATCCCGGCACAATGATAAACCAGCCGTTATCCGGATACTGCCCTGCAGGACCCAGACGGTTATAATAACAGACTTCATCTCCCTTTTTCACCAGAAAACAATATCTTATTGGATCACTGCCTGTCTTCAGCCTGTATTCATAATAGTCAAACAAATCGTCTGAATCTGATTTTACCATAAAAATCTCAGACGGTCTGCCAGCCTCTATAAAACTTACAGAATCTGCATTATTAACTCCTGTCCGGAAAAGAAGAACTACTTCGTCTCCTTCCTCAGGTTCCGACGGGAACCTGAAACTGTCAGTCTCATCAGTAAATAATGCATCTTTATTTAACGCCTCTGTCTGGAAGCACATAGGTTCTTCATTTCCTTTCACGTCTACTCTGCTTTTATTCTATCTGATTGGAAACAATTATACAACCCACCTAAAAATAAAAAACGGTCAGCGGGGTAGCTGACCGTTTTTCGGAGAAGGTATTTCGTTTCTTATGGGGTGTAGCAAAAACTATATAATGTATTGGGGGGGTTTACGATTATTAATATACCATGCCTGAGAAAATAAGTGTGCACAAACATCATTTTTTTACGAATCATTTTTTATGCATATTTTCTCTGTTACACCACAGGCAACAAAAAAGCACAGATCCCCGGGCAAAAACTTAGATATTTTACCGGATCTCTGTGCTTCTACTCATATCAATGCTTAGATCGTATCAGCCTCTGCATCAACAGGAAACAGGCTTTCAAATTCCTTCTGTCCTATTTTCTCTTTTTCCATCAGCAGCTTACAGCAGGAATGAAGAACATCCTCATGCTTTAAGATAATCTCTTTCGCTTTTACATAGCATTCATCAATGATTCTCTTTACTTCATTGTCAATGGTATTGGCAACCTGACCTCCGTAATTCTTGGTATGAGCCAGATCTTTACCAATAAACACCTCGTCGCTGTCATTGTCGTAATTAATCATACCAACCTGGTCTGACATTCCATACTGGGTAACCATGGCTCTGGCAAGAGCAGTCGCCTGCTTAATATCCTGGGAAGCACCTGTGGTAATATCGCCGAAGATAATCTCTTCTGCAATCCGTCCGCCTAAGTCTACCATAATATCCTGCAGCATCTTACCCCTGGTGTTAAACATATGGTCGTTTTCAGGAAGAGGCATGGTATATCCTGCAGCACTGACTCCCGTAGGAATAATGGAGATGGTGTGAACCGGTCCTTCATCCGGAAGCAGATGGAAAAGGATTGCATGCCCTGCTTCATGATAGGCTGTAATCTTCTTCTCCTTCTCCGTGATAATCTTGCTCTTCTTTTCTGCACCGATTCCCACCTTTACAAAGGCTTTATCAATATCAGACTGATTAATATACTTCTTGCTGTGCCTTGCTGCATAAATGGCAGCTTCATTCATCAGATTCTCTAAGTCCGCGCCGGTAAAGCCCGATGTGGTCTGAGCGATTCTTTTTAAATCCACATCCTCTGCAAGAGGTTTCTCCTTGGAGTGGACCCCTAAGATCTCCTCTCTTCCCTTCACATCCGGTCTCCCCACGCTGACCTTACGGTCAAAACGTCCGGGTCTTAAGATAGCCGGGTCCAGAATATCCACACGGTTGGTCGCTGCCATTACAATGATTCCTTCGTTGATTCCGAAACCGTCCATCTCAACAAGAAGCTGATTTAATGTCTGCTCCCTTTCATCGTGGCCGCCGCCCATTCCGGTTCCCCTTCTTCTGGCAACTGCATCGATTTCATCGATAAATATAATACAGGGAGCATGCTTTTTACCCTCTTCAAATAAATCTCTCACCCGGGAAGCACCCACGCCCACAAACATCTCTACGAAATCAGAACCGGATATAGAGAAAAAGGGAACGCCTGCTTCTCCAGCCACCGCTTTTGCAAGAAGTGTCTTTCCTGTTCCGGGAGGTCCAACCAGAAGAATACCCTTGGGAATACGGGCTCCTACTCCAGTGTATTTCTGCGGATTCTTTAAGAAATCCACAACCTCTTCCAGTTCCTCTTTTTCCTCTTCAAGTCCTGCTACCTTGCTGAAGTTTACTTTGTTGGCATCCTTGGCAAGATGAGCACGGCTCCTTCCAAAATTCATCATCTTGGCATTGGCGCTGCCCGCTCCGGCTCTTGCATTCATTAACATAAACAGAAAAACCAGGGCTACCGCTGTTAAAATAATGGGAAGGGTAACGACCAGAAAAAGATTCTCTTTCTGAACGGCATCCACAGTATAGGTAATTCCGTTCCGGTCCAGAAGGTCCTGGATTTCAATTACATTGGATACATTGGCCTGTTTTGATGAACCGTCCGTCATAGTCATCTCGATTCTGCCGGTCGGGGGCGGATCGTTCTGTTTGACTGTGGCTGAAGTTATGGTCCCATTGTCTATCGCCTGCATAAGTTCCTGGTTTGTAATGATTCCGCTCTTTTGGGGCAGTCTACTGGCAAATAAAAGCATAATAGCCAGAAGGAGCAGGAATCCCAAGCCTTTAAATGGTTGCTGTTGTTTCAACATGCTGCCTCCTTATTGCTGTTCTATCACTCCAATATATGGCAAATTCCTGTATATCTGATCGTAGTCAAGACCATAACCGATGATAAACTCATCCGGCACGGTAAAGCAGGTATACTTTACTTCAACCTGTTTCTTCACACGGCGCTCCGGCTTATCAAGCAGGGTACATAACTCCACGCTGTTTGGATTTCTCTGTTTTAAAACCTCAATTAAGTAAGAAAGAGTATTGCCGGAATCGATGATATCCTCCACAATCAATACGTCCTTGCCTTCAATCGGGTCATCCAAATCCTTTATTATTTTCACGATTCCGCTTGATACAGTTCCGGATCCATAGCTGGAAACAGACATAAAGTCCATGGTTAACGGCAGCTCAATCCTCTTTGCCAGTTCACAGGTAAAGAAAACGCCTCCCTTTAAAATGCAAATCAGGTGAAGGGGCTTTCCCTTGTAGTCCCTGCTGATCTCTTCCGCTATTTCCTTAATTCTTGTTGCTATCTCTTCCTCTGATAGCATCACACGTATCTTGTCATCCATTAACTTTTCCTCCGTCTAGCTGCATTTGTATTACTGTATGGGTATCATCTGTTATCTTATAGTATTCACTGATCCGGTATCCGATTACCCATAGGACATGGGAACCTTCCGCAACAAGTGGAATTTTTCCACGTTCCTCTCTGGGAACCTTGGCATCGATCAGATATGACTTTAATGTCTTTCTTCCGCCACCGGCCAGTGTCATGTAATCTCCGGTTTCCCGATACCTCACAGAAAGTGCACATTTGATTTTATCATAATCAAACCATTTCGTATACCCGTTTTTGGGAATTTCCATGCCTTTTTTGTAGGAAAAAACAGAAAAATCCACATTGGGAAGACAAAACTCCCGGTGGTTATCCACCAGATCTTCGACATTTTTCTTTCTTATCCACATTTTCTTCCCGGTTCTGACCGCAATCAGTCCTCCGGGCAGGTCAATCTGCCTGCCTGCAGGACCAAAAAGAAGCGCTGCCGCGCTTTCCACATGAATCATGGTAATATCTTTCATGGACTGATTGACAATTCTGATCATACACCGGATTACATAGTTTTTTATAATGTCATCCTCATTTAGGAGTAAATCCGTCTCAATTCCGCAATGAACAACAGACCCGGTTTTATCTTTTTTCCTTTCTCCATGATTCTTTAAAAGAATCTCTGCCTGCTTTTCCAGGTAGGCATCTGCCTGGGCTGCCATTATCCCTGCATGAAGAATGTTCTCGCCTGCTCTTGCATTGAGCTGTTCCTTCACCTGGGGAAGGATTACTTTTCTGATCCGGTTTCTGGCATATTCGATGCCATTGTTGGTTGAATCCTCACAATAAGATATCCCTTTTTCGCTGAGATATGCAAGAATTTCCTCTCTTCCCACGCACAAAAGAGGGCGCACAATCTTCCCTCTCACAGGGCGCATGCCCCCCAGCCCTTTTAAACCGGTTCCCCTGAACAGGTTATATAATATTGTCTCAGCCTGATCATCTCCATGATGAGCCACTGCTATTTTTGTCCCGTTTAACTGATTTCTTTCCTGTTCAAAAATCTCATATCTCAAATATCTGCCCGCTTCTTCCACAGACATTCCATGGTCTTTCGCATAACCTGCCGCATCTACATAAACGCAGGAAAAGGGCACTCCCAGCTTTTTAGAAAGTTCCCTGGCATAGTTACTGTCTCTGTCCGCTTCTTCTCCTCTTAACCCATGATGAACATGCACTGCCTTTAATTTTAAATCAAATTCCTGCTTCATTTCATTTAAGATTACAAGAAGACAGACAGAATCGGCTCCTCCGGATAACCCCACGATTACATGGTCTCCCCGGTCAAACAGCTGGTTCCGTCTGACATATTCCAAAATCGTCTTGTACATTCAGCCACCTTCCTTAGTTGATTTTCTCCCCTCTCTAACATAAATATACCCGCAAATCATATCTGTTGCAATTATTATTTTCGTTTCCATATCCCGGCAGTCAGCACTGTCATATCATCTGCAGCACTTTCCGTAAATGATCTTGCAAATAACAGAATCCGGTCTGCCATATCCTGGGGATTCTTTACCGGCATTCCTGCAATGAATTCCTGCAGCATCAGCTCCTTATCATCTGCAGGCAGCGCATCCAAAACGCCGTCACTTACCATAATGACCCGGTTATCGTCCCAAAGCTTCTTGGATAAAAGCACCGGCTCTACCGGGCTTAATATACCCATGGGGACTTCGCCTGCCTCCATCCGCTCCACGCCTCGTTCGCTGCGGATATAGGTAGCTGCCGCTCCCAGTTTCATGGCTTCCATGATTCCGGTTTTTAAATCGATGCAGCATAAATCCAATGTGGCCGGATGCTGGGATATTCCGGTGAGAAGCAGTACCGTATTGACCATTTTAAGTGCCGCCCGGGTGGAGAATCCTGCCTCCAGAAGTCTCTGGGTCAATTCAATCACCTGCCGGCTCTCTTCCTCCGCTATTTTACCGCTTCCCATGCCGTCTGACAGGCTCATGATCACCTGGCCGGGCTGAACATGTCCAAAGGTATAGTTGTCTCCGGATATCTCTTCTCCGGTTTTAATGGCCTTAGCTGCACCATAAATAATCTGGTAATCTCCCTTTTCAACAAAGCGGATGGTATCTGGCGACCTGGTAACCAGGGTTCTACCGTCAGGAGCTACCGTCCACTCCCCATCCTCCATGGCATCCTCTAAAATCTCCGCTGCCTCCTTTACTGTAACGCAGCGTCCGTTTAGAGTCCTCATGGTAAGATAGGCCTCTCTCTGCTGATTCTCATACTCCAGAAGCAGCATTTTCTCTATCACAATATGATTCTTACGGAATGCCCGTCTGATCTCATCCTCCCAGTCAGGAGTAATGTCAATGGCATTCTCCACCTGATGGGAAAACTCCTCCAAAATCACTGCCAGCTCTTTAAACTGCACAATAATTGCATCTCTGCTTTCCAGAAACCGGTTCTTCCACGCAAGATTCATGGTTGCCCGGCCAAGGCCCCGGTTTAAATGAACCAGGTACTCCTCTTTTCTTTTACAGCTTTCCAGAAAAAAACGGGGCATGTCCCCGTAATCTACGCTTCCCTTCTGTTCAAACGCACGAATTAAATACTGCAGATAATACTGGTTGTCCTGTTCCTTACCGGGATATACAATACATTTATTGCAGCCTGCGCATACCATTGCTGCAGCAGTCTCAAGTGCTGCGATCCCATCTTCCTTTGTAAGTCCCTGTTCTGCGGACAGCTCATCTGTGCACGCTCTGGCAAGCTCTCCAAGCGAATTTGCCATGTCGTTTAATCTCTTTGCCGTATATACATTCACATCAGCCATATCGTGATGTGCCGCTTTACGTCTGAACACAAAAATCCCTCCTGCCTGTATCATGCTTTAAACCATTATATACAGGGCGAAGGGAAATTTTTGTCAAAACTGCTGATTCAAATTTAAAATTGTACGACAGAATATCACTTCTTCTGCGGCTTCAACAAAATCTCATCGGGTTTTACAAGCCCCAGCTTCTGTTTCGCTACTTCTTCAATATACTGCTTTGTCTGGACATATACCCGGTATTCTTCCAGTTCCTTGGCACGGTTCTGCTCCTTGTCCACCTGCGCCTGAAGATTCTGCAGGCGGTACTGATATTCCAGTTCTTTCTCCTTCAGCGAGGCGCCTTCTATCGTGACAATCACTGCGAGACTGAAAACCACAAAGGTTATTCCAATCAGAGTCATGCGGTTGCCCCATCTATCTTTTCTTTTCCTTCTTGACTTTCTCATCTCTCTCATACACTCACCAGTTGTTTCTATTGCCGCTTTTTTGGTCGGATCCACTTATCCATTCTTATTTTAAGATATTTCTGAAGGTTTTTCAAGGATTTTAAGAAAAACCTGCTGACCAGCCGGTCATATAAAAACATCCCCAGAAAAATCCCGGCTATGACATATCCTCTTAATCCTCCGTCATTTTGCTCATACAACAGGGAAAATGTCACCAGTGCGGCATAAACCCAATAGATCATGTCCTCGATTCCTGTGAACACATAGGAATGGGGAATAAAAATACGGAAAATTCGCAGCAGGTCATATGTCATCATAAGCCCTGCACCTGTTAAAAAGCTGTAGAGCAGAAGTTTTACTTCATATACGATATGAACGCTCATATGACTCCCTCTGGATTTTATTTAAACAGCCTGGACAAAAGGGACTCCCCCGATCTGCGCAGAGCCTCATTGGAGGAATAGTTCAGACTTTCAATGCTGCCGTTTAAATCCAATTCTCCCTTTTCCAGAGTTAACCGGCTGACATGAAGATCCTTCCCCTTTAACGTCAGCAGACCCATATCCGTATCCAGCACTACCTGGTTTTCATCAAAGGATACCACATCCCGTATTCCGGTCATCGTACTGGAAGCACGATTATCTATTGTCAGCCTGTGAGGGCGTACGCTTATCTTTTCTTCCATAAAAAAACCTCCTAATATACCTTATAAAGTATATTAGGAGGCAAGCTCCAATATTCCTGAAATTGATCTTTTGTATCAAATCAAAGGCTAAAGATAGCGATAAAGCTCTTTTGCCTCATCTTTTTTTACAGTTTCCGCGACATCAAGAACCTCAACCTTAACGGAACTGGTGCCGAAATGGATTTCGATTACATCACCTTCCTTAATATTTAAGGAAGCTTTTGCAGGTTTTTCATTTACAAGCACACGGCCTGCATCACAGGCTTCGTTTGCTACGGTTCTTCTCTTAATGATTCTGGATACTTTAAGAAACTTATCAAGTCTCATGGATTATGCGTTCACCATATCCTTTAATGCCTTACCTGCTTTGAACTTTGGAGTTTTGGAAGCCGGAATATTCATCACTTCACCGCTCTTAGGATTTCTTCCTTCTCTTGCGGCTCTCTCAGATACTTCGAATGTACCAAAGCCAACTAACTGGATTTTCTCGCCCTTAACTAATTCTTCAGATATTACATCTGTTAAAGCCTTCACTGCCTTTTCTGCATCCTTTTTGGACAGCTCTGCTTTCTCTGCAACTGCCGCGATTAACTCTGCTTTGTTCATTGATATCTTCCTCCTAGAATGTAGCACCAGGCTACTAATTTTCTCGTTGACACGATTACTATATCATTTATAGCTGTTTCTCCTGTTTTTGTCAAGGTTTTTTGCTGTTTTCACGGGACTTCTCCTGCATTTTTATCTCATTCCAGACAGCCTCACCCTCTTCTGACGAAATCACCTTTTTATCGCCAAAAACATGTGGATGCCTCCGGATCATTTTTTCGCAGATTCCACTTACCACATCATCAATGGAAAAGCATTGATTCTCCTTTGCAATCTGACTATGAATCATTACCTGATATAAAACGTCTCCCAGCTCCTCGCAAAGGTTGTCCATATCCTTATGGTCAATTGCAAGAAATACCTCCTGGCTCTCTTCCTCCAGATGCTTTTTTAAGCTCTCATGAGTCTGCTCCCTGTCCCAGGGACAGCCATCCTCCGACCGCAGTTTATTTGTAATATCCACTAAATCTTGAAAAGTATACATACAAGTACCCTCCTTTTCTCAATTATAACACATAACGGTCAGCTCCGGAGGAATTCTGTTCCATTTCTGAAGATTTTCTGACATTTGTTCCGGACCCCTGTTAAAAATACGGTATATCTATTATAATGAGTGTTAATTTAATAAACCGGAGGTAATCATGAAACATTTTAGTATATGGAAGCGGATCGCAGCCTGTCTGCTGTTTCTTAACATTGTATTGAGTGCCTTTACACCTGAAATTATAACTCCCGGAAGGACTGCCGATGAATTAGTGGCCATGCGCATGGGCATCGGCACCTCTTTAAATATCGGACCTGGAAGTAAACTCTTTCACGGTGGAAGCCTTTCTCTTCTGGCAGATTATGACAACCGCCAGATGCTTTCCATGATCCTGCAGGATAAAGACGGCGCACTGGTGGTCATCGACGGCGGCTGGGATATTGATGCGGATCATTTAAGCGATGTCATCCAGTCAAAAGGAGGACATGTATCCGCCTGGTTTATCACCCATCCCCATTCAGATCATGTGGGAGCACTGGTTAAGATTTTAAATAATCCGGACCGCAAGATCACCATTGACCATGTATACAGCTCCCTGGCGGACCAGTCGTGGTATGACAGGGTAGAATCATCCCGCTCACAGATGGCTGCTGATTTACGTTCAGCATTAACCAATCTTCCGGCAGAAAGTCTCCATACCGTAAAAAAGGGGGAGGAGATCCAGATTGGCTCCATAAAAGCCAGGGTTCTTAATGATCCCTACCTTCTGGATGCGACATCAGTTAACAACAGCTCCATTGCTTACAAATTTTTCTTAAACAACGTGAGCATTCTGGTACTTGGAGATATGGGACCTGAAGCAGGTGAGCTCCTCTTACAAGAAACGGGCGTTTCCGGTTTAAAAAGCGATATTGTCCAGATGTCACACCATGGCCAGTACGGTGTAAACCGTGATGTTTACGCCGCTATAAAACCTCAGATTGCATTATGGCCCTGTCCTCTCTGGCTGTGGAATAATGACAACGGCGGGGGAATCGGAAGCGGCGACTGGAAGACCCTGGAGACCAGACAGTGGATGCAAGAGCTGGGTGTAAAAGTTAATTACTGTATTAAAGATGGAGACCAGATTATCTACTAACCCATGAAACCTTAATTAAAACGGCAGCCCAACTCATATCTGGCTGCCGTTTTTTAGCTTTGCTCCTGCTGTATTAATCCCCGCCCGGGCCATCCCGTCTTGGTCTTTCTGATTCTGGCAGCGGTTCTACATAAAAGCCATCTTTGTAGGGATCCGTATCGATTTCAGGAATATCGCCATCGCTGTAGTCGTCTTCTTCTGGCATAAAAACTCTCATATTATCACCTCCTTACCCTTCCATCTGCCGTCCTAAAAATCCTGCCGCTGTTGTTGCAAGTTTTGTTTCCATATCCCCAAACCGGGCTCTTGGTTCCCTGCTCAAAAGAGCTACCGCTCCAATCGCATCACCTTCGCAGATAATAGGTGCTACAACCTGTGCCGTTATTCCTTCCAGAGTTTCTCCTGTTAATGCAATAAATCCTTTATCATCTTTTCCTGCCACAACAACTGAGCGCTCATTGATGACAGCCTCAAGCTGTTTGCTGATTGTTTTCTGAAGGAGTTCTTTCTTTGATCCGCCCGCCACTGCAATAATCTGGTCCCGGTCACTGATGCATACGGTCAGTCCGGTCGTCTGGGCCATAGCTTCTGCATACTGGGATGCGAAAGCAGTCAGCTCCACCATCGGAGAGTATTTTTTTAATATAATTTCACCTTCTCTGTCTGTAAATATCTCAAGCGGAGTTCCTTCTCTAAGTCTGAGTGTTCTTCTGATCTCTTTCGGTATTACTACACGTCCAAGATCATCAATTCTTCTTACAATGCCCGTTGCTTTCATATTTAATATTCCTCCATCGTGTGCATTTTAATATCACTGATATTATTTTGCTTCGAATACACCAGATTATACTTAACTCTGCCATATTTCCCAAAATTTAAAATCAGGGTCAGACTTAAAATTTAAGTCAAACCCTGATTCTCACTGATAATTATAATGTTTTACGAAGAGGGATATATTCCATTCCCAGATCAAAAATCACCTTGCCTGACACGATGGGGAACTTCTTTTGAAGAGGATATATATGCCTCATGTGCCACTTTTGCTGCCTCACTGTCGGGGACAGGCGCCACAAATCTGTTTTCAAAAGAACCATAGCGCTGAATGGTTAATTCATCTGAAACTCTCTGGAGAAGATACATGCCTAAAACGTCCATAGCTACCACCTTTCTTCGAAAAAAAATGAATTGAAGTAAGAAAGCATCCGGGACTAAATCCCACTTCTACTATTAGTATATCACATAATAACAAAAAATCAACAAGACAAGCCATGTTTTTTTAGTTATTATTTCTATATTTTTCTATTATTCAGACAACTGTCCGATCTGCCTCAAGATAATCTCCGCCTGGGTTATCATTGTGTCAGTTGTCGCATTTTTCTTCCGGTCAAGATAGGCAAACTTCGGTTCTTCCCCCATGTGGAATTTCAAATCACCCCGGTATTCTTCAATAATCTTTGGAATTCCTTCCACCTTCAGCTTAGCATTTTTATACATCGTCAGACGGATCTCCTGACGGTTTATATTGACCTCAGTAACATATGCGCTGTGTGCAAGGGCCTTTAATGCCGCTACTTTAAGAAGATTCTCAACCGGCTTTGGCATCTCGCCGAAACGGTCCATCAGTTCATCCTGCATATCCATATGCTCATCTTCATTTTCAATGGCAGAGATACGCTTGTAAATGTCAAGTTTCTGATATTCATTTTTAATATAAGATGTCGGAATATAGGCATCAATATCACAGTCTACCACAGTTTCGTAGGTATCCTCTTCCCGTCTTACCCCCTTCAGTTCCAAAACCGCCTGGTTTAGAAGCTTACAGTATAAATCGTATCCAACCGCCTCCATATGACCGTGCTGTTCCGCACCCAGGACATTGCCGGCTCCCCTTATCTCCAGATCTCTCATGGCAATTTTTATACCGGAGCCAAGCTCTGTAAATTCCCGGATTGCCTGCAGACGTTTCTCTGCCTCTTCCTTCAGCATTTTATCCCGTTTATACATGAGAAATGCATAAGCGGTCCGGCTGGAACGCCCTACCCGGCCTCTTAACTGGTAAAGCTGGGAAAGTCCCATGCGGTCTGCATCCTGAATAATCATCGTATTGGCATTAGAGATATCAAGCCCGGTCTCAATGATCGTTGTACACACCAGAACATCAATTTCACCATTTACAAAATCAAACATGATCCGTTCCAGTTCATGCTCATGCATCTGTCCATGGGCAAACGTAACCACCGCTTCAGGAACCAGCTTTGCAATATGGTTTGCCACCTCGTCAATATTATTGACCCGGTTATATACATAATAGACCTGACCTCCCCTGGACAGTTCCCTGTGTATTGCTTCCCGCACCATCTCGTCGTTATGCTCCATCACATAAGTCTGTATGGGCATACGGTCAACAGGAGGTTCTTCCAGAACACTCATATCCCGGATTCCAACCAGGCTCATATGAAGAGTCCTTGGGATGGGAGTAGCTGTCAGGGTGAGAACGTCTATATTTTCCTTTAACTGTTTGATCTTTTCCTTATGTGCAACACCAAACCGCTGTTCCTCATCAATAATTAAAAGTCCCAGATCCTTAAACTGCACATCCTTTGATAAGACCCGGTGGGTGCCTACCACAATATCCACCATTCCCTTTCTTAAATCTTCCACAGTTTTCTTAATCTGGGAAGAGGTCTTAAACCGGGACATTAAATCCACACGCACCGGAAAATCCTTCATTCTCTGGGCAAAGGTATTGTAATGCTGCTGTGCCAGAATCGTAGTGGGTACCAGATATACTACCTGCTTCCCATCCTGAACCGCTTTAAATGCAGCCCTGAGCGCAATCTCAGTCTTACCATATCCCACATCTCCACAGATCAGCCGGTCCATGATCTTTCCGCTTTCCATATCTGTTTTGGTTGCTTCTATTGCATCCCACTGGTCTTCGGTCTCGTCATAAGGAAACATCTCTTCAAATTCCTTCTGCCAGACGGTATCCTCGCCATACCGGAATCCGTGTGTCTGCTGTCTGGCCGCATAGAGCATGACCAGATCCTTTGCAATCTCTTTTACTGCCCCCTTAACCCTGGTTTTGGTCTTGTTCCACTGGTCTCCTCCCAGCCGGTTCAGCTTTGGTTTCTTTGCTTCGGCACCTGCATATTTCTGAATTCCGTCAAGACGTGTGGCAGGAAGATAAAGATTACCGTTATCGGCATATTCCACCTTTAAGTAATCCTTAATCACCCCGTCCTGCTCAATTTTTTCGATTCCCCGGTAAATTCCCAGCCCATGATCCTCATGTACCACATAATCCCCTACGGAAAGGTCGGAAAAATTCTGGATTCTGGTACCTTCATAAACCGTCTTTTTCCGTTTGCGCTTCTTTTTCTCCATACCGAACATATCACCTTCGGTAATAACCAGAAATTTAATCATGGGATACTCAAAGCCCCGATGGATATTACCATGGGTAACCAGGATCTCTCCTGGTTTTACCTCATGCTCCCCGTCCTGGTCGTCCGGACAGTAGGCGCGTAAGTCGTATTCCCTTAAATCCCCGGCAAGACGGCTGGCTCTGGTCCTGGAAGCAGAAAGAAGGATCACACGGTAGCCTTCCCGTTTCCATCTGGTTAAATCCTTAATCAGCAGCTCAAAACTATTCTGATAGGAATTTACGTTCTTTACCTGAAAGCTGTAGCGGTTTTTTACCACAAAGCCTGACAGTTTCTGTTCCAGGCCTGTTAAATACACGCTGCTCTTCATCTGAATTCTGGCCAGCATCTCCTTTGCCGGATAAAGAAGATTTGTCTGACCTGGCAGGAGATATCCGTTTTCCAGCCTGTGAATCATGCTCTCCCTGAATTCCGCCTCAACAACTTCTCCCTTTTCCTTAAGCCGCTCAGGTTCATCCAGGAAAAACACCGTACTCTCAGGGGAAAAGTAATCCAGAAAGGATACGCTGTCTTTGCAGAAATAATGAATATATCCGTCCAGGCCATGCTGTTTCCAGCCCTCTCTTAAGCCTTCCAATAGTTCTGATAGAATGGAACGGATCCTGGCTGCCTCCTGAATCTTTGACTGCGCCCGCAAATCTTTTTCGTATTTTTTCACTTCTTTTTGAAGAGCGTCAATACCATCGCTGATCTGCTGAGAGGTAAGAATCATTTCCGTTGCAGGATAGATACGGATCTCATCAAGCTGCTCGATTGACCTCTGGCTCTCTAAATCAAAGGTACGGATAGAATCCACCTCATTGTCCCAAAGCTCTATGCGGACAGGAAGCTCTTCTGTCAGAGGAAAAATATCTATGATTCCTCCACGGACGGAGAACTGCCCCATTCCATCCACCTGTGCCATCCGTTCGTATCCAAGCTCTGCAAGCCGTTTTTTCCATTTCTCCACATCAATGATCTGGCCGCCCTCAACCAGAAGTGTCTGCTTTTTCATATCGGCCAGAGGCATCAGATGATCCATCAGTCCATCAAAGGTTGTAACCACCCACCCTGAGGATTGTTCCATTAAATGACGAAAAACCGCCATTCGCCGCTTGGTCAGCAGGTTTCCATGGATATCCGCATTGAAAAACAGCAAGTCCCTTGCAGGATAAAGCCACACATTGGAATCGAAAAAGCGAAGATCTTCATAGATTTCGCCTGCCCTGGTATCGTCATAGGTCACTACCAGTTTCAGACCTGCCTGCTTTGCCGATTCATACATCAGATGAGCTTTCTGGGAGTCCATGCAGCCGCTTGCTATAACCGGCCCGGCCTTCTTTGCAAGATCAGAGCAAAGGCCTTCGAAATCCCTTAGTTCTCTTAATGGTTTTTCAAATAGATCGTTCATGAAATCTCCTTATTTCTTCCTGTTGAAATAATTCATCGCCTGATCAGCCCCGTCTTCCACCATCATGACTGCAGCATCTGCTGCTGCCTGGTAAGCATCCGCCATAATCATCTCCTGCTCTTTAGGGAAATGCCCCAGCACATAATCTGCCAGATCCATCTCTTTTGGTTTTTCACCAACGCCCACCCTTATTCTGGGGAATTCCTGGGTTCCTAAATGCTGAATAATATTTTTGAGACCGTTATGCCCTCCGGCACTTCCTTTCTTACGAATCCGAAGCTGTCCCTCTGTGAGATTGATGTCATCGCAGATAATAATAATGTTCTCCGGCTCTACCTTATAATAGTCAGCCATAGAGCGGATGCTTTCTCCGCTTAAATTCATATAGGTCTGAGGTTTGGAAAGAATCACCTTCTGGTATCCTGCCATTCCCATCCCGTAAACAGCCTTATGTTTTTTTTCCGTAATCCGGATTCCCAGTTTATCCGCCAGAACATCAATAGCCTCAAAGCCCACATTGTGTCTTGTTTTATCATACTCTCTTGTTGGATTACCCAATCCTGCGATGATGTACATGATAATTCTCCTTATTATTTTCTATATTAACTACAGTTGCATTTCATGACTGATCCGGGTGTTAAATGAACGCCCGAAAAGCGTTAGATTTCCCTAACAGGGGTACCTAACGCGATTCCTATCATTTTAACAGTTCCGGCAAAGGATGTAAAGGCAGAATCACAGAATAATTTAATTCCATTGAAAACCAGCATTCCGGAAGTTATAATGTAGGTAATTGAGAAAGGAACCTGACATGGAACAAATTAAAAATTCTTACCAAATGATCCTTCTAAGTTCACTGACTAAAGTATTTACCGATGAAGAGCCCGTGTTTTATCCGGAATGCTGCCGCCTTAGCGGTCTCTGGGGAGAGACGGTTTCATTTCAGGCCGCCTGCTCTTTCTCCGGAAACGAAAAGGAAACAATGGAAGTTACTATTGATTCTCCTCTAAAAAGATATATAAACATCCGCCAGGTGATTTCTGTCCCCTCATCCTATCCTTCCCACGAGAGACGGGACAGCAATTATCTGCGCCACACACCAGGTCTTTATCCCGATCTTCTCCGAAACCCGGACCAGAATCAGCTTGTACTGATACCCGGCAAATGGCAGAGCCTGTGGATCGAGATTACTCTCACCAGTGAAATTCCTGCGGGCATTTATCCCGTCACGATTTCCATAATAAACGGGGAAAAACAGACAGCCGCCTCTGTCACTGCCAGGATCGAAGTTATTTCCGCAGCACTGCCCAGACAGGAACTCATTCATACCGAATGGTTTCATGGCGACTGTCTGGCTGATTATTATCAAGTCCCTGTATTTTCAGACGAGCACTGGGAAATCCTTGAAAATTTTATTGCTCTTTATGGAAAACGGGGCATGAATATGATACTCACCCCCATCTTTACACCGCCGCTTGATACCGCCAGAGGCGGGGAACGGACCACCATTCAGCTGGTGGGCATAACCGAAGCAGACGACAGCTATCAGTTTGATTTCACCCGGTTGAGGCGATGGGTTACAATCTGTAAAGCCTGCGGAATTAAATATTTTGAGATGGCTCATCTGTTCACCCAATGGGGTGCGGGCTTTGCACCAAAGATCCTGGTTACTAAAAATGGAAAAACCGTGAAGCGGTTCGGGTGGCATACCCCTGCCTTAGGGGAATATACCTGCTTTCTCAATCAGTTCCTTCCGGCACTGATTGAGGAGTTAACGCTTCTGGATATTCTTAATGACACCTGGTTTCATATCTCAGACGAACCACGAAACGCCCATTTAGAATCCTATGCCGCAGCCAGAGAATCCGTTATGAGACATTTAAAGGGCTGTAACGTGATCGATGCTCTTTCAGACTATTCTTTTTATGAGGCAGGTCTGGCCGAGCGGCCTGTTTGTGCCACCGACCATATCGAACCGTTTTTACAGCATGGTGTTCCTCATTTATGGAGCTACTATTGCACCGCACAGTGTGTCGATGTAGCCAACCGTTTTATGGCCATGCCATCACCACGAAACCGGATTTATGGAATCCAGGTCTATAAGTTTGGAATGGAAGGAATCCTTCACTGGGGTTTTAACTTCTATAATTCCGAATATTCCATGGAACATATAAATCCCTATCTGGTCACTGACAGCGGTGGAAGTTTTCCCTCCGGCGATGCATTTTTAGTTTATCCCGGAGCAGACAGGCATCCGGAAGAATCCATCCGTCTTATGGTTTTATACGAAGCCATACAGGATCACAGAGCATTGAAGCTGTTAGAACAATATATTGGCAGGGAGGCTGTCATAACACTTTTGGAAGAGGACTTGTCGGAACCGATAACATTTAAGACTTATCCAAAATCAGCCGCATATCTGATATTGATCAGAAATAAAATCAACCGGGCCATAAAGCAGCATATCGAAAGAAAAAGATGATGAAAATGGTATATTGTACCTTGTCATATCTCCAGGCATTATGATAGAATAATACCGTTGCGCTTATATAAGTTCAAAATTGGTTGAACGTTTCTACCAACTACCTCAATAGTTGACTATAAGAGTTAGAAGGAAAAAGGAGTGATGTTCATGAAGGAAGCTTTAAAAAAATATGATGTGATCATCATCGGTGCAGGCCCCTCCGGCATTTTCTGCGCCTATGAACTGATCGAGAAAAAACCGGATCTAAAGATCCTTATGATTGAGAAGGGCCGCCCAATTGAAAAACGTACCTGTCCAAAACGTACAACCAAAGTATGCGTAGGCTGCAAACCCTGCTCCATTACCACTGGATTTGCAGGTGCAGGAGCATTCTCAGACGGAAAGCTATCGTTATCCCCGGATGTAGGAGGGAACCTTCCTGAAATACTGGGATATGATAAAACCGTGGAACTGTTAAAGGAATCTGATAATATTTATTTAAAATTCGGCGCTGACACCAATGTATACGGTGTGGACAAGCAAAAGGAGATCCAGGAGATCCGACGCAAAGCCATTAACGCCAATTTAAAACTGATCGAATGCCCCATCCGCCATCTTGGCACGGAGGAAGGCTATAAAATCTACACCCGTCTGCAGGAGCATTTGCTGGATCAGGGCGTGGAGATGGAATTTAATACCATGGTGAAGGACATCATGATTGAGGATAATCAGGCAAAGGGAATTATCACTGATAA
The DNA here is from genome assembly GCF_900205965.1 of Lacrimispora amygdalina. Classification (GTDB taxonomy): domain Bacteria; phylum Bacillota; class Clostridia; order Lachnospirales; family Lachnospiraceae; genus Lacrimispora; species Lacrimispora amygdalina_A. Next base: position 48,594 of record NZ_OAOF01000013.1, read on the forward strand.
GGATGAGATCTATGAGGCATCTGAGATCGTTTCTGCCATCGGCCGCGAAGGATCTGACTGGTTCAGTCATATCTGCGGAAATCATGGAATTGAGACAAAGGTGGGAACCGTTGATATCGGAGTCCGTGTTGAAGTCAGAGATGAAGTAATGGAATTCTTGAATAAGAATCTTTACGAAGCAAAGCTGGTTTATTATACACCAACCTTTGATGATAAAGTACGTACCTTCTGTACCAATCCCTCAGGAGAAGTAGCGACGGAATACTATGAAAACGGACTGGCAGTGGTCAATGGACACGCCTACAAGTCCCAGGAATTTAAAACCAATAACACGAATTTTGCGATCCTTGTATCAAAAAACTTTACTAAGCCTTTTAAGACACCGATCGAATACGGAAAGCATATCTCACAGCTAAGCAACATGCTGTGTGACGGAAGAATTCTGGTACAGACCTTCGGTGATTTCCAGAGAGGCAGACGTACCACAGAAGAGCGCTTATGCCGCAACAATATCATTCCTACTTTAAAGGATGCGGTTCCCGGCGATCTGTCTCTGGTATTTCCTCACAGAATTATGGTTGATATCAAAGAGATGCTTCTGGCTCTGGATAAGGTTACACCGGGTATTGCCAGCGATGAGACTCTTCTTTATGGCGTGGAGGTTAAATTCTACTCCAATAAAGTCGTTGTTAACAGTGATTTTGAAACCAATGTTATGGGACTTCGCGCCATCGGAGATGGTGCGTCTGTAACCAGAGGTCTTCAGCAGGCTTCGGCCAACGGAATCAGCGTTGCCAGAAGTATTTTAAGCAAATTAAATTAAAGTGTAAAAATGGGGGGTGTTGCCCCCCTAATTTTACGCTTATTGTTTTTGCACCCATAATTTACCCCCCATTCCATATATAAATTAATGAACCTTATTAATTTTACTTTTTATCTCCCCCACCAACTCATGCACCGTTGTACACGGCCACATCTCTGATGGCTTAAATTTACCATCTCTAATGCACTGCTCAAGTTTCTGCTGTGCAATTTTAATAGCTTTCTCTTCATCACCATTCTTACAAATTTTACTGTAAATATTGTTGTCAGCTTTGGAATACTTTTGTCCTGTTCTACTTTCATACACTTTACCTAACTCAGAACAACACGTCCATGATTCCAGCAGTGCAGGCATGGAACCAAAGTAGGCATAAATCCAGATTTCAAAGCATGGATTCGACCAGCCTACTCCGATTCCTTTTTCTCTTGCTTCATTAATTATAATATCGAAATCTTTCACTTGATCTCTATCAAACACAATCCACGGCATGCGATACTGTGCTTCATATACTGTCAATTCCATACATTTATCTATCATATCTCGTGTTTTGGTCTCAACTACACGAATTACTAGCTTATCTTGAAGCTCATAAGGCAGACTATCATGTAAGCCATTAAAGTAACATCGTTCTGTAGCCTCCGTATCTGTAACAATTAGATAATACCCCAATTCGGGTACTCTGATCTTATTTCGTTGTTCCCTTGTTTTCCGATTACCTGTTCTTTCGTTTTTTGCCATCTTACCCCTCCTTAAAAATGTCAATACTCTTTAAGGTTGGAATTGCGCCGTACTTACCAATCAGATAATTCTTTTCGTAACTCTCATCCTTCCTAATTCTAGTTCCATCTTCATCTACAAAATCTGCCAGTGAATATAAAGTTGATATGCCTTGATGATTTTTATCAGTAAACCAAATCTCATCACGTCTAAGCAATAAATTTGATAGCTGCCAAGTATCATGAGTTGTGAATACCAGCTGTGCATGATTTACATTTATTTGTGGATTTAAAAATGTAAGAATAAAGTTTCTTACCAGTAGTGGGTGTAATCGTGCATTTAATTCATCTATAAAAAACACGCTTCCTTTGTTGATTACTTCCTGTAGCTCTGGATATAAGGCAAACATTTTTAAGGTTCCTGCAGATTCCATAGCTAATGGAATTTCTGCCATATCATCCGAGTCTATCTTTTTATGAAGTGCACTAATTTTATATTTACCTTCTTTTGAGTCTCCCTCTGCCGGAATTTTTTCAACACGAAAATCTTTAATGTTTTCATCAAAAGATGCAAAATATTCAACTACTTTCTTTTGCACGTTTTTATCTTCTACAAATTCTTTTGGCAATCTTCTTGACATGAAGAAATTGGTAAACACATCTCCAAAATCCGCAAATTGATTTGTAAAAAACCAATCACGAATTGCTTTGCATTTTGCAATCTTCAATTTGGCGCCCAATGATACAATCAAAACCTGCTTTTCTAAAGCAACTTCAATATTCTCTCTGCTGTTTTTGGGTATACCAATAAGATTCAAAGTATCCTCTGAACGATAAAATACAGGGCTATATTTTCTTGCTGTTTTTGCTTTTACATTTAGCCATTCTTCTGTAATACCTTCTTTACCAATACAAAACCCATAGTTATATGATTTTTCCGCTTTATCACCAGGTATTGTAAAATAGATTTCAAAACTAGATTCTACATTTTCTGATTTACAGTCAAACAAAAACGGGGTTGGTCTATATTCTGTAAATTTTTCTTCTTCGTCACCGTACTTAAATGATTCTACTACATATTTTGTCATGTATTCAAACGCGTTGTAGACATTTGACTTTCCACTGGCATTTGCACCATAAATTGCTGCAACCGTAAGAATTTTATCATTGCCAATGCAAACAACACGTTCTGAGAACTCAGTCATTTTGGTTGCTGATAGGTCTAATGTAGCTTCGTCTCTGAAGGATTTATAATTTTTAAAATTGAATTGTATTAACATTGTATCCACCTCACCTTCTATTCTAAATTCTATTATACCCAATATTGGCATAAAATCAACACTCAAGTGTGAAATAATCTCATATATATGTACTTATTTTACATAAAAGCAAAAGCAGATTCCTAAGAACCTGCTAGATAGAGCAACTGATTTATGTTAAAAAGCAGGAGCATCGCTTTTGATATGTAATCATAAAGATTTCACATCATTTTGCAACACTCCCTTTTATTATTCTGAATGATTTAGATAATACCCAACTTTTTCATAGCATAGGCAACTCCATTATCTTCCACATTCTTTGTATAAAACGTAGCATAAGGTTCCAGTTCCACGCTGTGATGTCCCATGACAATACAGTTCTTTGCATACTCAAACATAGATAAATCATTGGTACTGTCACCGAATACATATGTATCCGCAAGTTCCACTCCATAATGCTCTATCACTGCTTCAATGGCAGTCGCCTTAGAGTGCCCTGCCGGAACGCATTCGTAGAATCCGCCTCCCCGGTTGATAATCTCAAAATCCAGTCCTAATTCCCGGGCGAATCCTTTCATGTCACTTTGCTCATCCTCCATAACGCAGAATTTATCAAAATCATAACAGTCATCATCCCAGCTATATGAAGAGCAGTTTCCCTCACGAGCTACATTTTCCTTCATGGTTCTGACCTTAGCGATCCGTGATTCCGTTTTATTAAAATAGCAGCTTTCTGTTCCCTCTAAGATTCCGTCAAGACCATATTTCAGAATCATTTTTTTAATCTTTATACCCGTTTCATGAGGAATTGTAGCGGAGTAGAGAACTTCTTCCCCCGCTACAATCCGTGTTCCGCAGCCGCAGCAATAGCCATCCACCTGTAGGAGAGACCGAATTGGACTGGTAAGGCAATAGGTACGTCCGGAATTAATAAACACCAGATGCCCTGTCTTCCTTGCCTGTTCAATGGCGTGTTTTGCGCTCTCCGGTACATTCCGGTTAATTTCCGAAAAAAGTGTGCCGTCAATATCAAAAAACAGGGCTTTTCTCTTCCCGGTCATCGGTCACCCCTAAAACAGATGGTACCGGCGGTTTCATCCATGCTTTCCACGATTGCCAGGGATTCTACCCGGATACCCTCGGAACGAAGGCGGTCTCCACCGGGCTGAAATCCCTTTTCAATAACAATCCCGGCTCCGATCAGTTCTGCACCGGAGTCTTTTACAATCGCTGCAAGTCCCTCCAGCGCTTTCCCGTTGGCTAAGAAATCATCAATCAGCAGCACCTTGTCACCGGCTCCTATAAATTCTTTGGACACCATCACATCATAGGTTCTGCCATGGGTAAAAGATTCTACCTGAGTGGTATAAACATCACCGGCTATGTTCTTCGTCTTGGATTTCTTGGCAAATACCACAGGTACATCAAAATATTGTGCTACGATGCATGCGATACCGATACCGGAAGCCTCAATGGTCAGGATCTTGTTGACTTCTTCATCTGCAAATCGTCTCTTAAACTCTTTTCCGATCTCCACGAACAGCTTAATATCCATCTGGTGATTTAAAAAGCTGTCTACTTTCAGTACGTCACCGGACTTGATCTTTCCGTCCTTCCGTATTCTGTCCTTTAAAAGCTGCATAAAGGTTCCCCCTATGGTATGTGATTTATTCCGTTATCTTTGCGTTCTCTTTTAAGAAATCCAGAACTTTGTTGCTGATGATATAATCATCCACTTCATACTGTCCTGCAGCCTGGACCATGCTGTCTACATTTTCATAGCCCATCTTCTGTGCCACATCTTTGCGGTCATCATCGCTGACCGTGATTCCCTCTTTATCAGCAATTGCATTTAATACCAGTCTCTGTTTTACGATTCCTTCCGCCTGGGTCTTCACCGTATTTCTGAAGTCTTCTTCCTTCATTCCGGTAAACGCTGTGATAAATGAAGAGAAATCCATACCATAGGATGCTGCCTGGTTGGTATATCTGGCAATTACATTCTCAACATTGGCATCAATGGCTTCCTGATTCGCTTCAACCTTAGAATTTGCTAAAACAGCTTCATAAATGCTGCCTTTCACATTCTGATCTGCCTCATCATTCTTATTCTGGATCAGCGTCTGTTTCTTATCTTCCTTATATTCATCAACTGTCTTGAATTTTGTGTTTTCCTGAACAAATGCATCATTCAGCTCAGGAGTCTGCTTTTCCTTAATGGTATTGACTGTTACCTCAAATACTACCGGTTTTCCAGCCAGATCCTTGTTGTTGTATTCTGCCGGAAATGTAAGATCCAAAGAACGCTTGTCTCCTTTTTTTGCTCCCACCAGGCCTTCTTCAAAGCCAGGGATAAACTGATTGGATCCAATGGTTAAATCATAACCCTGTGCAGTCCCGCCATCAAATGCAGTCCCGTCTTTCTTACCAACGAAATCAATGTTTACCACATCGCCAGACTGTATGGCACGATCTACCTCTACATCTTTTTCATGAGCGGCAAGATCACTGTCAATTGCCTGCTGCACTTCCTCATCTGTCACTTCAACGGCATCTCTTTTTACTTCAATGCCCATGTAATTCCCAAGAGTAATGGTTCCGTTATCCACTTTTGATAAATCTACAGACGGTACTGTCTCCTGAGCGGAGGATTCCGTTGCTTCCGTGGATTCCGGTGCTGCTGTCGTTTCAACCGCCGGTTTTTTGGAACAGCCGGTTACAATAGCGGCGGCAATAAGACCGCACATACATACATTTAAAATTTTTTTCATAATACAATCCTTTTTCCTTCTAAAATTATAGATCAAAATCGCACTGCTTCCTGTCAGTTATACCATATCAGACACAGTAAAAAAAGCACTTTCCTGAAATTAACAAAAATTTCAATATTCCGTTATTATTTGTAAAAAGCCCGGAATGCTTTGTATGTATTGTAAACATCCAGTTTGGAAGAAAGCTCAAAGGGAGAATGCATGGAGAGAATCGGCACTCCTAAATCCACTACGTCCACATCCATCGCTGCCACATACTTGGCTATGGTTCCGCCGCCTCCCTGGTCTACTGCGCCCAGCTCACCAATCTGCCAGTATACGCCTTCCTTGTCCATCATGGCTATTACCTTTGCCATCAGCTCTGCACTGGCATCGTTGGACCCGGCTTTTCCTCTGACTCCGGTATACTTTGTCAGGACACAGCCTTTATTGATGTAGCAGGAATTACGCTCTTCATAAACGGACGCAAAGGTTGGATCATATGCTGCATTCACATCAGAGGATAAACAGATGGAATTACGCAGAACCGTTCTGACGTTTGCATGGGCCATCTCTGCCAGATCCTCAATATAATGAAGTACAAAATGGGAGTTTAATCCGGTATTGCCGTCTGAGCCGATCTCTTCCTTATCTGCCAGTACGGTTACTGTGGTATATTCCGGATTTACCGCATCAATCTCAGCCATAAGAGCGGTGTAGGCACATACCCTGTCATCCTGCCCGTATGCACCGATGATGCTCCGGTCCAGGCCCACATCACTGGCTTTTTGTGCCGGTACCAGCTCGATCTCTGCACGGAGGAAATCTGCTTCTGTAATTCCAAGGCGGTCATGTAACAGTTTCAGGGTCATCAGTTTTACAGGCTCTTTTAACTCCGCCTCGTCATTAAAAGGAAGAGAGCCGATGATAACATTCAGTTCCTCCCCCTTCAGTCCATCCCCAAGCTTTCTGTCATTTTGATCTGCTGCCAGATGGGGAAGTAAGTCTGTAATACAAAATACAGGGTCGCCTTCCTTTTCACCGATATTGACTTCCATCACTTCTCCGCTTTTCTTAATGATCACGCCATGCATGGCTAACGGGACCGTAGCCCACTGGTACTTACGGATTCCGCCGTAATAATGGGTCTTAAAATAAGCCAGATCGTTCTTTTCATAAACCGGATTGGGCTTTAAATCAAGTCTTGGAGAATCAATGTGGGCACCGTTCATGCGAAGCCCCTTCTCCAGCCCTTCTCTTCCAAACGTTGTTGCAAGGATTGCCTTGCCCCTGTTTATCTGATATACTTTATCACCTGCTTTGTAGGACTTTGTTGTGTCGAAAGGAACATATCCCTGCATCTCCAGCATGGCTGCAGCCTCTCTGACACATTCCCGCTCTGTCTTACCATTATCCAGAAATCTCTTATAACCGGTGCAAAACTGTTCTGCTTCTCCTATCTGTTCAGGTGCATCTTTTCCTATATGGGGAAATTTAAATGTTAATTCTTCCTGAAGAGTCTGTCCAATTGTTTTATCCATGATAAATAATCCTCCTTTGTTATTGGGACTGTGCCCTGTTGCTAAATTGCCGGACAGATCGTATCACTGTCCAAAACCAAAGTAAATGGTCCGTCATTTAATAATAAAACCTTCATATCTGCACCGAAGCGGCCGGTCTGTACCCGTTTTACGTAAGTACCGAAGCGGGCAGCTGCGTATTCATAAAGATGCTCTGCCAGCTGGGGAGAGCCTGCTCCTGCAAAACTGGGGCGGTTCCCTTTTCTGCAGTCTGCATAGAGCGTAAACTGACTCACTACAAGAAGCTCCCCCTCTACCTGGGATAGGGATAAATTGGTTTTCCCATTCTCATCCGGGAAGATTCTGAGTCTGCATATCTTATCCACCATCTTATCAGCAATTTCTTCCGTATCCGTATCGGAAACTCCCAGCAAAAGCAGGAAGCCCTTCCCAATCGAGCCGGTCTCCTGCCCATCTACGGTAACCGCAGCATGGGCGACCCGCTGTAATACAATTCTCATCTGTGTTCTCCTGTCTATTTTAATACCAGCCGCAAATATTCCAGCAGACTTTCTGTAGCCGCCTCACGGTAGATAATCTCCCGCGCAAGAATGGGATAGTCTGTAATGATATTATCCACTCCCAGCATCTTCATTCGCTCCATCTCACTCTTTCCATTTACAGTCCAGGCATGAACTGCCTTGCCCTTTTTATGGGCAGCCTCAACCAGCCGTTCATTGATGAAGCTGGAACGAAGGCTGATAAAATCTATGGAATCACTGGAATAAAAATCACCGTAAGCTGCAGAAATGATATAACCGGTCCGGATCTGGGAATTTGCCTTTTTGATTCTTACCAGATAGGAAAACCGGCTGGAGGTCACCACACACTGGTCCTCCATCTTATATTCTTCAATCAGCTTCCTCACCTTATCCGGCAGATCACTCTTATCACCCACGTTCTTAATCTCAATATTTAAATTGATCCTGCCTTTGCAGTATTCCATGGCTTCCTTTAAAGTGGGAATATTCTCCCCTCTGTATTCCTCTGAATACCAGGATCCCACATCCAGACTGCTTAAATCGTCGTAACGGAAGGAGGCGATGGTTCGGTTAATACCTGCCACCCTGTTTAACGTATAATCATGACCCAGAACTACAATCCCGTCCTTTGTCTCCTGCACATCTATCTCAGCAAAATCAGCCAGGTCATCCACAGACTTACGGAGCGCCGCCATGGTATTCTCCGGTGCTTCATTGGAACTGCCCCGGTGGGCTGTAATCTTCATCTCACTAAGCATATCTCCAGTGATAACGGAACCGTTTCTTAATACATAAAAGAGAGACAGCAGACAAAGCACTGCAGCGGATGCCATGATGATTCCCGCTGTCTTCCGGTTACCAAAAGGCTTTCCTTCATATCCGATTGCTGCCGCCTTTCTGGACATCCGGCTGTTAAACCGGAAATACTGGACACTGACTGCACCGTATTTACCCACAGCCAGAAGCATGCTGGAAAAGAAAATAAGCACCAGTTCAATCCAGTCACAGGCCGCGGGAAGCACAGCAAGTGCCAGTCTGTTATCTGTAAATAAGGTGACCGCAACCGCGGTAAGAAACACACAGAACCCGTAGAGAACAAAAAACGCAAGAATGACCGCCCCATAATAGCAAAGCATCAGGGGCAGAACTTCAAAAATCCTGCGTCTTAAAAGCCACCAGCTTTTCAGATACCCATCCCGAAACCGCTTCTGTTCGATCATACAGGTATGAAAGACATATAGGCCCGGAACTACAAAAAACAGGATTAAAAGAACCGATGATATCAGCATCACCCTGCCCCACGGCCGTCTTAACAGTTCAGAAGTAACAAAATTAATGGGTTTTACATGAGTAAAAACCCGATAGACCAGATACAGATTGGTAATAAAATAATCCGCCAGCACCAGTAGTCCCAGCTGCCAGTTTTTGCGGCGTATCTCATCGTATAGTTTTGATATTCCTCCTGCAAAAATCTGCCACAAAGTCAGCTTTCTGTAATAAAATGCTCCCTGATACAGGGTAATCAGACACCCCGTTTCCAGAAGCATGGTTAAAATCCCAAGAATCAGAAGAGCAGCAATCATTACTGCTGTCCATGGCTTCATTAGAAAAGATCCGATATTAGACGCAGTTAAATAACTGTAATCCGCCATTTTGAGCGAAAACTTAAGACCTGTATTTAAGGCAAACAGGTACAAAGGCGCTGTGACCAGGCGAAACAGCAGCGTAAAGATAAGACCATTCCTTTGATTATATCTGAGAATTTTAAATGTGTCTTTTGTTAATGTGCCCATAAAAAAACCTTCTTTTTATGAAGATAAAAAACAGCACTAAGCGGGCGGAATTGTCAGGTCTTGCACCTTTTTCTTTACTCTTCCTCTGCCTTGCTGTCCTGACCGTCTGGTATTGGTTTTTGAGCTTCACTCAACTCCAGAATAGCCTGATTCAAAGAAAACATCTTCTTATCAAGCATATTGACCACATCTGCACAGGCTTTCAATTCCTGCTGCAGATATGCCGGCGCATTACCTTCAAATTTATAATATATCTTATGCTCCAGACTTGCCCAGAAATCCATGGCAACTGTTCTGATCTGAACCTCTACCTTAGTATCAACCGGTCCATCCGTCAGATAAATTGGTATGGTCACTACCATGTGGTAGCTTTTATATCCGTTAGGCTTAGGATTTTCAATGTAATCCTTTACATAAAGGACTGTTACATCACTTTGCTTTGTTATCATCTCAGCAATCTGGTAAATATCTGAAGTAAACGAGCAGATAATCCTGATTCCTGCAATATCGTTTAACTTTTCCACCATATTATCTATGGTCACATCGTATCCGTACCGTTTTAATTTTTTAACAATACTGTCTGGTGTCTTAAGTCTTGACTTGATGTGCTCAATGGGGTTGTAATTATAGATATGCACAAACTCATTATTGAGTATTTCTATTTTTGTATTAATCTCCCTTAATGCAGAATCATACAAAAATATAATGGATTTCCACTGGTCAACCTGATTAAATGATTTGGGAATATTCATTCCACATTCCCCCTCTCCTTGGAAACCTGTCGGGTCAGTGAGACAGGGGCAGCCCGATAGACAGCCCCTGCTACTCCTTTCATAGTATACCATAGAAACCCAATATTTTATATTCTTTTTCCCCAGTTTCTAAAATTTTAATCCTTTCAGAAGATTGGCAAGTCCGGTGGATGCACTTCCCTCTTCCTTGTAATCAAAGATCTCTTCTGACTCTTCCTCGCCGGCTTCCACCGCTTTCATACTCAGGCTGATCTTATTATCTGCAGTTGAAAGAATTTTAACCTTTACAGTCTGCCCTTCTTTTAAAACAACGCCGGGATGCTTGATTCTCTGATTGCTGATCTGGGATATATGAAGGAGACCGGAAAGACCATTTTCCAAATTGATAAATGCACCATAATCCTTAATGGTATCAACGGTTCCTTCCATAACTGCACCGGCCTGGCATTTTGCAATTTTCCGGTTCGTTTCTTCCTTCTGTTTTAATAAAGCAGGTTCCTTTCCGGAGAGAACCAGCCTGTTATTTTCTTCATCCGCAGTAATCACCGTAACATCTATGGTTTTTCCACTGAACTCCTCCAGATCCTCAACATACTCTGCAGCCAGTTTGGACGCTGGAATAAATCCACGGATTCCTTCCAGGTAAACCACTGCTCCGCCTTTTACAATCTCTGCGATCTTTACCTTCATAATGGTGCGGTCTTCCATCATGGTCTTTAATTTATCCCAGGCTGCCTGATCATTCTGAAGCTTTCTTGAGAGCACGATATTGCCCTCCCCGTCATCAGTTTTAACAACGGTTGCGGTGATTTCATCTCCATTATGAATCTCCAGAAGAGGGTTGAAATCAGGATCACTGCTTAAGTCTTCTTTGTTAATAATCCCTTCTGCGTAATATTTCAGATCCAGAAATACCTGGTCCTCACTTACACGGATGACTGTTCCGGTTATTGTATCACCTTCTCTGACACGTTTAAAGGATGCCTCCAGCTCTGCTTTATAATCATCCATGGTTTCCACACGCTCCTGCGGGATAGCGTCTGTCTTCATCTCTTCTTCCATAAGAATTCCTCCATTCATAAAATACCTTATTTCAGGCATAATCTAAGTATATATTTAACACATCCCGCCTGATATTTCTATAGTTTTCTCAGGAAAAATATGTTATATTTTAAGAAATATATATACCTGCCGGTATCTTAAGAGCCGGTTTACAATAGAAAGGACAAACATGATGAAGGACATAATGGACCTGCATACTCACACTGTGGCAAGTGGACACGCATACAGCACCCTGTATGAAATGGCAAGATCTGCCTCTGAGAAAGGACTTTCTCTGATGGGTTCCACAGACCATGCACCAAAAATGCCAGGAACATGCAACGAATTTTATTTTATTAACTTTAAAGTGATCCCACGCACGCTCTACGGAGTTCATATTATCATGGGAGCGGAGCTGAATATACTGGATTATTCCGGCCGGGTAGATTTAAGTGACGGGCTTCTTGGAAAACTGGATTATACCATTGCAAGCATTCACGACCCCTGCTACGAAAACGGAACCATGTCACAGAATACAAGCGCCTATATTGGCGCCATTGAAAATCCTCATGTAAAAATCATCGGTCACCCGGATGACAGCCGCTTTCCTGTGGATTATGACACCCTGGTTTCTGCGGCGGCCCAAAACCACACTCTTTTAGAGGTCAACTCCAGTTCTCTCCACCCCTTAAGCGCCCGAATGAATGCAAGGGAAAACTATCAGGTTATGCTGGATTTATGCCGCCATTACGGAGCATCTGTTATCATAAACAGCGATGCCCATATTGAAGCTGATGTTGGTAATCATGTCCGTGCACTGGAGCTTCTTGATGAGATTTCCTTTCCCCGGGACCTGATTGTAAACAGCTCCCTTGAACGGCTTTTACCCTATATCCCTAAGCTGGAGGCTTATATATGATTAACTTCCTGAACCTGGAATATTTCCTGGCTGTTGCAGAAGAATTAAATATTACAAGAGCTGCAAAGAGGCTCTATATCTCCCAGCAGTCCTTAAGCAACCATATTTCCAATATGGAAAAAGAATTTGATGTTCAGCTTTTTAACCGGACCATGCCTTTAACCCTGACCTATGCAGGCCGTGCCTTAAAAATCAGGGCAAAGGAGCTGCTGGATTTAAAGGATGAGACATACCGCCAGTTAGCAGATATAAAAGATTTTACCATTGGACAGCTTTCCATTGGAGTGTCCCATACCAGAGGACGTTTTCTCCTTCCTGTCATCCTTCCTGCATTTCAGGAGAAGTTTCCCAATATTGAGCTTCATCTGGTAGAAGGAAATTCCTCTGAACTGAGCAATGCACTGATTCACGGTGACATTGATTTAATGATTGACCTCCTCCCATTTAAAGCGGAGAATGTGGAAACGGTCCCCATCTGTGAAGAAGAGATTCTTCTTGTTGTTCCTGACCAGATTTTAGACCGGTACTTTCCTGGCAGACAGGAAGAGATTAAGAAGGAACTGGAAACCAACGCGGATGTTACTATTTTAAAGGATTGTCCCTATCTCCTTATTAATAAAGGAAACCGGGTGCGCACCATTGCAGACGAGATATTCGAAGAGGCACAGCTTACTCCTGCCATTCTTCTGGAAACAGAAAATATTGAAACAGTTCTCGCCCTTGCCTCAAAGGGTATGGGGATCACCTTTTATCCCAAGATGTTTATGTCAGGCAGCCAGGACGGTGCCGTCACAGTTATGAAAAAAGCAGGTTTAAACTATTTTTCATTGAATTACATGAGGAGCCATGGAATACTTGCATTCGGCTGCCATAAGGGAAGATACTTATCCCAGGCTACAGAAGAATTTATAAGGATAGCTAAGGAACACATATAGATTATAACTGCAGATTGACAAACGAAGCTGAATCATATATTATTATATAGTAACAATTACTAATATAATTATTATTTTTGTAGAAAAGGAGCGGCCATGAAAACATTAAAGTACAGCCGTCAACGGGAATCTATTAAGACCAGCTTAATGGCGCGGCATGATCACCCCACTGCAGACGCCTTATACACATCAATTCGCGAAGAGTTTCCCAATATCAGCCTTGGTACCGTTTACCGGAATTTAAACCTGCTGGTGGAATTGGGAGAGATTCAAAAGCTGACTTGCGGAGATGGCGCCGACCACTTTGATGCGGACACATCACCCCATTATCATTTTGTATGCAGGAACTGCGGTCAGGTATATGATCTGCCTATGGAATCTATGGACAGTATCAATGATCTGGCTCAAAAACATGCAAACGGCAAGGTCGACAGCCATAAGATTTATTTTTACGGCACTTGTAACGATTGTCTGGAAAATAATTGAGAATTTCTCTTGACAGGGGATAAAACTTGTGGTAAATTAATATCAGTAATCATTACTATTTTTGATTACCACAATTTAATAAATCAAAAAATTATAATAAAAGGAGACATGAGATCATGAAGAAATGGGTTTGTACAGTATGCGGTTATGTTCACGAAGGAGACACAGCTCCGGAATTCTGTCCAGTATGTAAAGCTGGTTCCGAGAAATTTAAATTACAGGACGAAGATATGTCCTGGGCCTGCGAGCATGAAATTGGTGTAGCTCAGGGTTCTCCGGAAGATATTATGAAGGATTTAAGAGCGAACTTTGAAGGTGAATGTACAGAGGTTGGTATGTATCTTGCCATGTCCAGAGCTGCTCATAGAGAAGGCTATCCGGAAATCGGCTTATACTATGAAAAGGCTGCTTTTGAAGAGGCTGAGCATGCTTCTAAATTTGCTGAATTATTAGGTGAATGTGTTACTTCCAGCACAAAGAAAAACCTGGAATTACGGGTAGCTGCTGAGAACGGAGCAACTGCAGGTAAATTTGATCTTGCAAAACGTGCCAAAGCATTAAACTTAGATGCAATTCATGATACCGTACATGAGATGGCTAAGGATGAAGCCCGTCACGGAAAAGCATTTAAAGGCTTACTGGAAAGATACTTCGGCTAAATCCATTTTCTGACAGGAGGGTTATACGATGTCTAAATATGCAGGTACAAAAACAGAACAGAATTTAAAGGATGCGTTTGCCGGGGAATCCATGGCAAGGAATAAGTATACTTATTATGCATCGGCTGCAAAAAAGGCCGGATATGAGCAGATGGCTGCATTATATCTGGAAACTGCGGACCAGGAAAAGGAACATGCCAAGATGTGGTTTAAAGAACTGCACGGAATTGGCACTCCGGAAGAAAACCTTGTGGATGCTGCAGAAGGTGAAAACTATGAGTGGACGGATATGTATAAAAGAATGGCACAAGAAGCCAGGGCAGAAGGGTTCACTGAGCTTGCACTGAAGTTTGAATTTGTGGGTAAAGTGGAAGCAGCTCATGAAAAGAGATATCTTAAACTGTTAGACAGTTTAAAGAATGATAAGACCTTTAAAGGGGATGCTCCTCTTGGCTGGAAGTGCCGCAACTGCGGTTATATTCATGAAGGTGCTGATGCTCCTGAGATCTGTCCGGTATGCGCTCATCCGAAAGCCTATTTTGAAAGAAAAGCTGAAAATTACTAAAGCACTGCCGTAAACTCTCCGATACGGCACAAAAGATGCAGCAGTCAGAAGAACCCGATTCTTCTGACTGCTGCATCTTTTTTCGTTATTCATCCCCTGAAACCTGTACTTGTGCTGCTTTTTGGGCAAGCTCCTCATAGTACTTTGACTGTTTCACATCACCTGCCTGCCTATAACAGCTGGCCAGCTTAAGCAGAGGGAACTCTCCGGAATACCGGATATTTAGTTCACTATCCGTCTCGTATGCTGCATTATAAAACCAGATCACAGCTTCCTGCAAATCTCCTTTTTCTAAAAAATACTCTCCTACGTCATAGCAGACTTCCGCACTTGCCATTTTACAGGCCACATTCTTCAGTGCATTCTTTAAGATCTGATCAGCATCCTGCCTGATCCTTGCGCTTCTGGTCAGAACGCACTGAATGATTTTCAATTCTTCCTCTTCCCTTTCTTCTGACAGCAGACCGGCAAAATACCCTTCTGCATCCAGAAAGTCCTGATCTTCACCGGAAACAAACAGTTCTCTGGCATACATGGTACGAAGCTTCTTAGACAGAGGAATATCTTTTTTTATCAGCTTTTGAAAAATTCCAAAGTCCCGTTTTGAATGATTTCCTTCCGGCATATGTATAATCTCTATCTCGCTGTCAAATATCACGGGTTCTAAGCGGACGGTCTCATGAACGGGATCCTGCCACTCAAACCTTCTGTTTCTTTTGAATAACTTGGGACGTAACTCAGTATCAAAGTTATAAGTTGTATTAAACTGAAGCTGATTGGTGTATTTCATCTGTACAATTTCTATTTCAGGCAGGATACACTGCTTTAAATGAAGAAACCGTTTCCTGTTTTCTTCATCAATTACCTCGTCGGCATCTGCCACATAGATATAATCCATCTCCGCTTTTCCAAAGGAAAAATTCCTTGCAGCTGCAAAATCATCCACCCAGGCAAAATCAAAGATCCTGCATCCGAACTGTTCTCCGATCTCCCTTGTTTTGTCTGTTGATCCGGTATCTACAAGAACGATCTCATCAACCAGATCCTTCAGGCTTAAAAGACAGCGGGCCAATACATTTTCTTCATTTTTTACAATCAGACATGCACTGACAGTAATCATCTCTTTTGTACCTCTTCCCTCTCATTTCTTCCTTCTATTTTATCACTTTTATTTCTTTTGTACAGCAGGTTTCAATTCTCCACTGTCTTAACCGAATATTGTGGACAAGGAGAGCCGGCTTGAACAGGAAAGACGGGATTATGATCATAGGGGGACATGGAAAAGTTGGGCAATACATTGCAAGAGAGCTAAGGTACTATAACTTAATTCTGGCTGGACGGGATGAAGGAAAAATAAAAGGATTTTTAGACAAGGAAAAAATACAGGCAGAAGCTCTTAAAATGGATATCAATAATATTGACTTTACAAAAATGCAGGGTATTTGTTTTGTCGTTGTGTGCGTTGACCAGAAAAACACCTTACTTCTTGAATTCTGTGATAAACATGCAATTGATTATATGGATGTAACGGCAAACTCTGAATATATAGAAAAAATTCAGCAACTGCAGCTTAGTGGAACAAGCAGAATACTCCTGGGCATTGGATTAGCTCCGGGTCTGACCAACCTTCTTGCAGAAAAATTTGTCAGTATGTACCCTTCTGCCAAAAATATAAAGATACAGCTTATTTTAGGTCTGGGAGAGAAACACGGAGATGCTGCGATCAGATGGACATTAGATAATTTTTTAAAAGAATACTGTCATAAAACTCTTGGACAGATCAGACCATTTAAATGGAAAAGCACCGTTAAGATTAGACAAAAACGATTACGAACTTATAATTTTAATTTTGTTGACCAGCACATGTTAAATAATAAATATCCGGATAAGAATTTTACAACATATTTAGGCTTCGAGTTTGGTGACTATGGATTTGAAAAAAGGCCTGCTGGATATTTCTGATATCATCAGTGTAGAAGAAATAGCGCATAATGAATTGTTTGGATTGAGATTTATTACCCAGAACCACCACCCCTCATGAGTGAGGGGTGAGGTCTGTTATTTAAATAACACGGTTTTTAATAGAACCAATTTCCTCTATAATACATTCCACCTCATCACCTGCAGTCAGAAATCTGGGCGGATCAAAGCCCATTCCCACCCCTTTCGGAGTTCCGGTGGATATAATGGTTCCGGCCTTCAGCGTCATGCCTTTTGACAGCTCACTGATTATGTGGTCAATTGGGAATATCATATGACGGGTATTGCTGTCCTGCCTCAGTTCTCCGTTTACCTTAGACTGAATGGAAAGCTCAGGCGGATAGGAAATGGAATTGGATGTGAGAATGCAGGGCCCCATGGGAGTGAATCCATCCAGACTCTTCCCGAAATACCACTGCTTATGGGCTGTCTGTATGTTACGTGCGCTCACATCGTTAATTATGGTATAACCAAATATATAATCTGCTGCGTTCTCTGCTGGCACATCTTTTGCATCTTTTCCGATTATAACGGCTAACTCGGCTTCATAATCCAGGCTGTCCACAATATCACTGTGGCTTACTATTTCACCATATGGGGCAACTGCTTCATTCACTCTCTTTGAGAAATAGACAGCGTAGTTTCTCTCTCCGTCAAACGTCTCTTTTTTATAACGCGCTGACTCCTCGGCATGTTCCATGTAATTAAGACCCAGACAGATAATATCCTGATCTGGTGTCAGAATCGGGGCCAGGAGGGTAACTTCCTTCATCATAGCGGCTCCTACGATGTTGCTGCTGTCGGGATCCAGTCCGGATGCGTGTTCAAGCAGGTCCCGTTCTGACCGGCTCAGTCCCTTTACAACTTCCAGCATCTCTGTGTATTCCATACCAAAAGCCTTAAGAGGGAATACCCACATCTCATCCCTGCTCACGACCCCGATATCTCTTCTACGGTCAACCTCGTAAGTAACTAACTTCATAAAATCCTCCTTTTACATGAACCATAACTCTTCCCTGGTGGTAGAAATCGCATCCGCTCCGGCATGAAAAGCAGCCATAATATCTTTCTTGTCCGATATCAGCCCGCCTGCGATAATGGGAATATTGGTATATCTGCGGATCTCCTCCAGTGCTTTGGGCATAACTCCGGGCATAATCTCAACCATATCCGGATGGTAGGTGTCAATCTGCTTTTTTGTGGTACTCATGGCAAGAGAATCAATGATAAAAGTTCTCTGAATCCCGAATAAGCCCAATTCCACCGCGCGCTTTACAAGCAGCGGCTTCGTACTGATGATCCCATCCGCACAAGTATTTTCCCGGATGAAATCTACTACAATTTCTTTTGAATTGAGACCATGGGTTAGATCTGCATGTACCATAGCATACTTTCCATGCTCTTTTATCTGCCGTACTATGTTTCCGATGTTTAGTATACTTCCGTAAAGAACAAACACGACCTGGCATTCTGAATCAAAACACCGCTTTAACCCGCCTTCATCCTTTACTGCCGCAATCACCGGAGATGTCTCCAGCAGTTCAATTGCTTTCATTTTAGTCCCTCCGCGCCCAAAAATCTATGGATCTTGTTCTACTTTATCAATCCTTCCCACCACCGTCAAGAAATATTTTCGCTAATATTGATTATATTTTGAAAGTAATGCCCTGTTTCCGGCTTTTGGGGCAGCAAATGTATTAAAATAACCCGCAGCAAATGCTGCGGGTTTCCTGCATCATCGGGAACTTTTTACATTTCTTGTGGCAACGATGGGCACTCCGGTGCCTGCGCAGTTTTCAATAATTACATCTCCGATTGCTACCGGGGCATGAACGGAGGCACTTTGAATCTCTTTCATACAGTCAAAGATTTTGCCTTTTGGAATATCTGTTTTTGTCTTTACAGGAACCATGGCAAATTCTCCGTCAATTACCTTTACTGTGGATGTTACAACCCTGGTTGGGCTTAATACCTCTTTCTCCCCATACTCTGCACCTCTGGCACAGGAATTGCCGGTTACAGTTACCGTACCATTCTCCATACGTACCGTTAAAGGACAGCCCAGGGGACAGCAGATACAGATCAGTTCACGCTCTTCCATATTAATCCTCCTCTGTGCAGATTACGATTTCTGCCAAATCCGGATATTTTTCCAGACTTTCTTTTTTTATTCCTACCTGTTCCATCTCTCCAGGCGCAAGAACCTTTTTCTTCTTGTGATATACCCGCTCTCCATCATAATAGACGCTGATATACCGGTCCCGGTACACATCTGAAACACGGAATCGGATCTTCCACTGGTCTGCATCAGAATCCCGGCTTACAAACTGGGGAACTGTATAACGGACACCATTTACAGCCCGGATCTTTATATTGGAGGAGGGAGACTCCTCTTTTTGGGAGACAGCATAGGCTGCTGCACTTTTTCCTGCCAGTGCCGCTTCTTCGGATACATAATCCACCAGATCATGAACATGAAGTACATTTCCGCAGGCAAATATTCCTTCTGCGCTGGTTTCTAACCGGTCATTTACCACAGGACCGCCGGTTATCTGGTCAAGATTCACCCCTGCGCTTTTGGAAAGTTCATTTTCCGGAATCAGTCCGACAGACAGAAGAAGGGTATCACAGGAATAATACTCCTCGGTTCCCGGAACCGGTCTGCGCTTTTCATCTACTTTGGCCAGTGTGACTCCTGTAACACGTTCCTTTCCATGTATCTCTACCACCGTATGGCTTAATTTTAACGGAATCCCATAATCATCCAGGCACTGCACAATGTTTCTCTTTAAGCCTCCGGAATAGGGCATAAGTTCGGCTACCACTTTCACTTTGGCTCCCTCCAGGGTCATACGTCTTGCCATAATAAGACCGATGTCTCCGGAACCCAGTATCACTACTTCTTTTCCCACTTCATAGCCTTCCAGGTTCATAAGACGCTGGGCAGTTCCTGCGGAATAAATCCCGGCGGGACGATAGCCTGGTATGTTAAGGGCTCCCCTGGGACGTTCCCTGCATCCCATTGCCAGGATTACGGCTCCTGCCTTTATCTGAATTAAGCCCTCCTCACGGCTGATAACCGTCAGGACCCTGTCACTGCTGATGGAGAGAACCATGGTATTAAGCTTATATGGAATATGCTCTTTTTCAATAATATCAATATAGCGGGAGGCATATTCCGGCCCTGTCAGTTCTTCCTTAAATGTATGAAGACCAAATCCATTATGAATACACTGATTTAATATACCGCCCAGGTGGCCTTCCCGTTCCAGTATCAGTATATCCTGAGTGCCCGCTTCTCTGGCAGCTGCAGCTGCAGCCAGACCTGCCGGACCTCCGCCGATAATAACGATTTCATGCTCTGTCATGTCACTCTCCTCCTTGTCTTTTGCCTGTCAGCAAATTGGATCCGGATCTGTTTTTACAGATATCCTCCATCCGTCTCCCAGTTTCCCTGGCCAGTATTTCCATTGTCTTCGGAATACAGAATCCTGACTGGCAGCGGCCCATTCCTGCACGTACACGGCGTTTGATTCCATCTATGGAGACTGCACCCAGGGTCCTGTTAATTGCATCTGCAATCTCTCCCTCGCTGACACCTTCACAGCGGCAGATGATCGTTCCGTATCTGGGATCGTTTTTAATAAGTTCTGCCCGCTCTTTTAGGGAAAGCTTCTGTGGATTAACAATCCCTTTTCTGGTTTCTATAAAATCTTCCTTCTTTTGCACATTGAATCTTTTTGCTATCAGCTCTGCCAGATAAACACCTACTGCAGGAGCGCTGGAAAGGCCAGGAGATTCCATGCCTGCTGCATCAAAGAAACCATCTGCGTCCTTAACTTCTCCGACTACAAAATCATCTCCCTCCTCATGGGCACGAAGACCGGAAAATGAGGTAATCACCTGACGGAACGGAACGTTATTAACGCCCCAGGCAGCCTTTTCCATGATATCGGCCAGCTCCTTCGCAGTTGTGGAGGTCTCCTCCCGGTCCTGTACGTTGACTGCTGTCGGACCGGTTAAAAGATTGCCATGGACCGTAGGTGTTACCAGAATTCCTTTTCCCATTTTACCGGGAAGCTGAAAGATGGTATGTGACACAAGAGTTCCTGCTTCCTTGTCAAGAAGACAGTAATCACCTTTTCTTGGAATAATATGAAGTTTATTTTCACTGACCATATTGTGAATCACATCAGAGTAGACCCCTGCCGCATTGACCACATAGGAAGCATGAATGATTTTATCCCGGGAAATCAAATCGTAACCGGAACTGGTTTTGTTAATCTGTTCAATCTCTGTCTCAAACAGGAAGTCGGTTCCATTGTCACAGGCATTCTCTGCCAGAGCGATGGTTAATCCGAATGGACATACAATCCCCCCTGTGGGAGCATATAAAGCACTTGTTACTGTTTCAGATACACTTGGCTCCATCGCCCGGACTTCGTCTCCAGTCAGTATTGTCAGCTGGGGTACTCCGTTTTCTATGCCTTTTTCGTACAGTGCATTAAGAGCAGGTCTGTCATCTTCCGAAAAGCAAAGTACCAGGGAGCCGTTTCTGACAAAGGAAAAATCCAGTTTTTCTGAAAGTTCTCCCATCATGCGGTTACCTTCTGTATTAAATTTTGCCTTTAATGAGCCGGGCTCTGCGTCATAGCCTGCATGAACTATGGCACTGTTGGATTTTGATGTACCGGAACAGACATCTTCCTCCCGTTCAATGACACAGATTTTCAGCTGATAGCGGGACAGCTCTCTTGCTATGGCACAGCCGGTCACTCCGCCGCCGATGATCGCCGCATCGTAATTTAATTCCTTCATAATTCATTCCTCCAAATCTGTGATATTCCTGTTTTGCCAGGATTATAGAAAAAAAGAGTAAGGAAAATAAACGGATAGCTCCGTAATATCATCCTTACTCTTTCGTCTCAAAGGTTATTTATTCACTTGTCATAATGCTAACACAATTTAAATCTGATTGTCAAGATAATTGTGGATCTCCTAGTCCTCATCCTGAGACCAGTAAAGGGCACATCTGACTGCCCGTTTCCAGCCCTTAATACGCTTTTTACGGCATTCCTCTTCCATCTGTCTGTCAAAGGTTTTAGAAGACTCCCAGTTCTTCTTAATCTCTTCCCTGTCTTTCCAGTACCCCACAGCCAGACCAGCCAGATACGCAGCTCCCAGCGCAGTTGTTTCAATGCATTTAGGTCTGACAATCCGGGTATCTAAAACATCTGCCTGAAACTGCATAAGGAAATTATTGGCACAGGCTCCGCCGTCTACCCGCAGCTCTTTTAAATGAATCTGGGAATCCTGCTCCATAGCTTCAATCAGATCATGAACCTGATAAGCCATGGATTCCAGCGTAGCCCGGATAAACTGCTCCTTGCTGGTTCCTCTGGTCACACCCACAATGGTCCCTCTTGCGTACTGATCCCAGTAAGGGGCACCAAGACCCGCAAATGCCGGCACCACATAGACACCGCCGGTATCTTCCACTTCCTGGGCATACTCTTCTGTCTGATCAGCTGTACGCACCATGCGCATGGCATCCCGCAGCCATTGAATAGCCGCACCTGCAACAAAGACACTGCCTTCCAGAGCATACTGAATCCGGTCCTGATCACTGGCTGCAATAGTAGTCAGCAGTCCATGTTCGGATATTACCGCTTTTTCTCCTGTATTCATCAGAAGAAAGCACCCGGTTCCGTATGTATTCTTAACCTCACCCGCTTCAAAACAGCACTGTCCGAATAAAGCTGCCTGCTGGTCTCCTGCTGCCCCTGCAATGGGGATTTTCCCGCCCATTACATCAGAGGAGGTATAGCCGTAAACACAGCTTGAAGGCTTCACATCCGGAAGCATGGCTTTGGGTATATGAAAATAGTTCAGAATATCCTCATCCCAGCATTTTCTGTGAATGTCAAACAACATGGTTCTTGAAGCATTGGTATAGTCCGTCACATGGATGCAGCCTTTGGTCAGATTCCAGATCAGCCAGCTGTCTACAGTACCGAAAAGCAGTTCTCCACGCTCCGCCCTTTCTCTGGCCCCTTCCACGTGATCCAGAATCCACTCAATCTTACTTCCGGAAAAGTACGCGTCCGGAATCAGTCCGGTCCGTTCCCTGATCAGCCCATCAAGACCTTCTTCCTTTAACCGGCCAATCCTGTCAGCAGTTCTCCTGCACTGCCATACAATGGCATTATAGACCGGCTCTCCTGTCTCCTTATCCCACACAACAGTTGTTTCCCTCTGGTTAGTGATTCCAATAGCAGCAATGTCACTGTAATGCGCCCCAATTTTCCCCATGGCCTCCATGGTCACCGATAGCTGTGACGACCATATCTCCATAGGATCGTGCTCCACCCAGCCTGGTTTTGGAAAAATCTGCCTGAATTCTTTTTGTGCCTCGCTGCAGACGCCCCCTTTCTCATCAAACAGAATACACCGGGAACTGGTGGTTCCCTGATCCATAGCAATTACGTATTTTCCCATGATACCTTCCCCTTCCGTCTTTTTTCATTTTGTTAATTTTTTACCAAACAATAAAGAAAGAGCCTTGATAATGAACGGTTCCCCGCACTCATCACCTGGCTCTGTAATCTCTTAGGCTTATTATAAATAATACAAATTTATACTACCATACGAGCGAAAATATGTCAAGTTCTACAAAAAACCTAGTGCAGACTTTCCCGGATTGTCTTCATGGCCTGAATAATAAGGGTCGGAAGAATAGCAAATATAAAGATGGTGACAAACTGCCTTCCTGTTAAGTCCGCAACATAAAAAAGATTATGAAGCCCCGGAATAAAAAGAACCGCACCCAAAAGAACTGCACCGGCTTCAAATGCCATGATGCTCCATAAGTTGCTGCCAAGACCAATTTTTAGTATGGAATGACTGCTGCGGCAGTTAAAGCCATGAAAAAGTCTGGCAAGCGTCAATGTGGAAAATGCCATGGTACTGGCTGCAGCCTCGCTGCCGGTCAGCAGTCCAGTACTGTAGGCTGCCATGGTACAAACCGCAATCAGGGTCCCCTGAAACAGAATCACAAGGATAAATCTTTTTGTTAATATTCCCTCTTTTGGATTTCTGGGCTTTTGGGACAGGAGATCCGCTTCCGCCTGTTCCATGCCGATTGCAATGGCTGGAAGGGAATCTGTCAGAAGGTTGATAAATAGCAGATGTACCGGTGCAAACGGAATGGGCAGAGCTGCAAGGGAGGTATAAAGAACGCATAAAATACCCGCCATATTTCCTGAAAGAAGGAATTTTATGGCATTGCGGATATTCCGGTAAACATTCCGTCCATTGGAAACTGCCTTGATAATTGTGGCAAAATTATCGTCCGTCAGAATCATGGAAGAGGCCTCCTTGGAAACCTCCGTTCCCATCTGTCCCATGGCGACCCCGATATCCGCCTGTTTTAACGCAGGAGCGTCATTGACGCCATCTCCTGTCATAGCTACTATATGGCCCTTCTTCTGCCAGGCCCGGACGATTCTGATCTTATGTTCCGGAGAAACCCTGGCATACACACTGATGGATTCCAGACGGTGGCCCAGCTCATCCTCCGTCATATCATCAAGCTCAGGACCGCTGACTGCCAGGTCATCTTCCTCCAGTATCCCGATCCGCTCCGCTATGGCTGCTGCCGTAATTTTATGATCTCCTGTTATCATGACGGGATAGATTCCCGCTCTTCTGGCATTTGAGACTGCATTTTTTGATTCCGGGCGGGGAGGATCCATCATGGATACCATGCCGAGGAAGGTAAACCCGTTTTCTGAATTTTCGGATAGCTTTTCCTGCTTATCCATTTCCCTGCAGACAAAGGTAAGAACACGAAGTCCCTGGGCGGAAAACATCATGTTCTGCTCCATAAGCATCTGCTTGTCACCGTCTCTTAAAGGGCGGACTCCATCCGACGACCAGATATGAGTTATCCTGGGAAGCAGGATATCAACCGCACCCTTTGTTAATAAAACGTTCTTACCTTCCAGATAGTGGAGGGTACTCATCAGCTTTCTTTTAGAGTCAAAGGGAACCTCTCCTAATCGTGGGTGGCAGGATCTGACCGCTTCATCGTCTACCCCTGCCCGCTCTGCCATTAATATCAGCGCGGTTTCTGTGGGTTCACCGTTTAACTGCCCATCGACATGGCTGGAATCATTATTTAAGACAGCATCGTATAATAGATATTTATGTACGGGAATCTCTGGCTTTAGCATCTCAGGAAGATAAAGCCTGTTGTTTACAAAAACCTGCTGAACCGTCATGCGGTTCTGCGTCAGCGTTCCTGTCTTATCGGAGCAGATAACGGATACGCATCCCAGGCTTTCGACCGCTTTTAAGTCTTTAATGATGGCGTTTTCTCCTGCCATTTTCTGGGTTCCCATCGCCTGTACAATAGTGACAATGGAGCTGAGCGCCTCAGGTATGGCAGCAACAGCCAGCGCCACCGCAAACATAAGAGAATCCAAAACCGGCATTTTTCTGTATAAACTTAATCCAAAAACAATGGCACAGATTGCTAAAATAGCTGCTGCCAGTCTGCTGCCAAACTGATCCAGACTCAACTGAAGAGGTGTCTTTTTCTCTCCGGCATCATTCATTAATGAAGCGATTCTTCCTATTTCCGTATTCATACCCGTTCCGGTAACAACGGCTATTGCCCTGCCTGCTGCGACCTGGGAACCGGAAAAAACCATATTGGACTGTTCGGCCAGAGGAACCTTTTCCATGCGCAGCCTTCCGGTATGCTTTTCTACATTTACGGATTCTCCGGTTAAGGAGCTTTCGTTGACCATCAGGGAATAATTTTCCAGTATGCGGCCGTCTGCAGCCACCATATCTCCTGCCTCCAGCAAAAGAATATCTCCCGGCACAATCTCTTCTGACAGAACTTCCTTATTTCTCCCATCCCGTCTCACCCATGCCACCGGCGCAGATAAGGACATCAGACTGTCTAAGGATTTTTCTGCCTTTTGGTGCTGTACTGTTCCAAGGATTGCATTTAGCAGTAATACTGCAAAGATTACACCGGTGCTTTCCACGTCACCTGATATCATGGAAATTACTGCGGCTATAATCAGGATTATGACCAATAAATCTTTAAACTGATCTAGAAATACTTCAAAGGCACTCTTCCGTTTTGCTTTTTTCAGCAGATTGGGTCCATGCATCTGCCTGCGCCTTAAAACTTCTTCGGAATTTAGTCCACTCCTGTCAGCATGAAGCTGTTTTAGGACTTCATCCTCTGATAATCGAAACCATTCTTCCATTATGACGCTCCTTCCCGTTTCTCCTACTATGGTATGAATCAGGAAGTGAGTTTCATGAATGAATTTCCCTGCGGCAGTTTCTTGTGAGAGTAACTATTGCATGTAACCGTTTTTTTTATTATAATTTGATTGAATACAGCCAATTGTTCTACCGGCTTAACAGCCTTTCAGAAAGGATCTGATTTATATGGAAAAAATAACAAGCTTTACCATCAATCATTTAAAGCTGCTTCCAGGTATCTATGTCTCCCGCAAAGACAAGGTCAATGATACCACAATTACCACATTTGACATTCGCATGACCAGACCGAATTTCGAGCCAGTCATGAATACGGCAGAGATACACACCATCGAGCATTTAGGTGCAACATTTCTAAGAAATCACGAAACATTTGCTTCCAGGGTTTTATACTTTGGTCCGATGGGCTGCCGCACCGGTTTCTACCTTCTTTTAGCAGGAGATTACAAGTCCAGAGATATCGTCCCGCTGATCACGGAGATGTATGAATTCATGCGTGATTTTGAGGAAGAGATCCCAGGCGCTGCAGCCAGAGACTGCGGAAACTATCTGGATATGAACCCAGGCATGGCAAAATATCTTGCAAGAAAATTCTTAGACACCGTTCTCTACGGAATTGATGACGAGCATCTCATTTATCCGGCAGACTAACAGTGGATAACAGCACCATACCGCAGCCCCCATAGATCTGCTTTGAACCAGCCGCAGGAGTATGGGGGCTTCTTCGTTTTTCCTTCAACAAAATCTTATTGATAAAACTTGACCATTTAGGTGCAGTATGTTAATCTTATAACGTGGAGGTGCGATATGCTCATTACCAGAGAATGCGATTATGCAATAAGGATCATAAGAGCCTTATCATCGGGCGATATCATGAACGTTCCTACGATCTGTGAGAAAGAATCACTCACTTCAGCCATTACTTATAAGATGGCAAGAAAGCTGGAGAAAGCGGGATTAATTAAAAGCTATCGTGGAAGCGCGGGAGGCTATGCCTTAAACTGTGATCTGGAACGCACAACTTTATATGATATTCTGACTGTCATAGATTCCAACATGCTGCTGATTGAATGCATGCAGTCCGGCTATGACTGTTTAGTGAACCAGCCCAAGCAGCCCTGCCTGGCTCACAGAGAGTTCTTAAGAATTCAGATGAATCTCAATAAAGAATTAAAAGAGTGTTCTTTGGCCAAGCTTCTGCACGGATAATTTTTTTATTTTAATCTTTACCAAAATGGTATAGAATCAAAAGGAGGAAAAAACAATGAATCAATGTTACGGGTGCAATACCTGTCAAAGCGCCGACAAACCTTTAGAATCATTTATCTCTGCCTTACCGATGGAAACGTCTCACCACCGGGTTGAAAAACAAAGCACCAAATGCGGGTTTGGTCTTCAGGGAGTCTGCTGCAGACTCTGTGCCAACGGTCCATGCCGTATTACCCCGGATGCGCCCCGCGGAATCTGCGGAGCGGATGCAG
Source organism: Lacrimispora amygdalina (assembly GCF_900205965.1). Lineage (GTDB taxonomy): Bacteria > Bacillota > Clostridia > Lachnospirales > Lachnospiraceae > Lacrimispora > Lacrimispora amygdalina_A. The sequence continues at coordinate 76,121 of NZ_OAOF01000013.1, forward strand.
ACACCATTGTTACAAGGAATTTCTTAAGAGCGGTGGCCTCAGGAAGCGGCTGTTACATACACATTGTTGAAAATACAGCATTAAACTTAAAAAATACAGCTAAAGTGAAAGGGGAATTAAAAGGATTAAAATCTCTGGATCATCTGGCAGATATTTTCGGAATCGTAGAATCTGATGTATACAAAAAAGCAGAGAAAGTCGCTGATGCGGTCATTGCTGATCTGTATAAACCGGAATATGTGGAAATGGAGCTGACGGAAAAAGTCGCATACGCGCCTAGAGTTGCCCGCTGGAAAGAGCTGGGAATCATGCCGGGAGGTGCGAAGTCAGAAGTATTTAAAGGTGTGGTCAAATGTTCCACCAACTTAAACTCCGACCCCCTGGATATGCTGGTTGACTGCTTAAGACTGGGAGTCTCCACGGGCATTTACGGACTGACTCTTACAAACCTTTTAAACGATGTACTTTTAGGACAGCCGGAGCTTCGTATGGCTCCCGTAGGACTTCGTGTGATTGACCCTGATTATATTAACATCATGATTACCGGACACCAGCACACCATCTTTGTCGATCTCCAGGAGCAGCTTACCACTCCGGAAGCAATTGCCAAAGCAAAAGCGGCAGGAGCCAAAGGCTTTAAGCTGGTTGGCTGTACCTGTGTAGGGCAGGATCTGCAGCTGCGAGGCGCTCATTACCAGGAGGTGTTTGACGGCCATGCAGGAAACAACTACACCAGTGAAGCAATCCTTGCAACCGGAGCAATTGATGCGGTTCTTTCCGAGTTTAACTGCACACTTCCAGGTATTGAGCCTATCTGTGATGAACTTAAGATCAAACAGATCTGTCTTGATGATGTGGCGAAAAAATCAAATGCAGAACTGATGAAATTTGATTTTGACCACCGCAGGGAACAGAGCCAAAAGATCATCGACAAGGTAATAAAATCCTATCAGGAACGCCGCGGTACAGTCCCCTTAAATCTTCTTCCGGACCATGGTTATGACAATACTCTGACCGGAGTCAGCGAAGGTTCCTTAAAAGACTTCCTCGGCGGAAGCTGGAAGCCGCTGATTGATTTAATTGTATCCGGAGATATCAAGGGTATCGCAGGAGTGGTAGGCTGTTCCAACTTAACAGCCGGAGGCCATGATGTTCTTACTGTTGAACTGACAAAGGAACTGATTGCCAAAGACATCATTGTCCTTACTGCCGGCTGTTCTTCAGGCGGCATTGAAAACTGCGGACTGATGACACCGGAAGCAGCAGAATATGCAGGTCCCAAATTAAGAGAAGTCTGTAAAAAGCTGGGCATTCCGCCGGTTCTTAATTTCGGTCCCTGCCTTGCCATCGGACGCCTTGAAATAGTTGCTACGGAAATTGCACAGGAACTGGGCGTTGATCTTCCCAAACTTCCTCTGGTTCTTTCCGCAGCTCAGTGGCTGGAGGAACAGGCTCTGGCAGATGGCTGCTTCGGTCTGGCTCTTGGTCTTCCTCTTCATTTAGGACTTCCTCCCTTTGTGACAGGAAGCAAGGTTGCTGTTAAAGTTCTCACGGACGGTATGAAATCATTAACCGGCGGTCAGGTAATTATCAATAATGACGCTGTGGAAAGTGCTGATATACTGGAAAAAATTATTATGGAGAAGCGGAACGGTCTTAATATATAGGAGGAGGGCATATGAAACGTATATTCATTGATGAAGCCAAATGCGACGGGTGCAAGAACTGTGTACTCGCCTGTATGCAGGCACATAGAAAAGATGGCGGAAGCATTTATGATCTGGATTTAACCAATCCGGAAAATGAATCCAGAAATCACATCGTCATGAAAGGGAACGGTCACTATGCTCCCATCTTCTGCCGCCACTGCGACCAGCCGGAATGTGTGATGTCCTGTATGAGCGGGGCTCTTACAAAGGACGAGAAATCCGGTCACGTATATTACGACGAAGTAAAGTGCGGTTCCTGCTTCATGTGTGTGATGAACTGCCCTTACGGTGTGCTAAAAGCGGATACAACCACAAAAACCAAAGTGATCAAATGTGACTTCTGCCTGGAACACAACAGCGAACCAAGCTGCGTTAAAGCATGTCCGACAAAGGCGATTTATGTAAAGGAGGTGGAATGATGACTCATGTAATTATCGGCGCAGGAGCTGCAGGAATTTCGGCTGCAAAAACCATCCGGAAGCTGGATGCCAAAGCGGATATCATCATGGTGTCGGTTGACGACCAGGTCCATTCCCGGTGTATGCTTCACAAATACTTAAGCCATGAACGGGATGAGTCATCTCTTTCCTTTATACCGGCAGATTTCTTTGAAACCCTGGGAATCACATGGTTAAAAAACAGGGAAGCGGTTCGTATAGATGCAAAGAAGCAGACCGTTACTCTGGATGATGGCACAGAGCTTTCCTTTGACCGCCTTCTTATTGCCACAGGCGCACGCAGCGTGATCCCTCCCATCCCCAATTTAAGGGAAGCAAAGAATGTATTCGGTCTCAGGGATTTAAGTGACGCGAAACAGATCCGAAAGCTGGCCAGTACTGCAGAAAAAATTCTCATATTAGGTTCTGGTCTTGTTGGCATGGATGCTGCATACGCATTTCTGGAACAGAAGAAAGATGTGACGGTTCTGGAGCTGGCTGACCGCATTCTTCCCAAACAGCTGGACGAAAAAGCCGGAAAGGCATATCAGAACTTATTTGAACAGCACGGCTGCAAATTCGTACTGGGGCGGAAAGCTGTTTTAACCACTATGCCGGAAAATGATCTGATCACTTCTGTTATGCTGGATGACGGAACGATTCTGGAGTGCGATATGATTATTGTGGCTGCCGGAGTACGCCCTGCAGCTGACTGCACGGAGAATTGTGAAATCGCGGTTGACCGCTTTATTAAGGTGAATGAATACATGGAAACAACCTGCAGCAATATCTATGCGGCAGGAGATGTAAACGGAATCGCCGCCATCTGGCCCAATGCCATGAAGCAGGGGCACACAGCCGCCTGCAATATGTGCGGAGTTCCCACACCTTATGAAGATCCTTATGGCATGAAAAATACCATGAACTTTTATGGCCTTACAACACTTTCCATTGGTGACGGAATCGCAAAAGACGGAGATCTGGTCCTGTCGCAGGAGGATTCAAGCTGTTATAAGAGAGCAATTTTACGTAATGGGCGTTTACAAAGTATTCTGATCCAAGGTCCTATAGATTACACCGGTATTTACCAGTATCTAATAAAGAATCAGATCTCTCTTGAAACAGTAAAGACGGATGTGTTTCATTTGTCTTTCGCAGACTTTTATGGAACAGACTTCCGCGGACAGTATACTTATACGATAAATGCTTAATAATCTAAACAGTAGCAGGTACCGGCTGAAACAAATCACCGGTTGTCCTGCTGCTGTTTTATTTTATATATTAGATGCTTCTAAAACTTTTGTTTAGAATGCTGAATTATTCCGCAATACTTCAGTAAGGCTTTGTAAAAACTACTATTATTTGGTATTATTATTATGGTAGTCAATCTGCCGGGTGGTTTCCATCTCCAAAAGGAGGTGGTGATTGTGAACACTTATGAGGAATTTATGGTAATCATAAATATTGCAGCATTAATCGTTGCAATACTTACATACGTGAAACACAGTGACAAAGGTACAAAAAAATAATCACCCAGCCGACCAAAGCAATTGGTGATTATTTTTTAAATAATTAAACAAGAATTTGGAAGCCACTCTGTGGAGTTGGCTACCATTTGTACCTTCAGAATAACACGATTTTATAAACTTGTCAAATGGGAGTGTCCTTACTGCCTTATGCAAGCATAAATATTTAGAATAAAGGACTGCTCTTACAATCAGCATATATGGCACTGCATCGTGGGGTGCACGGAATTCCCCTAATTGGAATTTGAAAACATGACCAGTTATATTTGTCTCTCTCTTTGAAGTTTTGCATCTTCTTCCTGTCACTGCTTTATCAATGTCTCTTAATCTGTAAATAAATCCAGCTGCTCAAAGTCCAGTGTTTCATATGCTGATGTATTGTCTTCAACTATGTGGTTGGCCGCAATGGTAACGCGCCTGACTAATAGGCCTGTATCCATAATCTTAAAGTATAATTTCATCACTGCATCCATATTTAGTATAGTCGAGAATGTCCGTTTGCCAATATTTGCAGTACCATTCGCATGTTTTGGGATTTTACACCCATAGTGGTCTGTGACACCCTCCCCCTTGTAGGACTTGCGGATTTTCGGATCTGTCAGGTTCTCTATATCATAACCTATTGTTAGGACAACCTGATCTGTAACAAGCCCCTTATCTACCAGATCAAGGACAAGTAAGTCGGTCATCTCCTGCACAATAGCTTTGCCTTTTCAAAACTATCCTTGACATAATGTATCAGATTACTCCAAAGGGAAAACTGGAATTAGAGACCTGGCTGTTGGAAGAAACGCAGTTGCAGCCTGTGCGCTCTGAATTTATGCTGAAATTATTATTCTCCAGCGACCAGCCAAAAGAGCATATCATAAAAATGTTGGAGAACTATAAACAAGTCCATGTGGAAAAACGGGAAAAATACCTGAAAATGCAGCATGAACTGGATCAGGGAATTGAAGAAATAACAAAAGAACGAGCCCGTTTTCTAAACGCCATGCTCCGCAGAGGTATTTTATCCTGTGAAGCCACCATCTGCTGGTGTGATGAAACCATGGAAACCGGCCTTTAACAGATTCGCTTGAAACCATTTGTGGTCTGTGATAGTATCATCATAAGACAGATTACAACTGCTTTCAGAAAGGAATCATATATGTTTAAAGTGCTGATCCCCAGAACAATTTCACATACAGGTACAGAATATTTAAAGGAAAAAGGCTGCGAGCTTCTATTATCTGCTCCGGCCTCTTTGGAGGACCCCGTATGGGAACAATGTCATGCCATACTCACAGGCCCCAGCAGAAAGCTCCGGTACGACAAAAATCTGCTGGACCGGTGTGAAAACCTGAAAGTGATTTCCAGCTTTAGTGCAGGTGTAGACTATATCGATACCGCTTATGCAGAGAAGCTGGGCATTCAGGTGACCAATTCCGGTGATGCCAACTCCAATGCAGTCGCAGAACATACCATTTTTTTCATGCTTGCCTGTGCGAAAAACCATCAGATTATGACTGAGGCGGTGAAAAAAAGCGACTTTTCAATCCGTAAGGATGTATTTAACACAGAACTGTCCGGTCTCACCCTGGGGCTTATTGGTTTTGGAAATATAGGAAAGCTGGTAGCAAGAAAAGCCGCCATGGGATTCGATATGAAGGTCATCGTCTATGATCATCATTTAACCTCCGGCAATGCCCCCCTGGGTGTTACTCCCGTGTCTTCACCGGAAGAAGTTTACAAAAATGCTGATGTTATATCCCTTCATGTCCCCTATTCCGAAAAGAACAGGTACATGATAGCAAAAAGACAGCTGGATATGATGAAGCCATTTGCTATTTTAATCAATGTCTCAAGAGGCGGACTGATCCGGGAAGATGATTTAATCCAGGCTGTTAAAGACAAAAAAATAAAAGGGGCTGCTCTTGATGTGTTTGAAAAGGAGCCCCTTCCCGCAGACAGCAGTCTGCTTCAATATGAAAATATTATTGTTTCTCCCCACTGCGCAGCCAACACCCGGGAATCACTGGACCGTATGGAGCTTTTTGCAGCAATGGATATCTGGAGGGTATTAAATGGAGAAAGACCGGAATTTCCGGTCAATCATCCTATACTCCCCTGACAAGGCTATTAAGACTGGCTTTCTAAGCAGCAGATAACCTCCTTTAAAGTGGGCAGTATCTTAACGGTTCTCTGCTTTTCGGCATTACCCGGCTGTATGACATCTGGTATCATCACTACAGGACAGCCAGCCTGAAAGCCAGCCAGCACACCATTGGGAGAATCCTCTAAAACCAGACATTCTTCTGGCTGTCTCCCCAGCCGTTTTACTGCTTTTATGTATATCTCCGGATCTGGTTTGCTTTTTTCTGCCATATCCCCGTAGATGCAGACATCAAAATAATCAGCAATCCCTTCCATAGAAAGATATCTGTGAGCCGGTTCCTCATGGGTAGAGGTTGCAACTGCAATCTGATATCTTCTCTCCTTCAAATACTTCAAAAGCTCTGTAAGCCCCGTCTTATGAGGCAACCCATGAATTCCAATGTATTCCTCCATGTATTGGATTCTGGATTTTCGTATTTTCATAAAATCAAATTCAGGACCAAATTTCTGATAAAACAATTGTTGAACAAGCATTTGATTTGCGCCGCGCATCGGGTTTAGATCTTCCGGCTTTATGATATAGCCAAACTGCTTTCCTGCATGCTCCCATGCAATATCATACAGTTTTTCCGTATCAAACATCAATCCGTCCATATCAAAAATAACTGCTTTAATCATTCTTTTCTCCGTTTAGGTCTGAATATTGATCCCTGATCCCGTCTAATTCTTTACTTCCTATTTTTTTATGAAATTCAGGATCTTTTGGTATATCTGGATTTATACCAAGATCCTGTGGAGCAAGACAGGCAACCACTTGCAGCGGAATAATATATTCCCATGGAGAAAAAAGAGGATCTTCTGTAAACTGGCAGATCAAATCCTTCGAAGATGTTTTAAGCAGACCTTCAGGCGATGCAATCATATAGTGATGAGGGGTCCATTCGCTTAAAATATCCGTCAGTTTCTCCACCCGTGGTTTGTAATCACCTTTGGATACAAGATAGAAGATATGAGAGGATTCCGTAATTGAATTATAAATACCATGGAAAAATTCTTCTATATCATAGCCGGTTACTCCCTGACGAACTGTTTCCAGGATCTTTAATGCACCTTCCAGAACATCTGCATACATACCGTCGTACCCTACCACAATAATTCTTTTTGCCGGTAGAAATTCCTCCTTAATCCGGTCATACCATCTGGTGGCCTCTGCAGTAACCATCTCCATATTTGCAATTACACGGTACATCCGTTCAAAATATCCTTGAGCGTCCTCTTCCGTCAGTATTCCCTTAGCAATTGCCCACTCTGTCAGCATCATCATAAGAGTTACTGTAGTTCCGGCATATCCCTTTGTTTTTGCGCCGCATTTTTCATTTCCAACAAAAAGCCTTGTTTTAGTTTCTGCATGTTCAAAGATAAGCGCCGAAGGATTTTCTGACAATGCAGCTGTATATAGTCCCCTGTTTGCAGCTGAATCCAGACCTGCAACTGTGGAAAGGCTTTGCCCTCCCTGAGATATACCAATCACCAGAGTATTTTTGTTAAAAATCTTTTCATTCCGTTCAAATTGTGTAGGATAACTGTTAAATACCTTAATATTCAGAATTTCCTCAAGGTAAGCTTTGGCTGAAAGCCCGGCGTGGTAGCTGGTTCCTGAACCGATCACATATATCTGATCAATTTTCTTATCCTGATAAAATGTTACAAATTCTTTGGTTATCTCTTTTCTTCGTTTTATTATATCCATAAGTACTACGGGAGTCTCACAGATATAATCATACATTTTAGACTTAAAATTCATTATAATATTCCTAAAAACGCACAGATTATGCCGGCTGCGATGATACCAAACATGACTGTCACGGTTTTATATCCTTTCTTTAATAATCCGTAAATTCCAAATGTCAGTACAAGGGGCAAAACCTTTGGGAGGATCTGATCAAACACTCCCTGTAACTCAACCTTCGTCTCACCAATGTTAAGAACAAGGGGTGTGGAAAATGCCACCATAGAGGCGATCATGGCTCCAACCACGCAAAGACCGATGATTTTGGCACAGTTTGTAAGAATTTCAATCATACCTGATGACTGAGCCGTTTCTATAAAACTAATTCCGCTTTTATACCCCAGTTTTAATCCATAATATCTCACCAGATAATGAGGAATATTGAAAATGAGCAAAAACAGAACGGCTCCGAGTAGGCTTCCCTTCGCGGCCAGGCCGCAGCCCACTCCTGCTGCTATAATACGGAATGTTCCCCAGAAAAATGAATCACCGATTCCAGCGATGGGACCCATCAAAGCGGCTTTCAAAGCTGTGATTGACTCAATATCAAACCCCTCTTCTGATTTTTTATTCTGCTCCTCTAAGGCTACGCAGGCACCGGTGATAAAACTGACCATCTGTGGTGTCGTATTGAAGAAGGACAGATGCCGCTTTAACGCTTCTCTTGCCTTTTCTTTCTCTGGATATAAGCGCTTCAGTACTGGTATCATGGAATAACAAAATCCCACATTCTGCATGCGTTCGTAGTTAAAACAGCCCTGTAAAGGAAAAGAGCGCCAGAAGGTCTTTCTCATATCAGATTTAGTAATAAGGCTATTTTCGGTATACCCTTTATCCATACGGCTCATTATAGTTCACCTCCTAAATCATCAGACATTGATTGTGTCATAGCATAAGCCATCTGCTCTTTTTTTCTCTGTGTCGCAGCCTGGTAGACTGTATAAGCAATAACCGCACCCACAATCGCCACTCCGACTGTACTCATTCCCAGTAATGCGGTTAATATAAAACCAACAAAAAGATAGGCTGCATTAGTTTTATCAAATATGAGCTGCATGAGAATTGCAATTCCTAAAGCAGGAAGCATACCGCTTGCAATTTTTAAACCACTCAATATGAAAGCCGGAAGTGCATCCACAAACGCTGCAATAGTACTGGAACCAAGAAGCACTCCCAGGAAAACCACGAGAAATGAACTGATCCAAAACAACCATGCCCCTGACCAGAACGCTTTTGCAACTCCCCGGTAATCCCCTTCCTCTGCCGCACTATCGGCCCAGTGAAGAAACGTGTTATTAATGGTCCTGTCTAATATTCCTACCGATTGCGCTAAGGTGGCAATAGGCAGTGATAAGGCGACAGCTGCATCCATGTCAAGTCCCGACATGATGGCAAAGGCAGTCGCCAGGATTCCGCCTGATACTACATCCGGTGGTGTCGCCGCACCAATTCCCACGATACCCATCATTACCAGTTCAACAGCTGCACCCATTACTATTCCCGTTTGTACATCACCAAGCAGCAGCCCTACAATCGGTCCTGTTACAATTGGCCGGTCAAACATATGCTGTCCAAATACCCGGCCATCCCAAATCGCAAATCCTGCAAGAATCCCCAGCAGCAACGCTTTAAATACCATATAATTCTCCTCCTTCTTATTTATGAAACTCTTTTAAAATCTCATCGTACTGCAGTTTCTTTTCTGTAGGCACCGCCTGCAGATAAATCCCCTTTCCCAAAGCATGTATCTTCTCAATCGCCTCCACATCCTCCTTATCCAGGTACACCTGTCTCTCCACCATCTTCTTGTCCGGTGCTTTTCTGATTCCGCCCAGACAAACATCCGAAACGGCATCACACCGTTCTATTAAATAAAGAGCATCCTGTACACTTGCGGTTACTACGAAGATTGTCCGTCCGCTATGTTTGGGATTATTGATTACTGCCACCGCTCCCTCCAGGGATTTAATGGATAATGTAACCTGGGGCGGCTTTGCCATCTGGAAAGCCATTTGCATGAGTTTATCTGTGACTGCCTTATCATTGGCAACCAATATGGTATCTGCTCCCAAAAATGAAGCCCAGCTTACCGCAACCTGACCGTGAATCAAACGGTCATCCACCCGTAATAATTTAATCATTCTTCCCTCCAGTGCCGCAAAACAGGCGGCGTAAAGTCCATTTACAGTTCCTCAAGATCATCCGTCTCACACCTGCTTTCATCCAGGAGATCATTGACAAGAGCAATGGTGTTTCTGGAATTTTCGATTGCGCTTTTTAATAACTGTCTGTCCGATGACTTCTCTCCACTCATGGGAAGCATGGCAATTTCCAGCAGCAGCCCCAGATTCAGACCTGTGACCAGATAAATGTTTTCTCCTGGACTGAGCAGCTCCATAGCCGCTCTGGTCGTACTTCCTCCTGCAATATCACTGATGATAATCGTAATTGCCTCCTCAGAATCATACCTCATCTTAGCCTCAATCATGCCGGTTATCTCAGGAATTGTTTCTTTTGCACTGATCGAGACAAAATCAATGTAATCCGTCTCTCCCATAACCAGCTTCACGGATGTAAGTATGCCCTTGGCAAAGTCCCCATGTGTTACAAGTATAATCCGCTTCATATTCCTCCTTTCTATCTCTTTCCCCCGTAATGTATATACTTTTAAACTAAGTATATTCATTTCCTTTTGTTTCCCATATATTATCACAAAAAAAACAATATTGCAACTAATTTTATCTGTAATATTATCTAAATTTTATGTCCATTTTGTATAGACAATCGTCTTGTTCCGGTATATAATAATATGAGGCAGATATGCCCTGAAGGAGTGTGTCTATGAATCAGAAACCAAAGTATATACAAATAAAGGACAGTATATTAAAAGATATAAAAAACCAGACGCTCCATGCCGGAGACCAGATACCCACGGAAACGGAGCTTTGTGATCGCTTTCATGTCAGCAGAATGACCGTCAATAAAGCGATTTCTGCGCTCACATCCGAAGGCTATATTCGGAGAGTTGCGGGTAAGGGGAGCTTTGTTACCAGCTCACTGGTACAAAAACAATTTCACCACCAGCCAATCAGCTTTACGGAGGACATGGAATCCATAGGATTAAAATCGGGTGCGAGACTGTTAGAATACAGAATCTATCGTGGCAGCGACATTCCGGCAGAGATCGCCCAGAAGCTTCAGGCCGGTCCGGATGATTTAATCCACTATTTCTCCAGAATACGGACAGGCAATGAGATGATTATCAGCATCAGCTATAATTACGTACCGTGCAATACCATACCTGCCATTGACATAGCCAGCCTGGAACATTCATTTTTTCAATATTTAAAAAAACTGGGATTTATAGATCTGCATACCGTCGACTTCTCTCTTTCAGCAACGCTTCCTACTCCGGAACAAAAAAAACTGCTGGAGATAGAAAATGAGGCACTTTTAAAAGTATCCCATATTACCTGCAGCAGTCAGAATGATATTCTGGAATATATTGATACATATTATATCGGCAGCATGTATACATACCGGCTGGATTAATCCGCTCTGCCCATTAAAACCACAATTGTCCTGGGAGGAATGAGAAAGCTCTTTCCTTCCAGAACCGGTTCCTTTCCTTCCTCATACTTCCCGTTTTCTTCCAGCTTATGTGTATGGAACACCACATGCCATTGTTGTTTTTTAGGAAGGTTTGGAAGGTCAAAGGTATGAGGCTCCCAGTGCATGTTATAAGCAACATAAAAATGATTGTCTGACGTCCCATCCTCCTTTTTTGCATAATCTCCCCAATAAAGAATGCCCAGCTGGCGCCTGAAATTCTCATATTCCGGATACCACGGCTTTACTCCGTGATAGGATACATCAGGAAATCCACAGGCCAGATAATCCCTGTTCTTTGCTTCTTCCCTTCTGTGAAATACCGGATGGGCCTTTCGGAATGCTATAACAGATTTTACAAACTCAAAAAGATCCCTGTTTGTTTTTAGAAGGTTCCAGTTTAACCAGGATGTTTCATTATCCTGGCAATATGCATTGTTATTGCCGGACTGGGAGTTTCCAAACTCATCCCCTGCCAGAATCAGAGGCGTTCCCTGGCTCAGCAGCAGCAAAAGGAATGCATTACGCAGCTGCCTTTTTCTAAGGGCCACCACTTTTTTCTTTCTTGTAGGTCCTTCCGTCCCGCAATTCCAGGAATAATTATAAGGATTTCCATCCTGATTGTATTCACCATTGGCTTCATTATGCTTGGTATCATAGGTTACCAGATCCATCATGGTGAATCCATTGGTATTTGCCATATAATGAATTACCCCCCGGTCAGAGGGGTTGTTTCTGGTCCGGAAAACCAGATTCTTTATCTGCTCCTCATCCCCTTTGAGCACTCGTCTCATATCCGTCTGAAAGCTGTCATTATATTCTGCAAGATACTTCGCCTGATTCAGAGGAATATTCCCCCAAAAATCAGCCCAGAGTTTTACCCCCACCAGATAAGGATCTCGTCCGATTACATCAAGAGGGGGATAACCCACCAGATGAATCCCGTCCAGATGAAACTCCTCCGTCCAGAAACGGACTGCATCCAGAACAAAGGAAGGAGACTCCTTCCCTGTAAAATACAGCTCTGTAATAAGCTCTATTCCTTCTTTATGAAGCGCTTTTACCAGACTTTTCAGTTCTCCGGCCGGATCTTTCTTATCGCCGGAAGCATAGGAAGCTTTAGGTGCAAAATAATATCCAGAGGTATATCCCCAATAGTTTAATTTACCAGTGGGTTTATCCACACCATAAGGACTGCCCTGCACAACCTCAGGAAGAATCACTTCACCAAACTCATAAACCGGCATCAATTCAACGGTTGTAATCCCCAGTTCTTTGAGATAAGGAATTTTTTCCTCAATTGCACGAAAGGTTCCTTTATTCCTGGTTCCTGAAGTAGAATGCATGGAAAATCCACGAATATGAAGCCGGTAAATCACAGAATCCTCATACGGAATCAAAGGGCGCCTGTCATCTCCCCAGTCGAACGGGTCAGATACAGCGGGGCTTTTAGAGATTTGGTCTGCTCCTTTTAAATCTCCCCAGATCTCCTTACCTGTAAAGGCTCTCCCATACGGATCAGAAAACCGTTTTCCGTCTATCTCATAGCAATAGTAAATCCCGGAAAAGTCATCACCCAGTATGGTAGCAGAAAAAACTTCCCCCCGCTTATTTTTCTCTGGAAAAAGGAACGTACAGAAAGGCTGCTTTTCATCTTCATAAAAAAAGAGCAGTCTTAACTCTTTTCCCTTTGCGGCAACGGAAAAATGAATCCCCCCCCCAGTCTTGGTCATTCCCATGGGATAATATCCGGTTTCTTTCTCTGCGATCCTGTATTGTTTCATCCCTCTTCTCCTTTGCAGCTGTCCTGTCACTGATTCTCAATCTGCTCCGCCAGATCGTTTAAATACATCCAGCGTTCCATCTTCTCCTCTAAAAGTTCCTCTTTTTGTGCCTTTTCTTCCATCAGCTGGTTGAGCCTTCCATAGTCACTGGCTGCTTCCTCAATCTTACCATCCAGTGTCTCAATTGACGATTCCAAAGCAGCTATATCATCTTCAATGGTCTCCCACTCCCTCTGTTCCTTGTAGGAAAACCGAAGTTTCCGCTCTCCTTTAGGCTTTTCCCGTCCCTTTTTTTCTCCTGCGTCCGGTTTTTTCTCGGTTCCTGCATCGTTCCCCGCAAGTCCATCCGGATACCTGGCTGCAAATGCTGCCTGATAATCCGTAAATCCGCCCTCATACTGTGTAACCCTGCCTTGTCCTTCAAAAGCGAAAATTCTCCGCACAACCCGGTCTAAAAAGTAACGGTCATGGGATACTGTTATGACAATACCGGGAAAACTGTCTAAATAATCTTCCAGAATGGTGAGTGTCTGGATATCCAGATCATTGGTAGGCTCGTCAAGCAGCAGAACATTGGGCGCTTCCATGAGGATCCGAAGCAGATACAGCCGTCGTTTCTCCCCGCCGGAAAGCTTTTCTACGGTTGTATACTGGACACTGGATGGAAATAGGAACCGTTCTAACATCTGGGAGGCGCTGACGCTGCCGTCTTTTGTTTTCACGTATTCTGCGGCACTTCGGATATAATCGATTACCTTTAAACTGCCGTCCATATCCTCATTTTCCTGAGAGAAATAACCCATTTTCACAGTCTGCCCTACCGTTACAGTTCCTTCATCGGGATTTAGCCAGCCTGCAATTATTTTCATTAGAGTGGACTTACCCGATCCATTGGGACCGATGATTCCGATACGGTCATTTCTCAGGAAAATATAATTAAAATCTTTCATCAGGACCTTATCACCAAAAGCCTTTGTAATTCCTTCCAGTTCTACGGTAGTGCGTCCAAGACGGCTCTCTATGGAATCCAGCTCCACGTTCTTATCAGATTCCGGCGCCTTTTGGTCCCGTAAAGCCTCATACCGCTCGATATGGGCCTTTTGTTTGGTGGAACGGGCTCTTGCACCTCTTTGCATCCATTGCAGCTCAATCCGTAGAATGGACTGGCGCTTCCGCTCCGTTGCCTGCTCCATATCCATTCGGTCTGCCTTCAGTTTCAAATAGCCGCCATAGTTTTCCTGATAACTGTAAAGCTTTCCCTTATCAAGCTCCACGATCCGGCTGGTCACGCTGTCCAGAAAATACCGGTCATGGGTTACCATTAAAAGAGCACCCTTAAAACGGCGCAGATAATCTTCCAGCCAGTCAGCCATGCTGCTGTCCAGATGGTTGGTCGGCTCATCAAGAACCAGTAAATCTGCAGTGGAAAGCAAAACGCTTACCAACGCAACCCTCTTCCTCTGACCGCCGGAAAGCGTGTCTACTCTGGTATCAAATTCAGTAAATCCCAGTCTGGTCAGCATGCTCTTTGCCTGACTTTCTAAATCCCATACATGTTCATGACCTTCGTTCTCCCGGATAATACTTTCCAGAATGGTCTCTCCCTCTTCAAATCTGGGATTCTGGGAAAGAAAGCGGATATCTAAGTTTCTGCCCTTTGCCACAGTTCCCCCATCCGGCTCTTCAAGCCCTGCCACAATGCGCAGCAGCGTGGACTTACCCGTACCGTTAATTCCAATCAGGCCGATCTTTTCCCCTTCATTTATGCTGAAGCTGGTGTCATCAAACAGCAGCCGTTCCGTATATGATTTTGTTAAATGCTCAATTGTCAATAAATTCATTCTTTGCTGTTCTCCTGTAATCTCTGTCTGATCCCTTACTATTCAATTACAAGCTCCACCGGACAGTGATCAGAACCTGTCACCTGGGTGTGAATGTCCGCGCTTACCAGCCTGTCCACCAGAGATTGCGATACGCAGAAGTAATCGATACGCCACCCTGCATTCTTCTCCCTCGCCCGGAAACGGTACGACCACCAGGAATAAATCTCTTTCTGATCCGGATAAAAATAGCGGTAGGTATCCACAAACCCGTTTTCTACAAGTGCGGTAAACTTCTCTCTCTCCTCATCGGTAAAGCCTGCATTTTTCCGGTTGGTTTTGGGATTTTTCAAATCAATTTCTTTATGTGCAACATTTAAGTCTCCGCAGAATATAACCGGTTTCTTCTCCTCCAGCTCTTTTAAATAAGCAAGAAATGCATCCTCCCAGGTCATTCGGTAAGGAAGACGCGCCAGTTCATTCTGGGAATTGGGTGTATAGCAGGTTACCACGTAATATTCCTGAAATTCGGCTGTTATGATCCGGCCTTCCTGGTCGTGTTCCTCTATCCCCATTCCATAAGTGACCGATGACGGCTCTTCTTTGGTAAACAGTGCAGTTCCTGAATACCCCTTCTTTATGGCATAATTCCAATATTGATAATAGCCAGGGAGAGAAAGGTCAATCTGGCCTTCCTGAAGCTTGCTTTCCTGAATACAGAATACATCTGCATCTACCTCATGGAAATAATCCAGAAAGCCTTTCTCCACACAGGCACGAAGTCCATTCACATTCCATGATATCATTTTTTTCATCGCGTTCTCCTCCGTCAAAAATATATTGTTAGTATACCATTTAAAACTGCATTAGAAAAGGGGCTGTCGCATCAGCTGATTGAAATCAGCAGGTGTTCAGCCCCTCCAAATGCATATATTTTCAGACTCCCGGTCCGTTAAATCCCACTTCAACGGCAAGTCCGCTTATGGCAGCCTCGGTACTGTCCATGTACCTGCTGCTTAGTAATTTTTATCTTTCAGTATGATATCATGGGCTCCGCCTTCCCTGATACTCATGGGGGAAACAAGGGTGATCCTTGCTTTTTTTTGAAATTCCTCGATGGAAGCGGCCCCGCAGCTTGACATTGTGGACTTTATTTTGCTGATAGTGACAGATAAATTATCCTTGAGTGCACCTGCATACGGAACATAACTGTCAACACCTTCTTCAAAATGAGTATCTTTTTTGGCTGACATGCTGTAACGCTGCCAGTTCTTTGCTCGATCTGACCCTTCTCCCCAATATTCCTTTACATATTCATTGCCTCTTTTCAGCTTCTTTCCCGGGCTTTCATCAAACCTTGCAAAATATCTTCCCATCATAACAAAATCCGCCCCCATGGCCAGGGCTATTGCTATGTGATTGTCGTATACAATCCCTCCGTCAGAACAAATAGGGATGTAGATACCAGTCTTCTCCTTATATCTATCCCTGGCAGAAGTAACTTCCAGTATAGAAGTCGCCTGACCTCTTCCGATCCCCTTCTGCTCACGTGTAATGCAAATAGACCCGCCGCCAATGCCGACCTTTACAAAATCTGCCCCTGCATCCGCCAGATAACGGAAGCCTTCGGCATCAACCACATTGCCGGCCCCAATATATGCCTTCGGAAAATTTGACTTTATATAGGTAATGGCGTCATATTGCCAAGTGGAATAACCATCGGAAGAGTCCAGGCACAATATGTCAGCACCTGCTTCCAGCAGTGCCGGAACTCGTTCCTCATAATCGTAAGTATTAATTCCTGCACCTACAAGAAGGCTCTTCTTCTCATCAAGAAGCTCTAAAGGGTTTTCCTTATGAGCTTCGTAATCCTTACGGAACACCATATGGACCAGCTGCTGTTTTTCATTGACGATAGGAAGACAATTTAATTTATTAGCCCAAATCAAGTCATTGGCTTCATTCAGGGACATCCCATCCCTCCCTGTAATAAGCGCTTCAAAAGGAGTCATAATATGACAGACTTTTTTATCCAGGGAATCCCTGCTTATTCTATAATCTCTGCTTGTAATAATTCCCGTAAGAATACCGTCCCAATTTCCGTTAGAAGTAACAGCTATGGTAGTATGCCCGGTATCCTCCTTCAGCCTCAGTATATCATTCAAAGTGTGTTCTGGTGAAAGATACGAATCACATACAACAAATCCGGATTTGAATTTTTTGACTTTCCGTATCATATCAGCCTGAGAATCAATTGTCTGAGCCCCATATATAAATGACAGCCCTCCGCACCGTGCCAATGAAATGGCAAGTTTGTTGTCCGACACAGCCTGCATAATCGCAGATACAAACGGAATGTTAAGCCTTACGTGTGCCTCCCCTTCTCTAAATCTTGTAATAGGAGTTGTAAGATCAATTTTATCAGGTATGCACAAGGGGGTGGATAAATTAGGGATCAGCAGATATTCATTAAAGGTTCTGGAAATTTCATTATATAATTTAACCATTTGAGACCTCTTTTCCTTCTGCTGCTAAGAAAATGCTTTTCAATTCGCCGAAATTATTAATAATATAGGTGGGGTTTTGGGCTTTCAGTTCTTCATAAGAATTGTTTCCATAAGTTACACCACAGGTATGACAGCCTGCGCTCCTTCCCATCTGAAGATCAAATACTGTATCCCCTACCACCAATGCCTCTTCCGGTTCACATTTTTCCTGTTCCAATATTAATTGTGCCATGTCCGGAGCCGGCTTTTTATTTTTTACGTCCTGTTCGCCGTAAATGCGAGAAATGAAAGGACTTACCTTTAAATGATCCAACAATAGATGAAGAGCCTCTTTGCCCTTACTTGAGGCAACTGTAATAACGATTCCCTTTTTTGACAGATACTCTATCGTGCTCTTTACATTTGGAAACAATGTAACACTTTCCATGCAGATATCCTGGTATTTTCTGCGGTATAAATGAATTGCATTATCTATCTCGCTGTCCGGGACTTTTAATACAGAGGAAAAGGTATCCTTAAGCGGAAGACCTATTTTTTCCTGTATGTCCTTCTCTTTGGCAATTCCATAGCCCAGCTCTTTTCCTGTGGCCTGAATTGTATTTACAATACTGCTCTTTGTATCTGCTATTGTTCCGTCAAAATCTAATATTAAAAGCTTCATGATCCATACCCTCGCATCCTTATAATTACAGTTAATTTTACTTCCATAAATCATAATCAATTACCTGAATATCTTCCAATTCATTATTAAGCAGATGTCCCAGATTTTTTTCTGAGATTTCCTTCTCCACACCAATCTCTCCCAGCTTATAAGAAATGTTTTCATCAAACTGGTCCACCAAATCCTGCTTTCTGAAATAACGCCGGTTATCCTCTATATACTCTTTTAAATAGCATTTTACCGAATCATTATAATATCCGTAAAGCATGTTATTGAAATGCTCATGCACAATCTGATTATCTGAAATCAGGCGGTCTAACTCAACCATTAGCTTAATACTTCCAAATGTTCGTCTCATATCTTCAAATTCTTGTTTGTGAAGATGATTCTGAGATACGACAACATAGGAAATACTTCTGGTGTTATTTAAAACATCAAAAAATATTTTACTGTGAGCATGATTAATTTCC
The DNA here is from genome assembly GCF_900205965.1 of Lacrimispora amygdalina. GTDB lineage: Bacteria > Bacillota > Clostridia > Lachnospirales > Lachnospiraceae > Lacrimispora > Lacrimispora amygdalina_A. Next base: position 94,527 of record NZ_OAOF01000013.1, read on the forward strand.
AGCTGCGACGAGATAATCACACGTATATCTTTGCTGTATTCGTTGCAAAGCAGTTCAATAATATAGGGATTTGATACCAGAATATATTTAAATCCTGTGTCAATCATGGTCTGAATATCTTTGCAAATCTCTTGATACCCCTCTACGGTGAACTCTCTGTTTTCAAAATGAAACATGTCATAGGCATAACATAACTGATGCCTGCCGCTTATGCTCCTGGCTTCCTCCGGCGAGACCGCACACTTCCTCGCCTCATGAAATAAAAAACAATCCTTCTGAAAGTCCTGCTCAAATCTGGTCAAAAAAATTCTGCCCTCAGATTCAGAGTCCATAAAGCTCTCATCCAAGTATAATGGTAGTAACATTTCACCCATCCGTATCTGCCCCCCTACTTATATTCTATACGCTGTATCTCGCCGATATTTAAATCATTGATATACGATAGTTTTGTAATTCTGCTCTGCCACCTCCTGTTATTTTCGATATACTGTTCTCTCTTATCCTCCGGATAATTCAGACCCTGTTCAGCGGCATGGCGGCATATAGCACAATGCATGCAATTGTCCGTATGATTGGCAGAATACCAGATTTTATTGTCCACATGAGAAATTTCAGGTATAAGCTCCAGCTGGTCTCTTGGATAAAGAGCCTGCTCCAAAGGGCCATCAGAGACAGTGGCATGAATGTTTGATTTGGAGCCATAGGTGCCTAATATTTCCTCCAGATGGGATTTCCGGCTTTGCTCAAGATATATTTCAATGGATTTCATGATCCACTCTGTAGTGGCCAGGCGATCCAGCAATTTGAAATTTTCATAACCAATTTCCATGTATTTTGGAATATCAGCCGGAGCAATCCATTTTCCACTATATATCTCCTCTGGTCTTAAATTCCGGATATTAACACATTTATTTCTGTAATAGCTGAAGTATGGCGTTTTTGTTTCCTTGTGCTTGCTGTGGGACCCCTGCATGCGCGTATGGCCTTTTTGCCAGGGGCAGTTCGATATGTACAAGTCATTTGGAATAAGCTTCAACAATATATCAGTTTTCGAACGAATTCTGATCAGCTCTGCAAAATTCTTAATCAAATCATAATGCAGCGTTGCTTCATCAATGCCTAATTGGATCAGATATTCAAGTTCTTCCCATGAACGAGTTTTTAAATTAACCGAAGCCGATATTTTTAAATCCGGCAGTTTTTGTTTTGTATATTTGATTAGATATGGATTGCTCAATGTGACCTTTCGTATTCCCAGATCAACTAATTTATTGATGAATTTCAGATACCTTTCCTGGTATTTTTCTGTAAACTCCTCGTTCATCAGTCCGTTATTGTTGATGACATAATTAAAATCAATACCGGTAGCGTTTAGCTTGTCCAGGATTACTTTTAATTCATTTTCCTGTTTCACAATATTTTGAGTTTGGGCGCGTCCACCGCCAAAATCATCAATTCCTAAATTACCAAAATAGCTTTCAACATAATCCCCGTATTGAAAAAGCGACTGTTCAATGAAATTCATATCTCCATTGTATGGTAGTGCAAATTTTATCATGTGACCCCCCTGGAAAAAATTTGTTGTTTTAAGTTTTTGCTCCTTTTACAAATAGCTTACGCAGTATTATATCATTTGCTTTTTGTGAAAAATATGAGTTTTCTCACATAAATCTGGAATTTAGAGAAGTTTTATAGTAAGATAAATTATAAAAACAGAGTTTGAAAGAGACTTGTCTATGAAAATAAAAAAGGCGAACGAAATAATTCCCTCCTATATCAGTAATATCTTTTCCTTTGATATTACTCCATATGCCAAATGGAAAGAATTCCGAAAAAATGAGTTAATATGCAGAGAAGGTGATGATTTATCTGATCTGGTATTTTTAATAAAAGGAAATGCTAAACTTTTCCTGACTCATGAAAACGGTAAAGTTACCATCATTGATTTTTTTAAATCTCCTACTTTATTTGGGGAGATGGAATTTATGGGGGCACAGAAATTTTCCAATGGAGTCATTGCTTTGGATAAGTGCATATGTATCCTGTTACCTCTAAGGGAAATCAGCCATCTTTTAAAAAATGATACTAAATTTTTAAATTATCTGTGCCTTTTTTTATGCCGGAAGGCTTTGCGCAATACCTCGAATTATGCGACCAACCAGAACTATCCTCTGGTGAACCGTTTGGCAAATTTTATACTATTATCTGCAGATGGAGATATCTATAATAGGAAACACACAGAGGTTGCGGAATACCTCGGTGTCAGCTACCGTCATCTGCTTCATGTGTTTGCGTTTTTATGTGAGGCCGATATTTTGCAGCATATGGATAAAAAAACATACAGAATTAAGGATTTTACATCCCTTGCGACAATGGCTGTTAATGAGAACAGTTTATGACAAATATCTGGTTGTGAAAAAATACCCTGATAGTTAAGCACAGCCTCTTTTTCTGTGTCTGACTATCAGGGTACAGTTTACCTTTTTATTCAACCCATTATGACTGTTTATCCTGCCATTTTTTCCGTTCTACCAGTCTTCCCATGAAAAATGCGATTACTCCCACACCGATTCCAGTCTGAAGGCAGAACAGCAGACTCTCCACCTCCCCTGGAAGCTCTCCGCCTAAAGCCGTTTCCATGACCGGAGTAAACCAGGGTTCATATTCCGTCCCACGGATCTTGGTAATCATCTGGCTTCCTGCATCATCAGAACCTCCAAACTCCGCTCCTTTTACTGCAAACAGCGGAATAACTGCAATCAGGACTACCAGTCCCAGCAGTACGGCAATGATCTGTTTCTTACTTCTGCTCATCTTATTTTACCTCCTTTGCAAAACCAATCGCTTTTAACTCCGGCAGAGCATAGCTTTCAAGTGTCATTACAATGACCGTGGTGAGAATACCCTCAATCACCGCAAGGGGCAGCTGGGTGGGAGCAAATACACCCAGGAATTTTACTGCAGAAGCTCCCACACCCCCGATTTCAGAAGGATAGGCAAGAGCAAGCTGAAAACTGGTAACACAATATGTAAATAAATCGCCCAGTGTGGCAGCAAGAAAAACGGACGCCATCCTATTCACTTTTAATGCCTTACATAATCTGTATATTCCAAAAGACACGAAAGGACCTGCAATTGCCATGGAAAAGGTATTGGCTCCCAGTGTGGTGAGGCCGCCGTGTGCCAGCAGCACTGCCTGGAAAATCAATACGATAATACCCAGAATGCTGACTGCTGATGGTCCGAACAGAATCGCTCCCAGACCGGTTCCTGTCATGTGAGAACAGCTTCCGGTAACGGAAGGAATCTTTAATGAAGAGAGCACAAATACAAAGGCCCCCGACATGGCAAGCACGGTAATGGATCTCCTGTTATCCCTAAGTTTCTTCTGTATGGAAAAGAAACCGGCTGTGAGAAACGGTACGCTGATCGCTCCCCAGGCGATACAGTACCCCGCTGGCAGATAGCCCTCCATTATGTGCATGGCATAGGCACTGGAAACCATTCCAAATGTCAGCGCAAATGCAACTGCAAGTTTCATGATACTTTTTTCTTTCTTACTCATTTTCATTCTCCTTCCAATAAAATAAGCACCTCATATCCGATGATTCCCACTCATCAGACAGGTGCCCTATGGGTAAATCTTTGTATCACAAAGAGACTTCCCGGCACCGGTCATCGCTCGTAACCGGATACTTCTGACAAAAAGGCAGGTCTTCTGACTCATGCATCAATCACAGCAGCTCCGTCTTCCCGGTTTCCCAGTGACTTATGGAGCCCTGCTCTGCATATACAGCGGCGGGACCGTAAGGGACTTTCACCCTTTTCCCTATTATCCTGCGGAGAATTTCACAGGCACCTTTTTGATAATACGCTTGTATTGTAACTGTATTACCAGTTTCTGTCAATAACACAATGCAGTTTAACCTCATATCAAGCCTTAAGCAGGCGGTTTAACTCTTGTGTATTCTTAAAATGAGGACTGTTTTCAGGTATGATCCGGCTTTTCACCAGGCTGTCATAGACCTCCATTAAAACCGGCTTTCTCAAATTCCCCTGTTTCAAAACCGGACCGCAGGCGAGTATATCCGTTACCGGACCATCAGCAATAATTGTTCCTCCTGCAAATACAACAGCTCGGTCTGCCCACTGATAGGCAAAATCCACATCATGGGTGGAAATCAGCAGCGTTTTCCCCATATCCGACATTTCTCCAAGAACTTTCGTCAACATATCCACATTCACCGGATCTAAGGACGCAGTGGGTTCATCAAACAGGATTACCTCCGGCTCCATGGCAAGAATATCTGCTATGCTGACCCGCTTCTTCTCTCCTCCGCTTAAATAGTGGGGCGGCCGGTCCTTCAGCATTATTAAATTCATGGACTTTAAAGCCGTATCCACCCTGGTTTTTACCTGATCCCTGGGAAGTTTTAAATTCATGGGACCAAAGGAAACCTCTGCGTATACTGTGGAAGCAATGATCTGATTATCCGCGTCCTGAAACACGACTCCAACTTTCCTGCGAAGCTCACTTAGATCTTTTTTCCCTATCTTCTTTCCCTGATACCAGATCGTACCGGTATCCGGTATTAAAACTCCGTTTAGATTGAAAAAGCAGGTGGATTTCCCCGCTCCATTGGAGCCGAGAACTGCAATTTTCTCTCCTTTTCTCACAGACAGAGACACATCATGAAGTGCTCTGTTTCCTTCGCCATAGGAGTACGAAAGATGTTCTGCCTGTAAAAGTATTTCTTCCATCATTTAATCCTCCTATTTTATATCAGCAGCAAGAGCAGGAGAACTGCAATATAACCGGCTGCCACTGCAGCTTCTTTTCTTTTCACCGGCTTTACTTCTTCCATAAACAAAAGCTCGCCCTCATAACACCTGGAAGTCATTGCATCGTAATACGTTCCCGCTTTTTTTAACGAAACAAGAAAGAGATTTGCCCCGATCCCCCCGAAAGAACGGCATGAGGTAAAAAAGCTGCTGTAACCAAGCCTGGACTGCGCAGCCTGCTTCATGCGGCTCTGGACATCCATCATAACAAAGATGAACCGGTATATAAGATTCATCAGCTCCAACAACAGTCTGGGAAGAGGAAGCTTTCCCAGTAAATTAATAACCTCACTTGCCGGTGTGGAAAGCACAAGCATGTACATTGCACTTACGCAGGCCATTGCCTTAATAATCAAACGTGCAGAAAGTATGGCTCCGTCATCCGACAGATAAAGATAAAAACCAGGAAGCGATACGCAGAAACGTCCTGTGGGAGCGGAAGATATACCTACCACAATGGCAGCTGTTCCAAGAATCAGGAAAGTCACTGGAATCTTTAGAAGACCCAGATATTTCCAAAAGGACAAACCTCCCCAGATAACCGTCACCCCACCCATGGTCAGAAATACCGTAACTGAGACCAGATAATTTCCGGTTCCGATACAAATCAGTAATGCTGCAATTGCCACCACGGCTTTTAAACCCGGGTTCAGCCCTTTTAAGCGGGATTCATATGCATAGAAATCGATTGTATGAATGTTTTTCACCTCCTTTTAAGGCTGATTATAAGCCATTAAAATTTCCTCTGCAAGTATAGGTTTTATGGCAATGTAAATAAAATTTCCATTATTATGTAAATATACCAGTTTTTGCGCGCTATTCAAGGAAAATCCATCATGTTATAATTTATACTATAATAAATTGTGAAGGAGAACACGATGAAAAGAAGTACGAGAAAGGCAACCATGTGGGCATTATCTGTATTTTTACTTTTTCTAATCAGCAGCTTCTGCAATAATACAACATTTGCAGCAAAGCCTGACAGAAGCGCTTCCCCCCCACCACAAAATTTAAATGCGGGTAATATTACCGACACTTCAGTCACACTGACCTGGGAGGCTCCGGCAGGAAGTACCCGGGTGAGAGAATACCAGATTTATAAAAATAATACATATCTGGGTTCTGCTTCCACCGTTACATATACCGTAAATGGTTTGACACCAGCGACGACCTACCAGTTTTATGTGAAAGCTAAAAATAAAAGAAATGTATCTTTGCCAAGTAATACGGTAACTGTAACGACGGCGCAGCAGCCAGATTTACCTCCGGCAGACACGGAAACGCCGTCTGGTAGAATGGTTGGATATTATGCAGCATGGGAAGCGTACAAGGGATCCTTCCCCGATCAGATTGATGCCAGCAAGCTGACCCATATTAATTACGCCTTTGCAAATATCGGGCCGGATTTAAAGCTTACGCTTGGATATCCGGATATAGATCCCAATAATATCAGGCTTTTAAATGAACTGAAGCTTAAAAATCCCAACTTAAAAACGCTGATTTCCGTTGGTGGCTGGAACTGGTCAGGTAGATTCTCGGATGCAGCGCTTACCGACGCTTCCAGAACTGCCTTTGCAGACAGCTGTGTAGATTTTATAATTGAATATGGGTTTGACGGTGTGGATCTGGATTGGGAATATCCAGTAAGCGGAGGTCTGGTTACCAACAGCAGACGTCCGGAAGACAAACAGAATTTCACCCTGCTGCTTCAGAAAATCCGTGAAAAGCTGGATGCCCGTGGAGCAATGGACCAAAAGCACTATCTGCTCACCATTGCCGGAGGAGCCGATGCTTCCTACGTAAAAAATGTGGAGCTGTCCGCACTGGCACAGTATTTAGACTATGCAAATATTATGACTTATGATTTACACGGAACCTGGGATTCCTATACAGATTTACTGGCACCACTTTACAATAACAATGATTACTCCCCTCAATATAAAACAAGTGTTGATTCTGCAGTCAGTACCTGGTTAAATGCAGCCTTTCCTGCAGATAAGCTGGTTATGGGAATTCCATTTTACGGATATCTGTATTCTTCCGTCAATAACGCAAATAACGGTTTGTACCAGACATATGGCGGAGCCAACTCCATCAGCTACAAGGATATTAAAGCCAACTACTTAAACAAAGCGGATTATACCAGATACTTTCATTCTCAGTCAAAGGTTCCGTGGTTATTTAACGGCACAATCTTCATCAGCTATGAAGACCCTGAGTCCATTGGTTATAAAGCAGATTATATCAAATCCAGAAATTTAGGAGGAGCCATGATATGGGAACTGAGCCAGGATTCCAATGAGGAGCTTCTTAACACCCTGTATAACGGATTAAAATAACATTATTTAAAAGGCCGCTGCCATGCGGGTAAGTATTTACCCGCAGCGCAGCGGCCTATCACTTTACTGGTTTTCACTCATCTCTTCTTCTGTCAGGGTAAATACCTGTCTCTTACGAGCCATCTCATCACTTTCCAGATACTCATCATAGGTAGTGATCTTATCGATCAGCTGACCGCCTACAATCTCCATGATACGGTTTGCAGTTGTCTCTACGATCTGATGGTCACGGGAGGAGAAAAGAAGCACTCCCTGGAACTTCACCAGTCCGTTATTCAATGCTGTAATGGATTCCATGTCTAGGTGGTCCGTCGGCTCATCTAAAAGAAGTACATTCGCTCCGGAGATCATCAGTTTTGAAAGCATGCAGCGCACCTTCTCACCACCGGATAAAACTTTTACTTTCTTTACACCGTCTTCTCCTGCAAAAAGCATACGTCCCAGGAAACCACGTACATAAGTAGCATCCTTTTCAGGAGAATACTGGGTCAGCCAGTCCACGATGGTGTCATCATTATCGAATTCTGCGGTATTATCCTTGGGGAAATAGCACTGGGTTGTGGTAAGCCCCCATTTATAATCGCCTTCATCCGCTTCCATCTCACCGGAAAGAATCTTAAACAGGACGGTCTTCGCAAGCTCGTTGGGCCCTACAAAAGCCACCTTATCCTCTCTGGTTAAGGTAAATGAAATATGATCAAGAACCTTTACCCCATCAATGGTTTTGGATAAATTATTAACAGTAAGAACCTCATTCCCGATCTCACGGGCCGGACGGAAATCAATATAGGGATATTTCCGGCTGGAAGGTTTGATGTCATCCAGTTCAATCTTTTCTAAGGCACGTTTTCTGGAAGTTGCCTGCTTGGATTTGGAAGCATTGGCTGAGAAACGCTGAATAAAGTCCTGCAGTTCCTTAATCTTTTCTTCCTTCTTCCTGTTGGCTTCCTTCATCTGCTTCACCATAAGCTGGCTTGATTCATACCAGAAGTCATAGTTACCGGCATAAAGCTGGATCTTGCTGTAGTCGATGTCTGCTATATGGGTGCAGACCTTATTTAAAAAGTAACGGTCATGGGAAACCACGATTACCGTATTTTCAAAATTAATTAAAAACTCTTCCAGCCATGCAATCGCATCCAGATCCAAATGGTTGGTCGGCTCATCTAACAAAAGAATGTCCGGATTACCAAAAAGAGCCTGTGCAAGGAGCACTTTCACCTTCTGGGCACCGGTTAGATCCTTCATCAGTTTATAATGGAATTCGGTCTCAATTCCAAGGCCGTTTAAAAGGTTTGCAGCATCGGACTCCGCTTCCCAGCCGTTCATGGTTGCGAATTCTCCCTCCAGATCTGCAGCCTTAATACCATCCTCATCCGTGAAGTCTTCCTTCATGTAGATGGCATCCTTTTCCTTCATAATCTCATATAATCTCACATTTCCCATGATTACCGTATCAAGAACCTGACACTCATCATATTTAAAATGGTCCTGTTTTAAGAATGAAAGTCTCTGACCCGGTGTGATCACAATATCACCGCCGGTAGGCTCCAGTTCGCCGGAAAGAATTTTTAAGAACGTGGATTTACCGGCACCGTTGGCACCGATTAAGCCATAACAGTTGCCTTCCGTAAACTTAATATTTACATCTTCAAACAATGCTTTTTTTCCAAGTCTTAATGTTACGTTATGTGCACTAATCATCTTAATTCCCTTTCTGAAATCTGGTTTTAATCCATATCATAAGCTACGCCGAAATCATCAAAATAGGGGTCTTTTGGCCCCTGATCTGTCATCTCTCTTATTTTACATGAAAATCCCGAATTTGCAAGCCTTTTATCAAAAAAGCCCTGCCCATCCGGGATTTATACCTGGTTTACTTCGCTGCTTCCACCTTTAATGGGAAGTTGGATTCACTTCCTGCATCATAGGTAACCGTTACATAGGTAACTTTTACCAAAGCACCGCTTCCATTGCTGTCATCACTGGCGTTTCCAAGCACGCCCGACTCCAGCCCTTCGCAGTTATCTTTAATAAAGCCCATCTCTTTTCCAGAATCTGTATTAATGGTAAAGGTACTCATAGCCTGATCCCTTACACTTCCGGTCACTTCCTTTACTTCCATCTTATCCTGAGCATCCAGAACTAGAACAACCTTTGCATTGGTCGTATCAGAGCCGGAAATCTCTCCTTTATAGATGATGGAAACTTTCACATCCGGTTCCAGTGAATAAGAGGTTTCAACCATAACATCATTCAGATGGAAGGCAGCTTTTGCATCGCCGTTTAAGACAGTCATGGACTCCATATTATCAGTTACTTCCGTGACCTTACCGGTCAATATCTTAAATTCTGCTGTACTTCCGGGCGCCTGGGTACTTGCCGCCGGAGAAGTTTCATTCACGGTTTTAGTCTCTGTTTCCGCAACGGTACCGGCTGCGCTCTGTGTCTGCTCTGGTGATTTACCGCATGCGGTAAATAAAGCAGCTGCGCAGACAGCTAATGCAATAATCAAAGTCCTTTTCATAAAGCATCCTCTTTTCTCTGTTTGCCATTTCATGTTATACCGATTTAGTATACCATCCGATTGTGAAGAGTTTTTTTCTTTTTTCTTAATATTATAGAATATCTCCATACCTTCCAAGAAAACTCTGGGTTCTCAAATTGCTGGATGCAAACACCTCATCCGGAGTCCCTTCCTCAACAATCACACCCTCTGCCATAAAAATCACCCGGTCGGAGATATCCCTGGCAAATGCCATCTCATGGGTGACAATTACCATGGCAATATGCAGATCTGCCAGGGATTTAATAACCTTAAGTACTTCACCGGTCAGCTCAGGATCCAGCGCGGAAGTCGGCTCATCAAAAAAGAGAATTTTAGGATTTAATGCAAGCGCTCTGGCAATCGCAACTCTCTGGCACTGCCCGCCGGACAACTGGCAGGGATATGCATCTGCCTTATCCGCAAGCCCCATCTTCTGAAGGAGTACTTTTGCCTCACTGACTGCTTCTTCTTTACTCCGCTTCTGAACATGAATTGGTGCATCAATAATATTATCCAGAACAGTCATATGAGGAAACAGATTGAAATTCTGAAAAACCAGACCATAATTTTTCTGGATCTCTCTCAGTTTTTCTTTCTTTGCATAGACAGAAGTCCCACCGCTTCCATTCCACGCAGCCTTCTCTCCCAGATAAAACAATTCGCCTCCATCCATCTGTTCCAGCATGGTGGCACATCGAAGCAGAGTAGACTTTCCGGAACCGGAAGGCCCGATGACAGAAAGAATCTCTCCTTCTTTCACAGCAAGAGAGATATCCCGAAGAACTCTCTGCTGGTCAAATGATTTTTCCACATGGTTCATTTCCAGTACGTGCATCTCGCTTCCTCCTATTGGTAATAATTCATCCGTTTTTCTATGTATTCCATGAGCATGGCTACAACCAGGTTGAATACATAGTAGAAAAGACCTGCTGCCACAAAAGGAATCAGGCTTGTCTGGGAAGATGCCAGCGCCTTTGCTACAGCAAACATCTCCAGTACACTGATGGTAAACGCAAGGGAAGTATCCTTAACCAGTGTAATTACCTCGTTTGTAACTGAAGGAAGAATCCGTTTTACTACCTGAGGAAATATGATTCTGAAAAATGTCTGATTCTTTGTATATCCCAGAAGCTTTGCCGCCTCATACTGCCCCGCAGGCATGGACTGGATGCCGCTTCTGTATATTTCTGCAAAATAGGCTGCATAGTTGATAACAAAGCCGATAAAAGCAGCCCAAAGCCGGTAACCGTTCCCAACCTTTACTCCAAAAAGGTAATAGGGACCAAAATACACCACCATAAGCTGCAGCATCAAAGGGGTTCCTCTCATGACTGAAATATAGAATTTAACAATGGCCTCTATGACCCGGTTTTTAGACATCCTCCCAAAGGAGACCAAAAGTCCCAGAGGCAGAGAAAAGATGAGTGTCACCAGAAAGATCTGGATGCTGACCCACATTCCTCCTGCCAGTTGTGTAAGTATCTTTGTAAAAGCCATGATTGCCCTCCGTCAGTATCAATTATTTTCCTATTGTTGTTACATCTTTACCGAACCATTTTTCGGAAATGGTCTTTAAGGTACCGTCTGCAGCCATTGCTTCCAGCTGCTCCTGCACCTGGTCTTTTAAGGCTTCATTTCCCTTTTTAAAGCCGACTCCGTATTCCTCTGCTGCAAGCGCTTCATCAAGAATAACAAAATCCGCCTTTCTCTGCTGGATCTGATAAGCTGCTACGATCTCATCCATTGCCACACAGTTTACAGCCCCCATTTCCAGATCCATAAAAGCAGTATTGTAATCCGGAGTTGTCTGAAGTGTCTGGAAGGTTTTGGCTAATGTGTCATCATCCTTTAATGCGGCCTCTGCAGATGAATCGGCCTGCACCTCCACTACCTTACCGGATAGATCGGCAAGCGTCTTGATTCCGGAATCCTTTGCCACAACAAAGACCTGGCGGTTAGCCATATAAGGCTTTGTCCAGGTATATCCATCTTCTCTTCCATTGATGGTAAAGCCATTCCAGATACAGTCTATGTTACCGCTCTCCAGTTCCATATCCTTCGCATCCCAGGCAATTGGCTGGGGTGTGAAGGTTTTACCCAGGCGGTCTGCCACCTCTTTTGCAAGGTCTAAATCAAATCCTGTATATTCCCCGTTGTCTCCCACAAATCCCATAGGAGGGAAATCCTGATCAAATCCAACGGTAAATGTATCTTTTCCGGTGTCCGCCGCAGTCGTCTCCTCTGCTTTTTCAGTTCCTGCAGATGAAGATTCTGCTTTCTTTGTTTCTGCCGCTGCAGGCACATCCTTTTTCGCTCCACAGCCGCTTAATAAAACCGCTGCTCCTAATAATGCCGCTGCCATAATCATGCCTTTTTTCATAACATAAATCCTCCTCGTAATTTTCATGTGTTACCATGGTAGCATAGTAAAGTGTTTCTGTAAAGAAGAAATTTATGTATAATCTGCTAAAACCTTATAAATGTAAAGATAAGAATCAGTATTACGATTGCGGCAGCCCCTCCAGCCAGAAACACCGGACTTAAAATCCCTTCACTCCGCGCTGTATCTGTCTCTGGCTCCGCAAGCATTCCCCATGGACTCAGTATTAAAACTCCCTGGGGCACCTCTTTGAAATTCCCGCTGCTTAAAAACTCTGAGAATTCATTCCAGTCCCGTTCAATTAATTTCCTGCCTTCCTTAAAATCCTCAGCAGGGTTTCTTTTGTCTTTTGTAAAAAAAGGCTCTGGCTCTCTTGTATTTTCTGTGATTTCTTTTTTCTTTAAAAATTGCTGATAGGCATAACGGAGTCCTTTATTGGCGGCCTCATTCACATCGGCCTTTGTCTGATATAAATTCATGATGTAATAAAAAATCTTGTATACATCCTTTGTTTCAAAAACTGGTTTTCTTCCTGACGCTCCTGAATTGTTCCGCGATGACCTGACCGCCATCTCCTGAATCCATTTATCAGTCAATCGGTCACCGGCTTCTCTTAAATCCATGGCAAGACCTTTTTCCAGCCCCAGAGATGATGCAAAAATCTGTGATTTTATTGACATAAGCGCCGCTAAAAATCCCCAGAGTTCTTCGCTCTTTCCCGTCAGACCTGCAAGCTTAAACAGATTCCCTTCTCTGTTCAAATACGATGCAAGACGCTGGGCTGTCTCCAGATCTTTTATCTCATAAATCCTTCCGGTTTTCAGCGGAGAGAGCGTTAAACTGGCCCCGTGGTTCTTTCCCGCTTTCCCCTTTAAAGAAACGCCTCTCTCCAGTATCATCAATGAAGTTTCTTTCATCAGGTTCTTAGCGTATCCTGGGTTGTTTTTAATCGTACCCGCACCTGCCGGCTGGTAAATGATTCCCGTATTGACCTCATTTTCGTTATCCGGGACCGGAGTTCTGATTCCACTTTCATTAACAGCCTCTGCTGAACTTCCCGTTAAATCTCTGCCCCCGAACATCTGATTCAGCTCTGCCTCAGTTAAATTCTTTCCCATGACACTGCGGCAGACTGCCGCCCGCAATGCAATGATACTTACAGCAGATCCATAATTTTTAAACAATTGCTCCAGGTCCCCAAGGCGGGACACCAAAAGTTTTTGAAGCAGCAGAGACAACTCCTGATTCAGCCGGTCTGCTTCTTCCCCCTCCTGAGTCCCATGGGTAAGAACTGCTAAGAGAAGCTCCTGATAAATTTTTGCCAGCCGGTTTAATTCCTCTGAAACAGGAATCGTTTCAGAAGGACACCAATCCGTAATCTCTCGAAAAGCTTCCTTCCACTCTTCCTCATCCCAAAGATCAGATGAATCGCGTACGGAAGCAGTATCTCTGTCCGCTCCTGATTGTTTTGGTTTATCTGATTTTTCCGATTGCTCTGCTTTTGCCTCTTCCTTTATAGCCTGAGTCTGGGCAATGGCCTCATTTAACAGAATCTCACCTGTGATAATACCTTTCGGGTTCAAGTCCGTTATCTCACTCATATTACCCTCCGGCGTTCCCTCTGCTTTTAGATCCCCCGGAAAGGCCGGGTCCTGCACCCTGATTTCCATCTTTTATCCTTTTCTGGCGTATGTCCGATTAATCTTTTTCATCCTGATATACAATCTTTCCCCTGCAGATCGTATATTTTACTTTTCCAAAAAGCTTCTTCCCTGTAAATGGCGAATTAGAAGACTTGGAAACGTATTCACCTGCCGTCCATTCCTCATTCGGATCGAAAATTACCAGATCCGCCATACCGCCTGTTTTCAGCACGCCGCAGTCCAGTCTGTATAATTTTGCCGGATTTATGCTCATCTTTTCCAATAACTGCATCATGGTTAAATGCCCGGTACGGACCAATGCTGTCACTCCCAGCCCCAGTGCTGTTTCCAGACCAATAATACCGCTGGGTGCCTCCAGAAGAGGCCTGTCTTTTTCTTCCGCACTGTGAGGCGCATGATCCGTAGCGATGATATCGATGCTTCCGTCTTTCAGACCTTCTATCACTGCTAAGCGGTCTGCCTCTGTCCGCAGCGGTGGATTCATCTTCGCCAGACTTCCGTGGATAAGCACAGCTTCTTCTGTCAGGGTAAAATGATGGGGAGTTACCTCTGCATAAACATCTGCCCCTGAATCTTTAGCAAACCGGACCATGCCAACCGATGCAGCTGAACTGATATGCTGAATATTCACCGCAGCCCTGGTATGAAGCGCAAGCATGCAGTCTCTTGCAACAAGGCTGTCTTCAGCCTCTGCCGGAGATCCGTAAATACCGAGACGTTCTGAAACTTTCCCATGATTAATTCCGTTATTTTTAATTAATGCCGGATCCTCCTCATGAAAGCTTAAAGGAAGATTTAAACTGGCTGCCTGTTCCATGGCCTGTTTCACAAGACCGGAATCCATCAATGGAATTCCGTCATCTGTGAAACCAGCTGCTCCATGAGATGCCAATTCCTTCATATCCGTCAGTTCACGCCCCTCCAGTCCTTTAGATACAGCCGCCGCATGAAGAACATGGATCCCAGTCTTTTCCCCTTCCTTTTTTACATATTCCAGAGTATCTGTATTGTCCACCGGGGGCTTCGTATTCGCCATACAGACAACCGTTGTAAAACCGCCTTTGGCAGCCGCTCTTGCACCTGTCTGAATGTCTTCTTTGTAGGTGAGACCCGGATCACGAAAATGAACATGGACGTCTACAAGCCCGGGTGCTGCAATCAGGCCTGAGGCATCTATCACCACATCCTCCTTTGATGCTGCCGCTCCCTGCGGACTCAGACCTGTTCCCATACCGACTATCACTCCATCTTCTATGCAGATATCCATATCCTGTTCTGTCTGAGTTGCTGGATCAATTACATGAGCATTCTTAATCCATATCATCGTTTTATTTTTCCTTTCTTTTCTGATGCCCGTCTGTCCTTTTTTGCTGCAAACCGAAAAAATCCCTGAGGCAATTCAAAAACAAACACAATACCAAGCACGATTGCAACTGCTACTTTCAGGGCAAGAAACCCGGTATGGGCAGCAAGAGCAGTGTTATCGGTCACAATATAGTAAGCAGTCCAGTAGACCAATGCCCCGGGAACCAGGGGAAATATCCCGGATACCAGAAAGATGGTCACCGGGCAGTGCTTTCTGACTGCAAATGTTCTGGAAATCAGGATCACGGCAATGGTTGCAAACAGAGCAGCGGCCGGCTCCGATAATTGTTTTACCAGCATGCTGTATACAAGCCAGCCGGTTCCGCCAATGAAACCGCAATAAGGGTAATATAAGGCAGGTACCCCAAATAACAGGGCAAATGCAACCGTACCCAGTGCTGCAACTGCCATCTCAGATATTGCTGTCACAATATTGCACCTCCTGTAAAACGGTGAAGCAGACCAAATACCAGCCCCACACCCATGGCAATGCAGAAAAACACCAGCAATGCATCCATCATACGGACAGAACCCGCGATATAGTCTCCGTCTGCAATGTCGCGTATGGCATTGGTAAATGCGACTCCAGGAATCAGCGGCATAATGGAACCGATGATCATGTAGTTTAAATGGTCTCCCACACGAAGCATATACAAAAGCGTACACAAAGCCGTGACAAGTGCTCCGCCGCCGATATTTGCCACCAGCTTGGACAGATGGGGACCAGCAAGAAAGACCACATATCCGTAAAGAAAAACGCCGGAACAAAACGCTGCTGCCGCATCTTTTAAATTGCCTCCAAACAAATAACAAAAGCAGGCGCTTCCCACTCCTGAGGCGAGAATGCGCATCTTCTTTGATTTACCCGGCATCTGTTTTATCTGTTCCAGTTTTTCCATCACCTCTGCCGGAGTTAAGGATCCTGTTACAATTTCTCTGGAAAGCTGATTGACAGCGGCCACCCGGTCTAAATGTGTCCCGCTCACCGGAATATGCTGAACCTTTGCAAATATTTCCTCTCTTTTGTTTCCCGCTGTTGTAAAGATTCCGTTGCTGAGTACAAAGGAACTGCAGGATTCAATTCCATAATGACGGCAGATCCGGTCCATGGTTTCTTCCACCCGGAAGATCTCCGCACCATTTTCCAGAAGAATATGACCAGCCATCATGGCGGCATCCAATACCTCACGATTCTGATTCCGTTCACTCATCGTTATGAAGCTCCTGTCCCAGAATAAAAGGCTGCCCGTCTCTTTCAATCATGATTATTCTCTCCCGGTAAGGACCGGATACCTCCAGTTCCTTTAACCGTCCAATGACAGAAAAATCCCCCCAGCAGTGCATGGGAAATGCATGCTGTACATCTGCTTTTCTCATAAACTCATCAAATCCAAGATAAAAGGAATCCTCCTGTCTGGGATCCAGGGGCAGAAACGCTGCACCAATCTTCACCCCTGCCAGCCTGTCCACTTCCCGGGAATACTTCTTTGCCATACTCCGGTTCCAGTCCTCCGGTTCCCCTTCCCATCTCCAGTTGTTTAAATCCCCTGCATGGTAGAGGACTTCTCCATCCACGTTCACCAGAAAAGCAACTCCTTCATCTGTAGAGGCGAAGGTTGTAATCTCAAGCTCCGTACCAAAACCATATGAAAGTCTTAATTTTTTTCCCGGTTTTACAAATGTAACGCAGTCCACTAATTCCTTATTAACCTTCCTTTTGGATATATCATCGGAAAGTACATAATGAACTTCTTTTAAGTCCTTTTGTAAATCAAAGATTTTTTCTGAAAAATGATCTCCATGCCGGTGGCTGGCGAAGATAAAAAGCGGCTTATCCGTATCCAGTTTCGGCAGCGGTCCCTGGGTATAATCAAACAGCAGTACAACAGAAGTCAGTTCTGCCAGAAATGCACTATGATGGACAAATGTGATTTTCATGAGAATCGGTCTCCTTTCATGACTATTTGGAAAAATTATATCACATACCAATCGGTTCTGCATAGCAGATGCGCGCAAAAAAAGGCGGAGACATTTGTCCCCGCCCGCGGAAATTTCTTTCCTTTTCAGCTGTTTTTTCTATATAATTAGTTAGCAGCCTTTGTAGTCTCTGCAGCTTCAGTAGTTTCTTCTTCGCTGGAAGCTTCTTCAGAAGACTCTTCTACAGATGCATCTTCCTTAGTTTCTTCTACAGACTCAGAAGATTCTTCAGATACTTCTTCTGTTGTAGTTTCTTCTGTTGTAACTTCTTCTGTTGTAGCTGCTTCTGTTGTAACTTCTGCCTCTGTTGCTGCAGTTGTTTCAGCAGTCTTTGTGCTTCCACAAGCAGAGATAGCTGCCATGGTTAATACTGCTACGCCGGTAAGTACAAGTTTCTTTGTTGTTAATTTCATAATATTCTCCTCCTTGCGGCTACCAATGTTTTTTATTGAATATGTATGCCGCTGTCTTTTTTTTGATTTCTCAAGACGAGACACAGTTTAACACCTTAAGAAAACAAAGTCAATGAATTCATTATGATTTTTTTCTTAATTAAAAACTGGTAAATTCTTAATTAAATTTACAAATGGCGATGATATGTCAAACAATTAATTATTGATTTGTGCTCTTGAGTTTTTTATATTCTATTTGTTTAAAATTTGTCCATTCGAAAAATTGACTATTTTCAGTAGTTATTACGCGATATTTTTGTTTTATTTTACTAAATCTTTTTCTTTTTTTGTCCATTGCAGATGATATTCATACCTGATATACTTTATTAATAAACGCTTAAAAATCAAGATATAAGGAGGAATCAAATATGTTAAAAGATCTCGTTACCCAGTGTCGTACATACCGCCGCTTCTATCAGAATACACCTATATCTGAAGCGGATCTGCTGGAACTCATTGATCTGGCCAGACTCACCGCTTCAACTGCCAATTCTCAGGCTCTGAAATTCCGGATCAGCCATACACCAAAGGAAAATGCCCTGATATTCGACACCCTGGGCTGGGCCGGAGCACTTCCAGACTGGGACGGCCCGGAGGAAGGAGAGCGTCCCTCCGCTTATATCGTAATACTCTGTGATTTATCACTTGCTAAAAATAAGCCCATTGATGACGGAATTGCCGCACAGACTATTATGTTGGGGGCTGTAGAAAAAGGCTACGGTGGTTGTATGCTGGGTAATGTCCACAGAAGCCAGCTGGCCCAGGCACTTGGCATCGACCCCGCTCTTTATTCTGTGGATCTTGTTCTGGCTCTTGGAAAGCCAAAGGAAGAGGTTGTTATTGTACCAGTAAAAGAGGATGGGGACGTCCGCTATTACAGAGACGAAAATCAGGTCCATTATGTCCCGAAAAGAGCATTAAAAGATATTATTATCTGATTTTGTTTAAAATAGAAATGAAGCCGGCCCGGATACTTTCCGGGACCGGCTTTTAAAATCTTTGTCCGCATTTGGGGCAGTACTCAAAATCCTCTGTTGTTTCATAACCGCAGTGAGAGCATTGCCTTTTATTCCACTCCTGATCCCTTCTGCCGGTTTGTACAAGCGTTAAATCATGCGCTTCAATTTCAACGGATTCTCTCCGGTTTAATTTCCTTCCCTTTTCAGGATTCAGCTCATAAACAGTATTACAACATGACATCTGTACATAATAACGTCTGTTCCATTTTATAATCGGGATAAAAAATACACTGAAATAGCTATAGGTCATAAATACCTGATATCTGCCATAGCCTCCGCACATGGCGCAGATCACTGTCTTCGTATAATCCAGCAGCTTTTTTCCCTGGCTCATTCCGCATATGAAAAACATGGTATCTATCCTCCTGAATTCATTTCGATTCGCTCTGCTGTAATTGCAGGCCTCACTTACCAAAGTAGTCATGTCCCGAGTATACCATAAGCTATTTTTCTTTACAAGTAATAGAAAAAACAGAAAAAAGAAGAACGCTATTATGGAAAAAAATTTACCAGCAGAGTATCTGTTGTTGAAATGATAGAGAAATATATAGAGTATTATAATAATAAACGATTACAAAGAAATTTTGGTGTACTAACGAACCTGATTCACGCTCTTATGAGACTATCACAAAAACCATAGCGGCATAGATGAAGGGCATTGCTCCATAGCTCATTATTGCTATGCCGCAACGCCCCTGTTTCCATCATTCACTATCTTTCCGTACTTGTTTCTTGATGACCATAAAAGGTAAGCAGATATAATCCGCAGATCCCTACCACGGCATACACGATTCTTGAAAGCCACGTCATGCTGCCGAAAATAAATGACACCAGGTTGAAATTGAAGAAACCTACCAGCCCCCAGTTTACTGCACCGATGATGGCAATTGTAAGAGCTGTGTAATTCAATGCTTTATTTCCCATGGCACTACCTCCTTTTCCCTTATATTATGGAGTAGCTTTTTGGTTTTTATACATTAATTTCCCAAACTCCTGATTCTTGATCTGATTTCATCTTCTCTGTCTTGAAATAAAAGATTTTTATTATATTGATAGTACCGTTCGCATTCATACTCTTTTAGAAATTTCATACTGTAATATCCGTTATTTAATTCTGTAATAAACAGAACCATCTCCTGCCCTGCCACAAATGCAGCTTCCAGAAAGTCAAAGGCATGCTCCAGCGCTTTACCGCTTTCAGTGAAAAGTACATCATAGCGGTCATTTTCATCCTGAAACAGCTTCCGGATCAGGTTCCAGTCTTCTTCCTTGTCATCTTTACCAGATTTCTTTAAGGTTTCTTCTATTTTAAGAAGAAGCGCCTCCACATCCCGGTACAGAAAATCTTCCCGCCTGCTCAAAAGCCCTGCCTTCTGCTTCTTCTTTAAGGATTCACTCCACTGGCTTCGTGTATTGTGTATGCGCTCCTCCATGGTAGTTGATGGGTCCACATCTGTCTGCGGGTCAATCTTTTTTAATTCACCCATCAGAAGGCCGGTCCGGTCTCCCTGGTCAGCAACCGCTTTAAAATGCTGTCCAAGCCTGGATAATAGAAGCCCTATTACATTCAGCTTTTCATCAAAGGGAGCACGGCTTAATTTATTACACAGACTTTCCCGGATTGTACCCGAAAGAATCTCGTCAATCTGATAATCATCCCGGTATTTATAGAAGAGTTCCAGATAATTGGCAAAATCTTTGGCAATCCTGGGATACTGAATATATTCTCCCACTACCTCCCGGTCCGGTTTCTTCCCCAGGCGTTCGTATATCTTGATAAAGCTGGATAAATCCTCCCAGCCTCTTGGTGTAGCAAAGAATTTTCCATCTACCGTCGTTTCGATCCGGCAGAAATTGTCCGTTCTGGCATTTAAATAAGAAATTACTGCCGGATGAACCTCATGCTCATACGCATAAGCCTTCCATACGTCATAATCTGCCTCTACATGAATAAGCTTAATTCTGTCTAAGGTCACCACATCGAATTCTCTGACTGATTTGTTGTATTCCGGAGGATTTCCAGCAGTTACAATAATCCATCCTTCCGGAATGCGGTGGTTTCCGAAGGTCTTATATTGAAGAAACTGAAGCATGGTTGGCGCCAGCGTTTCCGAAACACAGTTGATTTCATCAATAAAGAGAATTCCTTCCGGCAGCCCTGTGCTTTCTATTTTATTATAAACAGAAGCCACAATTTCACTCATGGTATATTCCGTTACGCGATACGTTTTGCCCCCGAATTCCTTATCCGTTATAAATGGGAGTCCCACTGCACTCTGCCTTGTATGATGGGTAATGGTATAAGCCACCAATCCGATCTGACACTCTCTTGCAATCTGCTCCATGATCTGTGTTTTCCCCACGCCGGGCGGTCCCATTAAAAATATGGGTCTCTGCCGCATTGCAGGAATCTCATAGGTGCCGTAATTATCTTTCATTAAATAAGCTTCAATGCTGTTTTTAATTTCTTCTTTTGCTCGTTTTATATTCATCGTTATTCATTCTCCTGTCATTTTACTTCCAGATCTTCCCTGGTCAATATGACCTTCATTGCCCAGCCAGGAACTGATATGTCCTCATACTGATCTTCCATAAACACAAATGCAGTTTCATATGGAGGCATTTTTACAGGATAGATACCTTTCCCATCAGTAAAATACAACAGCCCGCGGAGCTTTTTAAAAACTCCCTGATTAATAAGTCCATTTACATATTCAAATGCTGGTCTAAAATCGGTTCCTCCGAATCCGGAAAGAGTGAAATGCTCCATATAAGCTTCCATCTCTTCCCTGCTCGTAATGACTTCATCGGAACGTATCTGCTCATCACACTGTATGATATGAATATTTATCTTACGGAAATAACTTTCCGATTCACGAAGAACTTCATAGGTTTCCTCTAAAAAGCTGCGAACCAGATCACCGGAAACCGACATAGAGGTATCTATGACAATCACAAAATCTTCGATCTTAAAAACCTCTCTTGTCTCAAGAGGCTCAATCAAAGGCATATTCTTGTAGAGTGACAGACCGTAGGTATAAAATATGGAATCAAAGGAATCCGGATCGATCTCCGCTTCTTCTTTCAAAACTGCAAATTTCCTTAAAAACCGTTTATAGTCATACCGTTCCCGATTTTCTATCTTCACCTGTTCCAGAAACTCTCTGGAAGAATCGTCTTCCTTTTCACCAAAGGCTTCCACCTCTGTTTCCATCTTTTCTCTGATATTCTGCCACTTACTCTGGCGTTCTATCTTAAGGTGGGGATCCTCCTCCTGTTCCCATTTATCATGACTGTCCACATAAAACTCCATCTCCATCCGGCGGAGTGTGTCCTCTGACAGATCCATTTTCATAAGGGTATGGTAGATTCCTTCTGCCGTAAGTACAGAAAGCCTGGTATTCATCTGCCCGTATATTTCGCGTCGGAATGGGGACTGATGACGGTAAACCGATTTCACATAAAAACTGTCCAGAACAGACTCTGATGCAATGTCACAGGCCAGATCCCAATACCGCTTTTTCCGCTGTCCCATAGAACCCAGATGCCAGAACAAACAGTGGAAAAGCATATGAAGATAAGCCCGGTTTATAAAAACACGGCCTCTTTGAAACATGGAAAATAGATGTTCCGGCTGATAATAGATTACATAACCGTCAGTGCTGAGTCCAATACCTGACCGTTCTGCTTCAAACCCAAAGCTGCTTAACGCCACATCCAGATAGCGGAAATTAAGATACAGCTCATTTCTGGCATTCCCCAGAATTTCATGTCCAAGTTCCACCTCATTCAGCTCATCAAGCTGGCGCTGCCTGACCGGATCAATCATATGATACACCTTCTTTCCTCGTAACTGCAACCTATAAAGAGAACGTCCGCTTTTTCACAGGAAAACGCAGATGTCTTAAATCCATTAAAGGGCTTAAAAGCTCTGTATAGTTCTTTTCCGATGCCATGTCAATCAGACGGTCAAATTCCGCCTGATCCCTGCAATACTTCGATGCCAGCCAGTAAAACAGCTCACTGTCTTTTAGTGCTGCCTCTCCTGCTGCCTCTAAATGCTCCCGCAAATAGCTTTCATAGATCTTGCGGTCACCAGGAAGCAGATTGATGGGCGTATAAAGTCTTCCCATAGCAAGAGAACAAGCCAGCCGGTCCGATTCCTGAACCCGGACATGAGGAAATAAAGCATCGTATTTATGAAACTGAAATTCTGTCTGATCAAAGCAATAGCGGTACATATGCCCGCACCCGTGCATCTCCCGAAATACAATCCGGGCCGGTGTATGTTCCACCGATTCCTCATACATTTCAGGAAAAATAAGCCTGGCAGCTTTATCCCGGACATAGTAGTTTACATAAAGTTCCTGTCGAAGTTCTGATACGATTCCCTGCATACACGAGCGGCTTCCATCAACGATATGAATATCCAGACTTTTTATTTTTGAGCACCCGGTAAAGAGACCGGAACCTAAATCAAAGATAGAACTAAAGCATTCCAGATGATTTAACTCAAAACAGTTATAAAAAGCATATTTTCCTATTTTTTTAATAGAAACCGGAAGATATAAGTCCTGCAAGCGTTCACAGATAATCTCTGGTGGGAGATCTTTTTCGTTATAAGACGCCGGATTTCCCTCTTCATCACACATTTGAACGTCATTTCCAGCCTTGGAAAGCATCTCCCGTCTTCCCTCTCCATTGGAAAAAACATACTCTGCCAGCTCTGTCACCGGCAGTTCACCAATCTTCTCAGGTATACGTACCGTTCCATCATACCCTCTGCATTCTAAAATGCGTACCTGATTATTTATAATCTGATATAAAAACATGTTAATCCCTCTTAAATTATTCGTTTAACAAATCAATATAACAGAAAAATTAAAGAAAATCAACTGGCTGATACCATTTATAATATTTTATACACAATGCAAAGGAGAATCGGAAGAAAAAATAACTTTTTCCTGCCGATTCTCCTTAATCATATCATTTATCCAGCGTCAGATTCATACTCCCCATTCGGTAACCATCTAAATCAAGCGTTACGTATGAAAAACCCATCTGGTGAAGCTCTGCTGTTATTACACTTTTTTCCGGTTCTGTTATAAGCCGGGAAATCTGATCAGGAAGCACTTCAATCCTGGCAATTGTACCATGGATACGGACTCTCACCTGATGAAAGCCAAGATCCAGTAAAAGCTGCTCCGCCTTGTCCACCATTGACAGCTTTTCCTTTGAGATTGTCTCCCCATAGACAAACCGGCTTGACAGGCAGGCAAATGACTGTTTATTCCAGGTATGTAACCCCAGACCCCTGGACAACTCCCTGATTTCCTCCTTATTCAGTTCTGCATAGCGCAGCGGGCTGTGCACTCCCAGTTCTGCTACCGCTATTAATCCCGGGCGGTAATCCCCGTTATCATCCAGATTGGAGCCTTCCGCAACCTGTTTTATCCCATGTTTCTGTGCCACTTCAGCCACCTTTACAAACAGCTCATGCTTGCATAAATAACACCTGTTTTTCGGATTGCTGCTAAAATCTTCAATATCCAGTTCTTCGCTGTCTACAATAAAATGCCGGATTCCTTCTGACTTGCAGAACTGGATTGCCTCATTCAGTTCCCGCTCTGGAAAGGAGCAGGATTTTGCTGTCACTGCAATCACCTGATCTCCAAGTACTTCGTGTGCTGTTTTTAATAGAAAAGTTGAATCCACCCCTGAAGAAAAAGCAACTGCAAGACTGCCAAGATCGGATATATAAGCCCTCAGTCTCTGATTTTTTTCCTGAATATTCATATAGTCTCCTTATGCCACACTTGTTCAATATGTTTATAGGGATTATATCAATTAAGAGGAGCGGTGTCAATTCATCTGATGCTTCATTTTCACAAACTCTTCACAGAACTATCATTTTCTTGTCACACTTTTCCAGTATATTAGTAATCACAAAGAGGTCAACAACCTTTTCATATAAATACTTTTTCATACATCAGCCGGTAGGATCCGCCAATCTTACCGGCTCCTCCCCTTTTTTACCAATTGCTGCTTTTTAATCCAATCTTTCTATATTTCAATGATTCCCCATTGGTGTTAATATAAAGTTGTTCAAAAAATTATAAGTAAAGAGGGAGGTAAATGTTTATGTTTTTTGATTTCAGTTCCTGCAATTTCAGTGATATATTAGAATTAATTTCCCAGTTTTGCAAATAATTCGTTCTTATGGGGTTCAGCCATTTTGGCTGAACCTTATTCAGTTACTTATTGATTAAATGAACCTATTTCAATTAAATTCCCTTCCGGGTCTGCAATATAACAGGTTCGCTGTCCCCATTCCTCCGTTGTCGGTTTTAAAACAGGGGATGCTCCTTTCGATACTACTTCTTGAAACGCCAGATCAACTGCAGCATAATTCTCCACACTCAACGCAACTTCGTAATGTCCATTCACTGCCTTTGCATAGTGAAATGACCTGTTTGTCATTTTCTCAAAATCACTTCTCCGGTACAGCAGGAATAATATACCATCTTTTTCCAGAAAAACATTTGTCGTATTTTCATCTTCCTTTATTTCAAACCCCAGTACATCCCGGTAAAACCGTACCATAACTGCCATATCCTCTACGAATATTCCAAAACCATCTAATTTCATATCCTACAAACCTCCTGTTTTTTTACAATTATACTGTCTCTAACAGGACATCTGTCTGTCATAATATAAATAAGATTTCTTTGTATTTCACAAACTCTTCACAGTAATAACATATTACCATCACAATTGTACCTTATATTGATACTTGTAAATAGGTCAACAACCTTTCATTATATACTTTTTTTCATACTTTAAGCCGGCAGAGTCCCCCCTCTTGCCGGCTTCCTTCCTATTATATTCTAATCTCCAACCTTCCTTGCCTCAAACATCTGACTGAGTAAAAGCCAGTTAGCCCGGAAGAACTGCATGATCTGCCAGTACCCGGCACCCGTTAATCCATATTCTTTAATAAGGTCAAATTTGGCTTTATAACTCCTCACATCCTCAAACCAGACCTCGTGCTCAATCCCAAACTTCCAATAACGGAAAAACGGAGACATCGCCTCTTCATCAAACTGAATTTCCACCCCATTTTCAATGGCTAGCTGAACCGCTTCCAGATTACTTATGGTTTCTGCTCTAGTCACTCCCCGCTCATATGGAAGCGGCCAGTCATATCCGTAATTTGGGATTCCAAGGCTGATTTTATATAATGGGATTTCAGTTATTGCGTAGTCAACCACTTTTCTAACCATGTTGATTGGAGCAACTGCCATGGGGGGACCGTATGTATACCCCCACTCATAAGTCATTAATAAGACTCTGTTTGCCGCTTCCCCGAGCAGCCTGTAATCCACGCCCTCATACAAAAGTCCGCTCTGTGTGGCTGATGTCTTAGGGGCCAGAGCTACGGTTACCTGGTAACCAAACTGATTCATGATCTGTGTGGTCCGTTTCACAAATTCAGCATATGCCTGCCGGTCATCTGCCATAATGTACTCAAAATCAATATCAAGGCCACCAAACCGCTTCTCCTGCATGATTTGCCCCAGATTCCATATCAGACGCTGCTGAATCTGCGGATTATGCACCAGGTTTGTTACCAGATTGTTATTAAATCTGCCATCCGGTCCAAAAGGTGTTAAAGTCAGAATTGGACGCACTCCCGCTTCCAGTGCCCGGTCAATCATCCACTCATCTGAGCTCAAGGGAGGAACCAGTTCTCCCTCTGGCGTAAACCCATAGGAAAAAACGTAAAGATCTGTGAGAAACGGAAGAGTCTGATCCAGATTATCCGGATTTATGAAAGGATATGCATAACCAAACACGTAAAGAGGAATCCTGTCATCAGGAGGACCGTCTCCCCTTATATAAAGTGCCTGACCTACAGCCAGGCGGTATGGAGGATATATCTGATTGTCATATGTTAATGCTTCTACCGGAACGTTCTGGGACGCGGCAATGGAATCTACACTGTCTCCCGGCTGTACTACATATATATTCATAGCAGCACCCTTTTACCTGAATTGATAAAGCATATGAAAAATCTGCCGGAAACATGATAAAAACCGGGCTATTTTCCGTTTCATTACAAAAAAAATATGCTCTTTCGACTGGGAGTCTGTGAAATAAAAACAGTGCACTCTACCACTTAATCATTTTTCATATATCCCCCTCAATTTATTACCTTTATTATAATAAAATTTGTTTACTGCTCAGGCCCTGCATTGTTATACTATTCTTAAATCAGAAAGGCGGTATATAAAATGATTAAATTTTTTCAATGGACTCAATTAACGTCCGTATATAATTTAGTTGATAAAAACATGATACAGGAAATTCTTTTTAACAATAACATCATATACCGAATGAAAGTAAAAGACTTATCAGTTAGAAATCCGTTTGACTACCGCTATGCAGGAATCGGAACCAACAAACTAAAATTATCTTACACATTTTATGTAAAGAAGCAAGATCTTGAATTTGCCCTACATTTGTTGAAGTAAAATGCGGTTTCATTTTCATCTCCTTGTAACTATCAATATATATACGAAATATCAGCACTAAGTATCAATATATAAAAACTGTCCCAGCACCGGCTTTTACCTTTTGCGGGGATACTTATATACCAAAATGAATAAACTGAGTATGACCTTAAAATAATACCTCTTAAATTCCTATAAAGTTAAGCAGTAAAAAAGTCAGAAAAAAGTAATATGCTTTTTAACTGTCTTCGTTGTATAATATGAAAAAAGGAGGTTTTCAAATGCAAAAAATATTAGTATGTGACGATGACAAGCAGATTGTCGAAGCAATTGATATATATTTAACCGGAGAAGGATTTCATGTAATAAAGGCTTATGACGGTTTTGAAGCTCTGGAGCTTCTGATTGAGAATGAAGTGGATTTAATGATACTGGATGTTATGATGCCGGGACTGGACGGAATCCGTACCACGTTAAAAGTACGGGAGACCAGCAGCATTCCCATCATCATTCTATCCGCCAAATCTGAAGATACCGATAAAATTCTGGGTCTTAATATCGGAGCAGACGACTATATTACCAAGCCGTTTAACCCCCTGGAACTTGTGGCCAGAGTCAAATCACAGCTTCGCCGTTACACCCAGCTGGGTAATATGAATCAGCAGCCAGCCGGACAGATCTACAAATGCGGCGGACTTGCTATCAATGATGATAATAAGGAAGTCACGGTTGATGAGGAAGTCATTAAACTGACTCCCATTGAATACAACATTCTTCTGCTCCTTGTTAAAAATGCAGGAAAGGTATTCTCCATTGATGAAATATATGAACAGATCTGGAATGAAGAAGCGATTGGAGCCGACAACACCGTTGCAGTTCATATCCGCCATATCCGGGAGAAAATCGAGATTAATCCCAGAGAACCCCGGTATCTAAAGGTAGTCTGGGGCGTAGGTTATAAGATCGAAAAGCAATAGGAGTCATTATGAAAAAAAGAAAAGAAAAGGCCATACTGGCTCATCTCCTGTTCTCCCTTCTGGTAGTGATCGGTGTCACTATCATGTATAACAACCCCCATTACGAGGAAGGAATCAGCTGGATCACCCAGGAGACCTACGAGGATACTCCCCAATTCACCAGTCAGTTAAAATCTGATATAGATGATATATTTAATTATGTAAAATACAAGGAAGTATTTGAAACAAACGGAAAGCTGGATTACTCTAAATTTATCATACAGGTTGCGGATGGTCCGGGAACCACAAAAGACTTCACATTAGACGAGATGATCCGCCACGCCAAGTCCAAGGGATATTATCTGAATGAGCAGTTTAAGGTGAGCGGCGGTCATCCTGATAAAGATACTGACGAAGATTTAAATTACCAGGTTCTTTACCGGGCCTATGAACCTGATTTCAAGGCATCAGAACCAGGAGACTCTTTTCAGTCCATTGATCAGCTCTCCTATGAGGTTCTCTCTCATTTGGGCAACTATTACCGCTTTTATTACCAGTTTATTCAAAATCCAGGGAATTTAAAGTTTGAAATCCGTTATCAGAATACCTCGAAAGACTATAAACTATACACCAACTTCCCAGGAAAAACCCTTGAGCAGTATAAGACGTTGGGAAAATATTTATACGTTACAGGAGAGGCACTTTATGTAGACTCCAACCTGTTGTCCGTACCGAAGAACGTGGCCTCTGAACTGGAGAAGATGAACCCCTATAACAATGGCAATTATTATATGTCCGTAGCAGTCAATACCTCCTATCCTTACGATGATGTTTACTACCAGTCATCGGAATCCTTTGAACAGATGCGTATTCTCTTCATCATTGGTATGATCTGCCTTGCGCTTGGAATCTTAGGGTGTATCGCAACACTTTATGTTATGGTACTTCTTACCGGGCATCCCAGCGAATCAGGCTCCTCTCCAACCGCGCAGAAACCGGACCGTCTTCCCGTCGAACTCAGTCTTGTTTTATATCTGGCAGCCACTGGTCTGGCCCTGCTGTTCTCACAGCTGGTCGTTTATAAGATTATTCATCTGTTTCTCGCTTTTGAGAAATGGTACTATGGAGAGCTGGTAATAAAAATACTGATACTCTATGCTGCCGGAATCTCTGTTTCTTTGCACCTGTTGGCGCAGTATAAGTCCGGTATTCTATGGAAAAACAGTCTTTTGTATAAAGGGATAAGAACCTTTAAACTCTATCTGAAGCATCACCGCTTTACTACCAGAATCATGATCACCTATTCCCTGTTTCTGGTTTTTAATGTGGTGATGATACTGGCTTTTGCATTTTTGCTGCTTTCATACAGCAGTTTAGAGTCCCGGATACTGATGGGAGCATTGGCTGTGCTGTTTTGCGCTGGGGATCTTTGGGCATTTCATCAGATGTACAGAAATGCCTGGCAGACCGACCAGATTAATCAGGCACTTTTAAATATCTCCAATGGAAATACAACGTATAAGATTGATACGAAAAAGTTTTATGGAAAAGAGCGGGAACTGGCTGAACATATTAACCACATCAGCACTGGACTTGAAACTGCTCTCCAGGAAAAGGTTCGCAGCGAACGGCTGAAGGCTGATCTGATTACTAATGTTTCCCACGATATAAAAACTCCGCTTACGTCGATTATCAACTATGTGGATTTAATTAAACGGGAGAATATAAAGGATCCCCGGATTCAGGAATATCTGGAGGTACTGGAACAGAAATCCCAGCGTTTAAAGACATTGACAGAAGATTTGGTAGAGGCTTCCAAGGCCAGCTCGGGAAACTTAAAGCTGGAGATGGCAAGCATTGATTTTGTTGAACTAATCCATCAGACAAACGGAGAATTTGAAGAAAAGTTTTCACTGCGTCATTTAGAGCTGGTATCCGTACTTCCAGACGAATCCCTGCTGATCGAGGCAGATGGACGGTACTTATGGAGAGTACTTGAGAACCTTTATAACAATGCATTCAAATATGCAATGGAACACAGCCGGGTATATGTGGATATTGAGAGAGAGAATCAGAACATTTTATTTACCATAAAGAATATTTCTGAAAATCCGTTAAACATCCGCGCAGATGAACTGACAGAACGGTTCGTCCGTGGGGACGTAGCCAGAACCACCGAGGGAAGCGGTCTGGGAATCTCCATTGCAAAGAGCCTGACCGAGCTTCAGGGTGGGCAATTCCGCCTTTTTATTGACGGAGATTTATTTAAGGCAACGGTGTCTTTTCCCCTTAAGAAATAAGACGGATTCTTTCCCACTTTCCGGTGAGATACCTGCTGAATGATATGATATAATTAATGGTCCAGCCGATTGGCACAGCAAACCATACGGCCTGGACCCCGATTACAGGAGCAAATAATGCAGCTCCCGTTACGCGTATTGCCAGATTTACCAGATTGGCTGCCGTAAACACCACCACATCACCTGCACCTCTTAAAAGTCCGTCTGTGATTGCCTTTAATCCAATAAAGAAAAAGAAGAAGGAAATAAACCGTACATAACTGATTCCTGTCACAAATGCTTCCAGGGCACTGCTCTCATTTAAGAAGCTTCTGATAAACACATCTCCAAGGCTCTCCATTATGATGCAGATAATAATTGCAAACACTGCTGCCATCTTACAGCAGGCTGTGTATCCGTTCCTGACACGATCCGTTTTCTGTGCTCCCATGTTCTGCGCCGTATACGTTGACATGGCATTCCCCAGCGCCAGCATTGGTACAATACAGATGGATTCTATCCTGGTTCCTGCCGCAAAACCAGCCATGACTGCAGATCCGAATCCATTGACAACCGACTGTACCAGGAGCATCCCAATGTGTACGATGGACTGCTGAAGTGTGGAAGGAATTGCCACCTGCATCATGTGAACTGTCATCTTCCAGTCATATATATGAAATAATTCCGTAGTTTCATAAGTTCTTATCCGTCTGATCAGAATGGTGAACGATAACACAGCAGATAATCCCTGTGCAATCAGCGTTGCAGCAGCAACACCTGCTACTCCTTTGTGAAACTGCAGCACGAACAGCAGATCCAGCGCTATATTTAACAGAGAAGAGAACACCAGAAGATACAATGGCGTTTTAGAATCTCCAAGTGACTGAAACACAGCTGCCTGAACATTATACATGAACAGAAAAGGCAGACCGATAAAATAAATACTTAAATACACCGATGCCTGCTCAAAAACATTGGAAGGTGTATTCATAAGATGAAGAATCCGGGTATTGAAAAACAGTCCCAGCCCGCCAAGCACCATACCAATGGTCAGAAAATTAATTAATGTGGTGGAGATGGCTGTTTTCATATTCCCTGTCTGCTTTGCCCCAAGAAATTGTGATACTACCACAGAGCTTCCGATTCCTCCCCCTACTGCTATGGCGATAAATACGTTGGTAATGGCGAAAGAGGCCCCAACTGAAGCAAGGGCTTCTTCTCCAACAAACCGCCCCACAACGACAGAGTCAATAATATTATAAAACTGCTGAAATAAATTGCCCAGGATCATGGGAAGGGCAAAAAGAAGGAGGGCCCTTCCCGGCGGATCCGTGATCATGTTAATCTCTTTTTTCTGTTTTTTCATACTCATTATTCTGAACCATTCCTATCCAAATATACGCCAGCCGCAGATAAAGTTGTTGCTCCACCAGGAGCTTAAAGACCGTTCTACCACCCGTCCGTTACTTGAGGAAGCATCAATTACTTTCCCTCCGCCAGCCACGATTCCCACATGACCGCTGACTACGATAATATCGCCGGCCTGCAGACTGCCAAAGCTTGATATCTTCGTGTATTTGCCTACACTTCTCCAGCCAGAGGAGGTCAGATAGCTCTGGCGGACACCTGCCTGATTCAGCGACCAGTATATAAAGCCGGAACAGTCAAAGGAACCAGGTCCTTTTGATCCCCATACATAGGGACTGCCAAGTTTGGATCTTGCGATTGAAAGGAGACCGCTGACACCGGAACCTCCCTTTACTGTGCCGCCTTTTCCGGAGTCATTTGCCGAACCACCACCGGAAGTGCCCGCAGATTTCACACCGCTTCCTGTCAATTTATTCATAGTCATCTGGCCTACGGCACCGTCAGAGGAAAGACCGTTTCTGCTCTGGAAGGCTTTTACCGCTTTTTCAGTTACTTCCCCATAATAGCCGGTTATATTGCCTTTTGAAAGATATCCGTATTTATTTAAGAGCTGCTGGATCTTAACAACAGAATCTCCCTGTTCACCAAGCCCCATACCATTGGGCTGTGCTTCAGAACTGTTTAATGCTATTCTGGTTGAAGGTCCCAGAAATCCGTCTACTACAAGGTCATTACGTGACTGGAACTGTTTAACTGCTGCTACCGTATCATTTCCATACGCACCGTCGGGCTCTGTCATCAAATATCCCAAAGCCTTTAAGCGCTCCTGGCTGGCCAGTACTACATCGCTCTTTTCTCCATAGGTCAGGTAATTCGGCCGGATCTCCTCACTGTAGAGCAGGTTGATCGTCTGGCGGCCTACCTTACCATCTACATTAAGACCGTTGACCTCCTGAAGCTTCATCACAGCCGCCTCAGTCTCGTCACCAAAACTTCCAGTAACCTGGTCTGCATTAGCAAGATACCCCAGTTCATAAAGACGGTTCTGAATCCTTGCGATATCATCACCCTGAACTCCCTTTGCAACCGCGTAGTATTTGGCAGACGGAGACATAATGGAATTTAAGGTTTCCGGACCGACAATTCCATCCTGAACCAGTTCATTCTGCCTTTGATACGTCTTTACTGCTGCCTCAGTTACATTACCAAAGTAATTGGTAGGTTCATCATTATCCATAAATCCCAGATTCATCAGACGTTCCTGAATACTGGCTATTATAGGATGTTCCACACCATTTCTCAGAAATTCCGGTATGGGATTTTCTTTCAGTTCCGGTACGTCGTCAAGGCTTGGAAGCAAAAATCCGCCTGGTGCCAACAGGGTCAGAGGCTGCTCTTTTTTTACTTCTGTAACGATGGCGGATGCCGGTGTCGCAGTCAGTGTCTCCTTTGAATCTGTGCTCTCACTGCTGCATGCAGACAGACAGGCTGCAGCCGCTGCAGCTATAAAAAACGGTCCTGCAAACCGTCTGTTCCAGTATTTATCTATGTTCATTAATTAATTTCCTTTCATATGTAAAATCAGGTCTATTTTAACATAATTTTGTCGGAAAGGGAAAGGAAATTTATTTCATTGCGCCTTTTTACTTCTTATGATATAGTATAATAGAACGATTTAGTTAGTTAAAACTAACCGTTTCTTGGAGAGGAGGAAACTTATGACACCAATTTTATGGGCAGCCGGAGGTACCGGTTTCACCTTTTTAATGACAACACTGGGAGCTTCGGTTGTATTTTTCTTTCGAAAGGAAGTAAATCAATCAGTACAAAGGATTTTTCTGGGATTTGCGGCAGGCGTCATGATTGCAGCATCAGTCTGGTCACTGCTGATCCCTGCAATAGAAGAGGCACAGGCAAGGGGAGAGATCGGCTGGATTCCTGCTGCCGGAGGCTTTTTACTGGGCGTATTATTTTTAATTGTGCTGGACAGCTGTCTGCCCCATCTACATCCAGATATCAGCAGTCCCGATACCAACAAAGCAGAAGGTATTTCATCATCCTGGAAACGTACCACACTGCTGGTCATGGCCGTTACACTTCATAATATACCAGAAGGTATGGCGGTTGGTCTGGCATTTGCCCTTGCTGCTCAGCATGGAGGTGACCCGGCCCTTTATACCTCGGCCATGGCTCTCGCTATCGGAATCGGGATTCAGAATTTTCCGGAAGGAGCCGCCATATCCCTCCCGCTCAGGCAGGAGGGGCTCTCTACCCGCAAGGCTTTTATAAAGGGAAGCTTATCAGGAATCGTGGAACCTGTATTTGGTATCCTCACTGTCATGGCTGCAGGAGGTATCGCTCCATTGATGCCATGGCTTCTGTCATTCGCAGCGGGTGCCATGATGTATGTGGTTGTGGAGGAACTGATCCCCGAGGCACACTTAGGTGAGCATTCCAATGTTGGAACCCTAGGAGTCATGGCCGGATTTCTTATAATGATGATACTGGATGTCTCTTTAGGTTAAACAATGGGCCCCGGCAGATGATTTCACTGCCCGGGGCCCATTAATTCATATGTTAATTATCCGTTTCTTTTCTGTCCCGATACAGCTGGAACCGCTCCACAAGCTGTTCTAAATATGCTGCCTGACTGGAAAGCTCCTCACTGGCGGCCGCACTTTCTTCTGCAGTAGCAGAATTGGTATGGACAACTGCCGCAATCTGATTCACTCTTCCGGATACGCTTTCAACCGACTCTGCCTGTTGTTCCGATGCACGTGTAATCTGATTGACCGTATCAACCACCTGATCCATGGTTTCCCTTACCACATTGAGAGAGTGGGATGTCTGTTCTGCTATACTCATTCCTTTTTCCACTGTGTTAACAGAATTTTCTATTAAAACAGCCGTATTCTTACTGGCCTCCGCGCTCTTGCTAGCCAGGCTTCTTACCTCATCTGCAACTACCGCAAATCCCTTTCCGGCTTCGCCTGCCCGGGCCGCCTCCACTGCAGCATTCAGCGCTAAAATATTAGTCTGGAATGCAATATCCTCGATTGCTTTCATGATCTTTCCAATCTCCTGGGATGACTGGCTGATTTCCTTCATGGCATCGTTCATGGATACCATATGGCGGTTGCTTTCCAGAACCTCTGCCTGTGCCTGTTCCGTTAGAGAATTGGCTTTCTTTGCATGATCTGCATTATCCCTGATCTGTTCAGAAATATGGGAAATAGCCTCTGTAAGATCCTCTAATGCAGTTGCCTGCTCCGTAGCCCCCTGTGACAGCATCTGGGCAGCATCGGAAACCTGATCGGAGCTGACATCTACCTGTGCACTGGCTTCATGAATGTCTCCAAGTGTATTATTGAAACTTTTTAAAATCGTAACGAAAGAACTCTTAATCTCTGAAAACTCTCCCAGAAAATCGGTGATCTGATCTCTCGGAACAGTTAAATCCCCTTTAGACAGACGCAACAGTACCGTCGATATTTCAGAAATATAGGCATCCAGTGTTTTCATGGTGAAACGAAGGCTTTCTGCCAGACCTCCAAGCTCATCTCCCGACTGGTATGTAATATAGCGGACAGCTTTTAAATCACCTTTTGCCATCTCCTTTGCTGCCAGATCAAGTTCCATTAATGGTTTTAAGATGGATTTGGAAAAGAGAACGGCAATAATTGCGCATAAAATAATAGTTAATGCCATAACTACAATTCCTGCAAATAAAAACCAGTCACTGGATTGATTGGCTGATGCAACAAATCCCTGTGCATCCTTTGCCACAAGATCTCCCAGATTCATGGACTGGTTTTTAACTTCCTCAAACTTTGGTTCATACGCACTTTTAACAAGATTCCTGGCTTCGTCCAGTTTTCCATTGGAAGTCAGGCTGAGCACGTTATCTCTGATCTGAGACGTCTCTGAAATACCTGCCTGAATCTTCGCCAGAATATCTTTTTCTTCCTGAGTTTTTAACTTCTGATTCAGATCAGCCACCGCTTTTTCAATGTTCTGGCTGTCCTGGTCCATGACCGATCTGGCTTCTTCTGTAGCCGCACTTAAGTCCGCCTTCTTTTCACTGGTCAGCCGGTAAAGGGCCATCTGGCTGTCTAAAAGCCCACGGCGGATTTCCCATGTACTCTGTGCGGCAGAATATGGCTTGTCATATAAATCCTGCGCATTTCCTGCAATTTTTTTCATACCTGTCAAAAGACCTGCAAAGGCAACAATACCAAAAACAATAATGATGCCAAAAGCAGCAAAAACTTTTGACCTTATCTTTAGATTTCTAAACACAACAACTCCTCCATCATCTGTTTCCCCTGTTTTCTACAGGATTTCTATTGATTACTATAGCACCATTCAAATATACCGTCAACTGCAGCTCCACCAATAATTCGACAGAAATCTACTATTTTTTTACAAAAAAAGACACCCGGATAAGCAGGCTCTGCTTTTACGGGTATCTCGTTTCTATTATTGTTTTCCTAGTGGAGCTCATACTTATGCTTGGTACGCAGTCTGGCCAGAGATCTGGCTAAAGATGACTCAAAATGAGAATGCTCCTGGATGCTCTTGCTTTGTCTTAACTGCTCCTCTGCTCTCTCCCTGGCCTCTTCGGCACGCCGTTCGTCAATGTCCTCAGGAAGTTCTGCAGTGTCCACCAGCAGAGTCACACGGTTGTTGATGATCTGGACAAATCCATTACCAACTACAGCGTGGATCCACTCTCCATCCTCATCCAGAAGTCTCATCTCTCCAATGGCAACTGCAATTACCATATCTTCATGATGAGGCAGGACTGCCTTTTCCCCATCTTCCAGAGGAATAATCAGCTTCTGGCAGAGTCCTTTATAAAAAACCTTATCACTGGCAAGCACCTGAAGGAAAAAAGTATTTGTACTCACTGACAGCACCTCCAAGTCAAGCCTATAATGTTTTGGCCTTTTCTATTACTTCATCAATAGTTCCAACATTAAAGAACGCAGCTTCCGGGTACTGGTCCATCTCACCGTTCACAATTGCCTTAAATCCACGGACTGTTTCCTTTAAAGGAACATACTTTCCAGGGATTCCGGTAAAGTTCTCTGCAACGGAGAATGGCTGGGATAAGAATTTCTGTATCTTTCTTGCCCGATAAACAGTAATCTTATCATCATCACCCAGTTCCTCCATACCAAGAATCGCAATAATATCCTGCAGTTCCTTGTACTTCTGGAGAAGCTCCTGAACTTTTCGTGCTACTTCATAATGTTCATCCCCTACTACATCCGGCTCCAGAATACGGGAGTTTGATTCCAGCGGATCAACAGCCGGATAAATACCCTGTTCCACAATCTTTCTGGATAAAACCGTAGTGGCATCCAGATGTGCAAACGTAGTTGCCGGAGCAGGATCAGTAAGGTCATCGGCAGGCACGTAAACTGCCTGTACAGAGGTAACTGAACCATTTCTAGTTGATGTGATTCTCTCCTGCAGTTCTCCCATCTCAGTCGCTAAAGTCGGCTGATATCCAACTGCGGAAGGCATACGTCCAAGAAGGGCAGAAACCTCAGAACCTGCCTGTGTAAAACGGAAGATATTATCAATGAATAAAAGCACATTTTTATGCTCTTCATCACGGAAATACTCCGCCATGGTCAGTCCCGTTTCAGCCACACGCATACGTGCGCCCGGCGGCTCGTTCATCTGACCAAATACCAGTGCAGTTTTTGCAATTACACCGGATTCTCCCATCTCTGTCCATAAGTCATTTCCTTCACGGGAACGTTCCCCAACACCGGTAAAAATAGAATAACCGCCATGTTCGGTCGCTATGTTGTGAATCAACTCCTGAATTAAAACGGTCTTACCAACACCGGCACCTCCAAACAAACCAACCTTACCGCCCTTTGCATAGGGAGCAAGAAGATCAATTACCTTAATACCTGTTTCCAGAACTTCCGCAACCGGACTCTGTTCTTCAAATGGCGGAGGATCTCTGTGAATGACCCACTTGGGACCTTCTGTCAATTCTTTTCCATCATCAATAGTA
Source organism: Lacrimispora amygdalina (assembly GCF_900205965.1). Lineage (GTDB taxonomy): Bacteria > Bacillota > Clostridia > Lachnospirales > Lachnospiraceae > Lacrimispora > Lacrimispora amygdalina_A. The sequence continues at coordinate 132,266 of NZ_OAOF01000013.1, forward strand.
TCACCAAGGACATTAAATAAACGTCCCAGTGTCTGCTCACCAACAGGAACTTTAATACCCTCTCCTGTAGCGGTTACTTCCATATCCCTGCACAGACCTTCGCTGGAAGCCAGCATAATACAACGGACTGTACTGTTACCCATATGCTGGGCAACTTCCATTACGCAGCGTTTTCCATCATTATCCACCTCAAGGGCGTCTTTGATGTTGGGAAGGTCGCTGCCCTCTAAAAATTCCACATCTACTACAGGTCCTAAGACCTGAACGATTTTGCCTTTATTCATAATCTGTTACTCACAGTCGTGAGGACTCCTCCTCTCTCAATTTATGGAAAATACGATAGACCTAAGCCTTCTTCTGTTTCTTCTTCTGCGCCTTCGCTCCGCTGATTACCTCAGTAATCTCCTGGGTAATTGCCGCCTGCCGCACCCTGTTGTAGGTAATCGCCAGCTCATCAAGCATATCCTGGGCACTATTTGTCGCCGCCTGCATTGCCATCATACGGGAGTTCTGCTCACTGGAATAAGATTCCACCAGTCCTCCGTAAATGAAACCAGCAATATAATTTGGTACAATTGCATCAATTACTGCCCTGGGAGATGGCTTCATGGTGATTTCCTCCAGGTGAACATTTAAAGGAATGCTCAGTCCCGGGCGGTGTTTGGGAATAGGCAGAAGCTGCTGTATATCCGCTTCCATCTTCATCGCATTTACCATTCTGGTGTAAATCATATACACTTCATCAAGTTTCCCTGACAGAAAATAATCAACGATTTTTTCTTCTATAATTCTTGCACGGCTCATGTTGGGTTTTTGTACTGTATAACGGAAGTCCTGTTCCACAGGAATTCCTTTCTTGCGAAAATATTGCTGTCCCAGATCGCCTACAACAAACAGTGTGGGATTTCCTCCCTTGTCAATCTGTTCCTGCGCCAGTTTAAAAACGTTGTGATTATATGCACCTGCAAGACCTTTATCAGCTGTTACTACGATATATCCGATTTTACGGTCCTCTTTTTTTATCTGTGGCCGGGTATCCATATACGGGTCATCAATGTCTGGCGTATGCCTCATGATTCTGTCAATGGTTCTTTGCAGTCCGTAAAAATAAGGCTCCGTATCAGTCAGAGCCTTTCTGGCCCTTTTTAACTTTGACGAGGAAATGGTATACATCGCATTGGTTATTTTCATGGTACTTTTAATACTGTTCATCCTGCTTTGTATTTCTCTCGCATTTGCCATATCTTACACCCGTTTCTGTTTAAATTCTGCTACTCCGTCAAGGATCTTTTGTTTCAGCTCATCAGACAATACCTTCGTCTCTTCGATTTCACTGACGATCTCCGGATGAACGCTTTCAAAGAAATCAAGTAAATTCCTCTGGAATTCCTTTACCTTTGAAACCTCCACATCAAGCAGAAGACGGTTATTGGCTGTAATTAAGCTGATTACCTGAGCATGAAGGCTCAAGGGATGGCATAACGGCTGCTTTAACATCTCTGTCAAACCTCTGCCGAACTGAATCTGCTCCTTAGTTGCAGCATCAAGATCAGAACTGAACTGGGTAAATACCTCCATCTCACGGCATTGCGCCAAATCAATACGAATGCTTCCTGCTGCTTTCTTCATTGCCTTTGTCTGAGCCGCTCCGCCTACACGGGATACGGAGAGGCCGACGTTTACTGCAGGTCTCATACCGGAGAAGAAAAGGTCACTCTCCAAAAAGATCTGTCCGTCTGTAATGGAAATAACATTAGTTGGAATATAGGCAGATACATCTCCAGCCTGTGTTTCAATGATGGGAAGAGCAGTTATGGATCCGCCTCCCAGTTCTTCCTTTAAACGGCTGGACCTCTCCAGCAGTCTGGAATGGAGATAGAAAACGTCACCTGGGTATGCCTCACGTCCCGGAGAACGTTCAAGAAGCAGAGATAAGGCACGGTATGCCACCGCGTGCTTGGAAAGATCATCGTATACAATCAGTACATCTTTACCTTTATACATGAAATACTCGGCAAGAGCAGTTCCTGAATAAGGTGAAATATACTGAAGCGGAGCGGGCTCACTGGCTGTGGAAGATACAATAATGGTATATTCCATAGCACCGTAATGAGTCAGCGTATTTACAAGTTTGGCAACCGTAGATGCTTTTTGTCCAATCGCTACATAGACACAAACCACATCTTTTCCTTTCTGGTTTAAGATCGCATCGATTGCAATGGATGTTTTACCTGTCTGGCGGTCACCAATAATTAACTCTCTTTGTCCCCGTCCAATTGGGAACATGGAATCAATGGCAAGAATACCTGTCTCAAGAGGAACCGATACACTCTTTCTGTCAATGATACCAGGTGCTTCATGTTCAATGGAGCGGTAATCATCAGAACTGATATCGCCTTTTCCATCGATTGGTGCTCCCAGAGCATTCACAACTCTTCCGATAAACTGGTCACCAACCGGAATTCCGGCACGTTTTTTTGTCCTTGTAACCTTACAGCCTTCCTTTATATCGCGGTCTGAACCAAAGAGAATGCAGCCGATATCTTCTCGTCTGATATCCTGTACCATTCCTTTAACACCGTTTTCAAATATAACAATTTCACCGTACATTGCATGGTCGATTCCGTATATTGTTGCAATGCCGTCTCCTACGCTTAAGACAGTACCAACTTCCTGGTCTCTGGCATGAGCGTCATAATCCTTAATTTCACTTCTCAATATAGAAATAATTTCATCTGAATTGATGGAAGCCACGTTTTTCACCTCCGCATTATATTTTGTTCTAATTGTCTCAGACGTCCCTTTAAACTCCAGTCAGTCTCCACATCTCCGACACGGAGGATGAAGCCACCGATTAAACCGGGGTCTTCGATCAGGCGGAGTCTTACTTCCTTTTTCTCATATTTCCTGCAAAGCATGGCTTTGATCTCACGCATCTGCTCTTCATCCGGTTTTGTTACATAGGTTAGGGATGCTTCCAGTATTCCAGCCTCTTTGCATACCAGAGAACGCCACGCTTCAAATATATCTTCTGCAAGCTCCATATCACGGCGGTCTACCAATACCTTTAAAAAGACTCTGACCGGTTCATCAAATACCCGGTCAATAACCCGGTGTTTGCTTGTTTTTGGTATTACAGGGCTGTTTAAGACACGTTTCAGCTCCGGCACCGTTTTCAGTGCCAGAGCCGTATCTTCTATCACCTTCTCGGGAAGGGAAAGCTCATACAGCACCTGCCCGTAATTAATTGCTGCCTGCTTCATGGGAATCACCTGCTTCTGCTAAAAATGAATCATAAAGCGCCTGATTTGCTTTCGCGTCAGCTTCCTGACCAACTACCTTTGCTGCTGCTGCAATTACCAGACCTGCGATCTGTGATTTTGCTTCACGCATTGCTTTTTCCTGGTCAGCCTCCGCTCTCTTCTGAGCCTCGCTCATAACACGTCCCGCTTCTTCTTGCGCATCCTTTAAGATCCTGTCATACTGGGCTTTTGCCTGAATTCTCGCCTCTTCAATCAGCTTCGCTCCCTCTTCATTAGATGCAGCAATTTTCTCTTCATACTGCTTTTTCATAACAGAGGCCTGCCCTTCAGAAGCTTTCGCATTGCTGATGCTCTGTTCAATCATTGCCTGACGTTTATTTATTACATTCATAACCGGCTGAATCAGGAAATGCCTAAGCAGAAAATACAGGACGATGAGATTCACGATATTCCACACAAAGTTCATATCCAGTCTAAGCATCTGTATCGCCTGCCTTTCTTTTATTTTTTTCCGAATATATCCTGGTACTTTATTATTTAAGGAATAAAATGATAAGAATGGCTACAACGAAACCATAGATGGCAGTTGCCTCTGCCAGGGCGCAGCCAAGTAACAGCATCTTGCTGATCTTGCCTTCTGCTTCCGGCTGTCTTGCGATTGCGTCTGTTGCCTTTGATGTTGCGATTCCTATACCGATACCTGCTCCTAAACCTGTAAATACTGCGATTCCTGCTCCAATTGCTGCAAACATAATTATTTCTCCTTTTTTCTTAATTAATTTTATTCCAGTGCTTCTTTCATAAAAAGACTTGTTAAAAATACAAATACATATGCCTGAATCAACCCGTCAAATATGTCAAAATACATGGTAAACGGAATTGGTAAGATAGGCCCGACCACACTCTTAATCAGCTCCATGACTACAAACGATCCCAGAATATTGCCAAATAATCGCATACACAACGACAGTGGCCTGATAAATAGTTCGAGAATGTTCATGGGGGTTAAAAGTGCCATGGGTTCAGCAAAGCCTTTTATGAATTCTTTGCCGCCTTTTTTGTGAAACCCCGAATATTCAATCAGCACAATGCTCATAAATGCAAGTGCTGCGGTGACATTTAAATCCTTGGTTGGAGGCTTAAAGCCAATGATGCCGATTAAGTTCGCCACACCAATATAAATAGCCACAGAAATCAAATAGGGAATATAGCGTTTCCCTTCCTTACCCATCAGATCCTCAAAAAAACCATAAAGTCCGCCGATTGTCATCTCAAGCACCTGCTGCTTCTTTCCAGGATTCTCAACCTGAAGATTTCTCACCAGGATGATGGAAAGGAATGTCAGTGCCGCCATGATAATCCATGTCACCACTACGGATTCAGCGATTGGAATGCCGCCGAATATCGGAATGGTAAAGACCGTTTCGCAGTTCAGTTCCTCTAATAACTTCTCTGCCAGCTCCTCCGTAATGCTCACTTCCTTTCTTAGAGACTGTTTTTTTCTCCTTAATACTTCCCGATTAACGACATTGTACGTATAAATATACAATATTGCTCAGGTATATCGTGTATCATACTTTCATCTGCAAAAATTGTCAACTTTTTATCCAATTCATAACATCTTGTTAATGCATATAATTGTTTGAACATTTGGAACAATTTTCACCACCTTAAATCTGAATTTTTTATTAACTTTTTAACCTAAAAAGTAAACATTTTGTAAAGTTACCCTCTTATGTAGAATTTTTCTAGGCTATATGTAGAATTTTTTTCTAATATTTTGTGAAAAATGCCATGTATTTTTTATTGATTTTTTAATTCACCGTCATAAGTAACGAATGAATATCTAAATAAAGCAGATATGATGGGTAAAAAATCAATTACTTTCACATGGCATCGATGTGCAACTATCAAAACACACAAATGCTCCCATACATTTATATATAATTTTAAATCTATCTCTTCCTATTAAAATGATATATAAACTGGTAGATTACGGTAAAATGATCTTAAGCATTCCAGACTTTATAATAAGTATTACATATTCTTTACCGGAATATGCTTGTATTCTTTTCATTTTTCCGATACGATTATTCCATCACAATGTGAACGGAATGAGGAGCATTGTTATGGACGACAAATATCATCAATTAGACAGAGTTTTAGAGGGCCGCCATTTAATCCCGGTTTTTCAGCCTATCGTATCACTGGTGGATGGAAAAACCTATGGTTTTGAAGCGCTGACCCGAATATCGGAAAAAGAACTTGATATGAATATTGAGGAGATGTTTCAGACTGCATTTAAGCATAATAAGTCCTGGGAGTTAGAAACCCTGTGCAGAGTAAAGGCATTGGAACACTCCGTATATATGGAACGTGGCAAAAAGCTGTTTCTCAATGTGAACTGCAATATCATTTATGATACTGCCTTCCGGGAGGGTTTCACTAAATCATTTCTGCAAAAATATGGTTTAAATTCAAATGATATCATCTTTGAAATAACAGAACGCGTCTCTATATTAGATACCCATGCATTTACTGCTGCAGTTGAGCATTACCAAAAGCAGAATTACGGAATCGCCATTGATGATGTGGGGGCCGGTTACTCCGGTCTTAATGTTATTGCAAACGCCAGACCGGATTTAATAAAGCTTGACATGAACATGATCCGGAATGTGCAAAAAGATGAAACGAAACGGATGCTCATTAAGGCACTTTCTGATTTTGGTAAAAATGCAGAAATACTTGTGATTGCCGAAGGAATTGAAACAAAAGAGGAATTAGAAACACTGATCAGTCTTGGTGTTGGTTATGGGCAGGGTTACTTTCTGGGCTATCCAGACCCGGATTTTAAGGATATTTCAAAGGAAAAAGCAGACTTAATCAAGAGTTATCAGGCCAGAAGCTATATTAGAATGAACAAAACCTCTATCTATCCCATGGCTGGATATTTATCAAGGTCAGGACATACCTTTTTTCCTGATGAAAAAGCACTTCAAATATACGAAACACTTCAAAACAATCCTTCTATCACGGAATTTACAGTTACGGAAGAAGGCGCTGCCATTGGCTTTATGACAAGAACCGCTCTGGTTGAAAAATTCGGCGGCAGATACGGGTTTAGCCTTAACTCAAAAAAGAGTATACAGCAGCTGACCAGCAAGAATTTTCTCAGTGTGAATTACGATATGCCCATCAACCAGGTCTCCAAGCTTGCCATGCAACGGCAATATGAACAGCTCTACAACCCGATAGTCGTGGAAAGGGAAGGGAAATACTGGGGCATCGTAACAATCAAAGACCTTCTTGAAGCCTGTACAAAGGCAGAAGTGGATACCGCTATGCATTCCAATCCGCTGACAGGCCTGCCCGGCAACCTTTTAATCGATCAGGAAATACTATACCGGGTTCTCGGCAATGCTCCCTACTGTATCATATATTTTGATATTGATAACTTCAAATCTTATAATGATGCTTACAGTTTTCAGTCCGGAGATATGATGCTTATGCTGCTTGCCGATATTCTGAAAAAGACAGCTGTAAAAAGCGAGTTTATCGGACATATCGGCGGGGATGATTTTATCGTAATCTGTGACTACCATGAGGCAGAGAATTTCTGCAGGGAAGTCATTGATCAGTTTACAAACCGCGTCACTTCCCTATATCACAAAGAGGATATAGAACGAGGATATATTGTATCTAAAAACAGGCGGGGACTAACAGAAGAATTCCCCATTGCAAGCCTCTCTGTTGCAGGAATATCCAACCGCACGAAATCTTATCATAATATGGATTCCTTCTCCGCAGACATTGCTGAATTAAAAAAGAAATGCAAGCGGCAGACCGGCAGCTATTATGAAATTTATTAAACTTACAGTGATATTCGCTTCAAGTATATACATAGTCTTATCAACTTCAGAATTACTTAATTCGCGGAAACGTGATAACAAATCCATTCATATCGAAGAGCAGTTGACACATACACTATTTTAGTGTTTATAATTATATCCAAAGAATTTTAAACTAAAGCAAATAGTAAAAAAGTTTACACGAATAGGGAATTGTATGGTTATGGTGAAGATTCTTATTTTATAAAAGACAATCAAGAAGCATTGCAAAATGAGTTTATAAGCAAAGGTGCTAAAATTATTCGTCCGCTCAATATGACAGATTATAATAATATGGAATTTTGTTAGAAGACATTGATGGACCTTGGATTGCCTTTGGAATGAAGCAAAAATAACACTTATAGAACTACGGGGTGGAGAAGAAACCCGGCTGACAAGTGAAGTCTGCACGATTAAATCCGAAGATAAATTTACGCAGTCCTTTTTAATCGCAACTGTTGACACGCCAGTACTTTAGGTATAAAATAGAGATACAAAGGGATTATGTATTTCAATTGTTGCACAAACGAAAACCCAGGGATGGCAGTCCCTGGGTTTTCTTATGCTCGCTGTTATTTCTCCTTTCAGTCGAGCCATTTGCAAACCAAATGAGTCACTACGCCTGCTATGACCGAAAGCATAAGGGTTAATATGTATTCCAACTGTTGCACCCCCATCCTGCTGCGCAGTTTGGGATATAACAGCACTTTACATTATATTTCGTTTTTTTATTTCGTCTACAATTTTCACAAAGAGGGGGGCTCTGTTTTCGAGAACTCCCCTCTTTTGTACCTCAATTTTCCTTCCTGGTTGCCTGGAGCTGCTCCGATCAGAAATTGAGTTGAGATACATTTTATCTGTTTTTTATCCGATCTTTGATTCTGATGATTCCCCCTGACTTTTATCAAAAAATGAAAGTGACCAAAATTATTGGTTTGATTTTAAGCAAAAGAAATTCCTACATAGCATTGATACGTTTTATTATTCAGTGAAATTTGTAAATTCTTCACCGCTGATTCTTTGGATATGGAAGTCATGGAGTTCCGAAAATATTTTGATGCTGTGAACCAGAAGCTTTCCAAGAATGTAAACGTTGATTTTCTGCGTCTTGAGTTCGGCTCCGGATTCTTCCTGAACCTAAAACCATATAGCTTTGCAAAGATGTATAACGTCTTTTTGGAGTATCCTGAATGGTTGGGTATTTTTATAGCTCCTGTCGTTCCAAAATCTTCCGATTCATCGGTATCAGTTACCTGTGAATTAGTAGTACAGATCAGAAGTTATATGCTTTGGATATATGGGGTCAATGAATCATTCGAACGTTCTTATGAATATGTCCAGGCATTAGCAGAGCATTTCGGCTTACAGATCGCCTATGCGCAGGAAAATCGAATTGATTATTGCTGGCATAGCAACTACCTAAGTAATCCAGAACACTTCTTTTCCCTTGAAAACTTTTACAAAATGCGTGTAGATCGGTTTAACGATGCTGTCACCCATACAGAGAAGAAAGGCAGTCAGGATTATGAAATTGATTATGTTGCCCTGGGAAAGAGAACGGATAAAGTCTTTGTTAGAATCTATATGAAAAGCAAAGAAGTTGTTGAAATGGGTTATAAAGGCTGGTTCTTTTACTTCTGGTTGTTCAACGGCCTAATTAACCGCTATGATCTACACGTTTATGAGGAATGTTATAAGCGTCGGAGCTGGCAGTACCTTAATATGGCCCGTGCTTCCTTTTACCTGGAACATGGCTCTGATGAAAATGCAAAGTCAGTCTGCCGCAGGCTCTTGTCCGGGGAGCAGACCATGGAGGAAGATACCTTACAAAAATTTGTTGACGGTCTAACTCCAAAAGTAAACCTGATTATGAATGTAGAGTATCAGACACGCCGCCGTCATTCAAAATCTTATGTACTGCTTCCGCTTCGGGATAACAAGTCAAAGTTAACCGCTAAAAGGATTTATGATCACCTGGACAATCGGAAACTGATTATGGATTACTTGACTAACTATGTATTTCGTATGGTAGAACCGGAAGGGGATATGAATAAATCTCGCCGTGAAATGTGCGGCTTCTGGAAGTCTCTGCGTAGTTGTAAACTGGTTGATGCACACATACCCCCGATGCAGCTTAAGCTGGTACGGGAATATAGCCGCCATCTCAATGCTGATCTGGTGAAAAGACGGGCGATCAATAGTATTGTAACGTTAGGATTTTATAATAAGGGTATGAATGAAGATGATATCATGCAAGATGTTGTAGATGCACTTTGTACGTTAAATGATAATGATGTTGAGAAGGCTTTACGGTATAAAACAAAAAAGGCCAGCAGCTCAACTCCGATGAACTGCCGGGCAGCCTTACATATACTGCAAGGTCTGAACTCACGATCATAGATAAAACGACTGGTGAAGTCTATAGTCATAATAGCATGAGCAAAAATGAATTTCAAGGAGATTTTACGAATGAATAAGATAACAGTTAAAAAGGCATTTGAAAAGTTTATGGGGTTAAAAGAATCTTATTGTGATAATAGTACCTGTAAATATTATGAACAGAACTTAAGTTTTTTCTTTGAGTTTTTGGAATCAGAGTTTAAAAAACCGATTGACCGTATTCCGGTGGATAGCCTGGCTCCTGATATCGTACAAAGCTATATAAAACATCTTAGATTCAAACCCAAATATGAAAAGCATCCGTTTAAGATTGGAGAGGAAAAGAAAGGAAATCTGAAAAATTCCACCATCAGAATTTATACCAGAGCTGTTAAAGTGTTCTTTAACTATATTCGTGATGATCTGGACTGTGAGGTTACATTTAAAAGACCCCGGCTCCCAACCAACGATTCCCGGATACAACTCCCTTTATACAGTCATGAGGTTCAGGCACTTGATCAGGTATTCTTAAACTCAACTCTGAAGCTATTAACTATAATGTATTGAAGCAGCTCTTTTTCAGAATAAGGAAATGGACAGGTGTTGAAAGGCTGCATCCGCATTTATTAAGACATACATTTGCTGTCTCTTATCTGGTTGGCGGTGGAAACCTGGAATTTCTTCGTGATATGCTTGGTCATAGTGATTACACGACTACCAGGGATTATGTGAAAATGGCAAACCAGTATCGTATGATGGATGCAGATGTATATAAACTTGATGATATTTTCTTCCGACAGATAAAATAAAAGTATCTCAATCAACCTTCCCGATCAGCCGGAGCTTCTCTGTCCGGGAACTTGGTTGAGATACAAATTAGGAGGGAACTAATGTTTAAAATATCAAAAATAGTGTTACCAATTATAAGTCTAAACGTTTATATAATAGAGGGCAATAAATAACCTCAAAATAAAATGAAAAAAGAAATAGGGAACTTTATTGTTATGCTTCATTAGTCTTAGGTTATTGATAGGAGAGGGGGACTAGTTTAGCTAATATGTACCAAGCTGGTTATCTGATGGCAACTCGGTTAGTGTTGATTTTTAATTTGTTAGTATACGGAACTCTATTTACCATATACTATTAATCAAAAGAAAGAGGTGATTCCCTTGGATTAATTAGATTTAAGCTAATTTCTTACAAGCGCTTAGATACTAAATATACGTTGTAGCAGTTAAAGGAGGATTTACTATATGAAATTAAAGAACAAATTTCAAAGAGGTATCGCACTAATTTTATCTTTAATAATGATTTTGAGCTGTTCAGTAATGAACGTAATTGCAGCTCCAAGTGGTGAATATAATATTTCTATTAATGACAATATCGTCACAGAGAACGCAGTAATTTATATTGATGGGCAGACAGTTCAGTTAACCAGAGTAACCCAACCCGGCGGTAAAACTTTAGTTACAACGACTTCGGGAAGTGATAGCTATACAAATTATGGTACTATTAATTATCAGGAATTGTTAAAAAGGATTGAAAGCGAAAAGAATGCTTCGAGTTCTCCAAATATGCTGATGCGTGCAGATACTGCACATAGTTCGAATTGTTACCATACTGTGATAGCCGAAAATTCTGTGACAGTGACAAGAGCAGAGGGGGCAACATCAGCTGCTGCAATAGCAGGAATACTTGCGTCTGCATTTACTGCAAATCCAGTAATCATTGCAAAAGTTGCAAAAGCAGCTTATGATAAGATAAGAAAAAGCGATATTGGCTATGAAGAAGTAACGGAACAGGTAAACGAAGTTTACTTTAAGGCTGATAATACATATTATACCCATTGCTATCACGATACTATTAAATGCTATGATGCTTTTGGACATTATGTGAGTTCTTACACTCAAAGGCATCAGGCGGTTGGTGGCTGATGTTTCCATTAAAAGCAGGAGGGACTTTAGGTGAAAATTAAAAAATATATTTTTATAGTTTTAATTATTATAAGTATTATATTAAGTTGCCAGATCCTGCCAATTGCTGATTTGAAATCTCTTTTACCTACAGATATTTATTTAAAGTATATTTGGAGCGAACGTATTTCTATGTTGGCATATAATATTTTATTATTAGTTATTATAGCTCAGGATATATTTCGAGAACAGGCCAAATATTCAACTCCAAAGAAAATAGCAATAATTTTGGCATTTTTTGCTGTAGATATTATTTTATTTTGGCTGTAAAATGCGAGCAGGAATCCGTGAATTACTATCATGGATTCCTGCTTTATACATGTAGATTATTAATTATATGAATATAAACAAGAAATTTGCTACGAAAACTACATCCTCCGCTGTCATTTTTACACAAAGGAAAAGCACCGTCCCCAACGCTCTCTGTCGTCAAAAACAGTACTTTTTTACTGCGCCTTCAGGGACTCGAACCCTGGACAAATAGATTAAGAGGAATATGGGTGATATGTATCTCGTTTATAAAGCTGCAGCCAATGATCAGAGCGGGATTTGAGATACAAGAAAGATTGACAGGCGACACAACAGGATATAAAATATAAACATCCTTTCCGTTGTACGGGTTGGGTGTGACAGCAGAGAAAGTCCAGGGTTTCCGCCCTGGATTTTCTTGTTTTATTGTATCTCAATTTTCTTCCTGGATCCTGGCAGCTGCGAAAGTTTTGAGATACATTTTTTTCTTGACTTTTATACTCAGATGAAATATGATAATAGTAGCCAAAGAAATTTAGAAGCTGTTTAGGTTACACAAAAGCGAAACCCCGGAGAGGGCCAATCTCCGGGGTTTCTTTTAGGTTAGCTGTTTTTGTTTTTCCGATCTAACCATTTGCATATGTAGTAGCCCACTACTCGTGCCATAATCGGAATTAAAAAATTTAGAAGCTGCTCCAAGGTTACACCTCCTTTCTGCTGCCGCAGATTGGAGTACAAAAACAGCTCTTTCATTATATTTCCTTTTTTGTGTTTCGTCTACAAAATTTTCTAAAAGACAGGAAATATGGATAAAATTCGGCTATAATAGTACCGTTTATTATACGATCAAATCTGTTTATTACTATCATTCAAAGTAAAAAATCCCTCATAAGTTGCATTACAAGCTTCTGCAATTTGATGTAAGTCATTTTCTGATAAATTATCTCTATTTATTTTGGCTGTTATATTTTGTGGTGTTGTTTCTAATTTTTCGGCCAGATCGCCGATCGTCATATCTCTTGCTGCAAGAATCATTTTTATTTTTGTTGCCATTCTCATTTTTATCACCTCCATCACAATTATAAATACAAATTTTTATAAATACAACAAAATGATTGCAAATTTAAACATTAATTTCAACATTATGTATTGACTTTTCTCCTTTGATGTGTAATATATAAATATATATGTTTATTTTTCCAATATTTAAGTTTATTTTAAAAACATGTTTTAATTTATAGGAGGTAATAAAAATGTACGATGAAAATTATCAAAGTCGACTTAATCTTCAACAAGTTTGTAGCTTTTTTTTGAATGGCATGTCTAATAAAGATTTTGAAGAAGGAACGCCAGAAGAAAGAAGTAAAAAAAATACAGAAAATCTTTATCAATGTTTAGAATCTATTAGAAAAAGAATATTGTATGCTAATGAAGCCGTTTTAGAAGATAAAAAAGAAAGTAAAATTAAAACGGAAGAGATGTTTGTAAATGTAATTATGAACAGCGAAGAAAGTCAAGAATTAAGCTATGAAATGGGTTTTCGTGCTGGTTTTATATTTGCTAGTGATGTTTATGGTCATTGACAATTTATTAAAAGAGAGGGGGGCTCTGTTTTTTAGGAGCTCCCCTTCTTCTGTATCTCATTTTTCCTTCCTGGTTGCCCGGAGCTGCTCCGATCAGGAATTGAGTTGAGATACAAATTATCTGTTTTTTATCCAATCTTTGATTCTGATGATTTCCCCTGACTTTTGTCTAAATCTAATGATGGTTCTGATTGTTTCACTTTTAATGTTCGTTTAATTGATTCTTGGTCAATAAAATCTGCTTTACGGTATGCTTGAATTATATTATGTTCTTCTACTGTGAATCCATCTGATACTTCTTTCCCTAAAACCAGCCAATCTAACGATACATGTAGATATTCGGCTACTTTTACAAGTTTATCACACTGGGGAGATCTTTCATCCCATCTCCTAATTGTTCCATTTCCTATGCCCAATTCTCTTTCTAAAGCCTTAATGCTTGAACCATCTTGTTTAAGTTTAACTTGTATTCTATCTACTATTCCCATAGTATATCCTTTCAGATAAAATTAGGCACAATGCTACTTTTGTGATTGACAAGTAGATTTTAATCTACTATAATAAAAAATGTAAGGCGTGATACCTTTTCACCCCTCACTGAAACGGCCATATTATCATCTTCACAGATGTCTAATATGGAGCTCCAATGCAGGAGCACCAAAAATTTAAAATAAAACGTCGCAGTCTTATTCTAACATTTTTGGCCGCTCCTGTAAACATAGTAACTTATTAATGATGTGTTTGCGGTAGGCTCTTATACCAGCCGCGGATAGGAGGTCAAATGAGTTATAAGCTCAATCTAAACAAATCAAAGATGTACGCACTTATGAGTGCAGTCAACACCGATCTTCCGCAGTTACACAAATGTGACTTTAGTCATCATCGTACCTGCTACTGGATGTCATATCAGCATCCGGTTACTGGCGACGATATCCATGTTACTGTTACACTCGTCTTGGGTGACACGATCATCTGTTTCCGAAACGAATCAAAAGGCACCGATTACCTGATTAAACATTTCAGCATTCAGTACTTAATGAACCATGGAATGCTTCGGGAGGTGTCCGCATGAGTGTTCCAAAAAGTGTAAGAGTTCCGGAAGAAATTTATGATTACATCAACAGTTATTCCGGGGAAGGCTTCAACCAGAAGTTTGTTAATATTATCCGGGATGCCAGAGATACCGAACCAGAAAGAAATGAAACGCTTGATCGACTTAACAAGCAAATTTCCCAACGGGAGAAGTATCTTAAGGATACCGCGAAACGGTTAGATGAATTAGCATCTGAATTAAGATCATTATCCTTTGACATAACGTATATCCGGAGTAATCATATCATTTAAATCTGTATCTCAAAACCGCTTAATTCACCAGGCTGCAGCTGCGGTAATTGAGATACACAGAAAGGGGGGATTTATCAATGGAACGTTACTCGGAGGAAATGAAACTTTGGTTATTTGATTTAGCCCATGGAAATTTAAATGATGAAATGATATTAAAGGGGTTTATCAAGCACTATGTTCTACATAACCTTGTAATTGATAATATTGTCGATGATATTCATTTCCATACATTCTATGGAACGGATGGTATTATACGGGCAAAGGAAAGTATTCTAAGGGTCTTAAACAATACAATTTGAATTAGAATGAAACCCGGGCCGGGTTTTGGTTTAAACCTGGCCCAAACTAATGACCAGGCGACACACCTCCCCCTAGCCGCCAGGCCAGGCTCCCGGCGCAGGCGCAGCCAATGCGCTGGGAGTTACAACAGCTTACGCAAGCCAGTACTTCAACTTTCACCAGGTTGACACAATCTCCCCTTTTTTCCTTGATTACCGCCCCGCCTGGCTCTGTATCGGGTATCCGGTACGGCAGCTTGGCAATTTGGGGGCATCGCCGGGGGGCCCAAATTGCTCGGCCAATACCTAACTATCAGGCTTTGGCCCGGTTACTCTCCCGGATTTGAAACTTTGCAGTATATCAATATGTCATATTAATTGCGGATCGCCTTTTAAGGCTGTCTAAGACGAAAGGAAGGTATATTTTTATGAAAATGCAGATTATTTTACTTTATGCTGGTCAGTACGATATGACCGATGATTCAGGAAAACGTGTTCAAGGTACCTCTGTTAATTATTACTTTAATACGGATTTGGTGGCTGAGGATAATGTGAACGGCACCAAAGGAACTCGCCCGGCAAAATCCTCTTGTGATTTTCAGGTAATGGGAAAAATCAAAAGGGCTCCTGCTCTTTATGATGCAGAATTTAGCATGTCAATTGGTAGTGATGGAAAGCCAGTCCTTAAGATCATTGATCTTGACTATATTTCCGACGTACAGATCACTCCGGTTCCTGACAGTCAATTTAATGCAAAACAGGAACCTGATCAGAAGCCTGATAAGAAGGTGAGCTGATGATTCTTTCTACATCATCGGAAGCTGATTTTGATACAGAGATCGAGGAAGCCTACACCCTTGAAGATGGGGAAGAAACCGTTTCCGCTGTTTCCCCAGACCATGATTTTGCAATTGTTCTTCTATTGTTCTTAGGTGTTCTGATTGGTGTTTGTCTGATAAGCAGGAGGCCCTGGCATGATTGAAACATACATAGCGGTATGTTCCGGTGGTATTTGTATCGGAATCATATTAAAACTGATTGTTGAACTGATTTTCTATGTAATTAGCTCCCTACTGGGGTTAATGATAAAATCTTAAAGGAGGATATTTTATGACTAACAAAATTCAGGAAAATGCGCGCAGGATTGGACTTGTTGCTCTCCCGGTTGTAGTATCAATGGCTACTGCCGTTCCAGCTTATGCTGCGGAAGGTGATGTTGATATCACCGGAATCATGACAACTGCATTTACTGGTGTGAAAAATGACATGCTAGCTACGATTGCGGTTGCACTCCCCATTGCTTTAGCTGTTGTGGGTGCGGTAATGGCGACCAGATTTGGAATTAAATTTTTCCGGCAGATCGCAAAATAAGGACCAATGTCACGGCAGATCAGGAAGGGCACGCCCTGCCCTTCCTTTTTTGTACAAATTTTTATTGTATCTCACTTCCTTTTCCGATCGCAGCAGCTCCGGTTCTCTTTTGGGAAAATTTGAGATACTAGAAAGGAGCTTTTATGTGTAAGATAAAACGGTTTTTCTGTTTAAGCCTTGCTGTTTTCCTACTGGTCTTTACTCCTGCTACTGATTATCTTGGTGCCAGGTATGTCTATGGCTCCGGTGTTTTAACTGCTGTTGATTATGTATGGACGATCTTAATGTCCGCTGTTGGTGTTGACGTTTCCACGAAGAATCTAGGTTCCGTTATTTCTGATATTGGTGACTTTGTGAAAGTAGATACCAGATACCTTACTGCTTATAAAGCTATGGCTGAATTCTCTTACGGGTCTGTTGTTAAATTGGGACAGGAAAGCATTGATATGGTCAAGGACTATTTTAAGACCAAAAGCGGTTATGGAACCAATACCGGAATCAGTAAACTACAGATTGGGGCTAATAATTCTTTTGAAAACTCCTACTCTTACAATATGGGAGTTGACTTAGCAAAGTTTAACCCTGCTTTGTCGGCAGATGATTTCTATTTTTCCTATGACCATTCAAGCGACACTGTGATTCGCCATAC